>CAVYPI010000117.1:0-25766 GCA_963770125.1 uncultured Actinomycetota bacterium | reverse complement strand
CGATCTCCACTTCATCAACTTTCGCCATCGCAACGGCGTCGATGTCTCGAATCATCTCAAGGGCTTGTCCAACGAAATGGCCGCCACGTTCATCTATGTCGGCGTCCAGCTGCGCGAAAACGGTTCTTCGATGAGGGTCTCGTCGGTGAACAAGCCGCCTACGCCCAAACCAGTCGACGGGCGACCCGCTGCCGGTGGCCCCGTTTGCCATCGACACCAACGCCGGTATGCGTGGCTGGATCGGCTTGCTAAGAGCGATGGAAGGCCACATCAAGTTGGCCGACGCGCGTCCGGGCATGCTCGTTGATCATGCCAAGGAGCTCCACCGCCGCACCCAGGGCCGAATCGCGTCGTTAACCAATCTGCTCGATCGGGTGAGCTATCTGGCCATCACCTCAGGCGCCGAGACGATCACGGTCGAGCTGATCGCCGCCACAACCATCGACAATGCGGCCCAAGTCAGCAGCCGCACCGCGTGAACAGCGGCTCCATCCGCGCCGGCTTCGCTCCATCCCCGGCGGCTATGACATCGACCGGTGGCCCATCTGTGTACCGATCGGGCCCGACGAAACTATCGGATCGTGGTTGATGCGGGCGGCGCTGCGTTACGGGATCACGCCGCGGGCGCTGCTGGCCACGGCCGGCCGTCGACGGGCACATCGACGGCCGGCACAATTCGCCGCTGCTGTTAGCCGACACACCGACCAACTGGCGCACCTGCTCGGTGGCGCCATCGATGAGGTGCGTGCCGCGGTACGGCGCATCCATCCCAACACCGCACTGTCGGACTACGTCCAGCGGTACAGGGGCCTTCGGCGTGCCGTGCTCGCGGGTTCCTCCTACTGTCCACAGTGCCTCGCCGAACCCAACCCGCTCTGGAAACGTCAGTGGTCCAACGTGTTCGCCCTTGCCTGTGTCGAACATTCGTGCCTGCTGGTCAGAGCATGCCCCCGCTGCGGGAGCTCCATGGTCGACGACCGTATGGCTATCGAATCCGGCGAACTCACCGTGCCGGTGTGCGATCCGCCGCCCCCGCGGACCCGATGATCGGGTGGGGGTAGGCGCCCGGTTCTGCGACTACGACCTGCGCAAGGTCGAGGTCTACGAAGTAGACGCGGATCTGGTCAGCGTTCAGCAGTTCATCACCGACCTGTGCGAGCAGTACTTCCTAGACCCCAAGAGCACGGTCACCATCGCCGGTATCGAGGTGACCGCCACGATCGCCTTCGATGCCATCTGCGAGCTGCTTGACGAATCACTGGACATTCTCGCGCTGTTCACACCGGCTACGACCGCACGAAACTCACCAGAGCGCTGCGCGACTGTCACACAATCCTGTCCGGCCGCACCGCCACCGACGCTGCACGCAAAGCCGACGACATTGGCCGGCTGAACCCAGCCCTATCACCCCGATCGGCCCGGACAACGTCATCCTGCGCCGGCCGCGCAACCCATTACTGGCCGCGATCCGCATTCATGCTCTGGTGCCGTCACTGAGTCCTACAACGCAACTCATGCTCGGCTGCGGCAGCCGCTGGCCGCGCTACCCGATCCGAGAGAACCAGGACTACCGCACCTGGCTGCGGCTGCCCGAGTATTATCCCGAACTACCCGAGCCAACCCCAGCTTGGATTCCACAAGTGTTGTGGCCCAACACAATCTGGCACAGCAGCACGGCACCACTCGACATTGAGACCGCAGCCCAGGCCATGGCACTAGCGAAAATGGGTGACGTCCGGTCGTGGAAACTCATCGCGCTGGATCTCGGCTTGCCCAAAGACATGTCCACACCAGTCACCAGGTATTGGCGTCAGATCGTTCGCAGCGGTCGATGGGAGGAGGCGCTTGCGTCACTGACCGCGCTGCGAGAACAACTCCGGCGCGACCCGCCGCCCATCGACTACCAGCTGCGCCGGATCATCGCCGACGATCCCAGCCGCCTCGTTCGAGCCATCCACGAGGCCGGGTTCGACATGTCGAGTGGGGACCAACATGACGTCCACGATGTGGCGCGCCGATTCTGGGAGCACTTCACCGGAGGTGACCTCGCCTACGCTCCGCCACCTTACGGGCTTCCTTCCACCGAACTTCAGCGATGGCGCACGAAGACTACGGAGATAGACCACTCCTACGCGACGCTCTTTCAGGACGCATACGAATGCCTGCGGCAGGCCAACGGCCTGCGCCCCCAGGGGCCGCTGACGTGGCGGCCGCATTGAACACAGGGCGTGGACTCGCGGATCGCGCCGATCAATCCGACGACACCAGCAGCACCCGAAATGGCCTCGTACTGGCTCGCCGGTCCCGCCGACCTCGTCACCCTCACCATCGTCAAGCTGCCCGACCAAGACACCGAACTGCGATCCCAGGCAGCGATCCTCCACGAGGCCCTGCGTGACATCTCGGCATGGCCAGTCAGCCAGACGATTCACGCGACGTGGCGATGCCGGACCATCAAAGTCGATGGCATCGTTGACCTACACAGAAACCTACTCACCGGCCTCAAGCGTCACTGGCCCCCGGACCATTCACGCGAGGCCAGGATCTCTAGGCGGGCGGAACACACGATCGCCGGACGACCTGAAAGATGGACACAGATACTGTGCACCGAAGTGCCGAATCCTGGTCAAAACCAGTCACTCAACGACGTACCCGCCAGGACTTCTTTGCCGACGGATTCTTGAACGACCCGCTGGTGAGCGGCGAGGATGTCGGTGATGCCGTCACCGTGCCGCCGGCCGATCCATTGCGCCACCCACTGTCGGCCGGTGGGATCGAGTTTCGCCGACGTCTTATCAGCACGCGGCGTGCCGCGTGTGGCGGTGAGGTGATAGAGGCCACGGGCCGGGGTCAGTGGTGGCAGGCCAAGTTGTTCGGCCTTGGCCGCAGCTGATTTGGCGATACGGAATCCGCCGGCGTCGATGTCGCCGAAGTAGTACAGGCGCGGCGGCCGTGCCGGTTGGGCGGCCAGCGCGGCCAGGCGGGTATTCACTCCGTTGCCGGATCCCCAGATGATCTGGCCGTCGAAGCTCAGTTCGCACGCGCGGCATCCGAGCGAGTGGTAGGTGGTGTAGTTCTCCACGATGAGCCAGTCGCCTGGGCCGGCGCCGGTTCGTTCCACGTTCGGCCAGCACAGGTAGGTCTGCAACAGGTCCAAGGTCAGCCGGGTCGGGGTGAACAGGGGCCCGCTGATCCGGGTCTCGAGGAGTTTTTCGTGGCCGAAGATCTCCAGTGATCGTTCGCGAAGGGGCACGTAGACACCGCGTCGACTGGGTAGCCAGCCGTTGATCTGGGTCAGGAAGTGCTGATCTGCCGCCGAAAGGCGGTGTGCATCAACGAGTTCGGCCGCCCACGTCAGTTCGGCATGCCATACCGGTGCCTGCTTGACGTCGCGGCTTGGTTTGGGCGGTGCGGGGCGGGTGACGTATTGCGGCAGGGCGGGGATTCCTCGGTGGTCCCACTTGGTCTTCGGTAGGGCGATGTGGTTGTCGGCGGCGAGGTCGGTGATAGCGGTGTGGATACGAGTTCGCCAGCCGACGGTGACTGCCGCGGTGTGGTCGACGGCCGCGGCAGCCTTCATCAGGGTTTGCAGCGGAATTCGACGTGTGGGGTGGGCCTCGACGGCGGCGAGGATGGCGGCGGCGAGGATGGGTTCAGGGTTCACGGCGGACCGCGGAAACGACGTCGAGGACTTGACGGGATTTGTCGCTGTCGGCCTCGACGTAGGCGCGCCCTGCGCGCGATTTCGATGGCCGCTTGTGCATGGCGGCGATCCGGGGGAATGTGGTGACCGCGCCGAGGTCACCGATACCGGTCCAGAAGACCAGCTGGACCCCGTTGGCGCGGGCCACCTTTCGCTGCAGGTCGAGAAACGGCAGGTAGTTGGCCTTACCCACTGGGTTGTCCAAGGGCAGTACGCCGCCGCCCGAGCCGGCCCTGTCGTTGGTGCGGGTTTCGGCGCGCAGCCGCGCCAACACGCAGAACAGCACGAGGGAGGCGGTGAGGTTCTCTCCGCCTGACCATTTGCGCATGTCTGCGACGGGGGTTCGATCTGTGAGTTGGTCGGGTGAGGGTTTGAGCACGGTGGCTTTGAATCCTTTGGGGACGGCGGCTTCTGTTGCCATCCACAGCAGCTCTGCGGGATCGATTTGGATGTTGCCGGCGTTGACCATCCTGTCGATCAGATCGCTTATCCGCAGCTTGATTTGGTCGTGGGTGGGGCGGTTCTTGGCGGCGACGTCCAGGAAGCGCTGGTGATCCCAGTTGCCGATGCCGGCGGGCAGTTCCGACAGCGCTGAGGCGCGGCGGATAACGGTGAGTGCATCGGAGACCAGTTGGGTCATCCTGGTGCCGACGTTGTCTTTGTGTTGTTCGACTTGTTGCAGCTGCTGCGCGATGGCCTGGGTGCGCACACGAAGGTCGTGGGCCAACTCGTCGGCGGTTTGGGCCACGCGCTGCACGCTGGCCTTGTCGCGGAACATTTCGCGAAGTTGGTGAACAGCGCGGCCGTGTTCGTCTTCGGCGACCTTGGCGTATTTGTCGGCGCTGGCCCACTGGCGCAGGGCGTCAGCACCCGCGTCGAGTTTGTCTTGAGCCTGGGCGAGCAGATCGTTTGCGGTTTCGAGGTCGTCGACTAGTCGCGCGACCGTTGCACGGATGTCGCTGTCGAGGGCGGGCAGCATTACGTCGGCGGCGTCGGCGGGCTCGATCTTCTGTAGCAGTGCTGCCTGGTCGGCGAGCATCTGAGCACGGCCCGCCTGCGCCGCGGCTTCTTGCTCAGCGGTCCTAAGGTTTTGTTCTTCGCGATTGCGTTTGATCTCGCACAGGCCGAGTTCGTGGTCGGCTTCGGCGACGAGCCGTTCGGCGTCTTCCTGGTCTGCCGGGTCGATCAGTTCGCTGTCTTGCCGGCGGCGGGTGATGGCTTGCTGCTTGGCGTCCTCGAATTCTTGGCTTGCTGTGTTGAATTCAGTGTTGGCTTCGCCGAGTGCTTGGCCCGCGAGCTGTGCTTCTGCGTTTGCCCGTTGGGTGGCGGCCGCCCGCGATGCCGGGTCGACGGCGTCGGTGGTTTGGGCCAACTCGAGCGCGCGGGCCTGTACCTCGTCGGTGTTGCTCCCCCACTGTTGCGCCGCGTTCTCCACCTCCTGGCGCGCCTGATCCACGAGGCCGCGCAAGGCCTCTTCGGGAAACTTCTGGCGTAGTTGCTCTTCGGCGAATTCCACCGCGTCGCTGGCGGCTTCCCTGGTCATGTCGGTGGCGACCGGCGCCGGGAGGGGTTCGAGCTTGGCCTGCCACTTACCCCGCTTCTCGGTGAGCTGCTCTTGTCGGCGCGTCAGGCCGGTGACGGCCAGTTCTGCATCGGCTCGGCGAGTTTCTGCGCGGTGGGCCTTCTCGCCGGCGCGCGCGATATCGGTGGGGATGGCCTGCAAGCGCACCTTGCCGGGGGCGATGTCGTCGCGTTCCTTCGCGCTGAGCGCGGCGACGGTCGGCAGCACGGCGCGGAGGCGGATGGCGTGCGCGCGTTGGTCGGCCAGAGTGCGATTCAGTTCCCGCAGGCCGCTGCGTAATTCATTGAGGTGTTGTTTGGTGGTGGCGTGGCGCGCTGGCGGGCGTTCGCGAGGTCACGTTCGGCGGCGGCGGTGCGGGCGCGCAGCCCGTCCATGCCGTCGTCGGGTAGGTCGGCGCGGAATGCGCGAACGGCTGACCGTAAGGTGTCGTCGGCCGTGCGCTGGCGGTCGAGCCGGTCGCGCTGTTCAACAAGGGTGTCGTGGCGGGTGTTGCGTTGCACCAGTTCGTGAACCGCGGCGGCTTTGTCGTGTTGCGCTGGTGCGGGGCCGAGGACGAACTGCGGTGTTGGGTGGCCGTCGAACACGCCGGCGGGTGAGAGAACCACAGCTTCATCGACCGGGGCGCGCACGAAGGAGGCCACGTGGCTGAGGTTGTCGGTGTAGACGATGACGCCGTCGACGGCGGCGGGCAGTTCGGCGACGTGGCGGGCATGGTCGGCGGCGTCGATGTTTTCGGCGAGGTAGCGCCACCCCGATACCGCGGAGATGCCGGCAGCCTCAAGTTCGTCGAGGACTTTCTGAACCTGCAGCCGCGGCGGGAGCAGCCCGTCGGTGCGCAAGGCGTGGATGGCCCGTTCGCCGGCGGCGATCGCTTCCTTGAGTTCGATCAACTCGCCCTCGGCCGCGGCGATTGCCTCGTCGAGTTTGGTGAGGGCGTCGTCGGCGGCGTGGTCAAGATCAACGACATCGGTCTGCAGCAGCGTGCGCAGCCGGGCGCTGTCCGCCAGCTCTTGTGACCGTTTCGACAATTTGTCCAGCTCGCCCTGGATCTGGCTGTGGTCGTCACGGGCCGCCGACACAGCTTCGGCGTCGGCTTCCAATCGTGTCGCCGCGCGCTCGATCTCGGATTCGGCAGCTTCGTGTTTGTGTTCGAGCCGCTCGACCTCGGCGCGCGCGTCGCTGGCGGCCTTGGCGAGCCGAGCTTCTGCTGGGGTCAGGGATTCCTCGGCGCCAAGCACGCCGGATTCCACCAGTTGTTGACGTTGCTTGTCGAAGTCCGCCATGGCGTTGTGGAGGGCGGTTCGCTCACTGTCGAGTTGCAGCCCTAGGCGTTCGGCAGCTTTCCACTCCTCGTGTGCCGCGGTCGCGAGCTCGTTGTGGGTTTCGATCTGGGCGCCGAGGTCGGTGATTTCGATGTGCGCCGCGCTGATGTCGCGCTGCAGCGCCCCGGCGAGCTGGGCGCGGGCCTGGTCGACCGTGTCCTGCAGTGGGCGCGCCTCGCGGGTCTTCTCCTCCAGCGCTTTCTCTTTGGTGGCAAGCGCCTGCTTGCGCCGCTGAAGTTGCATGTGGTGTTCGACGGCTGTCCACGCTGTCACGTCGAGCGCGGCGGCCTCCTCCCGGTCGCGGGCCTTGTCGGCCGCGGCACGGGCTGACTCGAGACGAAATTCGGCTGCTTTCATCCGGTAGTGGGCTGCACGGAAGCGCCA
Source organism: uncultured Actinomycetota bacterium (assembly GCA_963770125.1). Taxonomy (GTDB): domain Bacteria; phylum Actinomycetota; class Actinomycetes; order Mycobacteriales; family Mycobacteriaceae; genus Mycobacterium. The sequence continues at coordinate 18,775 of CAVYPI010000117.1, read as the reverse complement.
TAGGTCGGTGGTGCTGCGGATCGCGCTGAGCACCTCTTCGATTACACCGAGGCGCACTTGGGCGTTGTCTCGGCGCTTCTCGGCCGCGGCAGCCTCGTCGAGGAGTGCGCGTTTGAACTGGGCAGCGCGGCCTCGTTCCTCGTCATTGGTGCGGCCTGCTTCGTCGAGCTCCTGCTGGGCGGTTCCCAGCGTTACGACCCTTGATTGGGCCTGTTCGCAGAACTCTTTCTCGGCGAGGTAGATCGGCTGCTTGCGGATCTCGGCGGCGGTGTCCTTCAACAGATCTCGTACGGGTTCGACGCGTTGGTGATCGCCGACGAACTTCAGCAGGTATCGGACGAATGCGCCTGGGGAGTCGATCCCGCCGAACAGTCCGTCGATACCGCCTTCGGCGGCGTTCACTTCGGTGAAGTAGCGGAACAGCTCGGGGTCGAAGCGACGCTCCCGTAAGGCGGTGTGCCACTCGGTAATCGACTGACTGGCGACGACGGCGTTGACGCCTTGTGCGGCCAGGCCGTGGATGTGGCTGCAAAACTTGTCGCGGTCGTAGTTTCCGCGGGTGCGCAACGTGAACGGCAGGGCGTCGAGGGTGGCGCCGTCGATGTCAGGGTCGGGGGTGATGCACCACCAGGTTCGTCGCAGCCGGTCCTTTCCTTTGGTGCTGTAGTCCGTGGGGCGGATCCGGCCTTCCCACTCGTAGACCGCGCCGGTGAGAAGCAGTTCGCCCTCGGGGCCGACCCATTCGGCGACCACATGGGCGGTGTCGTCGGCAAGGATCAGGTCCTCCAGGTAACGGTGTTTGGTGCGGGTGGCCAAAAAGTCGCGGCGGTCGGGCAGGATCAGCGCCAGCAGCAGGGACAGCATCGTGGTTTTGCCGGCCCCGTTTCGTAACCAGACGATGGCGTCGGTGGGTTGGCCGGACATGTCGGTGAGGTCGACCATCAGATTGGAGAACCGGTTGTCGGCCACGCCGCACGAGTCGAGGTAGAAGCGTCGCAGTCGAAACATCAGGTGGCCTCTAAATCCGCTGGCGGGGTGCTCATTTCAGCGATGAGCGATTCGGTGACATCGGCCAGCCCGATGCGGAACCGATCGTTGAGCAGGTATGCCTCGCCGGTCTCGTGGTCCAGTGTCGGTTCCCGGCGAGCGCGGCCCTGGTCGACGAGGAAGGACAACGTGGTTTCGACATACCAGCGTCGGCAGTAGCGGCCCAGCCGGCCGGTTTCGGTGCGAAGAATCGAGGGCAGGTCCTGCCAGGTTTGGGCCGCCTCGCTGAGCTGAGCTTCCGGTTCCCCGAGGTCGCTGTCGAGCCCGGCAAGCTGGTTGATGCGCCGTTCCAGGAAGCGCTCCACTTCGGCTGCGCGCACCGGCCGGTTGGTCGGGTCGATCAGCGCTTCGCCGTTGGGGTAGGCGTGCGTGATCAGGGCGATGAGCACCAGGCCGAAGCAGCGCCGATCTTGCAGTCGGTCGTCGCCACTCTTGCGCAGCGGCAGCCCGCAGTTGTCGAGGGTGACGCCGAACGGTGAATCGATGTGGCCGGAGATGAGCAGGCCGAGCTGGCTGGGTTGGTGAACGTCGAGTCCGAGTCCTTCTGCGATGCGTTCGACGATTTCGGCGAACGCGATGTCGGTTTGGTAGCGGTCCAGCAGTTCGCGGTATTGGCTTGCTGGTGTTGGCCGCTCCTTGGGGGTCAATGCGTGGCGCAGCAGCCGGGCGGCGGCCGCGATGTCGGCGTGGTTCACGGTCGCAGGGCCTCCAGGTCCATCGCATCAAGCGCGACCGATCGCGCCACGGTCAGATCCGGGCCCTGATACCGCTCGTCGTCAAGGGTCTGTCCATCGTCGGCCGCAGTGAGGGTGCGGATCGCGGTGACGAGGCCTGGGCTGTGGGGGTGGTCATCGGTCGAGCGGTCATCGCCGGCCACGAACACCCAGAGGGCTGCCCCCCACAGCACGTCGAGCAGCCGGGTCTGATCGGACACCTCGGCTGCGCGGGCGCGGCCGACTTGCAGGAGTTCGGAGATGCGGGTGGGGCGCCGCGTGGCCAGGCTTAATACGTCGGCCGCACAGGCGGCGACATCAGCGGGGATGGAATCGTCGGGCGGCTCACCGAGCTCTCCTGGGTCGTCGACTTCGGGGTCGCGCCGATCGTAGGTGGCGGGCGCCTTGAAAAGCAGGTCGGTCAAATCCCCCATCCCCCAGCACACCGGCGTCGGGGGGGCGGCGACTCCTGTTACCAGCACGCCCACACCACGATGCAGAATCGCGTCGCCGGTGGTGGCGATGGCCGGCTCGAATATGTCGCGCCCCATGTCGATCGCCGCGGCCAGTCCGCGTGGACGGAACCGCTGCGTTTTCTGCGCCTCGAGGAACACTGGGATCGCATGCATGACATGGCGTTCGAGCCGGGTCCACACGTCGGCGCCGGCACGGACCTCTTCGGCGATCTTCTTGCACGCGTCTTCGGCGTCGGGGTCGGCGCTGGCTAGGTCCGCCAGCTCCATCAGCTGACGATCGCGTTCCATCTGCTGAACGATCTGTGAGTGAACACCTGCCAGCCAGCCCGGCATCTCGCCGTGCCAGTCGACGATGCCGATGTCGCGGCGGGTGTCGGCCAACCGTTCCCGCAGACTGGCCGACAGGCCGCGGGCGGTGCGGGTGGCCTGGCGGGCCGATTCCAGCGCCTTGTCGAATTCGCCGGCGTTCATCTGGATTTCGACCATCAACTTCAGCGCCAGGGCCCGATCGGCCAGGTCGGTGTTGAGCGCTTGCAGGTAGAGAAGGATCGCCTCGTCGGTTGCGGTCACCGCGGCGCCGGATTCGCTGTCCACCATCCGAAGCAGCCGGAAACGGAACACATCTTGATGGGCGGCGCCGTCGCGGTCGGGTTCCAGCCAGGTCGCCTCGTGGGGGCGGCCGTCGTTGAAGACGGTGTTGAAAACCAGGCGGGCGACCTTGGTGTAGGGGCGGGCGGGGTCGGTCGGATGCATCCGCCGTGCGATCTGGGTGAGGTGGTCAGTGGCCGCGTTCAGGCTGACCGAGCCTTCGAGGCTGGCCTGGTGTTGCACGATGTAGTCGATCAGCCGCAGCGCCAGCTGCGCCAGGTCGTAGCTGCGGTGGTCGATGTCGGCGCGCGGGGCGGCGCGGTTGAGCAGCTCGAATACCGGGCCGAGTAGCTGCAGGGTTTTCCATCGGCCCTTCAGGTCAGATTCGCTGTCGGTCGCCATGTTCACCTCCTCACAGCAGATTTCTACTCGCCGTTACCGACATGGCCAGGTGCTTTCACCCGAACTGTTTCAGGGGTGCAATCCGGCCTCGGTGCATTTTGCTGGGTGGGCATTATTTCAGTCCGTATAGCTTCAGGCCGACGTGGTCGATGATGAACCGCAGTTTGTCGATGTCGTGCGCGAAATAGATTCGGCCCACTTCGCTGGGACAGACGTGGTCGTCGAGTTTGATGTGGGGTTCTCGACAGCATGTGGTGCCTTCGAAGCTGAACTGGTGGATCTTCTTGTGGCGCAGCGTGATGTCGGTGGCGGCGAAGGTGAGGTCGTGGTTGTTCTTGAACCAGTCTTCGAGGCGTCCGCCGACCGAGCCCTCGGCGTCGCGCCACGCCACGGCGGCCTGGGCGAGCCGGATGAGCTGGTCGCGCATCTTGGCCGAATTCGGGTAGCCGCTGGATTTCCACCCCGCCAGCGCGGCGTCGGAGAACAAGATTGCCCCACCGGAGGCGTCGGTGAAGAACCGGGCCAGCTGCCCCAGGTCGGCCCTGTCAAGGGTGGGCGCGTCATCCCAGTCCATGTCGGCGTCGGTGGCGACCTCGGCGTCGGGTTGGCGGGAGAACATCTGGGCGATCGAACGGGCGTACTCGAGACGCTGTTGTTCGATCTGCGCCTTCAAACCGGCGACCTCTTGATCGGTGTATTCGACGAGATCCTCGAGGTCTTGTTCGCGGGTGCGAAGAAGCCGGCGAAGTTCGACGTTCCGCTTCGGTGTTCGGGGCGGCGGCGGCCAGCTCGACCTGCGTCCTGAAGTCTGTCTCGCGCTGTTCGCGTCGGGCGTCGGCGACAGCGCGGTTCGCGTCGGCGAGCAACTGATTCGTACCGGCGGCGACCACCGACAGCGGGCCCAGCATCCGCATCAGCCTCCCCACCAATGCGTTGGCGCCGCGCCGATACTCGGCGCCGGTCCATCCGTTGGCGATGTCGTCGGCATCGAATACCGGGTGCCGCGCGACCGTTACCGGGTCGGGCCACACCAGTACCGCCCCGCCGGCGGGAAGCTGCAATCCGTAGCCGCGCCTAGGTGGTCGCTGACCGCAGTCACCGCCGCCGGCGACACCAGCGCGACTTGCAGAAGACCGGCCAGCTCGCGGGCGGCCTGCCGACCGAATCTCTTCGCGTCGGGGCGGCCGGCGTCGATCACCAGTACGGGCAACCGTTTCGGTGTCCCGAGGATGTCCCCGAGCACTTCCGCGCACCGCTCGTCGCCGACGTCCACTGCTTGCCCGGTGACGATCTGGCCTTCCCGGTCGCGCCAGCGCACCCGCAGCGAAGGATCCTGCAGCAGAGCGCGAATGATCCCGGGGCGGCGCAGCTGCTCGATCGTTGCCGGCCGCATCACACCCTGGGTTTCCCGGCCCATCTCCACCCTGATGCGGGTGCTCTCGGCATGATGGACGGTCACGGTCGAGACGAATGCGGCGACCTCGGAGCCGTTGAGCGGTTGGCTGGTCGATGCAACGACACACGACATGCGGTCGGTGATCATCGAGCGCCAGGTGACTGTTCTTTCCACCAGCCGGGTGCCGGCTCGAGCCTCGCAGACCATCGAACCGGGCGCACCGATCAGGCGCGCCGCGTCTAGCTGCTCGCTGTCGTTACGTGGGCTGAGCCATTCGGCGACATGACTCAGCACCACCTCGAACGTGCATTCACCGTCGAGTTCCTCTGAGGCGCAGTCGAATTCGACGATATAGCAGCTATCCATGTTTCTGCTCGAGCGGCTTGCGTGCTGGTTGCTGGTCGTCGGCGGGGACCCCGTACCGGATGATGTCGAGCGCCGCGTCGATGACCATGGCGGCGCTGGCGGCCGCCTCGCGCGCTTTGACCGATACCTCGCGGGTGTGCTCCAGCTCGGTGGCGATGGCGCGTTGATCGGCCACAGTTAGCAGTGGCACCTCGAGGTCGCGGATATCGGCGCGCAACGTGGCTCCTCGCATGAAGCGCTTGTTCCACTGCCCGCCCAGGCAATGCGCTACGTACCGCGAGTCCAGTTGGGCGGGATCCACCCGCAGACATTCCACGGCACCAACGGGTATGCAGCCGCCACGCTCGTCGACGATGGCGAGCACTTCGCCGTGGCGGCGCGTGGTCACAAGAATGTCGCCCGGCTGGGTCACCACAACGCCGTCGGCGGCGAGATGAACAGTGTCGGCTGCCCCGTCAGCCGATGTGCCGCTGGGCATTTCAGTGCGGTCGGGCAATGCAGGTCTGTGGCCGAAGTGAACCATGACGTTGCGCATGCTCCACAGGTCCCGTTCGTTGACGATGCGGTCGTCCTCGTCTGGAAAGTCGCTGCGGGCTACCCGGTTGCTATGAAGTACGGCGACACCTTCCTGGATGAGTTGTTTGACGGTAAAGACCCTCGGTGGGTGCTCAGGGAGAGCGAACGTGGCCGAGGAGTTGTGTTCGGCCAATGCGGTGAGGCTGTGCTGCAACCTGGTGCGAGCGAACTGGAAGTTCGCCACGATCTTCATCCGGTCCACACGGGGCGCCATAGTCCAGCGGCGAGGAGTCAGATCGGCATCGTGGGCCAGCAGCTCGTCGACTGGGACGCGCACAAATGGTGGCGCGTTGCCCGACGGCGCCGTCTTGCCGAGGCGTAGCCATCCGGTGATGTCCAGCTCGGGATGGTCCTGGTCGGAAGCGTCCACGATCAGCACCCGATCCGGCCACTCAACGCCGCCGCACCGCAGCACCCACAGTGCGAGCGGAATCGATGTGTGCGGCAACATCTTTCCTCGAAGACCCACGATGGCCTCGATGCATCCGTCTCGCAGCAGACCAGACCTGATGTCGGCAGTGACGTGGCCGAATAAGGACGACATCGACGTGATCACATAGGCGCGGCCTTCCGGTGCAAGATGAGCAACCGCGTGCTGCACCCAGGCCAGCTCCGAACTCGCACTTGGCGCTAACCCGTATTTCCAGCGCGGATCGGCGAGGCTGCGCTGCGTCGACCAGCTCATCCCGAAGGGCGGTTCGACCACAACGGCGTCGGCCTTGAGGGACGGGTCGGGATCTTCAAGAAGGACGTCCGCGGTGCGGATCGAAGCGGGAATGCCGCGCAGGAAGCAACGCTGTTTGGCCACCCGGGCGGCAGCCTGGTCGATCTCATGGCCCACGACGGTGGCAGCCTTGTTAGTCTGCGCCCAGACGTTGATCACCGCTTGCCCGATCCCGCATGCCGGGTCATACACCACCCCGCTGGTCTTGGCTGCCGCGGCGGCCAGCACCCGCGACACCCGAGATCCGACCAGACCGTGATCGCCACCAGCACGCGCCTGCTCGGCCGCTACCCGTTCAAGGATCGCATCCCCCACCGCGCTCACACCCATAGGCCAAATACCGTCGACGACTTCGGCGATCAGGGCGAACCCTTCGCGGTGGGTTTTGTCGCCAGGCCAAGTGTCGGACACCCACACCAGATCCAGCCAGCGGTCATCGTGATCCTGCAACCGTGTACCGGCGCGGCGCAGCGCATCAACCCCTCGCTCAACGGCCTCGGCGCGCACCGAATCCCACGTGGGCCCGCTCTCGGTGTCTTCCTGCAGCAGCTTGTGGGCGCACAAAGTGGAGAACACCAGCGACGCCATGTCCTCGATCGACCAGTCGGCCAGGAACTGGTTATAGATTCCAACCAGTGCGATGTCTCCGAGGTCGGTCGCGTCGACGTTGGGCCGCTGGCCCAACCAATCCAGCACCTCCGCGCGGGCAAACAGAGGGCGAGCCTTGGTGCCCGCGACCGGGTCGGGGAAATCGCGATTGCGGCGCTGCCAATTGCTGACCGCCGCCGGCGTGCGGTGGGCCAACCTCGCGATATCCGTGGGCGACAACCAGCCGGGCAACGAATCGGGTATCGCCATCAGGCCGCATCCCCCCCAGGAGTGCGCGCCGCATCCGCGCCGAGCGGGCGGTGTGGGATAAAGATCGCGCCGCCGAGCACATTCTCGATGTCGACGACCGTTAAACGCCGCTGCTTCCGCCTCAGGCGGTTGACTGACGGTGGTCCGGTCTTCATCGCTCACCTCGGATCATCCGGTTAAGCATGCGCTAGAGCATATATGTCATCGTCATGATAGACAACTGTTAATCCTATTAACAGAGTTCTGGGTCGTGCGTACGACACGCGAGACTCCCGCACGGAGACTTCGCATTGCAGGCGGTTCGCGGCTACCCCTACCATGCGGAAGTCATGGCAGGGTGAGCCGATTAATCAGGTGACCGGTGTAGGTGCCTCCGGGGACAACGAATCCGTGACCGGCGGCGCTCGGCGACGGCAACTTCATGTTGGTTGACGTCAAACCGGCCGAGTTCGCCGAGCATCCGAAGGCTGTTGCGGTGTTCGGCTGGACCGCGCGGATTTGCGCGCTCGCGGCTGGCGCTACGAAGTGTGGATGGGTGCCGACGCGACAATCCTGGCCAACGTCCGTCGGCAGGCGGCGAGAACTTCTGGGGGTGTCGGTGCCCGCCGCTGTCGAAATCGTCAGCGCCGCCGTCGTCGGTCTTGCGTGCTGAGCCGGATATTCGGCTGGCCGGCCCTCGACGAGCGGGCGGCCCCTGTGAGGGCCATCCGGTCGATCAACCTGATGAGTCGGGCATCGTGGCGGTCGGCTGCAGCGCCTCATGACCGATCTTCCTGCGTGCCGTGAGGGGTGGTGGGGGCCTGCGCGGTTGCTCAGTCCGCCAGCTTGACCGACCTTCGGTGAGAACGCGCTTCTCGCCGTACGGAACTTGCGTGCTGAGGGTCGCTGAGCAGCGCGCGGCGAGTGCGGTCGTTGACTTTCTCATCGAGCCAGGAGGCACACTCGTGCCCGGCTGCCTCCGCGTCGGCCCCATCATCGACGCGATCCGTCACCCATTCCTCGATCAGGTCTGCCTCATCGAACGGACCGATGGTGCTGTCGGAGTAGGTGTGCGTGGGCACCGCGAGACGGGTGCTGTGGTACTCCCACCGTTGCATCAGCAGGTTGACGCCTGACTGGCTTAGCACCGCGATCCGCTCGCAGGGCCGAAAGCGTTGGTGAATCGATGAGTTCAAGATTGACGAAGTCCGCCGAGTGATCCCTACCGTCGATCAGCTTCGGAAGCGGCATCGTGCCGAACGGAGCCTTGGCCCAGTTGGATCGAAGGGAGTCCGGGCGTACCGGAGCGACGAGCAAACGCGGATGGAGGTCGACGCCCCGCCGCAACGCACATGGGTGCTGGAGAATCATCGCCATGTGACCATCGCGGAGTCGGTAGATGTCGCCCGTGAACGTCGGCCTGTGTTCTCCAACATCGTCCAGTCGGGCAAGGTATATCGAATCCGGGTCGTCGGGCGTCTCCAGCTCTGTCACGGTTACCTCTTGGGTCTTATCGAGATCACGCCGTCCTCGGCGGTATAGGACTCGAAAGAGTTGTCTACGAAGGTCTCTCGCCAATCCTGATCGGTCTCGTTCAATACGTACTCGACCGTGCCGTCCCCGGTATGGGTACTGGCTAGCGCCAATACGAGGTCGTAGCGGCCACGCTCCAGGAGGTCCATTCGGGTGATTCCCACGCCAGCTTTGATCGGCATTTCGAGCCACGAGGCGGGCTCGTCAATAAAGCGGTCCGCGAGCATCTCGATAAGAGCCAGCAGACGGGCGATCTTTAGCCGGTTCTCTCCGGTAACTCCAGTGCCCTTGCGCCACTTAGTAATCGCGGGCACGCTCACTCCCACAATCCGACCGATGTCTCGCCAGGCAAAGCCGTGGTCCGCGAGTTGCTCCAGTGCCTGCATCGGCGCGCACCGAGCCCGCTCGACGGTCCTGGACTCGAGCTCGACCAGGTGCGCCTTCCGCCGCGTGTCGCGGACTTGCCCGTGGAGTTCGGTGGATCGGCGGTAATTGACGTCGGCACGGTCGAACACCGAGGTCGATGGAGTGGTTTCGGGCAGTTTGCCGAGGCGGTAATCGCCGTTGCCAGATGTAGTGTCGTCCCGAAGATTTGAGCCTGAGAAGGAAATGGTCATGTCACTCCAGTCCGGGTTGTTGGAGCACTTGCGTGCGGAGGTTGGATGTGATCAGCGACTCGAATAGTGGACCGATAGGTTCATGGAGCCTTTCGGCGACTTCGTCCACCAGGTCGGCGTCGAGCGCTGGGATGCCTTTGCGTGGGTCGCTCCATGCGCTGTCGATGTCGATGAGAAAGAAATCCGCATCAGGCGGAGGTTCTTTCAACCGCTGGAGTATTGGGGTTGACTGGACCACCGCACCACGCGCAGCGGCGTACCTCAGTGTCAGAGAGTCGCCGGCTTCCGGACCGTCGCACTGAATGACGTGCTGCTGCGCGGTGGTCGTGAGTTTGATATCGGCAAGCTCAGTCCCCGGTCCGAGGAGGCTTTCGGCTACCCAGTACGCCCACCCGGACGGCTCCTCCAGCGATGCCCGAATCTCGTTGATGTAGCGCAGTCCGATCCGAATGCAGCCATCGACCGGAGCCACGTCCTGGCGGGCTGCGACCATGGCGTGAACGATCACCCGAAACTTCTCCCAGCCCGGGTAGTCCGTAACTTCGAGCGTCATCGCGTCGGGGCGAAAGGTAATCGCGGTGCGGCGATCACGGGCGACCAGTTTCTTCAGAGAATGTGCGGTGTGCTCACCCGTTTCTAGGTTGACCTGCCGCACCTCCTCCTGTTCGAGGATGGGCGTCCATTCCGCCAGCGCCTCTTTCAGGATGGCCAGGGCAGATGGCGCCGGCGGCTCGGTCGGCGGGTGGCGCAGTTCAATCAAGACCAGCGCAATAGGGTCGTTCGGGTACTTGGGATGGGCTGTCACAACACCATGATAACCAGAACGATAACCAAAAGTGATACCTGTGGCCAACTCGTCGCCCAGCTTTCCGCTGGTGACTGGCACCGCTCGGCGGCAACAAGAAGGTAGAAGCATTGGGGATCCGCTGTGGATTGGCGCGAGCGGTCTCTATCAGCCGACTTGTCGTGTTACAAGCTACGACGCCGAGGAATCCGACAGCTTAGTGAGAATCGCCGACCGACACGTTATTGAGAAGGCCGAGGTCGGACCGGTCAGCTTCCGACACATTCGCTGAATTCCTACGGTTCGCCCTTGCCTGTGTCGAACATTCGTGCGTGCTGGTCAGAGCGCACCGAAGTGCCGAATCCTGATCAAAACCAGTCACTCAACGACGTCCCCGCCAGGACTTCTTTGCCGACGGATTCTTGAACGACCCGCTGGTGCGCGGCGAGGATGTCGGTGATGCCGTCACCGTCGGGTGGTCGAGCGGACCACGGTAGTTCACGGCCAGACAGGTTCAGCCCAACATTGCCAGACAGTCTGATATTGCCAGCCAATGTCCGTCGACGGAATTCGTCGACGCTTACGGCGTCGAGCAGGTCGAATAGGACGTAGTTCGTCATGGCGGCCCGCCAAGTGATGTTAACAACCTGTGTTAGCATCACTTAACTGGTTAAATGATGCTATCGTTTCGGCATGGCCTCACATACCCCAAGCGGTACCTGGCCCGCTGTAGGTTACGAGACCCTCAACTGGGAGATGCCGGTTGAGGCGGGGTACGGGCTAGCCGATCTTCGCGTGGCGCAGCGGCAGTCCGGTGAGTACACGGCCGCCATCCCTGCAGAGATCGCCGACCTTGCGGTCACGCTCCCCTCCGACGTCATCGTTGACGCCGACGAAGCCAGCCACGAGATCGCACGGTTCGACGCCGAACTCGGCGATGAGATCGCCCCTTTCTCCTCGGTGCTGCTGCGGACGGAGTCGGCGGCCAGTTCGAACATCGAGAACCTGACCGCCTCGGCCGGAGCGATCGCCGAAGCCGAGCTGGGTGACACCAGCCGCCGCAACGCAGCCGTGATTGTCGCCAACACCGAAGCGATGAAAACTGCCGTCGCACTGGCGGACCGGATCGACAGTGACGCGATCTTGTCCATGCACGACGCGCTGATGGGTTCCAGTAAGCCGACGATCGCCGGTAAGTGGCGCACCGAACCGGTGTGGATCGGCGGTGGCGACTTCGGTCCGCGCGGTGCCGACTTCGTCCCGCCGCGCCACGAGCTGGTTGTCCCAGCCATCGACGACCTGGTTCGGTTCACGAAGCGCGCCGATATCCCGGCGCTGCCGCAGATCGCGATCGCGCACGCGCAGTTCGAGACGATCCACCCCTTCCCCGACGGCAATGGGCGTACCGGCAGGGCACTGATCCAAGCAATGCTGCGCAACAAGCGGCTAACCCGCCAGGTCACCGTGCCAGTCTCGGCGGGACTGCTGACCGACACCGACTCCTATTTCGACGCACTCACCTCTTACCGAGCGGGCGACACCGCCCCGATTGTCGAAAGGCTCTCAGCCGCATCCGTGTTGGCGGTGGCCAATGGTCGCCGTCTCGTCAGCGACCTGCGCTCGATACGAGCGGGCTGGGAATCAAAGATCACCGCCCGCCGCGACTCCGCCATCCACCGGGTCGCGGACCTGCTGCTGAAACGCCCAGTAATCAACGCGCAGCTGCTCCGGCGCGAGCTGGGCATCTCGACCGGCAACGCCCGCCGCTACGTGGACCCGCTCACTGAAGCGGGGATCATCGCCGAGTTCACCGACCGCACCCGCAACCGTGCCTGGCGTGCCCCCGAGGTTCTGGGCGCACTCGACGCATTCGCGGCACGGGCCGGGCGGCGCGGACTTCCCGCCTGACGCCCGCGACGGATCTGCCGCAGTTACGTGAGGAACACGACAACTTAGTGAGAATGGCCGACCGACACGATACTGAGAACACCGAGGTCGGAGCGGTCAGTTTCCGACACATTCACTGAATTCCTACAGAAACGGACGATCACCTCCGCTGCGGCTGTTTTCCGAAGTTCTTTCGCGCCCGGCCGCCAGGACGCACGATTGACCGATGGAGATCACCGTCGACGAGATCGCAACGGACACCTACCGGCTGTCCACCTGGGTACCGGACATCACCGAATAAGGTTTCACGTTCAACCAGTTCCTGCTCACCGGTGACGAGCCGTTCCTGTTCCACTGCGGTCATCGCCAGCTGTTCCCGTTCGTGTCGGATGCCATCAACCGGGTGGTGCCGCTGGAGAAGCTGCGGTGGATTTCGTTCGGCCATGTCGAGGCCGACGAGTGCGGAGCGGTCAACCTGTTGCGGGACGCGGCTCCCAACGCCGAGGTCATCCACGGCGCGCTGGCCTGCATGGTGTCGCGGATCGACCTGTGCGACCGGCCACCTGTGGTGGCTCCCGAAGACGGCGTGCACGACATCGGAGGGCATCGACTGCGCTTCATCCCCACCCCGCACGTGCCGCACAACTGGGAGGCTGGCCTCTGGTTCGACGAGGCGACGTCGACGCTGCTCGCCGGGGACCTGCTCACCCACACTGGACAGTGCCCCGCGTTGACTGAATCCGACTGTGTTGCACCGGCGTTGGATGCCGAGGAGGTCTTCCACGCCACAGGGCTCACGACGAACCTCGGGCCAACGCTGAAGCAGCTCGCCCAGCTTCATCCGACTACGCTGGCGCTCATGCACGGCTCGTCCTACACCGGCGATGGTGCCGCGCAGCTACGGGCGCTGGCCGACGGATACGCGGCCATGGCGGGCGCGTCACTTCCGTAACCCGCGCCGCTCGCTGCGTAGCCTTATCAGCGATGAACTCACGGCTGTTCCTGGTGGGTGTGCTCGCCGCGCTCGCGTTGCTCGCGGGCTGCCAATCGAGCATTGTCGGAACACCGGTCAAACGCGCGGAATCCCCTACCGAGCCGAACTTTCCGACCAGCCGTCCCACCAGGCCGACGGCCGCGCCGCCGAGGACGCTCACGCCCGCGCCGACGAGCACCGCCGTGCCTCCTGGTGCGGATGTACTGCCACCCGACAACGGCTACGTCTTCATCGAGACGAAGTCCGGCAAGACGCGGTGCCAGCTCAACGAAGAAGAGGTCGGCTGCGAGGCGCAATTCGCCAGTTCGCCGGTCATGAACGGTATGCATGCGAACGGCGTGCGGGTGACCCCGAACGGTGAAGTCAGTTGGCTGGTGGGCAATTTGGGTGACATTCCCGCCGTCACCCTTGACTACCGCATGTATCACGCGGTCGGCTGGGCCATCGATGCCCGTGAGGACGGCACCCGCTTCACCAACGACCGCACCGGCCACGGCATGGTCGTCGCCATCGACGGGGTGCAGGCGTTCTAGAGTTTGAGCATGACCGCGGCTCAGCGTGAACGCGCTGCACTCGTTGAAACCATGCGCACCGTCGGACCCGACGCGCCCACGCTCTGCGGCGACTGGACGACGCGCGATCTCGCCGCTCATCTGGTGGTGCGGGAGCGCAGGCTGGACGCCACGCCAGGGATCATGATTCCGGCTCTCGCCGGCTACACCGCCAACGTTCAGCGTCAGGTCGCTACATCCACCGACTGGGCCGAACTGCTGCACAAGATCGCGTCAGGCCCACCGCTGTATTCGCCGTTCAAACTTCTCGACCCCGTCGCAAACATGGGCGAGATGTTCATCCACCATGAGGACGTACGCCGCGCTCAAAACGATTGGCAGCCAAGGCAGCTCGACGACGGGACAGTGCGGGCCCTGGGCCGCGGACTTCCGATCATGGTTCGGCTGACGTTGGCGAAGGCGCCCGCCCGGGTGTCCCTGTGCACGCCGGACGGCAAGACGCTGACCACCGTCGGCCGGGGACCGGAACTGACCGCGACGGGAGAACCGCAGGAACTGCTGCTGTTCATCTCCGGCCGCGACGCGGTCCGGCTGGAGTTCGACGGTGACGCCGCGCTGGTCGAAGGCGTCCGCGCATCTCGACGCGGGCTGTGATGTAGCAGTCGCTGTACCCGTCAGACCCTTTGGTTCTTGGAGGCCAAGCCTGAGGGGGCGGTGGCGATGGCGCGGTGGATTGCTTCGGCCAGCGCAAGGGCAGTCTCTTCGGTCAGTTCGAGTGCGACGCGCGCCGAGGGGCCCAGCGCTGGGTTGAGCACGTCAATATTCACAGTGTGGCCGTAGGGAGCATGGACCGGGTGGTCGACGTAGACCGTTGCCTGGCTAGCGCCGAACCAGCCCGTCGCACCCTTGCCGCTGCCGTCGACGTCGATCTTTTCAGTCAGATAGGTGCACATGCGTCAGCCCTCCAGATGCTTGGCGAAGAAGTCGTCGATCCGACGCCAACCGTCCAGCGCCGCTTCCACGCGATAGGCCGGGCGGTCGACGGAGAAGAACGAGTGTCCAGCCCCGTCGTAGGAGTGAAACTCGTGGTCCTTACCCAGCCGGTTCAGCTCGGCATCCAATTTGGCGACTGCCTCCGGTGACGGGTGGAGGTCCTGGATGCCGAACAACCCGAGCAGTGGGCAGCTCAGATCCGGTGCCAGTCCCAGGATCGGCTTCATGCTGGCTGGCATGCCTTCCGGCGGGTCTTCGACAACGAAGGCGCCATAGCAGTCCACTGCGGCACCCAATTGCAGCGAGCAGGCCGCGAGAAACGCCTGCCGGCCCCCTGAGCAATGGCCGATCACTCCAGTCTTCCCGTTGGCGCCGTCCAGATTCCCGAGATACAGCGCGACGCCAGCTACATCGCCGACGAGTCGGTCGTCGGGTACGCCGCCGGCCGCACGGACGGTGGCCGCCGCGTCATCAGGGTCTGCGCCAGGCGCTTCGCGGGAGTACAGGTTGGGGCAGACCGCGTTGTAGCCGGCGACCGCTAACCGGCGGACGAACTCCTTGGTCTCGCGGTCGTACCCCGGCATGTGGTGAATCCACACCACGCCGGCGCGCGGGCCCGGCGCGAGCGGCATGGCGCGGTACGCCTCGATTTCGTCGCCGCCGTGCCCGGTGACTGTGATGGTTTCTGCACGAATTGCATCTGAGCTGACCGCGGTCATCCGCGTTCCCTCCTGAGGCTTTGCGGATAAGGCTGTGACGGATTGCAGTGTCGGTTGAAAGAGTAGTCCGGCGGTGTAATGGCGCGGTCGCACACAGGGCCGTGACGGCGTCCGGGGTGCCTCTAGGCTGGCGGTCATGGATTTCCGCGTATTCGTCGAACCCCAACAAGGTGCCACCTACTGCCGATCAGCTCGCCGTCGCCCGCGCCGCCGAGAGTTTGGCCTTCTCCGCGTTCTTCGGTCCGACCACTACGTCGCGATGAGCGGCGACGGCTTGCCCGGGCCGACCGACTCCTGGGTCACGCTGGCCGGCATCGCTCGCGAGACGTCGACGATCCGGCTCGGCACCATGGTCACCTCGGCCACGTTCCGCTATCCCGGCCCGCTGGCCGATCTCGGTCGCTCAGGTCGACGAAATGAGCGGCGGCCGTGTGGAACTGGGCCTCGGCGCGGGCTGGTTCGAGGCCGAGCACCAGGCGTACGCGATCCCGTTCCCGCCGCTGGGCGAACGCTTCGACCGGCTGACCGAGCAGCTGCGATATCCTCACCGGCCTGTGGACGACACCCGTCGGCGAGACGTTCGACTACACCGGAACGCACTACACCGTGCAGGACTCCCCGGCGCTGCCCAAACCCGCGCAGTCACCGCATCCGCCGATCATCATCGGCGGCGGCGGCCCCAAGCGCACCCCGCGCTCGCGGCGAAGTTCGCCGCCGAGTTCAACATCCCGTTCGTCGACCTGGACACCCTCGAAGACCCAATTCGAGCGGGTCGCGCGAGCGCGTCGCCGAGGCCGGGCGGCCTCGGACTCCCTGACTTACTCGGCGGCGTTCGTGCTGTGCGCCGGGCGCGACGACGCCGAGATCGCCGGCGGGCCGGCGCCATCGGCCGGGACGTCGACGAGCTGCGCAGCAACTCCCCGCTGGTGGGCACGCCCGCCGAGATCGTCGACCGGCTCGGCGCGTTCATCGCGGCCGGCGTGCAGCGGGTCTACCTTCAGCTGCTCGACATGTCCGATCTCGAACACCTGGAATTCTTCGCCACCGAAGTCGTGCCGCAACTGGGCTGAGACAGTGTCTGGGCGGAACCCGAAGCTACTATCAGTGGCCGTGACCGGTCAGGACCCCGACGACTGCGACGGCGAGCAGTCGCCGTCGCCTGCGCCGTGGTACACCCGCACCCCGGTAGTCATCGGGGCGAGCGTGGTCGGCCCCGCCGTCATCGGCGTATTCATCGTGGCGGTGACGTTCGTGGCGCGCCAGTTCAACGAACCCGACCAAGCTCCCCTGAACTTCATCGAGCCATCGTTCTGGGCGACCACCCCCGATCGTCCTCGACGCCGACCACGACCGCGACGATCACCAGCACCAGCCCGGTCACCACCGACATCGACGCACCGTCGTCCACGCCACCGTCATCGTCCGACACTTCGAGCAGCAACGACACTTCGAGTTCGACTCGGATCACTCAGAGCCGTCAGAGCAACGGCGAGTCGACGCCCAGTTCTACGCGCCGCGGCCCGCGCACCAATGTGACACGCACGCTCTATCCGCGGCCCTGACCGCTTACTATCAGTGCCCGTGGCGCGCTACGGACCTCCCGACGATCCGCACTACCCCCACGACGAGCCGACCGCCTACATCAACTACGGCCCGCCGCCGGGTCAGCCCCCCGGTCCGCCACCCGGCCCACCGCCAGGCGAACCGCAGCCCTGGTATCGCAAACCCGTGGCGCTGGTTTCATTCGGCGCGCTCGGCGCGGTGCTAGTCGCGTCGATCATCTTCGGTCTGGTCAAACTGCTCACCGCCGGCACGTCGCCGGAGACTCCGCCGACCACGCTCACCCCCATTACCCGAACCACGACGTCGGTGACCGCGCCGACGACAACCAGAGGCACCACGACGACCGAGCCGACCACCACCGAGCAAATGACGACCACCACGACCACCGAGCCCACGACGACGACCACCACGACCACCACGACGACGACCGAACCGAGCGCCAGCACGAGTACGAGCGCCGCACCGTCACGCAGACCGTCACGGTTTCACCGCCGGCGCCCTGACGTGACCCGTACCGCCTACGCCCACGACGCCGTCGTGATCGTCCATCCCGGCGGGGACCCTCGCGCCCGGCGGTGCGATAACCGTTGCACTGTGCGGACATTGGGACCACGAGCCGCCGTGCCCGCTGGCGCCGCACCACACGGATGCATCGCCCGCCGGCGACGGGACGGTGAGGCTTCGGGTGCTGTTCGGCACCGACGACGAGGAGCGGGTGAGTTCGTTTTGATCGCACAGGCGCTGACGTCGGGGCGGCTGGCGGGCCCCGAGGGCCGCGTCACCACCTGGGCGGTGAAGTCGAGCAGCGCGGGCACTGTCCGTCCTGACGAGGCCGACCACGCCGCGAGGTTGGCGGCGAATTAGCGGCTCTGGTTGTTGAGGCCGCTCAGCGGCCCTGGTTGTTGAGGCCGCTCCACGGCGAATGCCGCGAGCAGCGTACTCGGCGACCAGCGCCTCGGCGCTGCGCACCGCGGCCCGGCAGGCGCGGGTGGTGAAGGGGTCGTTGAGGGGATGGTCGGCGCGGCGCCGCCACCGCTGGGCCGCCGCGAACGCCGCCCGTGGCCCTCGTAGGGCGCGTCGGGCCGCAACCCCAGCCTGCTGGCGGCATCGGTGCCCGATCCCGCCGATGATGCGCCGCAGCGAGGCCATCTCGTATTCATTCAATGTCGTTGGGCGCGAACGCAATTGGCTCAACAACCGAAGCTCTTCGAAGGCATGGGTATCGGCCAGGAGCGGGTCAATGTCGGCGATGATGTAGCGCGTCGCATAGATCGGGTTTTTCTGCACAAACTGTCTCAGCGACAGCAGCGCCGTGTGCGCCTTGAGCAGATCCGAGCGTTGCGCGAACTGCTGGTCGATGACGTCGCGCAGCGCCACCAGCCCACTGCGTTCCAGCAGCTCGTCGGCCAGCGCCACCGAATCACCGACACCGGCGCGCAGCACCGCGATCGAGATCGCTGATGCCGAACATGCCGAACCGGTCCAGCAGGGCAGCGTGTCGCGGCGTCCACCGGAAGCGAACTGTCCTCGCGCACGAAGCGGTCGACCGACAGCATAGCCTTGGTGAGCTCGGCGGCGTCCGCCCCGGCCAGCTTCTCCAGCGCGACGAACTCGCTCTGCCGCAACGTGCGGCCGGTCAGCGCCAGCAGCCCGGACACCGGCACCACGGCCTGGCAGATCCCGGTCTTGTCCATCTCGTTGGTGAACCGTTTGGCCACATCCTTGGCCGAGAGCATCGCGTCGATCCGGCCTGCACCGATCTCGTCGGCCCGCGAGGCAACGCCGATCACGCCGAGCGCGCCGGCCGATCCGCCGACCAACTCACCGATCTGCTTGAGCAGCGCGATGTCCGCGGCATTCAAGGTCCGCAGGAACACCACCGCGTCGACGCGCGGCACGCCATCCGCGGGCACCAGCAGCCGCAAGGTCCGTTCGGAGACATCGCGAGACAGCGACGACGTGCCCGGCGTGTCGATGATGGTCGCGTCGATCAGCTCGGCGGCGGGCCACTCCACATCGAGGTCGACGACGTCCTCGGGGTCGAGGCT
>CAVYPI010000116.1:0-23787 GCA_963770125.1 uncultured Actinomycetota bacterium | reverse complement strand
GACGGCCACGCTCGCCTTCAGTTCCTCGCGGGTCCGGTACATCCGGTGTCCCGCTGCCACCGCAGCAGCAGCAGCCGCAGACGTTGCCGGGTCGTCGAGCACCCCCGCCACCCCGCAGTTGTCCACGCAGTGCCAGCGGCCACCGGCTTCGATGCGGTCGACCACGACGGCATCGAAAAGCTGAGCACCGCGACGCTCCAGCGCCGCCGACAGGTCGCGCGCCAGTTCCCCGAACTGATCACCACACATCCGGCACCCCGCGCCTTCGGCGGACACGACGACCGCCACCACACCGTCGGCACGACTACATGGTCGATGTGCAGGCGCCCCTTCGGCGGGGTGAAGGCCTAACGGTCTGGGCGAGGAGCTGGGGGCCGCGGGGCGGCGACTAGCTCACCGCTGCCAGCGCCGCATCGTAGTTCGGCTCGGTGGCGATCTCGGGCACCAGTTCGACGTATACGACGTTTCCGTCCGCACCGATCACCACGACGGCCCGACCGAGCAGCCCGGCCATCGGACCGTCGGCGATGGTGATGCCGTAGTCCTCGCCGAAGCTGTCGCGGAACGCTGACGCCGTCATGACGTTCTCGATGCCCTCGGCGCCGCAGAAACGCTTCTGCGCGAACGGCAGATCGTTCGATACGCACAGTACCGAGAGACCGCTTGCGGCGACGCGCTCGTTGAAGGTCCGCACGCTCGTCGCGCATACCGGTGTATCCACCGAGGGAAAGATGTTTAGCAACAAGGGCTTATCGCGGAACTGCTCGCTGCTGACCGCGCCGAGATCGGTGCCGGTCAGGGTGAAGCTGGGAGCCGGGGCTCCGACGGCGGGGAGCTCGCCGACCGTATTAATGGGATTTCCACGCAAGGTTATCTGTGCCATGCGCACAGTCTGTCAAGGCCGGCAGGGCGGGATCACGGTTTGTGAGGCGATCAGATCGTCGAGCTGTTGAACGGCGATCTTGGAACCAAAACCCTAACGAGTTCCGACATCGTGTGGCTGACACACTGGCGCGCCGGCGGCTGGGCGTCCTCGCGGCGTCATGCTGCACGCCGAGGACGGCCGGGGCCGCGGCAAGGCTGAGCCTGATCGCGGCGCCGATTGGCCTCGGCGACGCGCCGTTGGCTGCGCGGGTCTCGTGGGCCGGCTTGCTGGGCGCGATCGTGTCCCGCACCCTGGCCCACCGCCATCATCGGCGACCACAGAGCCACACCATTTCCCGGTGCCGTGTATCGGGATGGTCCGACAGGGGCGCCGTGCTCGCGGTGGTACCCGATATCGGGCAGGCCGCGTCCACCACCCGACGGGCAGTCCCGAGCAGCGGGTGCCGCCCGGGCCGAGCAGTTCGATCTGCAGCCGCGGCACATCAGCACGGCGATTGACTTTGCCGCAACCCCGGTCATCGGGGCGCAGTTGCGGCCAACGATCAAGCGGCCGAACACGCGCGCGAGCTTGCTGCCCGCCGCGCCGAGCTGAGTCCGTCATTCAGCGTGCGGTTCGCCGGCGCCAGGGCCGTCTCATGCCGCTGAGCGGGGACAGGACCGAACGCGATCTCTGGGTTATGAGCCGACCAGTCGCGGTCTCGACTCGCCTCGCGCGTCTCAAACGCGCAGGTCACGATCAATCGCCCGTCCCAGCCATCCCGCCGCGTCTCCCACCATCTCATTAGTTGCGCCGCGTTTCGTTCACAAATCCGTTCACAACACAACAAGCAGCAAAGTGCACCCGCCTGGGCGTCTCAGGGCCGTGACGCCGGAGCCTAGTTATCCGGATAGACGCGGTGCCCGAACCCTCCGATTCCCGGCTCGACGACCTCACACCGATGCGTTACTTGTGAGACGTTCACCCACTAGGACTGGACTGCCTGCCCAGCGCCGGAAGCGACCACAACGGGGTTGTGCGTGCGCCCACGCCGGCCGAGACCGGCGCCGCATCGGAAGATGTGACCACAGCCGCATGCACCATCGATACCAGCCGGTGTGATCCAGAATTTGTGCTGCCGCGTTGAGCCGGATGTGCCAGCGCACGCAGCCGGCCAGGACGGCTCCCACGAGGATCAGTGCGGTCATGTCGAGCAGCCACCAGCCAACGCGGTGCGACCACAGCGTCTCATTTGTTTGCAGCAGGGGAGCGATGGTGCGCAGATCGGTGGTGGACGCGGTGGCTGCGAATCCCCAGCGGGCCGGGATCGCCCAGGACACCTGCTCGAGAACAAGTCGGCCGGTGACCGGAATCATCCCGCCGCAGAACACGATGGACAGCATCACCGAGATCACCAGCATCGGCAGGATCTGATCCTGGGACTTGGCCGCCGCCGATATCGCCAACCCCATGACCGCGGCGACGGCCGCCGTCGCGGCCAGGGTCAAGTACAGCTCCAGGATCGGATTGCCCAGCACGACCGCGCCGCGGGTGGGTGCGCCCTTGCCGACCACGACAATCGTGGTCAGGATCGCGGTCTGGGCGGCGGCGGTGACGCAGTACACCATGATCTTCGCCAACAGATATGCCGTGGCGGACAGGCCGACTGCTTGTTCGCGCCGGAAGATGTTTCGCTCACCGACCAGGTCACGAATGGTCAGCGCAGTGCCCATGAAGATGGCGCTGATGCTGAGCAGAAAGACGATCTGCACCGGCTCGTCGGCGGCACCACCGCGGGTTAGCAGTACCCAGCCCTACATCGCCGGGCACCAAAAGCGCGAGCGTGCCCAGGATGAACGGCAGCACCGCCAGGAACAGGAAATGGCCCCGGTCGGCCAGGAGGAGCGGCAGTTGGCGGCGTGCCACGGTGGACACCTGGTGCAGTAGCCGGCACGGCGCCGGCCGCAACGACGACGACGTGGGACGCGGCCGGGACAGCTTGGCCGGGGGTGCTTCGGCGCGGCAGGGGGTCGCAAACGCGCGGTGAGCCGCGTCGGGGTCGGCGGCCACACTGGCGAACAGGTCGGCCCAGTCGGTGCTGCCCAGCGCTGCGCTGATCTCTTGTGCTGGCCCGCGGTAGGCGGTTCTGCCGCCGGGGGCCAAGAACAGCACCTGATCGCAGAGGTCCAGATGGGTCAGGCAGTGGGTGACCACCAGCACCACCCGCCCGGCGTCGGCCAGCCGGCGCAACATGCTCATCACCTGGCGATCCAGCGCCGGATCCAGCCCGGTAGTCGGTTCATCCAGGATCAGCAGCGCTGGCCCGGTCAACAGTTCCATGGCCACCGAGGCGCGTTTGCGCTGTCCGCCCGAGAGTTTGTCGACGCGGGTGTGGGCATGGCCGGTCAGCTCCAGTTCCTCGAGGACTCTGCGCACCGCCGCGGCGCGCTCGTCGGCGGTGGCGTGTGGCAGCCGCAGTTCGGCGGCGAAGCGCAGGGCCGCATCCACGGTCAACTGGTGATGCACCACGTCGTCTTGGGGAACCAGGCCGATCCGGTGGCGCAGCGACGCGTACTCGCCGTGGAGGTCACGGCCCTCGAAACTCACCTCGCCCGCGGTCGGGGTGATGGCCCCGCCCACCAATTTGGCCAGCGTCGACTTGCCCGCACCGGATGGGCCGATGATCGCGGTCAGCGACCCGGGTCGCGCGCTAAACGAGACATTGCTCAACAGCTGGCGCCCGTTCGGCAACGCCAGACCGAGCGAATGCACGTCCAGGCAATCGATCTCGGCCGAGGTCGGTTCTGCCGCGACCGTGTTCGCGCCATCATCTGCTACCAGGGTCAGCGACATCCCGGTGTCGCGTGCCCGGCCAGAGCGCGCCATCGACACCGAATCAGTCACCACCCCAACCGGGTTCGAGGCGTCTCGGACAACATCCAGGATCGCCAACGTCCCAGCGTCGCCCGCTGACAATCCGCGCCTGTACACGATCGGGTCGGCTTGCTGAACAGTGTCGAGTGACGAGGCCTTGGTCCGGCCGCAGTCATCGGCGACCGTGAAGGCAATGGGGTTCTGCGCGGAATGTAGACGCGGGGGGACCGACAAGTTCATGTGATGTACTCCATGGCGGGTGCTTGTGCGACGGCGCAAATGAGCCGGCGCGGCCGTTCGGCTAATCGAATCACGGTCTGGGGCTTGCATTGTCGTCATACGCTGCCCTCCCGTGGCTTCGTCTGTGTCGTGGAACACCTTCTGAGGCGAAGGTGGGCCGCGGATCATGTCCAACTGTCCAAGACCAAAACGATGCCGAATTCAGCTGCAAGTACACCGACTTGGCTGTAGGGCTACCTGACGGCATACCGAGGGCGCAATTGCCGCTATTGCGTGCGTCGGAGCCGGTTTCGAGCCAACGCAGCCAACGAACTCGGCGAACACCTAGGTTGATCACGCCAGCGGGCCAGGGGAACCCGCGACCTCCTGCCGATCTCCGGACTGATCGAGTTCTACAAAGAGCGCTCGATACCTCTATCGACGATGTGCGGATTCCACCACCCGTCAGCGAATTCTTCACACTCGGCAGCCAAACTCGCGCTACGTGAACCGCTTGGACAGGAACCGCGTCACCGCATCGCGGAGTTCGCCGCTGCGTGGCACGGCACCCGACATCCAGTAGACGCCGTGGATGAGCCCGTCGAACCGGATGCACTCGGTTTCGACGCCGGAATCGGCGAGTCGCTTCGCGTACGCCTCCGCCTCGTCGCGCGACACCTCATACTCGGTGGTCAGCACCAAGGCGGGCGGCAGGCCGGCCAGCGAGCCGGCCTTGGCCGGCACGGCGAGCGGGTTCCGAGTGTCTGCCAGCGACCCCAGGTACTGCTCCCAGAACCAGTCCAGCCCGGTGGCGGTGATCACGTAGCCCTCCCCGAACAGCTTCCGCGACCGCAGCCGCGCGGTCGGGTCGACGACGGGATAGACGAGAACCTGCGCCACCAGCCGCGGGCCGTCCGCATCACGGGCGCGTTGCGCCGCCACCGCGGCAAGGCTGCCGCCGGCGCTGTCGCCCATGACGGCGATGCGCGCCGGATCGCCCCCGAAATCCGCGGCGTGGTCGGCCACCCATCGCAGCGCTGCGAAGGTGTCGTCGGTCGCCGCCGGGAACTTGTGCTCCGGGGCCAGGCGGTAGCCCGCTGCGATGACGATCGCGCCCACGTCGTTGGCGAGCGCGCGCGCCGGCTCGTCGACCACGGCAAGCCCGCCGGCGACGAATCCGCCGCCGTGGAAGTACACGACGATCGGTAGCGGCTCTTCGCCCTCCGGAATGTAGATGCGCAACGGTTGTGCCCCAGCGGGTCCGGGGTACGTCCCGTCGATCACCCGGGCCACGGCCGGCGCCGGGTGCTGCAGGCCGGTGAAGGTCTCGACGACCGCACGGGTCGCCGAGACGCCGATCTGCTCGAACGATTTGAGCCCCTGCTCGGTCAGGCCGTCGAGCAGCGCCTGGACGTGTGGGTCGATTGGCATTGGGTTTCTCCTCGAAAAGGTGGTGCTGCGGGTCAGAAGACGGGGACGGCGGCGCGGTCGAGCGTGAAACCCGCGTACCCGTTGGTCACGACGTCGTCGCAAGTGGCCCGGTAGGCCGGCGCGCCGCCGAGATACAACATGCAGATGCGCGGCTTGCCGGGGATGTTGGCGCCCATGTACCAGGAGTCGGTGCCCGGCAGCAGCGTCTGCGACGAAATCTCGAGGGCATCGGCCACCCATTTGTCCTCGGACTCGCGCGTCGCCTCGATCACGTCGAGCCCACGGTCACGCATGTAGGTGATCGCTTCGGCGACGAAATCGACGTGGTCTTCGATGGCCAGCGGCATGTTGTACAGCACCGATGGGCTCTGCGGCCCGGTGATCAGGAACAGGTTCGGGAATCCGCTCACCGTCAGGCCCAGATAGGTGCGCGGACCGTACGCCCACTTGTCGGACAGTTTCAGCCCGTCGCGCCCGACGATGCCTAGCTTCATCAGCGGACCGGTCATGGCGTCGAAGCCGGTGGCGAGCACGATGATGTCGAACTCGTACTCGGTGTTCACGGTGCGGATCCCGGTCTCGGTGATCGACTCGATCGGGGCGGTCCTGATGTCGACCAGCATCACGTTGTCCTGGTTGAACACCTCGTAGTAGTTGGTCTCCAGCGGCGGGCGCTTGGTGCCGTAGGGATAACCCTTGGGCGCGAGCAGGTCGGCGACGGCCGGGTCGTTCACCCGGCCGTGGATGCGCTCGCGGATGTACTCGGCGATGGTGTCGTTGGCGTTCTTGTCGAACAGAATGTCCTGATAGCTGTCGATGAACAGCCGGAACCCGCCGGCGTTCCACCGCTCGTCGAAGGTGCGGCGCCGCTCCGCGGCCGACACCGCGAGCGCGGAGGGCTGCACCTGGGTGTAGGGCACGCCGAGGAAGTGGTTGCGCGAGGCATCGCGCACCTGGGCGTAGTTGGTCTTCACCGCGCGGACCTCATCGGGATCCGCGGGCCCGTTGACGATCGGGGTGGCGTAGTTCGGCGTCCGCTGGAAGACCGTGAGGTGCCCTGCGGTCTTCGCGATCTCCGAGATCGCCTGGATGCCGCTGGACCCGGTCCCGATGATGGCGACCCGTTGGCCGGTGAAGTCGACGTTCTCGTCGAGCCAGTTTCCGGTGAGGTGCACCTGACCGCGAAACGACTCGACGCCGTCGAACTCGGGGGTCTTGGGCACCGACAGGTTGCCCGCCCCGGAGATCACGTACCTGGCGGTGACGGTGTCACCACGCTCGGTGCCGACCCGCCAGAGGCTGGCGTCGTCGTCCCACACCATCGAGTTCACCCGGGTGTCGAACACGATGTCCGTGCGCAGGTCGAACCGGTCGGCAACGTGGTTCAGGTAGCGCAGAATCTCGGGCTGGCCGGCGAAGCGCTCGCTCCACTCCCAGTCCTGCTGCAGTTCCTCGGAGAACGAGTAGGAGTAGTGCACGCTCTCGATATCGCACCGCGCGCCCGGGTACCGGTTCCAATACCAGGTGCCGCCGACGTCGGACGCGGCCTCATAGACCCGTACCGACAGGCCCAGCTGGTCGCGAAGTTTGTGCAGCGCGTACAGCCCGGCGAAGCCGGCACCGATCACGATCGTGTCGAAGTCGGTGACGGCGGTCGCGGTGTTCTGCTCGTCGATGATGGCGGTCATTGGCGGTCCTCCCGAGGTAGTGGGCCATTTGGTCGATGGCTTCCAGACTCGGCGGTACGGCCGCGAAAAACGTGGGGCAGATCACCCCATCGACTACCCGCTTTTCGGATCGGTGTGCGCGCTCGCCACCCACGCGGCGATCTGCGACCTCGAGGTGAAGTCGAGTTTCGCCAGGATGCGCTCGACGTGCCCGTCGACTGTGCGCGGCGAGATGACCAGCGACTCGGCCACCGCGCGGTTGCTCATGCCCTGGGCGATCAGCGCGGCGATCTCGCGCTCTCGTTTCGTCAGCGGCGACTTCGCCGGGCGCGCCTTCGCCGATGTGTGGGCCCCCAACGCGAAGTCGATCGCCTCGTCCTTGCCGAGACGTGCAAGCCGCGCCGAGAGCTCCGCGAACCGCTTTCGCCCCAATGCCTTCGCGACCTTGTCCGTCGACTCCACCGAGTCGCGGTGAATGTGCGGACCGAACGCCTCGACGGTCGTTCCGAGCGCCGTCCAGACCGCGGTGGCGGCCCCGAGGAGTTCGGTGGCGCGCTCGTAGTTCGATCGCGACAGCTCGACCCAGCTGATCAGCTCGATGCTCAGCGCGGTGCAGATGCTGTCCTTGAAATCCCGTTGCAGCAGCAGCGCGCCCTCGGCGTCGCGCTGCGCGCCGTCGAGGTCGCCGAGATGCCAGCGGGCCACCCCGCTGATCCACAGCGAGTACGCGTGCGTCCACCGCTCACCGCACCGGCCGCTCAGGCCCAGTGCCCGCGCGCAGGTGCGCAGCGCGTCGTGATGCCGGCCGGCGTAGGTCTGCGCCATCGCGAGCTGGAACAACGCGGTCAGCTGGGACGCCCGATCGTCGCAAACGACGTGACCGCCGATCGACCGTTCGAACAGCGCGATCGCCGCGGGCAACTCACCGGAGAACAATCGATGGATCGCCGTCCACTGCGCGACGTGCGCGGCGAGGCGGCCGTCGTCGTTCGCGCGTGCGAGTTCCTCGCCCTCGGTGAGCCAGCGCGCCGCCGGATCCCGATCGCCCTGGATGAGCGCGACCCAGGCGGCAACCCACAGCGTCTCACCGCGCTGCGCGCTGGACGGGTCCATCGCGGTCAGGATCTGCTCGAGCCGGCGTCGGCCGTCGCCGAGAAATCCGCCGGCGATCCAGTGATAACGCAGCAAGGCGGCCAGTTCCGCGCCGTGATCGAGTTCGCCCGGCGTGGCAACCGACCACTCCAGCGCCGACATCAGGTTCGAGTGGTCGCGTCGCAACGCCGCCAGCGCGGCCGCCTGACCCGGGCCGCACCACCGCTCCACCGTGCGAATCGCGTTGCGCCGATAGTGATCCCGGTGCCGGCGCCGGACGGTGAGATATTCACCCGCGCGCTCGAGCAGTTCGGCACCGTACTCGCGCACGGTCATCAGCATCCGGTACCGGACCAGCTCGCCGTCACGGTCGATCACCAGAATCGACTTGGCCACCAACCGGTCGAGGACGTCGAACACGTCGTCGGATTGCAGTTCACCGAAGCCGCACACCTGTTCCGCTGCCTCGTTTGGCATGCGGCGACGCGTTATCGACTGCCGCGTGGGGTGATTGGCATCCCACCGTTCCCCAAGGCATGGTCGGACTCTCGTTTACCGCCCGCGACGGACACCGCTACGCCCTCGTTCCCGCCCGCGACTACCCGAACCGCAGCATTGCGCGCTCAGCACTGCCCACCACCCTGGAGTGGACCGGCCCCAACCCCTGACCCGCCGCCGCGCGGCCCTGCCCCGTCAAGCCAGTCGGTACAGGGCCCTCGGCCAGTTCTCCAGTGTGCAACGCAATGTGTAGTGGAGCGCGTCAGGCACGCAATTCCCGTGCCGAGAATAATTGGCGGCAATCCCTGAACCGCAATACCCCATCCACGTCGCGAACCGTCGCGCGACCGGGCCGGCGAATCGGGTGCGCGTAGTCCTTGAGCGTGCGGTCATCGCCCGACTGTGCCGCTGATCACGCGGCGGCGACCGCTGTCTGTTGTTGCGCCCGAGTGCTTCTCATCATCGCCGATGCTCCCGGAACGCGAGGCGGGTAGGGCATTGATGGGTTTTTGAACAATCAGTTAAGAACGTGTTAGGATTGTGGCATGGCTCGACCGCGGGAATTCGTTGAAGATCAAGTCATTGAGGCCGCCCGCGATCAGTTCTGGGCCCACGGGTATGCCGGCACATCGATCGATGACCTGGTCGCAGTGACCGGTCTGGGGCGCGGCAGTCTCTACGGCTCATTCGGTGACAAGCACACCATTTTCATGCGGGCACTTGACGATTACTCCAACATGACGATGGCCGCAGTACGTGCCGAGCTCCGGGGCTCGGCCGAGTCGGCCTACGATCGGCTGGTTCGCCACATCCGCAGCATGGCGCGAGCCAGCGCCACAGATTCCAAGCGGTACGGCTGCCTGACGGCTAAGAGTGCCGCCGAACTGGCGGCCACCGATAAGGCGGTCGCCCGCAGCGTCAAACGCTTCATCAATGCTTACCAGGCCGAACTGACGGAGACCATCGCGACCGCCCAGCGCGAAGGTGACATCGACAGCGGGGTGAACCCCCGCCATATCGCTGTGCTCGTGCTCGCCGTACTGCGCGGCATGGAGGCGCTACGCAAAGGCGGAGCGTCGGGCGCCACGCTCACCGCTACGGGCGAACAGGCCATCGCGCTGCTCCCCCGCGCGCCCGTCGCACCCTAGCCACGCCCGACGGGCAGGGCGAATCCCCCCGTGCACCAGCGCCGTTACGCATTGCGAGTCGACTTGAGCGAGCGTCGAGATTTGAGCCGGATCCGTTATTGACTATTTAGTACATAACCTGTTATTGTGGGAGTCGATCACGGGAGTGACTGTGATCCAAAGGATGTGGCCGTGCGCGGCATGAATTACGCCCGGACACCCGTGCCGTTGGGAACGTAAACATCAAGGAGTGCAACTCATGACCCTGGCAATCACCTACCGCCGCTCCGGGGACCCCGCCGAGATACTCGAGGTCACCGATATCGGGGAACCTCCACCGCCCGGGCCCGGTCAGGTACAGGTACGGGTCAGCGCATTCCCGATCCATCCCGGTGACGCGTTGGCCATATCTGCTACCGCGGCCCCGGGCCGCGAGCTGATCGCCGGAGTGGAAGCAACCGGAGTTGTCACCGAAGTCGGCGCCGGGGTCACCGGCTTGAGCCCAGGTACTCGTGTCACGTTCTTCCCCTATTTGGGCGCATGGCGCCAAGTCGCCAACGTCGACGCCGCGAACGTCGTCCCCGTACCCGACTCGGTGCCCGACGAGGTGGCCGCCCAAATGCTGTGCAACCCGGTCACCGCGGTAATGCTGCGCCGCGCCGCACAGCAACACTTCGCCGTCGGATACGACGGAGTGGTGCTCAACAACGCCGCCGCTTCCTCGGTGGGTCGACTGTTCACCGCCGTCGCCGAACACCACCAGATTGCCACGATCAGCATCGTGCGCAGCGAGGAGCGCGCGCAACAGCTACGGGACCGCTTCCCCACGGTGCCAGCGGTTTCCACCGCCGACCCGGACTGGGTCGAACAGGTGCGCACGGCCGCCGGCGGCCGACCAATACCGGTCGCCCTGGACCCCGTCGGCGGCGCCGCAGCGGGCGATCTGCTGTCTGCGCTCTCGCCCGGCGGCACCCTGATCATCTACGGCGCGCTGGCCCAAGAGCCGATTCCGTTGCACGCCGCCACGGTCCTACACTCTGCACTCGCCATACGCGGGCTGACCATCAATCGGTGGCTCACGGCCGTATCGCCCGAACAACGCGCCTCCGACTTGGCCAGCGCCGTCGCGATCGCAACGGTTCTGCCGCAGCACTTCGACGTCGCAGCCATTTACCCGCTCGAGCGAATCGGCGACGCGGTGCGCCACGTGTCCCAACCCGGCAAGGTCGGCACCGTGGTGGTCAAACTGTGACCCAAGACGACTCGCGGCCGGAAGCACGCGTACCAAAAACCTGGTGCGGCGCAGACGTTCTCGCGTCAATCCTCGACAGGAGCACGACCATGTTCAAAAACGTCGGATTTATCGGCTCAGGCCCGCTCACCCAGGCGCTGGCGCACCACCTGGTCGCCGCGCAGATACCGGTGCTCATCAGTAACAGCCGAGGTCCGGACAGCCTGACCGAACTCGTTGCGCAACTCGGTGAAACAGCCGATGCCGTGACCGTGGAGCGGGCGGCCGACGCCGACGTCGTGATCTTGGCGCTGCCGTTCGTGCGGGTGCCTGAACTCGCCCAAGTCGTGCCGGACTGGACGGGGCGGATCGTCATCGACGCCACCAACCAGTTCGCCGAATACACCCCGGCCTACCGCGGCCATGTTGACCTCGGCGAGGAAACCGGCAGCGAATGGGTCGCCCGCCACCTGCCCGGTGCGACGATCATCAAGGCGTTCAACGCGATGTATGCCACCTACCTATCCCCCGACCCACGCCACCACGACGGCCGCCAGGTCGTGTTCTACGCCGGCGATGACACCACTGCCTGCGCAGAATTCGACCAGCTGATCAGCCGACTCGGCTTCGCACCGGTGCGAGTGGGCGGCCTGCGCGACGGTGGCAGATTGATGCAACTCGGGGGCCCGCTGAGCACTCTGCACGTCATCAAGCAGGACTGAGCTCGGGCTGCGTCAGCGGCAGCGATTGACCCGTCCGCGGTTGTGCCGGCACCCGCCCCGCAGCTCGTCAGCCCGCCGCCAGCGCCGGGCGCCAATCTTTGTGCGCCGCTGGGACATCGGTCGTTGTGGTCGCATCACCGTCGCAGAATCTCCGGCTCCCGACCTAAGCTCAGAGGGTGTTTGATAACCGTCAGGTTCGGGCGAGTCGCCTGGTCATGGTCGTGATCATGGCGAGGTGGACCATGGCTTCGTGGTGGTCGGGTCTGGTTTCGTAGTCGCGCACGCAGCGGCGGTGCTTGTTGATCCACGCGAAACTTCTCTCGACCACCCAAATGCGGGGCCGGACGTGGAAACCAGCGGCGCCGGGAATGCGTTTGATGATCTGCATAGTAAGGGTGAGAACGTCTTTCGCCCAGATGAGCAACCGTCCGGGGTAACCGCCGTCGGCCCAGACCAGCCCGATGGTGGACAAGCTGCCGCGCAGTGCGGCCAGGAGTCGGTGTGCGGCGTCGCGGTCCTGGATCGAGGCGGCGGTGACGACGACGCCGTGCAGCAGGCCGTTCACCTCCCCGGCGAGGTGCCGCTTGACGCCGTTCGTTCTCGTGCCGCCCTCCCAGCCGCGGCTGGAGCGGGGCACGGTGTCGGCGGCGGGTACCGTCTGCGAGTCGATGATCGCCGCGGTCGGGCACCGGTCCCGCCCGGCCCGCACCCGCGGTCGGTCGCGCAGCGCGTCGAGGATGGGCTGCCACGCCCCGCTGCGGGCCCAGCGGGCGAACACCGCCTACACCGTCGCGGCTGGCGGGAACTCCACCGGCAGTTGCCGCCACGCGATACCACCGCGCACGATGTACAGGATGGCGTCCACTATCACACGGCGGCAATGCTTCTCGGGTCGTCCGCCGCGGCCTGCCGTGCTGCCCGGCGAAGGTCACCCTCGGGCTGGGCAGCGCGGGCAGCGGTCGCGCATCGAACCCTTCGACAATCGACCGTCCCTCGAGCAGACGCTCGGCCGGGACGCCCAGCGAGTCGGCGAAGGTGCGCGCAGCGGGGCCGTGGGTGAAGAAGGCTGCAACGCGCGGAACGGCGGCGCGGGCCTCGGTGACGAAGTCGCCGTAAGGCCAGGTCACGGCGTTGTGTTCGGTCGCAACGAGCGGCAGCCCGTCGGGCGCGGCCACCGCTGCGGCCCACCAGGCGCCGAACATGTGGGCGTGGACGAGCTCGGCGTCTGCCAGACGGGCACGCAGCCATTCGGCGAAATCGGTCGACGGCACCCATTGCAGGTGCGCCTGCTGGGCGAATGCCTCGGCGGGCACGTCGAAAGCGGCTGCGAGCGCGAGCCCTTCGGCGGTGGCGTCCCCCGCGTACAGGCGGGTGACGATCCCGTGGGACCGCAGGGCGACGGATAACCGCAGCGCGGAGAGCTGGGCTCCGCCACGCTCGAGCACCCCGATCACCCGAACGACGTTGAGCCGCGACCCCGTCGAGGGCACTGTCAAGTTGGTGATTGGTGCGGCCAGCGACGCTGTAGCCCTCAGGTCACCTGATGGTCTGACGGTGGCATCCGAAATCCGGCACACCGGCGAAGCGGGCCTGCGTCCAGGTGATGAGCGGGCCCATGGTGGGGCTGTCCGCCGCGATGATCCCGCCGTGGTCGCGGCCGGGAATCTGCCAGTAGTCAATGGTCTGTCTCGCCGCGCACTGCTGGTCGGCGAACGTGTCGTTGATCGTGGGGTAGACGATCACGTCATCGAGTCCCTGCACCACCAGCACCGGAACGCCGACAACCTGGGTGATGGTGTTCTGACCCAACCGCTCACCCATCGTCCCGGCGTTGGGGTCGATCACCGGCCTGCCGTGCAGTTGCCGGGTCAGATCCTGCAGGGCGGGCACGTCTTTCGGATCGAACTGGCACAGATCGGCGATCCGGCGGGCGATGGCCTGCTCGTCGGGAGGTACCGCCGTGTCGACATGCACGTCCGGGTAGTACTGGCTGTAGGCCGCGACGAGGTAGGCGCCGAGCCGCCCCGCCGCGGCGTCCCCGCCGTGCTCGGTCATGATCCGCTGCATGTTGCTTGCCGGTGCGAACGCGGCGATACCGGACAGCCTGACGTCCGGGGCGTAACTCGGTCCGAAGACGCCCGCCGCCAACGCGGCGTGGCCACCCTGCGAATGGCCCCACGCCACGGTGCGCGGGTCCAGGGTCAGTTCGGGCATCTGGCGGGCGGCGCGCACGGCGTCGACGGCGCTGCGGGATTCGCCGTCGCCGATCAGGTACGGGTGCACGCCCTGACCGTTCGTCTCATAGTCGGTGGCCACCAGCACCCACCCGTTTCTCACCACCGCGTCGAGCGCCGGGACACCCTCGAACGGGGTGGTCACCGTCGAGGGCATGCACTTCTGTTCGATACCGATCGTGCCGTGTTCCCACATGATCACCGGCCGCGGACCCGGTGGCGGTTGCTCCGGGGCCAGCACGGTGGCGACCGCGGTCGCCGGCGAGCCGTCGGGAAGGGTTGTGGTGTACATGATCCGCCACGCCTGCGAACCGGCAGGCAGCACGCGGTCGGTGAGTCGTTCGCTGCGCACCAGCACACCTGGAGTCGAGGGGACAGTCCCCGGTGGGGTGTAGAAATCGTCGAGCGGTAGCCACACCCGCGGCTGTGGCGCGGATGAGCTCGGTTCCGCGACCGTTGGCGAAATGTCGCAGCCGACTGTACCGAATCCCACTGTCGCCCAAGCGATCAGGACAAGTGCCAGTCTCTGGCGGAACCCGGACACGTCGGCGTCCCTAGCTGGCCACTACCCAAATCGCTTGCGCCGCAGGGCTGCCCAGGTCGACTGTGGTGTCCTGCCCGTCCGCGGATTCGATCGCCACCGAGATCATGCCGGCGAAATCGCGTCGCGCGAGGATGCGTAGCCGCGAGTCCAGGCTAATACCGACGCTGTCGAAGTAGCGCAGCATCTCGGGGTCGGCGTCAGAGATCCGGGCGACGGTGCCTGCGTCGCCATCATGGCATGCCGAGAGTTGGCGGGCCGGCGGTGTGGGCACCTGCCCATCGGCCGCCGGGATCGGGTCGCCGTGCGGATCGCGCTTGGGGTAGCCCAGTTTCGCGTCGATGCGGGCCAGCATGCGCTCGGACACCGCGTGCTCGAGCTCGTGCTCTGGCATACGGTCGAACGGCCCGAGGATCGGCGCTGAGCCGTCGTCGGAGGGAGCCATGTCGCGCAGGCGCAGGAGCGCGATGTTGGGGAACCCCTTCTCGGGGTCCCGGAGTCGGCCAGGGAACGAATTGCCCTTGTCGACCACCACACAGAAGGCCCTGAGGGCGAGCAGCCGGTCGACCACGGCCTCGCTATCCAGCCAGGGGACGCAGCCAATCGCGGCTGGATAACCACAACGAGGGGCGGCGAGGTGCTCGTCTATGACCTCGCAGAGCCCGTCGACCACCTTGCCGCCGAACCAGGCCCGCCACCCAGCACCCTCCGGACCCCACGCCCGAGGCTTCCCCGACCAGGCCCGGAAGGCCTCGTGGTCGCCCAGCGCCCTCAACATGAACCTCAGTGTGCCTCAAGCGCGCTTATACGCGGGGGATCGAGGGGTGTACCTGGCTCATCGAGGGGCACGGCGTCGCGCTGGGTGATCGGCGCTGGGTCGGTCATGTCACCGAAGGATTCGCGATTCATGGCTGGGCCGGCGCATACGGAAACGCGCACAGCGTGGTTTCGTCGCCCTTAGGCTTGCTCTTGCTAGGAGGGGGCAAACCATGGCTGTGCCGTCGTCAACGCCGCCGGCCAAGAATCC
The DNA here is from genome assembly GCA_963770125.1 of uncultured Actinomycetota bacterium. Lineage (GTDB taxonomy): Bacteria > Actinomycetota > Actinomycetes > Mycobacteriales > Mycobacteriaceae > Mycobacterium. The sequence goes on along the minus strand of CAVYPI010000116.1, from coordinate 8,262 downwards.
AATGCCGAGGTGGCCGCCAAATGCGGAGTATGCGGAGTCGGGCATTGTCAACTTGAGCCAACCTAATTGGCCGATGTGATGATTCGGGGTGATGAGCCGTGGCTTGGACGAAACGTCCTGTCCCAGTCGCCGATTCAGGCAGCGGCCGTGGTTGTCGCCCCGGTGATCTGGTTCCAGACCGCGAAGCGGTCGGCCATCACCTGTCGGTAGTCTGCCGCCGACAGCAGGTGCCGACGGGGCCGAAAGTGCGGCGAGATGCCGCTGAACGCGGACAGGAATCGTTGCGCGTGCCGGATCGACTTGAAGCGTTTCATCGCCCGCTCGCGTTGCCGGGTCGGCTGGTGGGAGTTCTCCGCCCGGTTCAGGTACCTCGACTGCCGATGCTCGACCGACGGCATCACCGCCCGATGCGCCGCCTGATAGCTTCGGAGCTTATCGGTGACCAGCACCCGAGGAGACGTGCACTGCCTCTTGAGGAGTTTGCGGAAGAACCGCTTGGCGGCCTTGGCGTCGCGCCTGCGCTGGACGAGGATGTCGAGGACGTTGCCGTCCTGGTCGACGGCCCGCCACAGATACTGACGACGGCCGTTGATCGTCAAGAACACCTCGTCGAGATGCCACTTGTCGCCGGGTCGGGGTTGGCGGCGGCGCAGGCCGGCCGCGTAGACCGGTCCGAACTTGGCACACCACTGCCGGATCGTCTCGTAGGTGACTATCACGCCGCGGACCAGCATGAGCTCCTCGACCTCACGGAAGCTCAGCGGTAACCGGTGATATAGCCACACGCAATGCGCGATGATCTCCGCCGGATACCGGTGACCCTTGTACGACACCTCGCCCACGATGGTCCCTCCGGTTGCGTATCGACTCCGAGATCATCCGCGTCGGCCGCACCAATCACCAACTTGACAGTGCCGCGGATCACCATGCGGCTAAGCGACATTCCCGGCGGGTGCCGGGTCGAGATGACCGAGGTCGCGGTCTCCCGGCCACTGCGCTGGGTACCGGACAGCGTGCAGTTGACGGGGGTGGCGCCGCGCAATCGTGAGTGCACCTGGCGGTTGGCGATGATCGCCGAAAAGCAGGACCCCGGTGCCGCCGAGTAGCAGCAGTGCTGCTGGCGGCGACGTTGATGCGGTCGTCGTCGGGGCGGGACACAATGGGCTGGTCGCCGCCGCTGTGCTCGCTGACGCCGGCTGGGATGTGCTGGTGCTGGAAGCCCAGCCCGACCCCGGAGGGGCGGTGCGCAGTGCGGAATTGATACCGGGCTATATCAGCGATCTGTACAGCGCGTTCTACCCGATGACGCTGGCATCCCCGGCCATGGGGGCTTTGCATCTCGAAGACTACGGCCTGCGCTGGTCGCACGCTCCGGCCGTGGTCGGGCACGCCCGAAGCGGACCGGACGATGATGCACCCGTCATCTACCGCGATCCCGCCACGACCGCTGCTGAGTTGGCGCGCCATCAACGCAGCGACGGCGACAACTGGTGGCGGCTGGTCGAACTGTGGAACACCATCAAGGCGCCACTGCTCAACACCCTGTTCTCACCGTTTCCGCCACTGCGCGCGCCGATTTCAGCTGCTACGGAAGTTGGGCACCGCGGAGGCGTTGCGGCTCGCTCGGCTGCTGATGTTGCCGGCCACTGTGATGGGCGAGCAGTTGTTTGATGGGGACGCCGCCCGGCTGCTGCTGCTCGGCAACGCGCTGCATGCTGACACTCCCATCGACGCGCCCGGCAGCGGCGTGATGGGCTTTCTGCTCGTCATGCTCGCCCAAGACAGCGGTTTTCCGGTGCCCGTCGGTGGGGCCGGGCAGCTGACCGCGGCGCTGGTCAAGCGCGCTCGTTCGGCCGGCGCCCAAGTGCAGTGCGGCCGGGAGGTCAGCGCCATCGACGTCCGGGGCGGCCGAGCCGTGGCCGTGCACACCAGCGACGGCGGAACCGTTCGCGTGCGCCGCGCTGTTGTCGCCGACGTGTCGGCCCCCAGCCTGTATGAGCGGCTACTGCCTCACGAGGCGTTACCGGCCCGGTTACTGCAGGACTTGCGGCATTTCACTTGGGACACTCCGGTGGTCAAGGTGAACTACGCGCTGGACGCGCCGATCCCGTGGCGCTCAAAAAGCCTGCAGGGTGCCGGTACCGTCCACCTGGGCGCGAACAGCCACGGACTGATCCGGTGGCTGGCCGACCTGAACACCGCGACCATTCCGGACCATCCTTTCCTGCTGTTCGGCCAGATGTCGACGGCCGACCCGAGCCGTTCACCAGCAGGGACCGAAAGCGCCTGGGCGTATACGCATTTGCCTCGTGAGCACAACGACGACGGATCAGCTGACCGACTGGCGCAATCGGTCGACCAAGTGCTGGAGGAGCATGCGCCCGGATTCGGAAGCCATGTCGTCGGCCGGGTGGTGCAGCGGCCGTCGGACCTACAATCGACCGACGCAAACCTGTCCGGCGGAGCGGTCAATGGCGGCACCGCCCAACTGCAGCAACAACTCATCTTCCGACCATCACCCGGTTTTGGGCGCGCCGAGACGCCGATCGCCAACGTGTTCCTCGGAAGTGCCTCGGCCCACCCCGGCGGGAGTGTGCACGGGGTATGTGGCCACAACGCCGCCCACGCTGCGCTGAAATCCGACGGCTTTGGCGGCTGGCCGCGCCGCCGACTCAATCAGACAGTCATCTCGCTCTTCGTGAAGTAATCACCTGTGCAACAGCACTTACCGGGCCTTCGCCGCACCTCTCACGGTAGCGCGAGCGTATCGTTGGGCGCTGCCTCCGGCTGCGCCTGCGCCAATGGGGTTTGTGTTGCCGTTAACTTCGTCAGCCAGCCGGCTGGCGATGTCATGGGCCTTGATGTTGGCGTTTTGGGACGTCGACAGGAGCAGGGTGAAGGCCTAGGCGCACCTCGGTCTTACCGTCGGCATCACTGGCACAGAGTCGAGTCGAACACACAGTTGGTCCACGCTAGGGGATCCAAGCACGCGTCGCGGCCCGCTGAACGTCGCCTCGTCGAGCGAGGCGTGCCCGCCGCTGAACGTCGCCCGGTTGAATGAGGTGTTCGTGCGAGATCGCACAGACCCCTGCCGTGCCTGCCACCGATCTGGGCTGGCTCGACGCGGTTGCCCTGCGCGATATGGTCGCCGACGGTGAGGTCACGCCGGCTGAGCTCGCGCAGAGCGCGATTGCCCGCATCGAAGCCGCGAACCCGGTGCTCAACGCCGTCGTGGTGCCGCTGCCCGACGACGGGCGTGCCATCGCTGCCGATCCGGCGCTGCCTCGCGGGCCGTTTTACGGCGTGCCGTTTTTGCTCAAGGACGTTGGCGCCTGCCTGGCCGGCCTACCCCTGCACATGGGCAACGGGCTGTTGCGATCGCTGGACTGGCGGGCGCCCTCCGACACGATTCTCGGTGCCCGCTTCCGCGCCGCGGGCGTCGTCACCGTCGGCAAGACGGCGTTGCCCGAGTTCGGCTGCCAGCCGACCACCCAGTCGATCGCCTTCGGCGCGTGCCGCAACCCGTGGGACACCGCGCGTTCCACTGCGGGATTCAGCGGCGGTGCGGCCGCCGCCGTGGCGGCCGGGCTGGTGCCGGTGGCGCACGCCAGCGACATCGGCGGCTCGATCCGGCTGCCGGCCGCGTGGTGCGGGGTGGTCGGCCTGAAGCCGTCGCGCGGGCGGACGTCGAGCCTGCCGATCACCGACCCGAACCTCGTCGAGCACGTGATCACGCGCAGCGTGCGCGACACCGCCGCGTTCCTCGATGCCGTGGGGGGTGCCGATCCGGCCGACATCTACCGTCTGCCGCCGCCGGATGTGCCCTACGCGACAACGATGTCGGATGCACCCGACGGCCTGCGCATCGGCTACGTCGAGTCGGTCGAGGCGATCGGGGTGACGGTCGCCGCCGACTGTGTCTGTGGCCAAATCTTTATCGAACTGACGGGACGTCGAAACGAGTTATAGCCTGGTATCAACGAGCATCCGGTGCTCCGCATTACACACGCGGCGATAGCCGTCAGTCGTCCGGAGACCTCGTCCACGGTGCGCGGTAAATGGTCACCGTAGTACACCGACTGGTATAGTGCAAGTCATGCGAGTACGGGAGCGGCTCACCGCAGCCACGGCGACACTGATGCAAAGCCAAGGTGTGGCCGGCACTGGCATCGCGGAGATCTTGTCCACTAGCGGTGTAACGCGACGATCGATCTATCTGAACTTTCCTGGCGGCAAGGCCGAACTGGTCGCCGCAGCGACGCGTGCTGCGGGAGACGAGCTGTCAACGACGTTGCGTGACTGTATCGAGCAGCGGGATCTAATCGCGGCGTTCACTCGTGTGTGGAGCGAGATCCTGATCAGCACGGACTTCGAAGGTGGCTGCCCCATCGTGGCGGCCGCATTCAGTCGCGCCGAGGCCCCCGAGGCCGCCAGCACCGCCGCCGATGTATTCGCCGAGTGGGGCCAGCTGCTATCGGACAGGCTCATTGAAGACGGCATCAATCGTGCTGCAGCCAAGTCATTGTCGACGACAGTCGTCGCCGCTCTTGAAGGGGCGGTCATACTTTCCCGCGCCGCGCGGTCGACCAAGCCGCTGACGCAGGTCGCCCGTCACCTCAACGAACTCATTTCCCAGCACCGCGCCAGCTGATTAGCCCACCGCTTGGTCGATGAGCGTCGCCGCCGCCTTACGTGCGTGTGTCCAGGGAGCGGGGTCATCGAGCGAGGTCGACAACGCGGCAGCACCTTCGTAGAGAAGGCCGAGTTGGTTGCCCAGCAGTGTGGGGTTGGCCGCTCCGGCCTGCCGGGCCAGCTTGATCAGGCCCTTGATGTAGGCACGCTTGTGTTCGTGGACGATGTCTTGAATTTCCGGCATGGCTTCGGACGCCTCGACGGCGGCATTGTGGAAGGGACAGCCGCGCATCTGCCCGTCCGGTGAAGGGGTCTCGAACAGGGCGAGTATGCGCTCACGAGGTGTGCGGTTGGCGGCGTCCGGGCCGGGCCGGATGGGGTCACCGACGACCTGCTGAATGCAACGCAAGTACTCCTCGACGACGGCGGCTTTACTCGGAAAGTGTTGATAGAGCGTCCGTTTAGATACCGACGCTTCGCTGGCGAGTCGCTCGACACCCGTGGCGTTGATGCCCTCGCGGTAGAACAGGTCGGTGGCCGTATTGAGGATGCGCTGTCGGGCGCCGCGGCCGCCACGGCTATCGGTGGAGCGTGCCTCACGCTGGGTGGTCATAGCCCAAGCATACCGATGGGTTTACATCGCCTGCAAAGGCGTGTAGCGTCGACCCGGAGCAGGTACACCGATCGGTATACAAGGAGTGAACGTGAGTCAGCAAAGTAGCGGCAGCCGGCGAAGATTGCAATGGACGCTCGGGGTGCTCGCGGCGATACCCGTGGCGAGCGCAACGGGTGAGATTGTTCGAGGCGCGCAGGGGGTGCCGGGCGGCTCACCCGATGTGATTCCGACCGTGGACAGTTCTCTCCGCTATGCCAACGTGTTCAAATTCGCGGTCGGGCCTGTGATCTGGTCTCAACTCCGACATATCGAGCAGTCACCGGCCGTATCTTTCGCAGCGGCAACCATCGCGTTTGGCGGCCTCGCACGGCTGAGGTCTTGGCAACAACGCGGGCGACCGCACCCCATCACCGTGGGGGCGATCGCCCTCGAGACCATCGGCGTGCCGATCTTGCTCGCCTGGCAGCGGCGCCTTTCTGCGAAGGCGGTTTGACATGCCTTCCGTACTGGTCACCGGCGCAGGCCGAGGAATCGGTCTGGCGATCACCGAGCACATGAGCCGGCGAGGCTGGAACGTCTACGCCACCGCTCGATCCGACGCCGCCCTCAGCAGCCTCGACCGCTTGCCCAATGTTCACGCGATCGCGCTCGATATCACCGACCGGTCCGCGATTGCAGCACTTCCCGATGAGCTTCCCGCTGAGCTGAACGGCGTCGTCAACAACGCCGGCATCATTGTCAACGGGCCGGTCGAGGGTCTATCCCTCGATGAGCTGACACACCAACTCGACATCAACGTCATCTCGCAGATCGCCGTGACGCAGGCGGTGCTGCCGAAGATCCGTAACGCCCGGGGGCGGGTGGTATTCATGTCGTCGGTCAGTGGATTGTTCACCACACCGGGCACCGGCGCCTACAACGCATCGAAGTACGCGATCGAGTCCTTGGCCGATGCACTCCGTATGGAGTTGCGTCCGTGGCGCATTCCCGTGTCACTCATCGAGCCAGGGCCGATCCGAACCGATATGTGGGCTGAGGCGCTCGATGACTACGACCATATGACCAAGAAACTCAGTGACGAGCATCGCCGACTGTATGCGTCGCACCTCGCTGGGAGTCGGAAGTTGATGGGACGTCTGCAGAAACTTGCTGCCGATCCCAAGAGGGTCACGAAGGCCGTCGATCATGCACTGACATCGAGACGTCCTAAGCGCCGCTACCTGCTAGATTTCGTCAGTCGCGCCCAGAAGACTGTCGTCGCAATCACGCCTACCGCGGTCAACGACGCGGTTCTGGCGGCGGCAACCACATCGAAATGAGGGCCTCTGACGCCGCTTTCAAGATGCGCTTGCGCGTTCCACGGCCGGCGCGACGGGTCGGTTCCTTCGTCTCGGTGAGCGACGTAATATTTTGAAGTATACCGATCAGTGTACACACGCCCGAGCAAGCTGCTACCGTCGTTACAGAACGTACACCACTCGGTTTACCAAGGAGGAAGTTATGACGAGCAAACGAACCACACGGCACGATCCCGCAAGTCATCTGCGTGCAGCGAGCGCCCGTTGGGGCGGCACGTTGTACAGGAGCGCGCCGACGAAATCCGTGTCCGTGGGCGGAACCCGATTCGTCTACCGTGAGCTGGGGATCGATAGCGGCGTACCGGTGATCTTCCTCAACCATCTGGCCGCCAACCTCGACAACTGGGACCCCAGGGTCGTCGATGGCATCGCGGCCAAGCACCGCGTGATCACCTTCGACAATCGCGGCGTCGGCGGTTCCGAGGGCAAGACGCCAGACACCGTCGAGGCAATGGCACACGACGCCGTGGCGTTCATCCGCGCGTTGGGATTCGACCGGGTTGACCTTCTCGGGTTTTCACTCGGCGGAATGGTCTCGCAAGTGATCGCGCAGCAGGAGCCGGCGCTGGTGCGCAAGATCATCCTCGCGGGGACGGGACCCGCCGGAGGCGAAGGAATCGTCGATGTGACGAGACTGACGTACCTCGACACGTTCCACGCGTACGCCACCTTCAAGGATCCCAAGGAACTTCTCTTCTTCACCAGAACGGCCCACGGCAAGTCGGAGGCGCGCGCATTCATCAAGCGGTTGAAGGAGCGCACGATCGATCGGGATAAGGCGATTGCGATCGGAGCATTCCGCACGCAGCTCAAGGCGATTCACGCCTTTGGCCTCGAGAAGCCAGCCGACTTGTCACGCATCCAACAGCCTGTCCTGGTGGCCAACGGCGATGCCGATCGTATGGTGCCGTCCAGCAACTCCTATGACCTGGCTCAGCGCCTCCCGAATGCGACGCTGCGGATCTACCCGGACGCTGGACACGGCGGCATCTTCCAGGCCCACGAACGGTTCGTACCGGAAGCGCTCGCCTTCCTGGGATCGACGACTTTATGACTTCGCTCGCAGATCAGGCAGTGCTGGTCACAGGAGCCAATCGCGGCATGGGCCGCGAATACGTCGCGCAGCTTCTCGACCGTGGAGTGACGAAAGTCTATGCGGCTGCCCGCGATCCACGGACAATCGACGTCGAAGATCCGCGCGTCGTTCCGCTTCAGCTGGACGTCACCGACGCGACGTCCGTGGCCGAAGCGGCTGCGGTTGCATCTGATGTCAGTGTTCTGATCAACAACGCCGGCATCTATCGCGCGACCTCGGTCCTCGATCCGGACACGTCCAGTCTTCACGAAGAGTTGGAGACGAACCTGTTCGGCCCGCTCGCACTGGCGTCCACATTCGCTGATCGGATAGCCGAGAGGTCCGGCGCCATCGTCAACATCGCTTCTGTCCTCGCGTGGGTACCGGGCGGGGCGAGTTACGGGGTGTCAAAGGCGGCGATGTGGAACGCCACAGACTCGATGCGCATCGAACTCGGGACCCGTGGCGTGCAGGTGATGGGCGTTTACGTGGGGCTGGTCGATACCGACATGGCGAAGTTCACCGACTATCCCAAGTCCGATCCTGCTGAGGTAGTTCGCCGGGTCCTCGACGGCATCGAG
>CAVYPI010000115.1:0-9937 GCA_963770125.1 uncultured Actinomycetota bacterium | reverse complement strand
GTCAGCGGTCACGTAATTCCCCAGGTTTGAGGGGTTGTCCGTCACGTAATTCCCCACCCGCCGTCACGTAATTCCCCACCCCTTGGGGCGTGTCCGGCGGGGGTTTCGGGGCTGCTCAGGTTCGCTCCGTTCAGGTGCCCCACCGGGGGTCCTGGAAGGGGCCTGAGGTGGCGAGGAGATCGTGGAACGTGACTGACTTTGTGGAGATGTTCCGACACTGGAACGCCGGCCGATCCCAGGTGCAGATGTATCAGGCACTCAATATCGACCGGAAGACTATCCGCAAGTATCTGGCCCCGGCGCTGGCCGAGGGGCTGGAGCCCAGCCCGGATGAGTTCGACGAGGAGTTGTGGCGGGCGCGAATACAACGTTGGTTCCCTGAGTTGGCCGACCCGACCGCTCGGGCGCTGACCTGGCCGCAGATCGCGGTGCATCACCAGTGGATCGATGAACAGCTGGCAGTGCCGGTGACGGTGGCCACCATTGCGCAGAGGCTGCGCGACGATCACCAGGTTGAGGTTTCGGAGTCGACGGTACGGCGTTACATCGCAACGACTTTCGCCGAGCAACATCTCGAAGAGCGGGTCACCATTCCGCGGGGTGCTGTCGAGCCGGGCAGCGAAGCCCAAATCGACTACGGCAAGCTCGGCATGTGGTGCGACCCGGTTTCGGGGCGCCGCGTCGCGGTGTGGGTGTTCGCGATGATCCTGTCGTGCTCGCGGGCCTTGTTCGTCCAACCGGTATTGAAGATGGACCAGTTGTCGTGGAACGCCTCGCACGTCGCGGCGTTCGAGTTCTTCGGCGGGGTGCCAGCGCGGCTGGTATGCGACAACCTCAAAACCGGGGTGACGCGCGCGGACCTGTATGACCCGCAGATCAACCTGGCCTACGCGGAACTCGCCACGTTCTACAGCACGCTGATCGACCCGGCGCGGGCCCTCAAACCCAAGGACAAACCCCGGATCGAGCGGCCGATGCCCTACATCCGGGACTCGTTCTTCGCCGGCCGCCAGTTCAGCTCGTTGACCCAGATGCAGGCCGACGCCGTGCAGTGGGCCACCGAGGTCTATGGAGCCCATAAGCACCGCGGTCTGGATGGTCAGACCCCGACAGCGGTGTTCACCGCCCTCGAACGTGATGCGCTGATGCCGTTGCCGCCGCGACCATTTGAATCCGTGATCTACGGCGTCGGGCGCGTAGCCCCGGACTGCCACGTCAAGTCAGGCAAGGCGTTGTACTCGGTGCCGTGGCGGCTGATGGGCCAGCACGTCACCGTGCGCACCGCCGGTGATGTGGTGCAGATCTTCCACGACGGCACCGTCGTGGCGACCCATGTGCTGCACCTGTCGGGGCGTTCGACGAACTTTGAGCACTATCCACCGCACAAGATCGCCCACACCCTACGCAGCGTCACGTGGTGTCGCACCCAGGCCGAACAGATCGGACCCGGCGCCGTCGCGATCGTCGCCGAGTTGTCGACGGTCAACGCCATCCACCGATTGCGGGCCATCCAGGGAATCATCCGGCTGGGCGACACCTACGGCGCCACCCGCCTGGACGCGGCCTGCGCTCGCGCCCTGGCCGTCGGGGATCCGCGGTACCGCACTGTCAAAGGCATCTTGGTCGCCGGCACTGAACACGGTGACGACCCACCGGGCCGCAGCGTCGCGGCGCCGCCGGCGATGCTGCGCGGCCCGGGTGCATTCGACACCGGACGCACCGCCTGACCATCACCACGATCTATCCGAACATGTTCTGCTGCAACCACATCGAACCAAGGACACTGACATGACCATTCACGATCCCAGCCTGCGAGCCGCGCTCAAGACCCTCAAACTCACCGGCATGCTCGACACCCTCGATGCCCGCCTGGCCCAAACCCGCGACGGGAAACTCGGGCACCTGGAGTTCCTGCAGGTGCTCTGCGAAGACGAAATCGCCCGCCGCGACACCGCCGCGCTGGCCCGCCGAGTACGCCGCGCCCGCTTCGAACAACACAGCACCTTCGAAGACTTCGACTTCACTGTCAGCCCGAAACTGCCCGCGGCGATGCTGCGCGACTTGTCAGCGCTGCGCTGGCTGGAGGCCGGCGAGTCGGTGATCCTCTACGGGCCCGTCGGGGTCGGGAAAACCCATGTGGCACAAGCACTCGGACACCAAGTAGCCCGGCGCGGCGGCGACATCCGGTTCGTAAAGTGCTCGCGGATGCTCGCCGACCTGGCCGGTGGACACGCTGATCGCACCATCGGTCAGCGCATGCGTGAATACACCCGCCCCCTGGTGCTCATCGTCGATGACTTCGCGATGCGCGAGCACACCCCGACCCAAAGCGACGATCTCTATGACCTCGTCTCCGACCGCGCTATCGCCGCCAAACCGCTGATCCTGACCAGCAACCGCGCCCCGAAGGACTGGTATCCGCTGTTCCCAAACCCCGTCGTCGCCGAATCGCTTCTCGATCGATTAATCAACACCAGCCACCAAGTCGCCACCAACGGAACGCAAAGCTGCAGTTGACCGTCGTGCTGGCTCCGGCGGAGGGCGTCCCCGGGTTGTATGTGCATCCTGATCACCGTCGTCGACGACGGCGGCCGGTTGTTCGGAGTGAGTTCGATGTCTAGTAATAATGACCGCATATCTAGCGTCGAATGTCGCATTGCTCGCAATGATCGAAGATATATCGGCTGTTTGGCTGTGCTTCCATTGGTTAGTTCTCGACACGCGGCAGTAAATAATGGACGCCAGGAAGGAGGGCGCTTAGGCTCGGGCGCGGGAGGTGAGGCCGGTGAGCGACATGACACGGCTTCGGGCGCTGACCGAGGCGGGGTTGTTGCACCCAAATCCCGACGGGGTGTACGCGCCGTTGTTCACCGGCGGGTCAGGCTTCTTTCTGGCCTCCGACAAGGTGCAGGTGAAATACGAGATGCTGCGGGTGCGTCTGGTCGACGGCCTGCCTGTGTCGGAAGCTGCGGCGGCACACGGTTATTCGCGGGCGGCGTTCTATCTGGTGGCGGCGGCGTTCGAGCAGTCGGGGATGGCGGGGCTGGTCGACGAGCGGCGCGGCCGCCGTGGCCCGGTCAAGCTGCGCCCGGAGATCGTGGACTTCATCCGCGCCGACACCGGGTCGGGGGCCCAGATCGCCGAACAAGTCGCCGACCGGTTCGGGGTGCAGTTGCACCGGCGCACCATCGAGCGGGTGCGCGGCCGGTGAGCGCCCGGTCGTTCTGGCCGCCGGTCCAGGCGGCGCAGGTCGACTACGAAACATTGCGCGCACACGCGCTTGAGCCCTACGGGCTGCCGGTAGGTCTGGCCGCGGCCCGGTTCGCTCGTCGCGGCCTGGCCGGGTTGATCGCCTGGCCTGCCGCCGAGCCGGTGTTCGTCGCCGAACTGCTCGCCGCAGCCCGGCCGCCCTGGACACCGCACGAGGATCCGCGGGTGGCGGCGCTGGCCGCGGGCTACCAGTTCCTGCTCGACGCCGCCGCACACGTGGATTCGGTTGTCGCACTGGCACTGCCGGGCAGAGGCCTGCGGTGAGGGCGGGGCTGTATGCGCGGGTGTCGACCGAGCGCCAAGCCGACCGCGGCACCATCGGTTCGCAGCTGGCGCTGCTGCGCGAACACATCGCCGCCGCCGGTGACGAACTGGTCGGCGAGTACGTCGACGACGGGCATTCCGGCGCCCGACTGGACCGCCCCGGCCTGGACGCGTTACGTGATGCCGCCGAGGCCGGGCTCGTGGAACGGGTGTGGTGCCTGTCGCCGGACCGGCTCGCCCGCGCCTACGCCTACCAGGTGCTGGTGCTCGACGAGCTGGACCGCTTCGGGGTCACCGTGGCATTCACCGACTCCCCGGGGCTGGCCGCCGACGACCCGCAAGCCACCCTGCTCACCCAGGTCCAGGGCGTGATCGCCGAATACGAGAAAGCCAAGATCGCCGAACGCTACCGGCGCGGCAAACTGTTCCGGGCCCGCGCCGGCGAGATCGTCACCTGGAAGGCTTCCTACGGCTACCGCCGCATTCCCCGCAGCACCGCCACCGGCCAAGCCCACCACGAGGTCTACGAGCCCGAGGCCGCCGTGGTCCGGCGGATCTTCACCGACCGCGCCGCGGGCATCACCGTGCGCGAGATCTGTCGCCGGCTCAACGCCGACGGGGTGGCCTCGCCGACCGGCAAACCCACCTGGGGCCACTCCACGATCTGCCGGCTGCTGCGCAACGAGGCCTACATCGGCCGGGTCTACTACAACCGCACCGAATCGGTGCCCGACCGGCGCCCCACCCGCCGCAACCGGCAGGTCTGGCGCGACCGGGACGAATGGATCCCGATCGACTGCCCCCGGATCATCTCCGATGAGCTGTTCCAGGCCGCCAGCCGAGTCGCCACCGACAACACCAAGTGGAGCCCGCGCCGCGCCGAACCCGGCCAGTGGCTGCTCAAAGGACTGGTCAAATGCGGTGTTTGCGGCGTTGGCACCAACTGCCACAAGATGCGCGGCCGCAACGGGAGCTGGCACCGCTACTACTACTGCCGCAACCACGACCCGCTGCGCGCCGGCGGCGAACAACACCGCTGTCCCGAACGCAACATCCGCGCCGACGCGCTCGACGCGTTCGTGTTCGACCACATCCGCGCCGCGATCACCCACCCCGACCAGCTGCTGGCCGGCGAACAAGCGGTCACGCTGCTGCACACCCCGATCCCCGACGACGAACTGCTCAGCGCCGAACTGGCCCGGCTGGACCGCAAGATCGACGCCGCCGACACCGAACGGCGCCGCCTCATCGACCTCTACCAGGGCGGGTTCATCGAACTCCCCGAAATGCAGCGCCGCGCCACCGAAGTCTCCTCCCGCCGAAAAGAGTTGCAGCACAAGCGAACCAGCCTCGCCCACGAACGAACCACGCTCGCTCGTAACAACCAACTCCGCCGCCGCGTGCACGACTTCGCCGCCCGCATCCACGCCGTCATCGACACCCTCGACGACACCCAAAAACAGCAGCTGCTGCGCCTACTCGTCGAGGACGTCCGGGTCACCGGCTGGCACGTCCAGATCCGGCTCCGCATCGCACTCGACCCGCCACCACCCCGCCCGACCGGCCCAACAGGCAAACCGTCACCACGCCCGCGCCCAGTGTCAACCCAAGACGGTTTGCGTTCCGTTGGTGCTGATGGACGGGCCTTCCTACCGGCCCCGGAAACGACCTGGGGCCGCCGCCACCTGACACCGACCACCCGCCGAGCTACCCTCACCACAGCAGCGCCCGAACCTGGGGAATTACGTGACGGCGACCCCTGGGGAATTACGTGACCGTGGACACTCGGTTCAATATCTTTGAATCGTGCGTCCCATTATTTGCATTGGACAGCAACGGCAACGTTCAGCATAGATACGTTGGCAAGAGCCAAAGACCAATTCTGGTGCGCTCCCAAGAGTGTGAGGCCATGATCCTTTCGGTGACAGACCAATTGGTTGAGGACTGGACATCCGGCGGCGTCAATCAACTGGACGGAATGCTCTATATGATGGGTTGGACAGACGCCGGTAAGTTTGTGCCCCTGTATGTCGGGAAAACAGAAACTATCGGAAAGGGACTAGGCAATCTATCAGCCAACATCACTAACCTACATAGAGACAAAGCGAAGTTTGCTCGCTGGGGAGACAACTATCAGTACCACATTGGGGACTTAAGTGCCTGCGTTCTCCCTGGGCACGAAGAAAGTAAGAAGGCCCGAAAATACCAGTCATGGGCGAAATGTCTCTTCATCGATGGAACGACGAAGCTACAACAACCTGTCTACTTCTGGGCAACTGCGTGGGACAGATCGCAAGTCGGAGTATGGGAAGAATTCGGTCCAACCTCGTTGGCTTTTTTGGAGTACCTGCTGATAGGTGTAGCAGGAGGCATTTCACCCAGCCTGCTCAACCGGGAAGGGTTGTCCCGGTAGGAGCCGAATACCTGTGCCCCCATCAGGTGTTGGCGGTCGAGTGTCTGTTCACGTCGAGCGAGTCAACCTTCCAGTCAGGAGAAAGCGAAATATCCTTCTGGTCGCACGGATGCTGCGTGAACGTGCATAGGCGATGCGCGGCCGCCTCATAACTCAATCAGCAGTGAGCACTCGGTAGACGGTGGCTCTACTTACTCCTAGAGTCGTCGCGATGGTGGTGGCGGATTCACCACTGGCGTGCATACGCTGCGCCAGCGCAGCTTTCTTGTCATCCAACGCCTTTGGTCGTCCGACGTGCTGACCGCGTGCACGACGTGCGTTCCGTGCCGCCGTACGGCGTTCTCGCCCCAACTCCAGTTCAAGTTCGGCCAGACTCGCGAGGACGCCCGCCACCATCCGACCCGTAGCGTTCGATGTGTCGATGCCCTCGCGCAAGGACCGCAGCACAATCCCGCGCTCACCAAGTTCGCGGATCGTCATCATGACCTCAGCGGCATTCCGGCCCAAGCGGTCAATCCCAACAACCACGATGGCGTCGCCTTCGCGTGCGTAGTCCAGTAATGCGGCAAGACCAGGCCGCTGCTCGCGCGTCGAAGTGCCCGACAGCTTGTCGCTGTAGACGCGAGCGGTGGCAACGCCCGCTGCCGTCAAGGCATCGACTTGCTGGTCGAGAGACTGGTGTCCGGTGCTGACTCGGGCGTAGCCGAGTTGGGTTTCAGTCGCGACGGGTGTGGTGCCGAGTGTCATACCAGCATCGTCTCAAAAGTCTCAGAAAGAGTCAATATGCGACGGCTATTTTGAGGCATGTTGTGAGACGGGTCCAACTGGCAGTTTCTGTTGCCCAACCGCCCCCGGCGGCATGTCTCAAATCTTTAGTTCTGAGACTCGCTTGAAGGGTGGTCTCGTGCCTAGCCGGGGTTGTGACCCGCATCGACCGGACGACGTTCGCCCAGGTGCTCGCCGAGCACTCAGACGGTGTAGTGCCGAGCATGATTGCGCGCAGGCCGAGCGGATGCAGGCCATTGAATTCTCCATCCCATCTGTTCACCTAGACAGATGAACAGATGGATGGATATGCTGATGAATCGTCCGACGCAGCAGTAGGCGTCCTCATAGAAACGGAGGAGATGTGCCTGCAACCGCACATTCTAAGTTCCGCGCCGCCAGCGCGAGCGATCGTCGGTGATGGCAACCGAATCTGTGGCCGAGAGCAGGGTGACCGGCCTCACCCGGTTCCGCCGGAGCCTGTCGCGAGCCGACAAGGCATCGCTTAACGGGATGTACGGGTTCATCCTTCTGCTTCATCTTGTCGGCTTCATTGTGCTGTTCGCCTTCGTCGTGCCCAACAACTATCACCTGGGTGGCGACCATCCGATCTTTACCGTCGGGGTCGGAGTCCTGGCCTACACACTCGGGCTCCGACACGCCTTCGACGCAGACCACATCGCCGCCGTGGATAACACCACGCGCAAACTGATCGCCGATAACGTCGAGGCCGGCGTCGACAGGAAGCCTTTATCGGTAGGTTTCTGGTTCTCGCTGGGTCACTCCACCATTGTCTTTACACTCGCCTTTCTCCTGGCGGTGGGTGTCCGGGCTCTGGTGGGGCCTGTCGAAGACGAAGACTCCGCACTGCACACCGTCACGGGCATGATCGGTCCGTCGGTATCGGGAATTTTTCTCTGGATTATCGGGATCCTGAACCTCGTGGCCCTGCTCGGCATCATCAAGGTGTTCCGCGAACTGCGGCAGGGCCGCTACGACGAGGCCGCGCTGGAGCGGCAACTGGAATCACGTGGGTTCATGAACCGCTTCCTCGGCGGCCTCACGAAGTCGGTGACCAAGCCATGGCACATCTACCCGATCGGCGTGCTGTTCGGACTCGGATTCGACACGGCAACCGAAGTCGGGCTTCTTGTCCTTGCCGGCGGAGCGGCCGCATTCAACCTGCCGTTCTACGCCATCCTGGTCCTTCCCATCCTGTTCGCAGCCGGAATGTGCCTGATGGACACCACAGATGGCGTCTTCATGAACTACGCCTACGGCTGGGCCTTTGCAAAGCCCGTACGCAAAGTCTTTTACAACCTCACCATCACGTCGATCTCTGTGGCAGTCGCGCTAATCATCGGAACGATTGAGTTGATCGGCGTCCTCGCTGATCGACTCAAGATCGATTCCGGTCCGCTCGCGACGGTCGCGAGTATCAATCTGGACTACGTCGGCTACATCATCGTCGGACTCTTCGTCGTCTCCTGGCTGATTGCGCTATCGGTCTGGCGATTCGGCAGGATAGAACAGCGGTGGTCCCAAAACTTCACTGGTTGATCCCATTCCGCTGGGCGAGCGCCTGAAGTTACTAGCTCCACCATTGTCGAGTACGAACTTGTGCGTGGACGTTCGGCGGTGATCAGGCAATCTCCGCTAGCGCGTTCGAGTGCGCCGTTTAGACGTGAAAACCACTGTGCCGCTGGCACTTCGGCCACTCTGACGAGATGGCGACGTAGGCTTTGCGCGGGTCGGCCGCGGCGTCGCTACGGCCTTGATGGCAAGTCGCGACATGATGTGCTGCATCGATGTCGCTCACGACCGGCCCGCAATTTCCATATTATCAGGTGAACACATGAATGGCTGGACAGATAAATGAGATGTCCATAGGCTGCGAGAGGATCGATTGCACATCGCCGATCAGTAGCCCCAGTGAAGCCCTTGCGGACGCAAATCGACAACTGAAGATCGGAAAGGAACACCATGGCCGGAGTGCACGCTGCCAGACCTGGACTACGACTACGGAGAGCTTGAGCCCCATATCTCGGGTCAAATCAACGAGATTCACCACAGCAAGCATCACGCCACCTACGTGAGGGGCCTCAACGACGCCATCGCCAAGCCCGACGAGGCGCGCGTGCCTATGGTTGCCCTCGGTTCGCGGATCGTCGCCTCTCCTCCATTCTGCTACTATCTGCGTATGAATGCAGACAATCGAGAGTTTGGGTCCAGGCTGCCCGACGATCAGACCGCGCTGATCGTCGAGGTGTTCCGGATGCTCTCCGATGCCACACGCATTCAGGTGCTGTGGGCTCTTGCCCATACCGAGATGTCGGTCAACGAGATTGCCGAGCACGTCGAGAAGCCAGCGCCCTCGGTATCTCAGCATCTCGCGAAATTGCGGATGGCGCGGCTGGTGCGGACACGTCGCGAGGGCACACAGATCATCTACCGGCTGGAGAACGATCACGTGCGTCAACTCGTGGTCGATGCTGTGTTCAACGCTGAACATGCTGGCCCAGGGGTTCCCGGACATCATCGCAGCAATGCCGGAATCACGGCGCTGCCGACCGTAGAAGTTCCAAACATGAAGGAGAACACCCGATGACCGAACAACACACCCATGACGATCCGCATGCTCACAAACACAGCCACGGCGAGGCGACCCATACCCACGCGCACACCGGGCATGATCACGACCACGTTGAGCACGAGCACAGCCATGTTCATGACGGTGCTGAGCATTCACACTCGCACGTTCACCAGCGTGAGGTGCTGGAGGACCACACGCACGCGCACGCCTGATCCCCCTGCGTGCGGCCACCCAGCGGTTGCGCCCGCGGACGAGGTAGCCGTGTCCGGGCATGGATGAGGTTCAGGCTGGGGCCGTCCTCCCGCAGAGAGGGAACGATGACACGGCCCGGACCAGCATTATGCGACGAGGCCTTCATCGCGCTGCACGGCTTCCTGCGTAGCCACTACACGCGCCCAGCGATGGAAGGGCCGCGAGCCGGCATGGCCTACACTTGCCCCCAGTTGGACATGGACCGAATTTGGCTGTCTGGCAATGACTCTCAAGCCGGGACCAGTGGAAATCGTGTCAAGGCAACCGCACCGAGGCGGTGTCACGTCTCTTCGAGTCGGCCGGCTGCTGAGCGAGCGTGACGGTGATCGACTGCGGTCACAGCGCCGGGAGTGCCGCGCCCAGACGGCCCGCCGCCGTGC
>CAVYPI010000114.1:0-14404 GCA_963770125.1 uncultured Actinomycetota bacterium | reverse complement strand
TCCGGCCAGGCCATGCCTGGCATGCAGTCGCCTTCTGCTTCAGCGTCAGCGACGACTGCAGACTCACCGGCACCTCAAGGCGGTACAGCGGTTACCATCACTGACTTCAAGTTCAACCCGGTGACGTTGACCGTCCCTGTCGGCACGACGGTCACCTGGACTAACCAGGACGAGGAGCCACACACCGTCGCGGCTAAAGATGGTTCCTTCCACTCGCCTGGGATGGACACCCACGGCACATACAGCTTCACGTTTACCACCCCTGGCTCCTTCGACTACATCTGTTCGATCCACCCGTTCATGACCGGCACCGTGGTGGTGACCAAATGAGCGCCGAAAACGATCCGGCAGGCATGACCCGACGTCAGCTCATACGGCACGGTGCCTGGTTCGGCGCGGCGGTGGTGCTGACAGTCGCCGGGGGTGAAGTCATTTCGCACGTCGCCGGATCGGCCGGCGCCGCGCAACAGGCCACACCCGCGCTGCGGTTCGCCCAGATCAGCGACAGCCACATCGGTTTCAACGGACCGGCCAATCCCAACGTGACCGATACGTTCAACCACGCCATCGGCCAGATCAACGGTCTCGGCTACACACCCGATTTCGTGATCCACACCGGTGACCTCACACACTTGGCGACACCTGCTCAGTTTGATCAGGTCAAGCAGATGCTGACCGGGCTGAACACGCGGCACGTGTTCACCGTGCCCGGTGAGCATGACTCGACAGACGACGCGGGGCAGAAATACCGCCAAGCCTTCGGCGGCGGCACCCGCGGAGACGGGTGGTACAGCTTTGACATCGCCGGTGTGCACCTCATCGGGCTGGTGAATACATTGAACATGCAAAAGCTCGGGCAGCTGGGCACCGACCAGCTCGAGTTCGTCGAAAAGGACGTTGCGGGACTGTCCAGCGACACGCCCATCGTGGTGTTCAGCCACATTCCCCTGTTCGCGATGTATCCGGACTGGGGGTGGGGCACTGACGACGCCACGCAGGCGCTGAGCTATCTGAAACGGTTCTCCTCGATAACATGCCTCAACGGCCATGTGCACCAGTTGTTTTCCAAGACTGAGGGCAACGTCAGGTTCTACAGCGGCACCACCACTGCCTATCCGCTGCCCGCTCCGGGGCAGGGTCCGGCACCTAAACCGGTGATGCTGCCTGCCGGGAAGCTGCGCGAAGCGCTGGGCGTCCGCGAGGTGAGTTACACCAAGGGCCAGCAGGCCCTCGCACTGAAGGACCAGAAGCTCACATGAAGATCGTGAACCTCATTCTACGGACAGCCATCAGCGCATCCTTGGCAGTCAGCGGCGTCGTACACGCCTACCTCTACATCCAGGGTTACCGTGATGTCCCCGCGGTAGGGTCGGGTTTCCTGCTGCAGGGCAGCGTGTTCTGCGCGCTGGCAGTGCTGATCCTGGCCGGTGGGCCGGCCTGGCTGCAACTGGCCGCCGCAATCGGGGCCATGGGATCGCTGGTGGCGTTCGCCCTGTCGCGTACCGCCGGCCTCTTCGGCTTCACCGAAACCGGTTGGCAGCCATCACCATACGCTGCGATCACCGTGGTCGCCGCAGTGCTGACCCTGCTGCTGGTCGGAACGACGGCCCTGCGCCAACGTCCACGAGCATCGAAGGACCTTCCGCTTCACCAGGGCGCCGACGACGCTGGTCAACCATCAACTCGCCAGGGATGACCGACATTACCGCCCCCGCGGTTGTGCCGAGACATGTGCGGATACTGTCGATATCGAAGATCAAGGACCGGATCGACGAGTACGTCGATGGGGTAGCGCGCAGGCGACCGGAGAAGCAACGCGCAGCGAGACTGCATCAAAGACAATCGCAACGTTGGCGACAGGTGTACTCGTCTCTGGCGCAACCTATCTCACTGCGGATTTCTCCGCCGTGCATGCGGCACCGCTACGCCAGTCGACGAGGCCCGAGCATCGTGGGCTCGCCACCGCAGGCAGCGCCAACGGCTAGATCAACCACTGCCGCCGACTCGAGCGCAGCCAGTTGTCCGACACCCTTTATGCCGTGGTGACGTAGTCGCTGACAACACAGGACCGCGTACGGGAGCGGTCAAGAAACCGAGCCTCGTCTGCTGCGACTCGCTCGCCGGCGTCTCCCGCGGTCACTGCGTCGATCCAGGACTCAAATGCCGCCCGGTCAGCGAACACCTGCTCGGTCACTACATCGAAGTCAATGCCTGCCTCCCCGATGTTCACCGCGTCACCGCGCTGCAGGTAGTGCCGCTTGTAGACCATAGGTGGCGGCGCCAGGCTCAAGATCAGTGGTACATGGTGATTCTCGTAATAGGCGACGAACTCCTCTGTGGCCATGCCGTCGCGTTTGACGAGGTAACTCAGGATTTTCAACACAACACTCCTCCACTACGGGGTGGCGGGTGGATTCTCCAACCTATCTGGGGAACTCCCCACTTATACCCAGAGCTACCATAACTGGGGAATTCCCCGGTTAGCAAGCACATCAGTGAGGACCACCGCAATGCCGAAAGCGCCACCGATGAGCGCCGCTCGCTCCGGGCTGGGCCATCTTGTTCATCCACCGATGCGGGCTGACGCCCGCCGCAACTACGAGGCGCTGCTCGCGGCCGCCGACGAGCTATTTACCGCGTACGGCCCGGACGTCTCGTTAGACGAGATCGCCCGCCGCGCCGGGGTGGGCAACGCCACTCTCTACCGCCACTTTCCCGACCGCCGCGACCTGTTAGTCGCGGTGTGCGTGGGCGAAGTCGAAGCACTGTGCCTACTCGGCGAAGAACTCAACGCCGACCCTGATACAGGCCGAGCGCTCACTCGCTGGCTGCGCGCCTACATCGAACATGTCAGTGCCAAGCACGGTCTGGCGGCGGCCTTCGCCACCGGTCGTCGCGACGACTCAGAACTGGTCGCCGCATCCCAGGCGGCGGTTGATGCGATCGGCACGTCACTACTGCAACGTGCCCAAGACGGCGGCGCGGTCCGCATCGACGTCACGCTCCCCGACGTCATCACCCTCGTCAACGCCATAGCGATGGCCACCGAAACCACCGACGACCACGAAGCAGACCGGATGTTGGCGATCGTCCTCGCCGGCATCGCCCAACCGGGAAGGGACATAGCAGCCAACCCGTAGACAAGTGCTACACGCGGGTAGCTAAAACCAATACCCCGATCGGTAGGCTCAAGACTCACCAGGACGATGCGTCGTCGATCGCATGCCTGCACCGCGGGAACGCGAAACGCGTTGGGAGAGTGAGGTTCGAACAATGGTGGTGTTCACATCGACCCCGCTGTTGGACGCCGACTAGGACGCGCTGACCCACGACAATCGTTGCGGGTCGTGACGTCGTAGACGCCAGTGCGTTGTTTGATCACGCCTTTCCGACACCGGATGCAGGACGTGCTTCGTTCACTGCCGATGCTCGGGGTTTTCGGCGCCGCCTGCTGTCGTCGCCGGCGTGGGTGGCCGTGGTGGCGGCGGAATGCCGCGGCGACGGCGTATGGCGAGGCGTAGCCGGTGCGTACGGCCTACCGCTGGCCGGTTACACCCCGCAGGATCGAGGTGCAGTAGTAGTTATTCGCGATCGCGGCACCTACGGCATCCCCCGACATCGGCGGTAATCCGTTGTTGGCCAACAGCTGTGGCAGCACAGTGCGCACAGATGTCCAACCCAGGTTCGCGAGGTGGGTTTCGACGTCGTTGCGTGCGCCGTCGTAACCAAGGCCGGCGAATTCCAGATCGAACCCGTGCTCACGCCAGCGTTCGGTAAGGCTCTGCATCGACTGCTGACTCTGCACGGACTCGGCATCGGTCGACTGGAAGAAAGTCTCGGTCGCGAGCCGGCTGCCGACCGCACTCAGCGCCGTGATGCTGTCGAGCAACCGGTCTTGAGCATCCGGGGGCAGGAAGGGTAGAAGGCCTTCGGCGATCCACGCCGACGTACCGCCGGAGTCAAAACCTGCGCGACGCAGCGCGGCGGGCCAGTCTTGCCTGAGATCAATTGGAACAACGTGTAATTCGGCCTTCGGTTGCGCCCCAAGCTCGGCGACCTTGGCGATCTTGAACTCGAGCACTTGCGGCTGGTCGATCTCGAAGACGACCGTTCCCGCAGGCCACGCCAGGCGGTAGGCGCGCGAGTCGAGACCGGACGCCAGAATGACCGCCTGCCGGATGCCCGCGGCCGTCGCCTCGCTGAAGAAGTCGTCGAAGTAGCGCGTGCGGGCCGCCATGAGGTCGGTCATCCGCTGCATCCCCCACGGCGCACCGGGCTCATCGACGTCGGCGGGGTCGAGCTCGCCCGTCGCCCATCGCGTGAAGAACTCGACCCCCACGGCGCGGACAAGCGGCTCGGCGAGCGGATCGTCGATGAGCGGCTCGGCGGCCCTGGTCGCGCGTGCTCTCGCGGCGGCCACCATGGTGGCGGTCGCTCCCACACTGGTCGCCAAGTCCCAGCTGTCGTCCTCCGTACGTTGCACAGTTACGTTCCTTCCCGGTACTTAGCCGGTATAACGGCCGACGTTCACTCTACGGCTGATTCCTTGGAAGGCCTTGAGCCACAGATAGGCTGTCACTTCATCACTCACCACGAGGACGAGGGTCTCCGAGAACTTGTCCGACGTAGTGGCCAATATCAATGGACGCCGTCGCGGCCGCGAACTCGAACGCCCCGTCAGCGCTGGCTACCACCCCCGGGGACGGCCGGGTGTCGTGCTGGATGTCGGTATGTAGGCCAACATACGTTGGCAATCAATGGTTGGCGGCAAAGGCGAATCCGCGCAGCGCTTCCCGAGTCTGCCAACGGCGTTGGCCTACACTTGTTCGCATGGCATTTACCCAGCGGTCCGAAAAGACGAGGAACGCGATCCTGGCCGCGGCGCGGCAGATGCTGGCCACCCGCGGCTACGAAGCCACGACGATCCGGGCGGTGGCCGCTGCCGCCGGCATCGACCCATCGATGGTCATGCGGTACTACGGAAACAAGGAGGGCCTGTTTGCCGCCGCCGTCGACGTCGACCTGCACCTGCCGGAGGCCTCGGCCCTGCCACGGGAGCATATCGGGGAGATGCTTGCCCACCACGTCATTTCCCGCTGGGAAGGTACGCTGTCCGACGAGTTCATCACCTTGCTGCTGCGTTCTGCCGGTACCAATAAGGCTGCTGCACAACAGTTTCAGGTGATCTTCGAAGGTCAGCTTCTGAAGTTCGTCCGTGACTTGACCGGCGACGACCCGCAGGCGCGTCGACGGGCGGCGATGGTCAGCTCGCAGGTACTCGGCGTGGCCTACTGCCGCTACATCCTCGAGTTGCCGGCGGTGACCGAACTGGATGGGGAGACGCTGGCCAAGACGTTGGGTCCGGTGCTGCAGCACTATCTCACAGGTGACCTCGACGCACCCGTCTCGGTCCCGTGGTTTGAGGGCTTACCAGCCACGCAGCCGCTTCCCTGAGGGTTCTCAGCAGAGCCGAGATGCCGCCAAACCTGTTGCTGCACAAGAAAAATAGGCAATCCCCAGGAGACGCGAGATGTAGCCATTAGTAATCCCTAGGTCACAAGTGCGACTCCTCAGGTTGTTGTGGGTAGCTTGACCTGTAGTCCGCCGAGGCAGAGATAGATCATTGAGCTGAGTGTTTGGGCCGAGTGGTGTCCGTAGCCGCGGGCGTTGATGAGTCGGATCTTGGCGTTGATGCCTTCGATCAGGGCGTTGGAGATGCCGAGTTCGATCGCGGCGATGACTTCCTCGAAGTAGACCTCGAACCGTTTGGCCAGGTGAACGAAGGCGTTGATGCGGCTGCGTTTGGCGGCGGTGATCCAGCGGCGAAGATACTGGCGGGTGCCGCCGGGTGGATGGTGGGTGCGGTAGACGTCGCGCAGCTGTTCTTTGAGCGTCCAGGCGCGGCCGATGCGGCGGTTGGTGCGTGCGATCTGGTTGGCCAGGGCGCGTTTGTCGTCGGTGAGTTCGTTTTCCCCGGTGCGCAACGCCCAGCGGGTGGCCTTCCAGTCTGGGGTGCTCATTGCGGCCCGGCCGGGCCCGGTGGCAGCCTCGGCGTAGACCCGGTCCAGGGCGCGGTTGACCCATTGCATGATGTGGAACGGGTCATAACAGATGGTGGCCTGGGGAGCATGGGTGCGGGTGGCAGCGCGGTAGGCCGCCGATACGTCCATGCTGACCACCTCGATGCCCGACACGACCGAATCCGGTTGGCCTTCATAGAAATTCACCAAGGACTGCTCGCTGCGTCCGGGCTGGATGTCGACGACGGTGCCGGTGTCATGATCACCGACGATGGTCAGATAGCGGTGCGGGTGGCGGTAGCAGACCTCGTCGACACCGATCCGGTACAAGGTCTGCAGCCGGCGGGCGTCGAGCAGCTCAGCGACCCCACGGTTGATGATGGCGGTGACGGTTTCCCAGCCGCAGCGCATCAGGGT
This sequence comes from uncultured Actinomycetota bacterium, assembly GCA_963770125.1. GTDB lineage: Bacteria > Actinomycetota > Actinomycetes > Mycobacteriales > Mycobacteriaceae > Mycobacterium. The sequence continues at coordinate 7,967 of CAVYPI010000114.1, read as the reverse complement.
AGCCACCGAGGTGCGGTCGGTGCGCTGGGCCAGCCACAGCACCATGTCTTCGAAATCGCGGGTATGCCGCGCGCCCGGGCGCGCCCAAGGCAGCTCCTCGGTGCGCACTCCGCAGTCCGGGCAGTCCAGCCGGCGGATCTCATAGACCAGCCACAACCGACGGATGTCCAGGTCGAGGTGTCGCCAGCGCCGCCGCCGCCGGTCATAGACCGCCGAGCTGAGTATCCCGCACGGACATTGCAATCGGTGGGCCATGGGACGCAGGGTGACTTCGACGTCGCGCTCACCAATGACGACATCGGTCACCCACGCCCCGGGGATCTGCAGCAGACGGTTAAATGCAGTACTGACGCGCACGCGGTGCCTCCGGTTGCGGTTGGTGTGGTAACCCCGAAACCTAGAGCCACACCGCGTGCGCGTCCCTCATTTCACCCGCGAAACGCCGACAGCGTTGCGCCACAACCAAAACCACCGCCGACCAGCACAAAGGCGCCCACGAAAACCCGTGGAGCGCCTCACAAGTTCGAGTGATGCTTAACGTTGCGGCTTTGGCGGATGCCTGACAGTGTTTCGGCTCTTTCTCGACAGTTCTTCGGCTGATCCCTCACGCTCGATTCGTGAGCGAGTTGAGCCGAGCAGAGGTATCAGGCAGGCTTCTCGCGCAAGGGATCACGTAGTGCGGCGACGTCATTGCTTGGACGCGAGTCGCTCCAACCGCCAGACACCCTCTCCGAGCAGTTCCAGCTGGTGTTTGTGGTGCTCTTCTAGCGAGCTGCGATGACTGACGCTGACCACGATGGTGTCCGGCAACTCGGTGCGCAGCAGCTCGTACAGCGCGAGCGCAAGGCCCTCATCCAGCGCGGAGGTGGCTTCGTCGAGGAACACCGCCTTGGTCTGGTCAGCAACACGCGGGCGAACGCGACGCGCTGCTGCTCCCCCGGTGAGAGGACCTTCGCCCAATCCTGTTCCTCGTCGAGCCGATCACGCAGATGGGCCAACGAAACCCGAGTGAGCACATCGCGTAGCCGGTCGTCGGCGATGTCGTTTGATCTGGCCGGGTACGACACCACCGTGCGCAGATCGCCCAGCGGCAGGTACGGCAGTTGGGACAAGAACATCGTCGCGTGGTCATCGGCAGGCCTGCGCCAGAGGCCGTTCGCCGCCGGCCATAGTTCAGCGAGGCTGCGCAACAGTGTGGTCTTGCCACTGCCCGACGGGCCGCTGATGACCATGGAGTCGCCGCGCTCCAGCCGCAGATCGAGCGCATCGATGAGCCGGTCGCCGGCGGGTGTGCGCACCTCGACGCCGTCCAGCTCGACGGAGTCGTCGGGACTTGGCTCGGCTGGCAGGACCGGCAGTTCGCGGGCGCGTTCGTTGGACAAACCCGACTCGATCTTGCCGAACGCGCCCGCGGACTGTGTCACGTCGCCCAACTTGATCGTGCCTGCGAACAACCGCGGCGCCTGGAGCACGAACGGCAGCGGAAGGATCGTCTCGGTAACCGAGTAGTTCCATCCGATCAAACCGAGCGTCCGTCGGACGTAGCGCCGGTAGTTGGAGATGACGGCGGCGAATCGCGTATCGAGTTGCTCGCGCTCGGCTTGTTCGCCACGGTAGAAGCCGACCGCCTCCGCGGCGTCACGCAACCGCACCAGCGCATAACGAAACGCGGCGTTTGTCTGCTCGTTGCGAAAACTCAATCGGATGAGCGGATGACCGATCCGAAACGCGATCAAAGAAGCCGTCAGCACATAGGCGATGACTATCCAGAACAACGCCTTGGGGATCTCAACCCCAAACAATGTCAGTGACCCCGAAAGTCGCCACAGGATCACGGCGAACGACGCCACGGAAGCCACCGAGTTGACCGCTCCAAACAGCAACATGCTCTGCGAGTAGTACGACGGAACGTTGGGGCCGGTGCCAATCCCGGTGGTGAAAATGTCGATGTCCTGCTGAATACGCTGATCAGGGTTGTCGATCGTCGGTGCGATGAACCTGCCGCGGTAATACGCGCGGCCGGTGAGCCAATCCCCGGTGAGACGGTCGGTCAACCACACCCGCCAGCGGATGATGAAGCGCTGGGTCAAGTAGGTGTCGAACAGGATCCGGCCGATATGGATTACGGCCAGGATGCAAAAGATTCCGATCGCGACCCAGAAGCCGTGTATTCCCGAACTGCGCTGCGCCGCGTTGTGCGCGCCCGCACCCTGGAACGCAACTTGCAGAGCCGAGAACAGATCGTTGTTGTAGTAGCTGAGCAACACGGCGATACGCACCTCGAGGATCACCGAAAGCAGCAAAACCGCCAGCGCGGTCCACACAGTCAGACTGGCTCTGCCGGTGAAATAGTCAACGGTGACGCTCCAGAATCTCTTTGCCCATGTGGTGTAGCGAATCAGCAGGACGGCGATCGCCAACACACACGCGGCGCTGATCGCCCAGGCCTCGAGGACCCACCAGGTAGACGCGACGAGCTGGTTACCCAGTCGATCGAGGGCCTGAACTTCTCCAACGGACCACCCTCCGGTGCGGTGGCGCCGGCAAGGGCACCACGAAGGAATTCGCTCGCAGGTATCGCTCACTGAGGACCATGGGCCCGTCGCTGGCGGTTCCGCTGCGGCATGAGTATCGATCTTCGTTCTGAACAATGTCGAAACAAGCACCCGGCATGGCGTCCGTGATCCATCTGCGGGAGCGGCGATCTCGGTGGCACCCGGATCACCATCGGTGATCAGCGATCATCGCCCCCGCGCGGGGCGTCGACCGCTGCTACGGTTCGGCTAGACACAGTCTGCTAACAGGAGACGCCCGCTGTGCCCCCGCTGCTCCGTGAACTGCTGCGCCCTTACCGGCGGATCCTCGCGATCATCCTGGCGGCAACGCTGGTGTCGATGGCTATGAGTCTGGCCGCGCCGTGGCCGCTCAAGATCATCCTGGACAATGTCGTGGCAAGCCATCGCCCTCCCGGATGGATTGCCTGGCTGTTACCGATGGTGGGCGGCACAACCAAGGCCCATATCGCGGCGGCGGCAGGGATCGTAACGGTGGTGATCGCCGTGGTGAGCGGCGCCGCTTTCTATGTCGCCAGCTATTCGACCGAGAGGTTGGGGCAGTGCGTCGGAAACGATCTGCGCGTGCGGCTGTATCACCACTTGCAGGAACTTTCCCTCGCCTATTACGACACCAACCGGGTCGGCACCGTCCTCAGCACCCTCACAACTGACGTTCAGACGATCCAGAGCTTCGCGTCGACCTCCACCCTCAATATCTTCACCGACGCGCTGACGCTCGTCGCGATGATTGTTGTGATGTTCTGGCTGCGTTGGGATTTCGCTCTGATCGCGCTCGCGGTAACTCCTCTGCTGATCCTCTTCTTGGTGCGCGTTAACAAAGCCATAAGGACGGCCGTTAAGGAGGTGCGCACTCGCCAGTCCGATCTGCTCGCCACGCTGCAGGAGGGCCTTCAGTCGATCGAGGTGGTGCAGGCCTACTCCCGCGAGGACTACGAAGACCGCCAACTGCGGAAAGTCAGCTGGGAAACCGTGACGGCGTGGCTCAAGACGCGACGGTTGTCGGCGCTGCTTTCGCCGGTCGTCAGCCTGGTGATCGCAGTGTGCACGGGCCTGGTTCTGTGGCGGGGTGCTCTACTCATCCTGGCGGGCACGATGACCGCGGGCGCGCTGACCGTCTTTCTCGCTTACCTCGCCCGGTTCTTCCAACCGGTGCGCGCGCTCTCCCAAATGACCAACACCATCGCCCAGGTGTCAGTGGGGTTTCAGCGGGTTACCGCGGTGTGTGACGCCGACATCGTGATCCCGGAACGTCCCGCGCCGGCCGACCCGCCGCCGTTTAAGGGTGAGATCACATTCGAGGATGTCTCCTTCGGCTATGACCCGGAGATGCCGGTGTTACGTGATATCTCTTTCACGATCGATCCGGGGCAGATGGTGGGAATCGTCGGCCCCACAGGCAGCGGCAAATCCACCCTCGTCAGCCTCATCCCGCGCTTCCGGGACCTCGACAGCGGTCGGATCACAATCGACGGTGTCGACATCTCCGACTACACACTTCACGGACTCCGCACCCAGATCGGCTTTGTGCTGCAGAACACGGTGCTGTTACGTGGAACTATCCGCGACAACATCGCCTTCGGCCGCCCTGATGCCACCGACGACGAAATCATTGAGGCGGCCAAACTCGCCAACGCCGACGAGTTCATTGCCCGCATGCCCCACGGCTACGACAGCTTGGTCGGCGACCGCGGTTCGACGCTCTCCGGCGGTCAGCGCCAACGGATTGGGATTGCTCGCGCGCTGATCCGTGACAACCCCATCCTCATTCTCGACGAGCCAACGGCGGCGCTGGATGCCGAGTCTGAGCATCTGGTGATCGAGGCTATGGAACGACTGATGGCCGGCCGCACGGTCATCACGATCGCTCATCGTCTGAGCACCCTGCGCGACGCACACAAGATCATCGTCATCAAGGACGGCGTGGTGGTCGAAGACGGCACCCACGAGGAGCTGTTGCAACTCGACGGCGTCTACGCCGCGCTGCACCATCTGCAGTTCGACCAGCCTGCCTGACACGGCACGACAGCCGAGCGCGCGAGCAGCCCGCCCCCTCCGAACGGACATCATCCAAACTGCCGGTAAACGGTTGATACGACCAAGCGCCCGTGCGGTGGCGTTCGCGACAATCCTGGCGTTCAGCGCGGTTCCGACTGCTAGCATCCCGGCTTATTCACAGCTGTTTGGAGATCGCTGTACCAATTACATCGATGAAGGAGATGAAGCGATGCTGACGATGCGAGATCACGGCGTTGAGGATTACGCGGCGTTGCCCGACATGGATGCCACCGACGTCGGAGAGCTGCGCGAGGACGACCGCGCCTGCCTGGAAGAGCTGGGCCAGTGTCTCGTCTCGACCGATGCGTGGCGGCGCTTCGGTATCTGGTTGCTGCACAAGCATTTCGAGCCGGAGCCGGGAGAGGTCTTCGTCGAGCACACTATGCGCGCACCGCGAAAGACCGAGACCACTCCGATCGAGCGGTCGGCGTTCCCGGAGAAGGGTCTGAGCACCACAGCGATCCGATTCGACGATTCGGTCAGCGGTGGTGTAGGCGTCATCGGCATGGAGTTCGCCCAGCCGGACGACTTCGGTCACACCTCGCCGCTGAGCGATGACGACGAGGCGGTCTTGGCCGGCATCGCCGAGCGGCTCCAGTCACACGACAAGATGGAGCGTTTCGGTGTCCGGTTGATTCGCAATCCGCTGGAGCTCTCCGAACATGAGTTGCTTCACGAGACGTGTGACAGCGCAACGCGGACGCTGCACTGCACCGTTGGTGAGCGCGACGCGATGCTTGCCGACCAAACCATCATTCAAACCGCCTGGCGGTGGCGAGTGGTGCATGGTGGCACTGACACCATGGTGATGCAAGACTGCACTGCCGGCTGTGTACGGGTTGGTGAGGGGCACGACGTTGCCCACACCGCCTCCGGGACAGATGACTTCGACAACCCCACCGAGGGCGAACCGAACGAGCCTTTCTGACCGGCGGCTGAGCACTGTCGATCGTGAGGACGTTCGAGCCCGGGGCGGCATCGAATTCGGCGCGGTGGCGGCCGTAGTTTAGCAGCAGGCGGCACTGCTAGTGCCGCGGGAGCCGGAACATCGCTGCGCACAACAATCCCCGGGTCAACCCCTTCCCATCGCCGACCGACACCGATGCCCTCGGGTCGTCGACGTCGGCTACCAGTACGACTACAACTCGAATGCGCCTGCCGATGTCCTCAATCAGGTGGCCGCCGTCAATTCGTTGGTCGCGTACCTCTATGGGCACCTGAACCAGAGCACACTGGACCTGCCGGTCAACCCCGACGGGTCTCCCTCGGTCACGTGCCGCACCGCCAACACATGCGGCGTCACCGACAACGGTGCCGTGCTCGAGTGTCCCGACGCGCAGCTACTGACCAATGTGGTGCGCGAGAGCGAGAAGGCGGTGCCGCAGTCCGGGGCCGATCAAGGTACTACTTCGCCAGCATCGGATCCCGTTGCCACCGTTGACAAGCCAACCGAAGACGAGCAGCACGAGAGCGAGCCGACGCAGTCCGGCGCGACTTGCAACCAGCCGAAAGCGAATTCCGGCAGTGCGGCGGAAGGCGACGGCTCCTGAAGCTGGCACAGTCGTAGGTATGGATGCACCAAGCGACGGCGACTATTGGAACCACAACACCGCTTACCACCCTGGCTGGTCGCTACCGCCGTCGAACACCACGACGACACGGTTGCGGCGACGGCCTTCTCGCCCCGTGGCTCGGGGTCGGTGACGGCCACGCCGGCGCGCAAATGTTCGACCTCATCACGTTCGTAGGTGGCGACGGGCACTGTACTACCGATACTTCCTGCGCTGGCGCGGCGGTAGCTCGAACTCCGTTGTTATCTCGGGAGTTTCGACTTGATCTTGTCGGCGATATCGGCAGCTTGGGTGACCGGCGACTCCTGCCGCGGCTTGCACGCCTGGATGTCGAGGATCAAGTTGGCGACGACTGATAGCGCATGCTGGCAGGCCTGGTTTGGTCACCTGCGCCTCGGGTGTAGGGCATTGCGAGCAGGGTGTCGGTCTTGGTCAGTGCGCCACTTCGCCACGCGGGCAACGGTTTGCCGTTGAGCTGAATGTTGACGTTGTGATTGGTGCACTTCGACCATCGATCTGTTGACTCGGTGAAGAATTCCCGCGCTCCATCGGTGGTGCGGTAGGAGACGATGGATTCGACGACGAGGAAATCCCATTGGTCGGCATCCGGTGCCCGAAGCATTTGTTGCCGCACCGACTTCCAGTGACTGGACTCGTATATCGATGCTTCGTTGACTTGCCACACGCCCAGGCAGTTGAGGTTGGGCAGGAGGTTGCGGTGATCACCCATCTGGGCGACGGGCGGATGCGGCGTCATCCCGCTGGTCCCCATGATGGCGTTGAGCTCGTCGTCACTGAGGAGCAACCCGGGAAGCGCAGAGTCCGGCACTAACATCGGTGCTTGCGACACGCCCGAAGCGGCTCCTCCACCGCAACCGGCCAGCACCAAACTGAGCGCTAGCGCGCCAAATAGACAGCCCTTCACCGGATTAGGCGTGCGTCCCGGCCGCAGCGCAGGCCTCTTGGACCCTTTCCGCTTGGTTGTTCATCTCGGTGGCGGTGGAGTTCAGGTACTCGCCGGGAATTCGCAGCCCCATCTTGACGAGCAGCTTGGTTGCGCCGAGCGACCAAATCCGCATCGGATCGGCGATTTCCGGCTGCAACCCGGGCGTGTTGGCCGCGTCCATCGCTACAGCGGCCGATTGCCGAAGCGCGGTCCTGCCCACCGCATTGCTGCTGTCGACAGCCGGATCTGAGTAGTCGGAACCTTCGATACTGTCGGCAAAGTCCCCGTAATAGTTCGAGGAGCCGTCCAGCACTTGGGCGAACGTCCCGCACGCCGTCGCTGCGGCATCGGTAACATTGTCCGACGGATCAGCCGGAGTTACTGCGACCGGCCCTGGCGAAGAAGGGTCGGTCGCAATGTCATCGGCCAAAGCGGTTGGAGTGACTGTCAATCCGATGCCCAACGCGATGGCAGACGCGACCAGCGTTCGCTCGCACGACTTCAATGTTTCCTCCAAGGTAGTCGCTCCCGCAGGGTCAGCTGGGTTTCAGTTCACGCGTCGGCAGGCGTTCGCACCGGCCAGCCAAACCCACGTCGACGAGCCCCGTCCAGTCTCGAGGCCACTAACGCGAACTACGCGTCGATTGGTCAGATGTCCAGATCGTGAACTAACGGCCAACGGTCGATTTCCACTTGCGGTCCATCGGCCTTCGTAAGCCTGTGGAGAAGATTGCGTCCGTCTGTGCTCCGGACAAGAACGCGAGCCCGAGACGCGCATTCGATGGGAATAGGGCGTGAACTGTTTGCAGTGCGTTCATC
>CAVYPI010000113.1:0-75815 GCA_963770125.1 uncultured Actinomycetota bacterium | reverse complement strand
CCATCATGCGTGCGCGGACGGATCGGCGGGCGCAGTCGAAGCACCGCTAACGCGAATGTGGTTGTCATTCACAGTGTCTCGCTGTCTCTTGATCTGGATAGTTGCCCGTGGCAAGGAACACTCCGCCCCCCGGTCGCCCCGCATACATCGGAACCGCTGTCGGGCGCAGAGTCTGCGGAATGCGGTCTCCTTCTGTCTCTCACTCCAGATGACTGCGCCCGAGACCCGCATCCAGTTCACGCTGAGAGGGAACGCTTGGTGAACAACTTCGTCGGGCACCTGCTCAACCGAGTCACTGAACCCGTCCCGTTGCGCGAGGTACCAGCCGCGGCCGTACACGGTCTTCGTACTAAATCCTGTCCAGAGCCTGGCAGAACCCTGACAGGACAGGTCGAAAATTGTTCCCCGGCACAGCATTCCGTGCTCAACGCTGTCACCGGGTACATCGACTTCGTCAGCGGTTCCCGCGATCGTGGTGGTGATGTACGTTGTCACGACGCGGTGGCAAGGCTCAACAGATGAGAGGACCGGCAGGGCCATGGCCGATCAGAAGACCGTCCACGAGGTGACCTACGACCTGCTTCGTTCGCTGGGACTGACGACGGTGTTCGGTAATCCGGGCTCGACCGAGCAGACGTTTTTGAAGAACTTCCCCGACGACTTCACCTATGTGCTGGGGTTGCAAGAGGCCTCGGTGCTGGCGATGGCTGACGGGTTCGCCCAGTCGACGGGCAAGCCCGCCCTGGTCAATGTGCACACCGCTGCGGGGACCGGAAACGCGATGGGCAGCCTGGTGGCGGCGTACAAGGGCAACGTCCCGCTGATCGTGACGGCCGGTCAGCAGACCCGCGAAATGGTGTTGTGCGAACCGTATCTGAGCAACCCGGACGAAACTGTGTTTCCGCAGCCGTGGGTGAAATGGGCCTATCAGCCCGCCCGCGCCGAGGACGTGCCCGCGGCGTTCATGCGCGCCTACACGATCGCGGTGCAGCCTCCGGCCGGCCCGGTGTATCTATCGATCCCGCTTGACGACTGGGAGAAACCTGCGCTGGGACCTGCGGTGATCCGCACGGTCAGTCACCGGGTCAGCCCGGATGCCGAGCGGCTGCGCGGATTCGCCGAGCGCATCAACGGTGCGCAGCGACCGGCTCTGGTCTTCGGGCCCGAAGTCGATCGCAGCGGCGCCTGGGATGCCGGTGTGGCGTTTGCGGAGAAGGTCGGCGCGCCGGTGTACGGCGGCGCGCTGCCCGATCGGGCGTCGTTCCCCGAGGACCATCGACTCTTCCAGGGACAGTTGCCGATGACCGTCGCCGGTGTCACCGAGACGCTGCGGGGCTACGACCTGGTGGTGGTGATCGGGGCGCAGGTGTTCCGGTACTACCCCTACGTGGCCGGCGAGTATCTGCCCGAGGGCACCGAACTGCTGCAGATCACCAACGATCCGCGACTGGCCGGCTCGGCGCCGGTCGGTGACAGCGTGCTCGGGGACGCGCTGCTGGTCCTGGAGCAGCTGGTGGACATGGTCGACGATCACAGCGACCGGCCGGTCCCGGCTGCGCAGGCCCCGACGGCCGCCGTTGACATGACGGACTCGGCACCGCTCGCGCCCGATGCGGTGTGGTCGACGTTGAGCACCGTCAAGCCCGCCGATTCGCCGCTGGTCACCGAATCGACATCGACGCAGACCCAACAAACGCGATTTCTGCCCACCACCCGCCCGGGATCGTTCTTCGCCACTGCCAGCGGCGGCATCGGCTGGGGGGTGCCAGGGGCGGTCGGCATCGCCCTGGGAGACCGCGCCCGCGGCGTCAAGCGCACCGTGGTCGCCACCATCGGCGACGGGTCGTTCCAATACTCGGTGCAGGCCATCTGGACCGCTGCCCAGCACCGGCTGCCCATCGTGTTCGTCGTGATGCGCAACGGCGAGTACTCGATCCTGAAATCGTTTGCGGTACTGGAGAAGACACCGGGGGTGCCGGGGCTGGATCTGCCGGGCCTCGACATCGCCTCCCTGGCAGCGGGGTTCGGATGCCGCGCGGTCAACGTCGACAGCACTGAAAAACTGGCCCACGAGTTCACCACCGCGCTGAACGCCGACGGACCCACCGTCATCGTGGTACCGACCAAACCGCAACCGGCGCATCTGGGATAGATGTCATGACCGATCTCTCGCGTTGGGCTTGACGCGTCTGTGACCACGGGTCCGATTGAAGGCAGTAGGAAGGTCTACCGGGAGCTTGCAGAGGTCCCCGGAGCGCGGGTGCCGCACTACACACGTAAACGCATGGCGCATAACTCAAGTCACGGCGTCGTGCATCAATTCAACCCACCGCTGGGAAACTCTCGCGGTGCGGTAATCACTGCAAGGAGGAACTGATGACAAGCATCCTGGATTCAAGCTTAGCGGCCGTCACTGGTCCGGTCCCCGATGGAAGCGGACTACCGCAACCGCCTGTCTTTGACTCGGTCGAGGCGGAGCGCAAGTACCGTAAGGAGCAGCTGGCCGCCGGGTTCCGGCTCTTCGGCAGGTTCGGCTTCTCGGAAGGTGTGGCAGGTCACATAACGGTGCGAGACCCGGAACGCCCTGAGTGTTTCTGGGTGAATCCATTCGGGATGTCGTTCACCAAAATCAAAGCCTCCGATCTTATCTTGGTCGATCACAAAGGCGATGTGATCGAAGGGTCTCGTGCCGTCAACCGTGCAGCATTTGTGATCCATTCCCGGGTGCACGAGGCCCGTCCCGATGCTCTGGCAGCGGCGCATTCTCATTCGATGCACGGTAGGGCGCTCGCCACCTTGGGAATCCACCTCGATCCGATTACCCAGGACGCCTGTGCGTTCTACGAAGACCACGCCGTCTATGACGACTATCACGGGCTGGTCAACGACATGGACGAGGGAGTCCGTCTCGCCAAGGCACTCGGACCGAACAAGGCCGCCATTCTGCAAAACCACGGCCTTCTCACCGTCGGCCACACCGTCGCCGAGGCTGTTTGGTGGTTCATCACGATGGAACGCTCATGTCAAGTACAGCTGCTCGCGATGGCAGCGGGAACGCCAAAACTGATACCTCACGACGTGGCGGTCCAGACTCGGGAGCTCATCGGGACCCCTATGGCCGGATGGTTCCAGGCACAACCGTTGTTCGATCAAATCCTGGCCAGCGACCCAGACCTCGTCCAGTAGGCCCAAGCGCTCGATTCCTGCCGTGAATACAACGCTAGATTCCTGGATCTCAGGTGGCTCAAGACGCCGCATAACGGGCTCGTCGCACGAGTTGTTCGTGCGCAAAGACGGCCCCGTCGACGGCAAGCCGGTAACCCTTTTCCATGGTTTTCCGGCGTCATCGTTTGACTGGGCAGGCGTGATACCGGCACTCACGGGTGCCGGTTATCGCGTGACGACCCTTGACTTTCTTGGCTACGGCAGCAGCGACAAACCACACCCGTATACCTACACGCTTATGGAGCAGGCGAGTCTTGTGCAGGCCGTGTGGGGCGACCTGGGCATCGACCGCACGGCGCTAGTCGCACATGACTACGGTGTTTCGGTAGCGCAGGAACTCTTGTCTCGCGACCCTGGCCGGATTGAGTCGATGGCATGGCTCAATGGGGGTATGTTCCCTGATCTGCATCGACCTGCTGACTTTCAACGACGCCTCACGGAACTCAGTGGAGACGAAGCCGAAGAGTACATTACCGAAACGGTTTATCGTAAGGCGCTTTTGGGTGTCTTCGGCAGACCAGTCTCCGACTACACGCTCGGCGAGATGTGGGTCGATTTCAGCAGGTCGCGGGGAGCACGTGTGGCTCCCGCGCTGCTCGGCTATATGGCCGAACGCCGCGAGCATGCCGCCCGGTGGTCGTACGCTGTCGAAAGCTATTCGGGTCCACAGACTTTCATCTGGGGCCCCGCCGACCCAGTCAGTGGAGCCCATGTCCTTGATCGTATTCGCGAGAAGGCCCCATCCGCCAGCATCAATGTGCTGGACAACCCGCCGCCGGTCGGACACTTTCCTGAGGTCGAGGCGCCCGAGCTCGTTGGACCTCTGCTTGTCAAGCACCTTCAGGCAGCTGGCTAGCGATTGGCTATGGTCGAAGATCGGCGGCGTCTGGTGCAATCGTCCTGGCCGGGGCCGTCCTAACCGAGCCCTTGGTGCGCAACAAAGGCAACGTGCTTCCCCGAGCACCCGGCCTTGGTCTGGAATGGCACTGAACGCCGCGGCGGGCATGCCGATGGAGAGTGGTGGCCCGGACATCTTCAGTCGGACCATCCAGGCCAACGTCGGTATCGGCTTCGGCGTGGTGTTGTTCGGCGTGGCGATGGGTGCGATCTTCGCGGTGGTCTACTGCGTCGCGATCGGGCGCGTCGGCAATGTCTCACCACACAATCTGGCGCTGCTGGTTGCAGGCGGCCTGTTCCTGGGCATCTACCTGGTGCCGTTCGTGAAGTATCCGGCCAACCCGCCATCGATCGGCCATCCCGAGACCATCAAGGATCGCGGGGGGTTGTACCTGTTGACGGTCGCCCTCTCACCGCTGTTTTTGGTCGGCGCTATATGGCTGGGGCAGCGATTGGCCGCCCGGTTTGGCAATTGGACGGCGACGCTGTTGGCCGCGGGGGCATTCATTGTCGCGATGGCGATCGTGATGCTCATCCTGCCGTCGTTGGGTCATCTGTCGGCGAACGTCAGTGAGTATGGCTCATACGCCACCGAGACGCCGCAGCCGCTTCGCGACAAGTCAGGTGCAATCGTCTACCCCGGTTTCCCGGCCGACGACCTCTACCTGTTCCGGTTGTACTCGGTTGCGGCGCAGGCGATTCTGTGGGCAACCATCGGCCTCTGTTTCGCGCCGATGGCAAGCCGACTGCTCGGGTCGGACACTGCAGCGACTCAGTTTTCCGCCAAGCGTGACTGAACCGGGCGCGGACGACAGGTAGGAGTGGACTCGGCAACCTCGCGGCCATCTTGTTGCTCCAGCTCGAAGATCACCCCGTTGGCCGAGTTCACGCGCTGCTACCACGCACCTCTTTGGCGGCGGCCACGAGATGTTTGAGCGATTGCGTCACCTCGTCTGTGGTGCGCGTCTTCAACCCGCAGTCGGGGTTGGCCCAGAGTCGTTCGGCAGGAACCGATTTCAGTGCCTCACGCAACGACGACGCCATCTCCTCTGTGCGAGGGACCCGCGGCGAATGGATGTCGTACACACCGGGTCCGACACTGTTGGCGAAGCCGGCCGAATTGAGGTCGCGGAGCACCTCCATGTGGCTGCGCGCCGCCTCGATCGAGGTGACGTCGGCGTCTAGATCCGCGATCGCGCCGATGACCTCACCGAACTCCGAGTAGCACAGATGTGTGTGGATCTGGGTGGAGTCGGCGACGCCGGATGTGGCGAGCCGGAACGCGGCGACCGCCCACGCGAGGTAGGCGTCCTTGTCCTTGCTGCGCAGTGGAAGCAGCTCGCGCAGCGCGGGCTCGTCGACCTGGATGATCGCGATACCCGCCGACTGCAGGTCGACGGTCTCGTCCCGAATCGCCAGCGCCACTTGGGCTGCCGTCTCTGCCAGCGGCTGGTCGTCGCGCACGAACGACCACGCCAGGATCGTCACCGGACCCGTCAGCATGCCCTTCACTGGCTTGTCGGTGAGTGACTGTGCGTAGGTGATCCACGCGACCGTCATCGGCTTCGGCCGGGCCACGTCGCCGTACAGGATCGGCGGTCGCACGCAGCGGCTGCCGTAGGACTGCACCCAGCCGTTCTGAGTCGCGAAGAACCCGTCGAGCTGTTCGGCGAAGTACTGCACCATGTCGTTGCGTTCCGGCTCACCGTGCACCAACACATCGAGACCGAGCTGCTCCTGCAACGCGATGACCTCGGCGATCTCCGCCTTCATCCGGCGCTCGTACTCTGCGGCGTCGATCTTTCCGGACCGCAACTCCGCGCGAGCAACGCGGATGGCCGACGTCTGCGGGTACGAGCCGATGGTGGTCGTCGGCAGAGCGGGCAACCGCAGCCGATCCTGCTGCACCGCGCGGCGCTGCTCGGCTGGCCCCCGCTTGGCACCCGACGCGGCGATCGAGGAGATCCGCGAACGGACGTGACCGTTGTTGAGCCGCGGATCCGAGCGCCGCGATGCAATGGCGGCGTTGGACGCCGCGACCTCACCGGCGATCGCGTCGCGCCCGTCATTCAGCCCTCGTGCGAGCGCGACTACTTCGCTGACCTTCTCGAAGCCGAAGGCCAACCAACTGCGCAGCGCGTCGTCGAGATCCGGTTCGGCGTCGAGTGTGTACGGCACGTGCAGCGTCGAGCACGACGTCGACACCGCCACGTGGTTTGCCGAGCCTAGCAGCGTGGCGAGCGTGCCCAGCGCGGCCTCCAAGTCCGTCCGCCAAATGTTGCGCCCATCGACGATCCCCGCCACGACGGTCTTGCTCGTCAACTCGGGGACAGCGACCACCGCGGAGCCCCCGCCGGCGACCAGGTCGACGCCAATCGCCTCAACGGGCGTGCGAGCCAGCGCGGGCAGCGCGTCGCTGAGTTCACCGAAGTAGGTGGCCACGAACAGCGCGGGCCGCTTGGACAGTGCACCCAACCGGGCGTATGTGCGCTCGGCGAGCTCTGCGGCGTTGCCGAGGATGTCGGTCACCAGCGCGGGCTCATCGAACTGAACCCACTCGACCCCGTTGTCAGCCAGAAGCTCCAAGAGTTCGGCATACACGGCGACGAGTTCGTCGAGCCTGCCCATGGGTGCGCTTGCCCGATCAACGGCCTTGCTCAATGCGAGGAACGTGATCGGTCCGACGACCACCGGCCGGGCTGGAACATCAAGTGCGCGAGCCTCTTCCAACTCGCCGAGCACCTTGGCCGGGTTGAGCGCGAAACGGGTGTCTGGGCCGAGTTCGGGCACGAGGTAGTGATAGTTGGTGTCGAACCACTTGGTCATCTCCAGCGGCGCAATCTCATCATTGCCGCGGGCGGCCGCGAAGTAGCGGTCCAAGTCGTCGGCGACTCCGGAGACCCGCGGTGGGAGCGCGCCGACTAGCACGGCTGTGTCGAGCACCTGGTCGTAGTAGGAGAAGGTGTTCACCGGAACGGAGTCCAGCCCGGCGGCGACGAGCGCCTCCCAGGTGTCGCGGCGCAACGTCGCAGCGACAGAGTCGAGTTCGCTGCGTTCGATGCGGCCTGCCCAGTACTTCTCAACTGCGCGCTTCAGTTCGCGGTTCGGGCCGATGCGGGGCGATCCGAGGATGGTGGCGGTGAATGGTGTTGCGGTCATGACGACGTCCTCTTGGTACGGCGGATGGTCATCGCCACGAGACGTCGCACCGAACACGGTCACTGGTAAACCGCTTCGGCCACTGCCCATTCCACGAGGCGACGAACCACCGGACGCGGCGCGTCCGGTACGGCTGGCAGGTCTTCGGACTCGCAGGCCCGCACGTCGATGCCGTGCACCTAATGGCCGTCGCTTCCCAGCCCGTGATTGTGGGCCAGTGCTGATGACGGCGTTCGTTCCTGCATACCGCTGCGGGACAGTCCCGGATTCCCACCGGGTTCCCTCTCGCACCGCACCTGAACCAGCGTGCGGAACTCGGTGCCAACGCCAACCTCGTACCCGAGGTATGTCGCCGGCAAACCAGCTGCGCGGCTAGCGTACCGCTTGCGGCGCAGCGCGCGTAGCCCGACGTCCTGTCACCCAACCTCGACTCCCCACCGGCCCCGCCTACTACTCGGTTACAAGCCCGCTCGTTCGAGGGCGACGTCGTATTCCTCGGCGGCCAATCTCTCGTCCTTGCCCTCCGCAAGTGCCATCTGGTAGGCGGCGAAGAGTACTGGGCCTACGTCCGCATAGCGCCTGTCCCAGTCTTCGGAGTCGAGTCTCCAGTAGCCCATGATGTCGAACTGGTTTACGTTCCAGCGCAATTCGCGGCGCAAATACTTACGGAGCGCGCGCGCAGTACTCGCTTCACCACCAAACCAGCAGTAACCCCGCTCGCCAGTTGCGGGCCGCGCTGCAACAAGGTCACTCAATACGCTCTCGGTGCCGCCGTTTCCGGTTCCGACCGAAGCAACGACCTCCATTTCAAGCCCCTGTGGCAGGTAATCGAGGTCGCTCTCCTCAAGCACCTCAACGACGACTACCGCATCAACGTCGGGTGGCAGGCTCTCGATGACACGCACCAGGGCGGGAAAGCCTGCAAGGTCGGCAACGAGTAGCTGCGAGTAGGTGTCGGGTCGCGGTTTGTACCACGAGCCAGGGTGACCAAGCGTTACGGTGTCAGCTGGAGCCGCTCGTTGAGCCCAGTTAGCTCCGATGCCGTCACCATGAAGGAAGAAATCAACTGTGATCTGACGGCTCACCGGGTCGCAATCGCGAACGCTGTACGTGCGACCCGACGGGGAGTCCGATCCATCGAAGTACATCCCGATCGCGGCGTCCGCGGCGGTCGGAAGCTTCAAATCGCCGAGTTCGGGAACATGCAGAACGACCCGATGAAAATGTTCGCTCAGTCGCGACGTCTCAACCACAACCGCCTTCGCGAACTTCATTGTGAAAACGTTATCCAATACGGCGCCCGATTGACGGCCTCAAGTCATCCACACACATTCAAGGGTCGCGTTCCACGGCGGTTAAACGCCGGTGTTCGTGCGAGCGTGCTCGACGCGTCGTGCCACCATGAGGCATGACCGGTTCGGACGGTGACGCGTTGAGCGTGGACAAGGTTCTGCGGCCCACCACTGCCGATGTGGCCCGGCTGGCGAGCGTGTCAACCGCGACGGTCAGTTACGTTCTGAACCAGGCAGAGGGCCGTAAGATCTCGTCGCGCACCCGCGAGGCTGTCTACCGTGCCGCGGCGCAGCTGGGCTATCGGCCCAATGTCGCGGCGCGCAACCTCGCCCGCGGCAAGAGCGGCGTGGTTCTATACGTCGTGCCTCGTGTGGCGGTGGGCGAGATGCCGCTCGTGGCGGGCAGCCGGATGACCACGGAGTTGGCGCGTTTGGGCTTGCTGCAGGTCCAGATCTTCGAGACCGAGGAAGATCAGCATGTCATCGACGCGGTCACGAATCTCGATCCCGTAGCGGTCACGAGCCTGTTCCCGCTGAGCAGAGACGTCCTCGGGGCGGTGGAGGCGGCGTCGATACCGCATATCGAGATCGGCGCGCTGCCTGCACTGGGAGCCCCGCATTTATCGGTCGGTGAGTTGCGGGTCGAGCATCTCGTCTCACGGGGCCATCGCCGGATCGCGTTCGCCTACACGGATATCGCGCGCTGGCGCGCCCTTGGCGACTACTGGCTCGACGGAATCACTCGCGCGGCGCGTGCCCGCGACCTTCTACCCATCGGCGTTGCAGTGGTCAGCCAGGACAATGCCGCAGAGGTCGTGACGAGCTGGGTGCGCGATGGCGTTACTGCGGTGTGCGGGCAAAGCGATGAGGTCGCGTGCCTTGTCCTATACGGCATCCGGGAAGCGGGACTGCGCTGCCCAGATGACCTCGCCGTAATCGGTGTCGACGCCACACCGATGGGAGCACTGAGCTCGCCGCCACTGACGACGGTCGAGTTCAACCCTATTGCGGTCGCCGACGCCGCGATCGTTGCTGTGCGCACCGAGTTGGGTTATCAAACCCAGCCGCCTCCTCAACCGACGGACATCGCTCGCCTCATCGTGCGCGCCTCGACGTAACCGCGGACTTCCTCATCGATCGTGGGCGCCCACATGGTCCTGCGGCATGCGCTGGACTTCCAATGGTTAAGCGCATAACCTACGCCACGACGGTCCGTTCATAGAGCGAATCCGTTCCGGCAAGAAAGTCGCAGCGACGCGAGAAGGGGATACCTATGACGGTGCAGGCTTTGCTGGACGAAGTCCGTGAACGACCCGGTACCGGTGAGGTGATTCCGGTTTTCAATCCCGCCACCGAAGAACAGATCACTGAGTTCAAGGATTGCGGCCCAGAAGCGGTCAACGATGCCGTTGCGCGTGCGAAGGAGACTGCCGAGTCGGGTGTCTGGAAGGGATTGCCCGGCAGCGAGCGAGCCAAGGTGCTGTGGCGCATCGGCGAATTGATCGATCAGAACGCAGCAGAACTGGCCGAGCTCGAGTCGCTCAACGCCGGCATGGTTCCGGCGCAAGCCCAAGCAACCGTGGCCGTCAGTTCCGAGTTTTTCCGGTACTACGCCGGGTGGTGCACCAAGATCGAGGGGATCGCCGCCGACGTGAATACCAGCGGCCTCACCGGCGTCGACACCCATCAGCACGCCTACACCCTCAAAGAACCCTACGACGTGGTGGGGCTGATCTTTCCCTGGAACGGACCGATCTTCAATTTCTGTTGTAAGCTCGCGCCTTCGCTCGCCGCGGGCTGCAGCAGTGTCGTCAAACCCGCCGAGGAAACCCCGCTCACGGCGCTGATCCTCGACAGAATCCTCTCCGAGGCCGGCGTGCCTGACGGGGTTGCAAACCTGCTGATCGGCTACGGCCACACCGCGGGTGCGGCCATCACCGCGCACCCCGACGTCGAGAAGGTTGCGTTCACCGGGTCGACCGAAGTCGGCCGAGCGATCGTGGGCGGCGTCGGGCACAACCAACCTGAAGAAGGTCACGCTGGAACTCGGCGGGAAGTCACCGGTAGTGATCTTCGACGACGCCGACCTGAACGCGGCCATCACCATGGCGGCCTTCGGCACCTTCGTGCATTCCGGTCAGGCCTGTGTGTGCGGCTCGCGTATCTTCGCCCAGCGCGCGGTCTACGAGCAGGTCGTGGAGGGCATCGCGAACATCGCGAATCACCTGCAGCTGGGCGGCCCCACGGACGAGGGCAGCATGATCGGCCCGCTGATCAGCCAAAAGCAGCTCAATCGCGTCCTGGGTTACCTCGACCAGGGCAAGTCCGATGGCGTCGAGCTCGTCACCGGCGGGCACCGGCTCGACCGGAAGGGTTACTTCGTCCACCCAACCGTGGTCACCAACGTCGACCCCGCGACGAGCCGGCTGTTCCAGGAGGAGATCTTCGGGCCCGTCGTCACGATCCTGCCGTTCGACGACGAGGACGAAGCGGTCGCCCTGGCCAACGACAGCACCTACGGACTGGCGGCCACCGCCTGGACCAAGGACCTTGGCCGCGCACACCGGATCGCCAAGCGGCTTAAGGCCGGAACCGTGGGGCTGAATTGTCAGATGCAGTTCGACCACTCCATGCCCTTTGGCGGCTACAAGCAGTCCGGTTGGGGCTACGAATCCGGCAAAGCGGGCCTCGACACATACCTGCAAACGAAGATCGTCTGGGCGCAGATGTAGGCCCAGGTCCGGCCGCGGCCGTCGTTTCCGGTCGAGTCCTGCGCAGCTCGTCCCAGTGTGGTGTCCAACTAGTCGATGCAATACCGGCTGATTCCAAGAGGTTCTGCTCCGCCGGATCGGCATGTGCGTCGGGGTCCCGCCAGTGGCAGAGCCTTGAGGCATCCACTGGAAGGGAAGATAGCTATGCATGATGACGATGTGCGCGCCGCTCTGCGGCGCCACTGGGCGGCCTCCGACGCCAACGACTTTGCGACAGAGCACCAAATCTACCGAGCTGATGCAGTTCTCGAGTATCCGCAATCGGGCGAGCGCATCCGTGGTCGACCCAATATTGAGGCGTCGCGCGTCGCCCAGCCGAGCACGAAACGCTTCACCGTGCGACGCATGCTTGGTGGCGGCGATCTTTGGATCAGCGAACTCGTCCTTACGTATGACGGGCAACCGTTTTACGTGGTCAGCATCATGGAATTCGAGGATGGGGAGGTGGTCCGTGAGACGCAGTACTTCAGCGAGGCGTTCGAGCCGGGGCCATCTCGCGCTCAATGGGTCGAACGAATGGAATAAGAGGTATGGCGTCGGTTGAGCGACCAGCCACCACTCTGCGGTCCCGAGCCGAACGATCTTCAAGGAACTTCGGAGATGACGGTCTTCAATCGGAAGCACGGGAAGGCTAGCGCAAGATAGGTTCCCGCCGATGGTTTCGCTGGCCGATGAGTGTCCCACCCGTGCGCCGGTATGACGCCGGTGTGACGGGCCAAAATCGGATCGTTACCGAGGGTGATTGCGAGCCGCGCACCGGATGATCGGTTTTTCGCGGTCGAAGCGGTCGCTGGTCAGGTGGTGCAATATTTGGGGTTGACCTCCCAATTCGTTGCCACCCGGGGAGGGAATGTTATGTCTACTTCAAGATTGGAGCACGGCGACGCAACTCTGCCTGCGGCGCCGGCGGTCGTACGCGAACAGCCAGGCGGAGAAAGTATGCGGGCAATCATCCTGGAGAAGTTCGGCGGGCTGGAAAGCCTGGTCTACGCCGACATCCCCAAACCGTTACCGAGGGACGGCGAGGTCGTCATCAAGGTCAAGGGGTTTGGCATCAACCACGCCGAAATGCACATGCGTCGAGGAGAATGGGCCGAGGCCGCAGAAGTCAGCGGCATCGAATGCGTCGGCATCGTCGACTCCTGCCCCGGAGGCGAATTCCCAGTGGGCGCCAAGGTCGCCGCGCTCATGGGCGGCCTCGGACGAACTATCAACGGCAGCTACGCCGAATACACCCGCGTGCGCGCCTCCAACGTCGCCCGCATCGACTCGGAACTGCCGTGGTCACAGCTCGCGGCGCTACCCGAAACGTATGCCACCGCCTGGACGTGCCTGTTCCGCAACCTCAGTCTCACCCCAGGACAAACCCTCGTGATACGCGGCTCGACCTCATCCTTCGGGCAGGCCGCAGTCAAGATGGCGGTAGCCAGTGGTGCGCGGGTCATCGCCACCACGCGCAGCCGCGCGCGTTTCACCCTGCTCGAGGAGCTCGGCGCCTCACGCGTCGAGCTGGAGGCGCCAGATCTGGCCACCCACATCGCGGAAGCCAAGCAGATCGACGGGGTTCTCGATCTCGTCGGCAACAGCACCATCCTCGACTCGCTTGACATGCTTCGCCGAGGCGGTAGCGCCTGCCTAGCCGGATGGCTCGGCGGGCTGGCCCCCATCCCGGATTTCAATCCCCTCCTGCGCATGGCCAGCGGCGTGAACCTTAACTTCTTCGGTAGCTTTGTGTTTGGCACCCCAGGCTTCCCGCTGTCGGATGTACCGCTGCAAGACATCGCACAACAGGTTGCCGACGGACGACTCGACGCCAGACCGTCGCACGTCTTCTCCTTCAATGAGATCCATGAGGCACACCGCGTCATGGAGGCCGGGGAGGCCGGAGGAAAAATGGTCGTCGTAGTGGAATGAGCCACCCATAAAGTCGTCGTCGGCCGAGCGGGATGGTTTTGCCGTAGTGCCTCACCGATGCTCTTCGGAGTTCTTATCGACCCAGGAATTCGCCTCTCCGGCGCCATGGCCGAGGCCGCTGATCGGGTAACCCGCTTCCGCCGACCTGCTGGACAGTGCGGCAGAGTCGCTCGGGCATGCGACAGCTCGACCATTGGGCGCGGGTGGGACGTGCGGTGTCGAGCCGGCACTCCGCGGCACGGCGGAAACTGGAGGAGGCCCTGGCCGGGGAGCTGGAGGTGGCCGAACTCAGCGTGGAAGACCAAGCCACGGTCTACGACAACAGCGGCCTCAAGGGCCCACGGATCGTGGCCCAGATGAGCGAAGACTTCATCGTCGGTCCCCGGCCTGGCCGCACTGGACACCACAGGCGCTGCAGTCGCGCTGGCCGACAGGGTGATTCGCCATGCTCATCCGCGAACCAACGGATTACCGGTCGGCCAGCTTGCTTGCGATCTGGCCGACGATGGCGACAGCGGCGGGGTCGGTCTGGTTGAAGCCACACGCTTGGACGTCGACGGCCACATTGTTGGCCACAGTCAGCGCATGTTGACAGGTCCAATGTCGGACGCCGTCCATGACCAGCGAGATGGCTAGCGTGCCGCTGGCATTGGAAACCTGCGCTGTGGTCCACACCCGGTCGGGGCCGGGCCGCGTATAGGTAAATCGCCGGTTGGAGCAGGCTCGCCAGGCATTCGACGACGCGGCGAAGAAGGCGGTGGCATCGGCATCGGACGGGAACGTGACGACTGACTGGAGGACGTAGTGCGTCCACGCATCGCCGGGCTCTTGAAGTACCTGTCCGCGCACCGCGGTCCATCCGCGCCCGGTGTAGATCTTGTCCTCCGCCGGGCCATCCACCGCAAGGCAGTTCATATCGGCGACCCCGAGACTGTCGTCCCACATGTCCTGGCGGCTTGTGTGGACGGTCATCCCGGTGGCGGCCATCACGGAGTTGATCTCGGCGGTGCTCAGGAGCAACCCGTCCAGCGCTTGCACCGCGACAGGCGGCGCTGGCAACGGACCCGCCTGCCCGACGAGGGTGGGCGAACCGTTGATCGTGGCCGCACATCCGGTGGCCGCAAGTCCTATACCCACAGCTGCGAGTGCGGCTGCTAGCTGTCGCATTGTGCACATCTCCCGACGCAAATCTTAACCGCAGACCGCCATCCGCGGTTTGCCGGTACCCTACAAACCCGGGACAGAATTTGCTAATGCAGGAAGCCTGCAAGCTCACCGTACCCGCCGCCTGCGGACCGATTTTGGACTAAAGTCGCGCCGGGTCCGGGGGCTTTGCCCGCAGATCGACCCAACTCAGGTGCGCGTGGCTTGATCGCTCGAACCCCAATTCCGATAGCGCGGCCGCTCCGAAGCTGGCGGACTGATCGGGCGGTGCATAGATGGGCTGAGCGGTACATCGGGGGCGACTCGCCCGCCCCTGGGGCGGTCGCCTTTGACGTAGGCGGCCCCGGGTCGACAACTGATTCACCAAAAATGTCCGACGGGCCGAGGACCGTTTGCAGATTCTGACTGCCGTCTGGCGAGCACGGGCTGGGCTGCTACTTGTTCTTCACCGCGTTCGCTCACCTGTTCCGAACCGCATTTTGGAAGTATTGATCGGCGCACTGCATCGCCGATAGCACCAGCCGGGCAACCGACTCAGCAGCGTGCGGCGTCGACATGACGACGATTCGCCCAGCCCCAACATGCTTGCAGTCGAGGTGGAGCACGTGCAGCCGTTGTTTCAGGAAGTTCACCCATGCGGGTGGCATCAATGCCGGTGAGGTTTCGATCGTGACTACGGTCTGGTCCTCGGTTTCGCCCGCTCTGAAATCTGTGTTTACCTCATGAATTCTCTTGCGTCGTTCGGACATCGCCGAGCATCCCCCTGCACATTTTGATAACGCCATCCCCCTGCGCGACTCGTATCCGTCGTACACCACATGCCGACCCACGGCAACTCATCGGGAAACTCAAAGGCGCTTCGCAGCTGCGATCGGCTTCGCCTCGTGAATGGACCGAAACGGGAAGCGTCGCGGACGGCGTCTGGCAGGGCAGCGTCGTCAGCGTTCGCGCATCTAATTCGAGCACGCCATCGGCGCCGGGCAGGCGGTTACCGAAGCCGACACCATTGCTTCACACGAACGCCACCCGGTCGCAAAGTTTCGGTGAAGCGCGCCCGGATCCTCGGGTTACATGAGCTATACCTTCCCACTGACGAGAGAACTGGCGGCGGCCGCCGCGCCCTGTTTCGACACCGCGGACCGTTTGGCGGTCTACACCGAGATGAACCTCGGTGCAGAAGAGCATGCGATCGACGAGATCATCTCCGCGGTGCTTCGCGAGGATCACCCGATACCGGCCGTACTGCTCGACCGGCTCCGGGAATGGCTCGCTGTCAGCCCTATCGATGACCGTGGGTTGGCGCGGCGCGCCGCGCTCGTGCGAGCGACGTAGCCGACCCGCCGCTTTGGCGCTTCCCGGCCCACCAGCGCCGCCGACTGCCACGCAAATCACAACTGGGCCATCGCATCCCGTGCCACCGTGCCCGACCACGCGCCGCGAGGCGACCCGCGTGACAGGGCTTACTGGCCGGGCGTGGAGCGGTACGTTTAGGAGACTGTGCGGCTGCGCAAAACCCCTGGCGAACCAGGCCGACATCGCGCGATGCCCCTATTGTTGATCGATTGACTTCGCGTACGAAGGAGCCGGCGACGATCAACACGGGCAAAACACCACCGACCGACCCGCTCACGCCTCGCGAGCGCCGTGCCATGTGGGTGGTGACCGGCATTGTCGTTGCGGTGATTGCGGTGGGCGCGACGGTATGGGCGGTGACGGGCCACTCGTCGAGTTCTGTTCGATCTGGTGAGAATTGCGTAAGCGTCACGATGGCAAGTTCGATGGGCGGCGGGGTCGAGCACGCATGTGGCGCGGCAGCGCAAGACTGGTGTCGCGCCGTTTACGTCCAGCACGACGCCCACTCCGAAGCCGTTCAGACTCAGTGCCGAGTTGCGGGGATTCCGCCCGAGGCGACAACGCCGGCCAATTAGTGCGGCCGGTTACTTCTCCCACCATCAGCGAACGCCGTGAATTCACGTTCCCATTGCCGGTGGCGGATGCGGTTAAGCGGCGAGCGCACCATGCCGACGGCGGCGATCAATCCCAGCGCCACAACAGACCAGATTCCTGCGCCGAAGCTGACCGCATCGAGCCAGGCCTGCGACGGCGGTGTTGGCGGTGCAGCGGGCACCCCAACGTCATCGACCCAGATACCGATGTGGTCACCGGCTTTGAGCGCACGCTCTGCGCTCACCCAGCCGGTGTGCCCGACCTGAACCTCACCGCCCCGGGCGCCGCCGACGCCAACCAGCCACATCGCCAGGACCGCGACGTTGGTGACATGCGGCCTGTGCAGAGGTGGGGCGGTTTCGATCACCGTCGCGGTGACGGTGCGGCGTGCCCGGGACTGCGCGACGTAGAGCTGGACGTGCGACGTGTAGACGCCGGCGCCCGCGACAGCGCAGACCGGAGCCGCGGCCAGAGCTGCAAGGATCGCCAACACGATCACCCACGCTTCGACCCGATCGGTCCAGCGAAGCAGCGGATTGCGGCCAAAGGCGCGCGTAATCCACCAGCTTCGGCAACGAAGCGAAAAGGCGTGCATGGTAACTCCTGCAGCCGTTGACAGGCACGTGTGTCAACCGCTTAATTGTCGTCTTTCTGGCCGTCGATTTTCAATAGTCCAAATGGCCGGACCACCGCGATGACGGTGCTGGGCGAACAGCTGTCATCTACGAAAGGCTCTGGGCGTCAAAATAATTCGGAGCAAAAACGCGGGCAGGACCTGATGAAATTCCTGGAATCCAGCGGATCTGCTGTGTAATTACTGCATGTCGTCTGCGAACTGGCGTTGAATTACCCGAGAAAAAGCCGTTTAGCACCTCGATCTGAAATCCAGATTTAACAATGAATCATCTAATGGAAACGCTCACGGCGTAAAAATTTGGCCACTTGTGTGGGCCGATATCGCAGCGACCGAACGGTGGATCCGGATGAACCCTTACCCCGATTGGCTCAACCCCGGAGACAATGCCTGGCAGTTGGTGGCCGCAACGCTGGTCGGCCTGATGAGCATCCCGGGCATCGCGGTGCTGTACGGGGGTCTCGTCCAAAAGAAGTGGGCCGTCAATACGATGTTGATGGCCTTCACCGGGTTCTCGCTGGTGTTGGTGGTCTGGGTGCTGTGGGGCTTCAAGATGGGCTTCGGGGAGCCGGCAAAACTCGGCCCCGGTATCTTGGGCGCCTTTGTGGGTAAGCCAAGCACAATCCTTGGCACAGCCAACCAGCAGCAAGCGCTCATTCCGCTGCTCGACGGGGCGATGCCCAAGTTCCGGTTCTCCGAAAGCACGCTGGCGTACTTCCAGTTCGTCTTCGCCGCCATCACCCCGCTGCTGTTCCTAGGCAGCGTGGTGGGCCGGATGAACTTCAAGGTGTGGCTCATCTTCGTGCCGCTGTGGTCGACGTTCGCCTACTCGATCAACGCTTTCCTGGTGTGGGGTGGAGGCTTTTGGGCCCAGCCGCACGCCGGTGTCAGCAGTCTTTTCAGCACAGGCGCGTTGGACTACTCGGGCGGGTATGTCATTCATCTGGCCGCCGGTACCAGCGGGTTTGTCGCCGCCGCGGTGATCGGGCCCCGACTTGCCCGCGACCGCGAGCGCGCGGTGCCCAACAACCTACCGATGGCTGCGGTCGGGGCGGGCATCCTGTGGTTGGGCTGGAACGGATTCAACGGGGGTGACCCCTACTTTTCCGGCACCAACGCCTCGCTGGCCGTGCTGAACACCAACCTGGCCACCGCGGTGGCGCTGCTGACCTGGGTGATCTGGGACATCTTCGCCAGCCGCGAGCGCAAACCCACTTTCCTCGGTGGCGTCAACGGGATGATCACCGGACTGGTCGCCATCACCCCCGCCGCCGGTTTCGTCAACAGCTTCGGCGCCATGATCATCGGCGCGGTGGCCTCCTCGCTGGTGTGGATGTCATGGAACTGGCTGGGCCGCACCCGACTGTTCAGCAAGGTCGACGACACCCTGGGCGTCGTGCACACCCACGGCGTGGCCGGCCTGGCCGGTGGCCTGCTCGTCGGCGTGCTGGCCGACCCGAACGTCATCATCTATCTCGGCAACGGCAAGGACGTCAACGACGTCACCGCCGCGGGTTGGCTGTTTGGCCATCATCCGGCACAAATCGTGGTCCAACTCTGCGCCGCGCTCACCATCATCGCCTGGGACGCCTTCGTCACATTCGCCATCCTGAAGATTCTCGGCCTGTTCATGAAACTGCGCGCACCCGAGGAGGTCCTGGAACAGGGCGACATCGGCGTGCACCTCGAGGAGGCCTACCCCGACGAAACCCTCGTCACCGGCCGACTAGATGGAGTAAAGGTCTGATGACATGAAGCTGATCACCGCAATCGTGCAGCCGTTCACGGTCGCGGACATCCGCACAGCCGTGGACGAGGCCGGCGTCCACGGGCTGACCTTCTCCGAGGCCCAGGGCTACGGACGCCAGAAGGGACACACTGAGGTATACCGAGGCGCCGAGTACGAGGTTGACTTCGTTCCGAAGGCGCGCATCGACGTCGTGGTGGACGACGCTGACGTCGATGCCGTGGTCGCGGCCATCATCGGCGCCGCGCGCACCGGCAAGATTGGTGACGGGAAGGTCTGGGTGACGCCTGTCGAGTTGTTGGTCCGTGTTCGAACCGGCGAACGCGACTCCGAAGCCCTGGCCTAACGCGTCGCCGGCTTGCTCAATGCCTCACGCGGACAATATGACACATCTCAATCACCCGCACCGACGTCCCACACCTCGCGCCAATGCAAAAGCCAACACCCGGGCCCTACTGCGCCGCAATCTATTTCAGCTGCGGCAGATCACCGACAATCACCATGTAGCGCTGTCTTCTAGCCGTAGGTGCCGTTCTGGTAGCGCACCACATCAGTCCCGTACAGAGGCCGCGCATTCGGAGCCAGCACTTGGCATCCAGCGCGCACCTTGCAGCGCAGGAGTGAGTAGCGGGCGAGCCGCTGCCACAGGGTGCAGCGAGGCCAGTCTTATTGCGGTAGCCGGCGCTCGTTCGGTCTGTTGAGGGTCCCCGGATGGAACGCGTCGCTGGTCGAGTATCGCTTGGCCGTAACCCTCCGCCCTACTTATTGGTAGAGGCCGCTCCGCTGTCCGCTCGTCATTCGACCTCGTTCTCACCGACCGGCCAGGTACTCGGCCATCTGCTGGCGAGCGCCCCGGAACCGTTGCCGCGGCTGGAGGTTCGCGAACTGGACGGATCCATCGAGGTGTTCGTGGCGGACAAGCCGCCCACCGAGCCGACCTGAGATGTAACCATTCACCTATCTCCAAGGTGTGAAGACCATATTCCGGCTCGCTACAGCAGGCATCCTGCTCACCACGGCGTGCTCCAGCCACGCATCCAACACCGCTCCCACCAGCCCGTCGATCACCTTTCAGTCGGGCATGACACCGGGCATGGCCGGCCAGTCCATGCCCGGCATGCCCGGCATGCCGTCGCCGCCCGCTTCGGCATCGGCCACGGCAGCCGATGCGCCGGCACCGCAAGGCGGGACGGCGGTGAGTATCAGCGACTTCAAGTTCAACCCCGCCACGCTGACCGTCCCGGTCGGCACCACGGTCACCTGGACCAACCAGGACGAGGAGCCGCACACCCTCGCCGCTAAAGATGGCTCGTTCCACTCGCCCGGGATCGACACCCACGGCACCTACAGCTTTACGTTTAGCACCCCGGGCTCCTATGACTACATCTGTTCGATTCACCCGTTCATGACCGGCACCGTGGTGGTGACCAAATGAGCTCCGAAAACGCTCCGGCAGGCATGACCCGACGTCAGCTCATCCGGCACGGTGCCTGGTTCGGCGCGGCGGTGGTGCTCACCGTCGCCGGAGGTGAAGTGATCTCGCATGTCGCAGGGGCGGCGAGCAACAAACCACAATCGACGCCCACATTGCGATTCGCTCAGATCAGCGACAGCCACATCGGATTCCACGGGCCTGCGAATCCCAACGTGACCGATACGTTCAACCACGCCATCGGCCAGATCAACGGTCTGGGCTACACACCCGATTTCGTGATCCACACCGGTGACCTCACCCACCTTTCGACACCGGCACAATTCGATCAGGTCAAGCAGATGCTGACCGGTCTCAACACACCGCACGTCTTCACCGTGCCGGGTGAACACGACTCGACCGACGACGCCGGTCAGAAGTATCGCCAGGCGTTCGGCGCCGGCACCCGCGGCGACGGCTGGTACAGCTTCGACATCGCCGGCGTGCACCTCATCGCGCTGATCAACACGCTGAGCTTCTCGACGCTGGGCGGTGGCCATCTGGGCCCCGATCAGCTCGACTTCATCGAGAAGGACGTCGCCGGCCTCTCCAGCGACACGCCCATCGTGGTGTTCAGCCACATCCCGTTGTTCGCGATGTATCCCGCCTGGGGCTGGGGCACCGACGACGCCGCGCAAGCGCTGAGCTATCTGAAACGCTTCTCGTCCGTGACATGCCTCAATGGCCATGTCCACCAATTGTTTTCCAAGACTGAGGGCAACGTGACGTTCTACACGGGCACCACCACTGCCTATCCGCTGCCGGCTCCGGGACAGGGCCCGGCACCTAAACCGGTGACGCTGCCCGCCGGGAAGCTGCGCGATGCGTTGGGCGTCCGCGAGGTGAGTTACACCAAGGGCCAGCAGGCCCTCGCACTGAAGGACCAGAAGCTGACATGAAGATCGTGAATCTCACTCTACGGACCGCCATCAGCGCATCGGTGGCGGCCAGCGGCGTCGTGCACGCCTACCTCTACATCCACGGTTACCGTGATGTCCCCGCGGTAGGGTCGGCCTTCCTGGCGCAGGCCAGCGTGTTCTGCGCCCTGGCAGTGCTGATCCTGGCCGGTGGGCCGGCCTGGCTGCAACTGGTCGCCGCAATCGGGGCCGCCGGATCGCTGGTGGCGTTCGCCCTGTCGCGTACCGCCGGTCTCTTCGGCTTCATCGAAACCGGTTGGCAGCCATCACCATACGCTGCGATCACCGTGGTCGCCGAAGTGCTGACCCTGCTGCTGGTCGGCACGACGGCCCTGCGCCAACGTCCACGAGCATCGAAGGACCTTCCGCTTCACCAGGGCGCCGACGGCGCTGGTCAACCATCAACTCGCCAGGGATGACCGACATTACCGCCCCCGCGGTTGTGCCGAGACATGTGCGGATACTGTCGATATCGAAGATCAAGGACCGGATCGACGAGTACGTCGATGGGGTAGCGCGCAGGCGACCGGAGAAGCAACACGCAGCGAGACTGCACCAAAGACAATCGCAGCGTTGGCGACAGGTGTACTCGTCTCTGGCGCAACCTATCTCACTGCGGATTTCTCCGCCGTGCATGCGGCACCGCTACGCCAGTCGACGAGGCCCGAGCACCGTGGGCTCGCCACCGCAGCCAGCGCCAACGGCTAGATCAACCACTGCCGCCGACTCGACCGCAGCCAGTTGTCCGACACCCTTTAGGCCGTGGTGACGTAGTCGCTGACAACACAGGACCGCGTACGGGAGCGGTCAAGAAACCGAGCCTCGTCTGCTGCGACTCGCTCGCCGGCGTCTCCCGCGGTCACTGCGTCGATCCAGGACTGAAATGCCGCCCGGTCAGCGAACACCTGCTCGGTCACTACATCGAAGTCAATGCCTGCCTCCCCGATGTTCACCGCGTCACCGCGCTGCAGGTAGTGCCGCTTGTAGACCGTAGGTGGTGGCGCCAGGCTCAAGATCAGTGGTACATGGTGATTCTCGTAATAGTCGACGAACTCCTCGGTGGCCATGCCGTCGCGTTTGACGAGGTAACTCAGGATTTTCAACACAACACTCCTCCACAACGGGGCGACGGGTGGATTCTCCAACCTATCTGGGGAACTCCCCACTTATACCCAGAGCTACCATAACTGGGGAATTCCCCGGTTAGCAAGCGCATCAGTGAGGACCACCGCAATGCAGAAAGCGCCACCGATGAGCGTCGCTCGCTCCGGGCTGGGCCATCTTGTTCATCCGCCGATGCGGGCTGACGCCCGCCGCAACTACGAGGCGCTGCTCGCGGCTGCCGACGAGCTATTTACCGCGTACGGCCCGGACGTCTCGTTAGACGAGATCGCCCGCCGCGCCGGGGTAGGCAACGCCACTCTCTACCGCCACTTTCCCGACCGCCGCGACCTGTTAGTCGCGGTGTGCGTGGGCGAAGTCGAAGCACTGTGCCTACTCGGCGAAGAACTCAACGCCGACCCTGATACAGGCCGAGCGCTTACTCGCTGGCTGCGCGCCTACATCGGACATGTCAGTGCCAAGCACGGTCTGGCGGCGGCCTTCGCCACCGGTCGTCGCGACGACTCAGAACTGGTCGCCGCATCCCAGGCGGCGGTTGACGCGATCGGCACGTCACTACTGCAACGTGCCCAAGACGGCGGCGCGGTCCGCATCGACGTCACGCTCCCCGACGTCATCACCCTCGTCAACGCCATAGCGATGGCCACCGAAACCACCGACGACCACGAAGCAGACCGGATGTTGGCGATCGTCCTCGCCGGCATCGCCCAACCGGGAAGGGACAGAGCAGCCAACCCGTAGACAAGTGCTACACGCGGGTAGCTAAAACCAATACCCCGATCGGTCGGCTCAAGACTCACCACTTTCCGACACCCGATGCAGGACGTGCTTCGTTCACTGCCGATGCTCGGGGTTTTCGGCGCCGCCTGCTGTCGTCGTCTGCGCCTGGTGGGTGGCCGTGGTGGCGGCGGAATGCCGCGGCGACGGCGTATGGCGAGGCGTAGCCGGTGCGTACGGCCTACCGTTGGCCGGTTACACCCCGCAGGATCGAGGTGCAGTAATAGTTATTCGCGATCGCGGCGCCTCCGGCATCCCCCGACATTGGCGGTAATCCGTTGTTGGCCAACAGCTGTGGCAGCTCAGTGCGCACAGATGTCCAACCCAGGTTCGCGAGGTGGGTTTCGACGTCGTTGCGTGCGCCGTCGTAACCAAGGCCGGCGAATTCCAGATCGAACCCATGCTCACGCCAGCGTTCGGTAAGGCTCTGCATCGACTGCTGACTCTGCACGGACTCGGCATCGGTCGACTGGAAGAAAGTCTCGGTCGCGAGCCGGCTGCCGACCGCACTCAGCGCCGTGATGCTGTCGAGCAACCGGTCTTGAGCATCCGGGGGCAGGAAGGGTAGAAGGCCTTCGGCGATCCACGCCGACGTACCGCCGGAGTCAAAACCTGCGCGATGCAGCGCAGCGGGCCAGTCTTGCCTGAGATCAATTGGAACAACGTGTAATTCGGCCTTTGGTTGCGCCCCAAGCTCGGCAACCTTGGCGATCTTGAACTCGAGCACTTGCGGCTGGTCGATCTCGAAGACGACCGTTCCCGCAGGCCAGGCCAGGCGGTAGGCGCGCGAGTCGAGACCGGACGCCAGAATGACCGCCTGCCGGATGCCCGCGGCCGTCGCCTCGAGGAAGAAGTCGTCGAAGTACCGCGTGCGGGCCGCCATGAGGTCGGTCATCCGCTGCATCCCCCACGGCGCACCGGGCTCATCGACGTCGGCGGGGTCGAGCTCGCCCGTCGCCCATCGCGTGAAGAACTCGACCCCCACGGCGCGGACAAGCGGCTCGGCGAGCGGATCGTCGATGAGTGGCTCGGCGGCCCTGGTCGCGCGTGCTCTCGCGGCGGCCACCATGGTGGCGGTCGCTCCCACACTGGTCGCCAAGTCCCAGCTGTCGTCCTCCGTACGTTGCACAGTTAGGTTCCTTCCCGGTACTTAGCGGTATAACGGCCGATGTTGACTCTACGGCTGATTCCTTGGAAGGCCTTGAGCCACAGATAGGTTGTCACTTCATCACTCACCACGAGGACGAGGGTCTCCGAGAACTTGTCCGACGTAGTGGCCAATATCAATGGACGCCGTCGCGGCCGCGAACTCGAACGCCCCGTCAGCGCTGGCTACCACCCCCGGGGACGGCCGGGTGTCGTGCTGGATGTCGGTATGTAGGCCAACATACGTTGGCAATCAATGGGTGGGCGGCAAAGGCGAATCCGCGCAGCGCTTCCCGAGTCTGCCAACGGCGTTGGCCTACACTTGTTCGCATGGCATTTACCCAGCGGTCCGAAAAGACGAGGAACGCGATCCTGGCCGCGGCGCGGCAGATGCTGGCCACCCGCGGCTACGAAGCCACGACGATCCGGGCGGTGGCCGCTGCCGCCGGCATCGACCCATCGATGGTCATGCGGTACTACGGAAACAAGGAGGGCCTGTTTGCCGCCGCCGTCGACGTCGACCTGCACCTGCCGGAGGCCTCGGCCCTGCCACGGGAGCATATCGGGGAGATGCTTGCTCACCACGTCATTTCCCGCTGGGAAGGTACGCTGTCCGACGAGTTCATCACCTTGCTGCTGCGTTCTGCCGGTACGAATAAGGCTGCTGCACAACAGTTTCAGGTGATCTTCGAAGGTCAGCTTCTGAAGTTCGTCCGTGACTTGACCGGCGACGACCCGCAGGCGCGTCGACGGGCGGCGATGGTCAGCTCGCAGGTACTCGGCGTGGCCTACTGCCGCTACATCCTCGAGTTGCCGGCGGTGACCGAACTGGATGGGGAGACGCTGGCCAAGACGTTGGGTCCGGTGCTGCAGCACTATCTCACAGGTGACCTCGACGCACCCGTCTCGGTCCCGTGGTTTGAGGGCTTACCAGCCACGCAGCCGCTTCCCTGAGGGTTCTCAGCAGAGCCGAGATGCCGCCAAACCTGTTGCTGCACAAGAAAAATAGGCAATCCCCAGGAGACGCGAGATGTAGCCATTAGTGATCCCTAGGTCACAAGTTCGAGTCGTGCCGGCGGCGCACTGCCGGCGGCGCAGGTCAGAGCGTGTACCCCGGCTGATGCTTGACGTTGCGGCTTTGGCGGATGCCTGACAGTGTTTCGGCTCTTTCTCGACAGTTCTTCGGCTGATCCTTCACGCTCGATTCGTGAGGGAGTTGAGCCGAGCAGGGGTATCAGGCAGGCTTCTCGCGCAAGGGATCACGTAGTGCGGCGACGTCATTGCTTGGACGCGAGCCGCTCCACCGCCAGACACCCTCTCCGAGCAGTTCCAGCTGGTGTTTGTGGTGCTCTTCTAGCGAGCTGCGATGACTGACGCTGACCACGATGGTGTCCGGCAACTCGGTGCGCAGCAGCTCGTACAGCGCGAGCGCAAGGCCCTCATCCAGCGCGGAGGTGGCTTCGTCGAGGAACACCGCCTTGGTCTGGTCAGCAACACGCGGGCGAACGCGACGCGCTGCTGCTCCCCCGGTGAGAGGACCTTCGCCCAATCCTGTTCCTCGTCGAGCCGATCACGCAGATGGGCCAACGAAACCCGAGTCGAGCACATCGCGTAGCCGGTCGTCGGCGATGTCGTTTGATCTGGCCGGGTACGACACCACCGTGCGCAGATCGCCCGGCGGCAGGTACGGCAGTTGGGACAAGAACATCGTCGCGTGGTCATCGGCAGGCCTGCGCCAGAGGCCGTTCGCCGCCGGCCATAGTTCAGCGAGGCTGCGCAACAGTGTGGTCTTGCCACTGCCCGACGGGCCGCTGATGACCATGGAGTCGCCGCGCTCCAGCCGCAGATCGAGCGGATCGATGAGCCGGTCGCCGGCGGGTGTGCGCACCTCGACGCCGTCCAGCTCGACGGAGTCGTCGGGACTTGGCTCGGCTGGCAGGACCGGCAGTTCGCGGGCGCGTTCGTTGCGACAAACCGCGACTCGATCTTGCCGAACGCGCCCGCGGACTGTGTCACGTCGCCCAACTTGATCGTGCCTGCGAACAACCGCGGCGCCTGGAGCACGAACGGCAGCGGAAGGATCGTCTCGGTAACCGAGTAGTTCCATCCGATCAAACCGAGCGTCCGTCGGACGTAGCGCCGGTAGTTGGAGATGACGGCGGCGAATCGCGTATCGAGTTGCTCGCGCTCGGCTTGTTCGCCACGGTAGAAGCCGACCGCCTCCGCGGCGTCACGCAACCGCACCAGCGCATAACGAAACGCGGCGTTTGTCTGCTCGTTGCGAAAACTCAATCGGATGAGCGGATGACCGATCCGAAACGCGATCAAAGAAGCCGTCAGCACGTAGGCGATGACTATCCAGAACAACGCCTTGGGGATCTCAACCCCAAACAATGTCAGTGACCCCGAAAGTCGCCACAGGATCACGGCGAACGACGCCACGGAAGCCACCGAGTTGACCGCTCCAAACAGCAACATGCTCTGCGAGTAGTACGACGGAACGTTGGGGCCGGTGCCAATCCCGGTGGTGAA
Source organism: uncultured Actinomycetota bacterium (assembly GCA_963770125.1). GTDB lineage: Bacteria > Actinomycetota > Actinomycetes > Mycobacteriales > Mycobacteriaceae > Mycobacterium. Next base: position 49,100 of record CAVYPI010000113.1, on the reverse strand, counting down.
AATGTCGATGTCCTGCTGAATACGCTGATCAGGGTTGTCGATCGTCGGTGCGATGAACCTGCCGCGGTAATACGCGCGGCCGGTGAGCCAATCCCCGGTGAGACGGTCGGTCAACCACACCCGCCAGCGGATGATGAAGCGCTGGGTCAAGTAGGTGTCGAACAGGATCCGGCCGATATGGATTACGGCCAGGATGCAAAAGATTCCGATCGCGACCCAGAAGCCGTGTATTCCCGAACTGCGCTGCGCCGCGTTGTGCGCGCCCGCACCCTGGAACGCAACTTGCAGAGCCGAGAACAGATCGTTGTTGTAGTAGCTGAGCAACACGGCGATACGCACCTCGAGGATCACCGAAAGCAGCAAAACCGCCAGCGCGGTCCACACAGTCAGACTGGCTCTGCCGGTGAAATCGTCAACGGTGACGCTCCAGAATCTCTTTGCCCATGTCGTGTAGCGAATCAGCAGGACGGCGATCGCCAACACACACGCGGCGCTGATCGCCCAGGCCTCGAGGACCCACCAGGTCAGACGCGACGAGCTGGTTACCCAGTCGATCGAGGGCCTGAACTTCTCCAACGGACCACCCTCCGGTGCGGTGGCGCCGGCAAGGGCACCACGAAGGAATTCGCTCGCAGGTATCGCTCACTCGAGGACCATGGGCCCGTCGCTGGCGGTTCCGCTGCGGCATGAGTATCGATCTTCGTTCTGAACAATGTCGAAACAGCACCCGGCATGGCGTCCGTGATCCATCTGCGGGAGCGGCGATCTCGGTGGCACCCGGATCACCATCGGTGATCAGCGATCATCGCCCCCGCGCGGGGCGTCGACCGCTGCTACGGTTCGGCTAGACACAGTCTGCTAACAGGAGACGCCCGCTGTGCCCCCGCTGCTCCGTGAACTGCTGCGCCCTTACCGGCGGATCCTCGCGATCATCCTGGCGGCAACGCTGGTGTCGATGGCTATGAGTCTGGCCGCGCCGTGGCCGCTCAAGATCATCCTGGACAATGTCGTGGCAAGCCATCGCCTCCCGGATCGATTGCCTGCGCTGTTACCGATGGTGGGCGGCACAACCAAGGCCCATATCGCGGCGGCGGCAGGGATCGTAACGGTGGTGATCGCCGTGGTGAGCGGCGCCGCTTTCTATGTCGCCAGCTATTCGACCGAGAGGTTGGGCAGTGCGTCGGAAACGATCTGCGCGTGCGGCTGTATCACCACTTGCAGGAACTTTCCCTCGCCTATTACGACACCAACCGGGTCGGCACCGTCCTCAGCACCCTCACAACTGACGTTCAGACGATCCAGAGCTTCGCGTCGACCTTCCACCCTCAATATCTTCACCGACGCGCTGACGCTCGTCGCGATGATTGTTGTGATGTTCTGGCTGCGTTCGGATTTCGCTCTGATCGCGCTCGCGGTAACTCCTCTGCTGATCCTCTTCTTCGTGCGCGTTAACAAAGCCATAAGGACGGCCGTTAAGGAGGTGCGCACTTCGCCAGTCCGATCTGCTCGCCACGCTGCAGGAGGGCCTTCAGTCGATCGAGGTGGTGCAGGCCTCTCCCGCGAGGACTACGAAGACCGCCAACTGCGGAAAGTCAGCTGGGAAACCGTGACGGCGTGGCTCAAGACGCGACGGTTGTCGGCGCTGCTTTCGCCGGTCGTCAGCCTGGTGATCGCAGTGTGCACGGGCCTGGTTCTGTGGCGGGGTGCTCTACTCATCCTGGCGGGCACGATGACCGCGGGCGCGCTGACCGTCTTTCTCGCTTACCTCGCCCGGTTCTTCCAACCGGTGCGCGCGCTCTCCCAAATGACCGACACCATCGCCCAGGTGTCGGTGGGGTTTCAGCGGTTACCGCGGTGTGTGACGCCGACATCGTGATCCCGGAACGTCCGCGCCGGCCGACCCGCCGCCGTTTAAGGGTGACGATCACATTCGAGGATGTCTCCATCGGCTATGACCCGGAGATGCCGGTGTTACGTGATATCTCTTGCACGATCGATCCGGGGCAGATGGTGGGAATCGTCGGCCCCACAGGCAGCGGCAAATCCACCCTCGTCAGCCTCATCCCGCGCTTCCGGGACCTCGACAGCGGTCGGATCACAATCGACGGTGTCGACATCTCCGACTACACACTTCACGGACTCCGCACCCAGATCGGCTTTGTGCTGCAGAACACGGTGCTGTTACGTCGGAACTATCCGCGACAACATCGCCTTCGGCCGCCCTGATGCCACCGACGACGAAATCATTGAGGCGGCCAAACTCGCCAACGCCGACGAGTTCATTGCCCGCATGCCCCACGGCTACGACAGCTTGGTCGGCGACCGCGGTTCAGCTCTCCGGCGGTCAGCGCCAACGGATTGGGATTGCTCGCGCGCTGATCCGTGACAACCCCATCCTCATTCTCGACGAGCCAACGGCGGCGCTGGATGCCGAGTCTGAGCATCTGGTGATCGAGGCTATGGAACGACTGATGGCCGGCCGCACGGTCATCACGATCGCTCATCGTCTGAGCACCCTGCGCGACGCACACAAGATCATCGTCATCAAGGACGGCGTGGTGGTCGAAGACGGCACCCACGAGGAGCTGTTGCAACTCGACGGCGTCTACGCCGCGCTGCACCATCTGCAGTTCGACCAGCCTGCCTGACACGGCACGACAGCCGAGCGCGCGAGCAGCCCGCCCCCTCCGAACGGACATCATCCAAACTGCCGGTAAACGGTTGATACGACCAAGCGCCCGTGCGGTGGCGTTCGCGACAATCCTGGCGTTCAGCGCGGTTCCGACTGCTAGCATCCCGGCTTATTCACAGCTGTTTGGAGATCGCTGTACCAATTACATCGATGAAGGAGATGAAGCGATGCTGACGATGCGAGATCACGGCGTTGAGGATTACGCGGCGTTGCCCGACATGGATGCCACCGACGTCGGAGAGCTGCGCGAGGACGACCGCGCCTGCCTGGAAGAGCTGGGCCATTGTCTCGTCTCGACCGATGCGTGGCGGCGCTTCGGTATCTGGTTGCTGCACAAGCATTTCGAGCCGGAGCCGGGAGAGGTCTTCGTCGAGCACACTATGCGCGCACCGCGAAAGACCGAGACCACTCCGATCGAGCGGTCGGCGTTCCCGGAGAAGGGTCTGAGCACCACAGCGATCCGATTCGACGATTCGGTCAGCGGTGGTGTAGGCGTCATCGGCATGGAGTTCGCCCAGCCGGACGACTTCGGTCACACCTCGCCGCTGAGCGATGACGACGAGGCGGTCTTGGCCGGCATCGCCGAGCGGCTCCAGTCACACGACAAGATGGAGCGTTTCGGTGTCCGGTTGATTCGCAATCCGCTGGAGCTCTCCGAACATGAGTTGCTTCACGAGACGTGTGACAGCGCAACGCGGACGCTGCACTGCACCGTTGGTGAGCGCGACGCGATGCTTGCCGACCAAACCATCATTCAAACCGCCTGGCGGTGGCGAGTGGTGCATGGTGGCACTGACACCATGGTGATGCAAGACTGCACTGCCGGCTGTGTACGGGTTGGTGAGGGGCACGACGTTGCCCACACCGCCTCCGGGACAGATGACTTCGACAACCCCACCGAGGGCGAACCGAACGAGCCTTTCTGACCGGCGGCTGAGCACTGTCGATCGTGAGGACGTTCGAGCCCGGGGCGGCATCGAATTCGGCGCGGTGGCGGCCGTAGTTTAGCAGCAGGCGGCACTGCTAGTGCCGCGGGAGCCGGAACATCGCTGCGCACAACAATCCCCGGGTCAACCCCTTCCCATCGCCGACCGACACCGATGCCCTCGGGTCGTCGACGTCGGCTACCAGTACGACTACAACTCGAATGCCGCCTGCCGATGTCCTCAATCAGGTGGCCGCCGTCAATTCGTTGGTCGCGCACCTCTATGGGCACCTGAACCAGAGCACACTGGACCTGCCGGTCAACCCCGACGGGTCTCCCTCGGTCACGTGCGGCACCGCCAACACATGCGGCGTCACCGACAACGGTGCCGTGCTCGAGTGTCCCGACGCGCAGTGCGGTGCCGTACCGCCCGGCGACCGCGTCGCCGCGTACGTCACGCAGCGCGGGAACACCACCTACGTCGCCTACACAAGCAACAGCCTGCCGCTGACCAATCTGATCCGTGACGTCGTGCCGTTCGGCAACATCGCCGATCTGACCGAGCCGGTGCTGACCGAGATCGTCAACTCGGCCTACCCCAACGGCAATCCCATCCCCGCAGACCCGAGCAAGTATCAGCCAGCGCAACCGTTGTCGTCTCTCGTCCGCATCGCCGCGACGGCAACGAAGATACCCGGTGCAGTCCAGCAAGGACTGACCGCGGGCGCCGGTTCTGCGCCGAAGGCGACGCCGACGACCGCAATGACCACTGCGGACGTAACGCCGTCCGACAAGAAGACCAAGACCACACTCAGGGAGAAGCCGAAGCTACTGACCAATGTGGTGCGCGAGAGCGAGAAGGCGGTGCCGCAGTCCGGGGCCGGTCAAGGTACTACTCCGCCAGCATCGGATCCCGTTGCCACCGTTGACAAGCCAACCAAAGACGAGCAGCACGAGAGCGAGCCGACGCAGTCCGGCGCGACCTGCAACCAGCCGAAAGCGAATTCCGGCAGTGCGGCGGAAGGCGACGGCTCCTGAAGCTGGCACAGTCGTAGGTATGGATGCACCAAGCGACGGCGACTATTGGAACCACAACACCGCTTACCACGCTGGCTGGCCGCTACCGCCGCCGAACACCACGACGACGACGGTTGCGGCGACGGCCTTCTCGCCCAGAGGCTCGCGGTCGGTGACGGCCACACCGGCGCGCAAATGTTCGACCTCATCACGTTCGTGGGTGCGACGGGTACTGTACTACCGATACTTCCTGCGCTGGCGGGGCGGTAGCTCGAACTCCGTTGTTATCTCGGGAGTTTCGACTTGATTTTGTCGGCGATATCGGCAGCTTGGGTGACCGGAGACTCCTGCCGCGGCTTGCACGCCTGGATGTCGAGGATCAAGTTGGCGACGACTGATAGCGCATGCTGGCAGGACCTGGTTTGGTCACCCCCGCCTCGGGTGTAGGGCATTGCGAGCAGGGTGTCGGTCTTGGTCAGTGCGCCACTTCGCCACGCGGGCAACGGTTTGCCGTTGAGCTGAATGTTGACGTTGTGATTGGTGCACTTCGACCATCGATCTGTTGACTCGGTGAAGAATTCCCGCGCTCCATCGGTGGTGCGGTAGGAGACGATGGATTCGACGATGAGGAAATCCCATTGGTCGGCATCCGGTGCCCGAAGCATTTGTTGCCGCACCGACTTCCAGTGACTGGACTCGTATATCGATGCTTCGTTGACTTGCCACACGCCCAGACAGTTGAGGTTGGGCAGGAGGTTGCGGTGATCACCCATCTGAGTAACGGGCGGATGCGGCGTCATCCCGCTGGTCCCCATGATGGTGTTGAGCTCGTCGTCACTGAGGAGCAACCCGGGGAGGGCAGAGTCCGGCACTAACATCGGTGCTTGCGACACGCCCGAAGCAGCTCCTCCACCGCAACCAGCCAGCACCAAACTGAGCGCTAGCGCGCCAAACACACGGCCCTTCACCGGATTACGCGTGCGTCCCGGCCGCAGCGCAGGCCTCTTGGACCCTCTCAGCTTGGTTGTTCATCTCGGTGGCGGTGGAGTTCAGGTACTCGCCGGGAATTCGCAGCCCCATCTTGACGAGCAGCTTGGTTGCGCCGAGCGACCAAATCCGCATCGGATCGGCGATTTCCGGCTGCAACCCGGGCGTGTTTGCCGCGTCCATCGCTACAGCGGCCGATTGCCGAAGCGCGGTCCTGCCCACCACATTGCTGCTGTCGACAGCCGGATCTGAGTAGTCGGAACCTTCGATGCTGTCGGCAAAGTCCCCGTAATAGTTCGAGGAGCCGTCCAGCACTTGGGCGAACGTCCCGCACGCCGTCGCTGCGGCATCGGTAACATTGTCCGACGGATCAGCCGGAGTTACTGCGACCGGCCCTGGCGAAGAAGGGTCGGTCGCAATGTCGTCGGCCAAAGCGGTTGGAGTGACTGTCAATCCGATGCCCAACGCGATGGCAGACGCGACCAGCGTTCGCTCGCACACGTGGGATGACTTCAATGTTTCCTCCAAGATAGTCGGTCCCGCAGGGTCAGCTGGGTTTCAGTTCACCCGCCGGCAGGCGTTCGCACCGGCCAGCCAAACCCACGTCGACGAGCCCCGTCCAGTCTCGAGGGCACTAACGCGAACTACGGTCGATTGGCCGGATGTCCAGATCGTGAACTAAGGCAAATGGCCGATTTCTACTTGCGGTCCATCGGCTTTCGTAAACCTGTGGAGACGATTGCGTCTTTCTGTGGTCCGGACAAGAACGCGAGCGCGAGACGCCCATTCGATGGGAACAGGGCGTGAACTGTTTGCAGTGCGTTCATCGTTTCGCAACCCCATCATTAGAGGCTCCCTCGCGACAGATCCGTTACAGATCCGTTGTATTCCGACCACGAGAGGCGCTAAACAAACCATGTTGAACCGCTTTGCAATGCTGGGAGCCGTCTGCATCGCGATCCCGGTCGGGGCCGCGCCCCTCGCACTGGCCGACCCGCCTTCGCCCCCGGATCCCGCGGTGCCGGTGAATGCCGCCACCCCGCCTCCGCCCCCGGATCCCGCGGCGCCGGTGAATTTGACCAACCCGCTTCCGCCCGAGGGCGCCGTCCCGTCGGGCCCTCCCGGGATCTTGGACACCCCGGACGGTTGGCACCTCGAGGTTATAGGCGAGAACGAGACGCAGCTGCCGGTGGCTCCTCTGACCACTGCGGTCTCGTCGCGCGAGTACCTGGTGGCCGGCACGTTCACGGGAAAGATCACCGGTGGCGGCAAGACCAAGCTGGCCGGCGGATCGATGGAGGCCGGCGAGCAGATCGGCTGCGGCATCATCTCCGACGAGACGGAGATCAACCCCGGCGTCAGCTTCCAACCGGGCATTAACATGCCGTTCACCGGGCCGTTCAACTTCGGTATCAGCCTGCAGGGCAAGGTGTACCTCAAGCCGGGCACCGTGACGACCGTTGCGATCGACAAGAAGTCGTTCAAGGGCACGTCGACCCGCATCACGATCACCGGCGTCCGGATCAAGACCGACCAGTGCGCCGGTCAATCGTTCATCCGCTCGTACGCAACGTTGACGAGCTCGACCGACAACACCGACGACGTCATCACCTACCTCGGCGTCACCAAGGCCGTTTAATCCCAGTCGAACTCGAACGAAAGAACTCGACAATGTTGAATCGCTTTGCCGCACTGGCCGCTTGCTCGCTGATCCCGCTCGGGACCGCACCGATCGCGCTGGCCGACCCGCCGGCCGACGACGCCGGACCGCCGCCGGACACCGGAGTGGTCGCGTCGAGTGATCCGGGCGTGGTGACAACCCCGGATGGCTGGGTACTGACCGTGGCCGCGACCAACGAGACTCAGCTGCCGATCGCACCGCTGACCACCGCCGTCTCATCGCGCGAGTACCTGGTGGGCGGCACGTTCACCGGGACGGTCACCGGTAAGGGCAAGACCGGTCTCAATGGCGGTGTGCTCGAGGCGGGCTACCAGATCGGCTGCGGCATCGAACTCGGCCAGGTCAGGCTCATCGGCCAGGTCGGCGCCACCACCGCGGGTTCCACACTGACCGCTGGCCTCATTCCGACCGGCATCAACTTCCCGATCTCCGGCACGCTCGAGATCCACCCCAAGCCCGGCACCGTGTCGACCGTCACCGTCGACAAGAAGTCCTTCAAGGCCGCGCCCGTGCGCGTCACCCTCAAGGACACCCACATCAAGGTCGACGGCTGCGTCGGTCAGTCATTCCTCCGGTCCTATGCGACGCTGACCAGTTCGACCACCGACACCGACGACGTCGTCGCCTACTACGGCGTCACCAAGGCAGTCTGACGTCAGGCATGGATTCGAACCGAAAGAGAGTGGCAGTCGCGAACATCGCGGCAGCCGGTTTAGTCATCGTCGGAGCGGCGGTCGCCTTTGCGGCGACCGCCGATGCTGACCCTGCGCCGCCGGATCCTGTGCCGGTCCCCGCAGACCCCGCGGCTCCGCCACCCCCGCCCGGTCCCCCGATCCCCGGGTTCGGCGCGCCGCTCGGGCCTGCCGGGCTTGGGGTGCTGGCTCAGAACGGAGAGCCGGCTAACCCGGCCGCGCTCGGAGCACCTCCGATTACTGGCATCGACCGAACCACCGTTTTGGGCCAGAATGCCGTTCCCTCGGCACCGGGTGCGGATCCGGGCGTGATCCCTAACCTCAATCCGTTCAACAATGCCTATGGGGTGGAGCAGTGTATGAAGCCCTCGGCACCCGGCAAGTGCGAGCAGTTCGACGTCGCTCCCGGTGACCAGAATGCGGACGTCACCCGTCGGGAGTGGTTCGGCCGCTATATCGACATGTACCGCGCCGGCTTGCTGAAGGGTGGGCTGCTCGGCCAGATGCCTCAGGAACAGCTCGGTGAGGCGCTGCCGGGTACCGCGCCGCCGCCTGGAACCAACATCCCGCCCGGGCTGGTTCAATTCCAGCCCGACCCGGCGCCGCCTCCTGACGCACCTCCGCCACCTCCGGCGCCGGGTGCACCGCCGCTGCTGCCTCCGCCACCGGCAGGCTGACGGGGCTGAGCGCCAAAGAATTTGAGCGCGAAGGGGTCACATTCGAAGGGGTGTGACCCCGTTTCGCGTCGACTCCACCGTCGTGTCCGATCGGCGTCGCCCTGGCATGCGGACCACTTGGGTACCTTGTCGGACTCGCCCTGCTCGTAGCCGATCGTCGGTGTGATCGGGGCGCGATCGTCCGTTGGTGCGCAATTGACTTCAGTCGCAGAGCGTTTCGCGAACCCTCGGCGGCATCCTCGCAGGACGGATCGTCGGCGGTTGGCTGAATGACGAGATCGGCTGGCGTGGAATGTTTCTCGTATTCGCGGCCAGTGCGCCATTGTTGTGGTTCAGCTCTCTTCGTGCTGCCCGGCGCGGCGGGGAATGTCACCTCGGGCTGTCTCGCGTCGCTTCGCCGGCTGCCAGCTCTGTATCTCCGGCCGCTTCGCCGCCGGCCGTGGGTGGGCGGGCCTGGGCACTGCGTTCGGAGCGGCCGTCGTCGGGTGGGTCGGACGGCCGGTAACCACCGCGATCGCCGCTGACGCCATTGCGCTGGCCATGATCATCACCGTCGCCGTTCGACCGAACACCCGGTCACTAGGCTGAGGCCGTGTCCGATCCAGTACTTGTCCAGGTCGACGATCACGTCGCCCTCATCACGGTCAACGACCCCGAGCGCCGCAACGCCGTAACCGCGGAAATCTCGGCCGCCCTTCGCGCGGCGGTCGACGCCGCGGAAGCCAACCCCGATGTGCACGCACTCATCGTGACCGGCGCCGGAAAAGCGTTCTGCGCAGGCGCCGATCTCACCGCGCTGGGCGCCGCCACCGAGGACGGCTTGCGCGGCATCTACGACGGCTTCCTCGCGGTCGCCAACTGTGCATTGCCGACGATCGCGGCGGTCAACGGCGCGGCCGTCGGCGCCGGGTTGAATCTGGCGCTGGCCGCCGACGTCCGGATCGCTGGTCCGGCAGCGCTTTTCGACCCGCGATTCCAGAAGCTCGGCATCCACCCCGGCGGCGGCGCGACGTGGATGCTGCAACGCGCCGTCGGTCCGCAAGTGGCCCGCGCTTCACTGCTTTTCGGCATGCGCTTCGACGCCGCGGCGGCGGTGCGTTACGGGCTGGCGCTCGAGGTCGCCGACGATCCCGTCACCGCGGCACGTGAGCTCGCCGCCGGACCGGCTGGCGCACCACGCGAAGTCGTCATCGCGACCAAAGCCTCGATGCGAGCCACCGCCAACCCCGGGGTCGTCGACACCGATCAGCACCGGATCGCGGTCGACACCGAGCTGGGACCTCAGGCCGCCTCGATCACCTCGCCTGAGTTCGCCGAGAGATTGGCTGCGGCCCGGCGAAAGCGACCCGGAGCGTCCTGAACGCGCATAGGCTGCAATGGGCCGGGTCGGCAAGAGGAGCATGAGATGAAGAAGCTGGCAGCAGTGCTATTGACAGCCATGGCGATGGCGGTAGCGCCGGTGTCCATGGCACCAGCAGCGCACGCCGACATCTGCGCCGACGCACACGGACGCCATGTCGGAGTGGGTGGCTGCACCGACGTAGCCGGTGACGTGGCGACCGGCGTGGCCATAGCGGCGGCCACCGACCCGTACATTCCTGGCGAAGAACCGTGCTACACAGTAGAAGGTGTGCCGTATTACACACCTCCGGGCGACCCCTGCTAATTGCGCGAACGGAATTCCTTCACGCTCGGCCCCGTCCAGGGCATGCGGAAAACGGGCCTAGAGGTCGAGCAGCGCCAGTTCCGGCGCCTCGATGAGGTCGCGCAGTTCCCGCAGGAAGGCCGCCACCTGGGCGCCGTCGACGATGCGATGGTCGAAGGCACACGTCAGCGACATTGTCGGTCGCACAACCACTTCACCGTCGACGACGACCGGACGCGGCTTCAGTGAGCCCATCCCGATGATGGCCGCCTCCGGATAGTTGATTACCGGAACGCCCTCGTCCAACCCCAGCGCGCCGAAGTTGGACACTGTGAACGTCGAGCCCTGCAGTTCCGACGGTTTCAGCGTGCCTGCCCGTGCGTCGCGAATGAGCCGCGCGACCACGGCCGCCAGCTCCCGCGTGGTCTTGTCATGCGCATCGCTGACGACTGGGACCAGCAGCCCTCGCGGCGCCGCAACGCCGAACCCCAGATGCACGGCCGAGTGTAAGTGAATCTGCGGCCCGTCGATGGTGTCCAGCCATGTCGAGTTCAAGTTCGGGTGGTGTCGCAGCGCGATCGTCAGCAGTCGCAGGGTCAGCACGAATGGCGTGATCGGCGACTCGCCGTCCGCGATGTCATGCATGCGGTCACGCAAGCGGACCAGGCTCGAACAGTCGACCTGAACGCCGGCGTGCGCGTCCGGTATCTGCCTGCGCGACAACGTCATCCGGTGCGCCATCTCCGCCTGCACGCCGCGCACCGCCACCACCTCGGGGGTGGGCTCCGACCTGCCCGCCGCGGCGAGGACATCCTCGCGCGTGATAACCCCGTCCGGGCCGGACCCCGTCACCCGGGAGAGGTCGACATTCAACTCGGCGGCCAGCTTTCGCACCGGCGGCTTGGCCCGGGGACGCTCACCGACCGATCCTCGCCTGCTGGTGTCCATGGCGTCATCCGCCCCGTAGCCGACCAAAACCGGCTTGCGCACTGTGCCATTGACGCTCGGCGGCGGGGCGACGGTTTCCGCCTCGGCCACAGACGTCGCGATGCGAACGAGAACGGACCCGACGGTCAGCGTCTCGCCTTCTGCACCGCCCAGCTCCACGACCCGGCCCGCATATGGGCTGGGAATCTCGACCTCGGCCTTGTTGGTCTCCACCGTGCATAAGGTCTGGTTCAGTTCGACGTCGTCGCCGACGGCGACGTTCCAGCCGGTGATCGTCGCGTCCTCGAGGCCTTCGCCCAAGTCAGGGACGAGGAACTCCTTCACGGCGCTCATGGCTGCTCCATCGCCCGCTCGACGCAGTCCAATAGCCGGTCCGGGCCCGGCAGCCACAGCTTCTCCAGCCGGGCAGGCGGATACGGCGTGTCAAACCCGGTGGCGCGCAACACCGGCGCCTCCAGGTCGTAGAACAGCTCCTCCTGAATACGCGCGGCCAGCTCGGCACCGAAGCCAAGTGTGCGCGGGCCTTCGTGCATCACCACCGCGCGGCCGGTCTTGCGCACCGAGTCCGCGACGGTGTCGAAGTCGAGCGGGTTCAACGACCGCAGATCGATGAGCTCCAGGCTCCAGCCGTGCTGATCGGCCGCCAGCTCGGCGGCACTGAGTGCGGTCGCGACGAGCGACCCGTACGTCACCACCGTGACGTCCGTGCCGGTGCGACGGACCGCCGCGCGTCCGATCGGCAGTCCAGGTGCGGTGGTGTCGACGGCTTCGCGGGTCCAATACCGCCGTTTTGGTTCCAGATACACCACCGGGTCACGGCTCACAATCGCTTGCCGCAGCAGCCAATACGCGTCCGACGGTGTCGACGGCACGACCACCTTCAGGCCCGCGGTGTGCAGCCAATAGCTCTCGGTGGACTCGGAATGGTGTTCCACCGCACCGATTCCGCCGAACGACGGAATGCGGATGGTCACCGGCATGTCGACGTCGCCGCGGGTGCGCATGCGGTACTTCGCCAAGTGGCTGACCATCTGATCGAACGCGGGCGCGGCGAACCCGTCGAACTGGATCTCAGGGACAGGCACGAAACCGCGGATCGCCAGTCCGATCGCGATGCCGACGATGCCCGACTCCGCCAGCGGGGTGTCGAAACACCGTTGCTCGCCGAAGGTTTCGGCCAGACCCTCGGTAACCCGGAACACGCCGCCGAGCTTGGCGACGTCCTCCCCGAACACCAGCACCCGGTCGTCGGCAGCCATCGCGTCGTGCAGGGCGCGGTTGATCGCCTGTCCCATCGTCAGCGTCGGCGCCGTCGGCACCGCGGTCAACATCGGGCCTGCGCTGATTCCCCGGTCGCTTCGCTCCTGCCCTCCGGATGGCTCCTCCGCGTCGTCGCCGTGCATCGGGGGCCGTTCGATGATCTGCGTCATGTCACGCCTCCTTCGCCAACTCGGCCAGTAGTTGTTTGCGCTGGTTCACCAAATCCGGGGTGATGTCGTGGTAGACCGTGTCGAACATCTCGGCGACGTCGAAGTCGTCGGCACCGACGACCGACTCGCGCAGTTCGGTTCGCAATCGCTTTGACTTGGCCGCGACGCGCTCCTCCAGCCGCTCGGTCCACACCCCGGCGGCTTGCAGATAAGTGCGGTACCGCGCAATCGGGTCGAGGGCCAACCAGTGGTCGACCTCATCGGCCGACCGGTACCGGGTCGGGTCGTCGGACGTGGTGTGCGGACCCATCCGATAGGTGATGGCTTCGATCAGTGTGGGCCCGCCGCCTTCACGGGCCCGCTCGGCGGCCTCCGCGACTACCGCGTAGCAGGCCAGCACGTCGTTACCGTCGACGCGGATGCCAGGCATCCCATAGCCGATCGCCCTGTGCGCGATCGACGGCGCCGCCATCTGGTGGCTGATCGGCACCGAGATGGCCCACTGGTTGTTCTGGACGAAGAACACACACGGCGCCTTGAACACCGCCGCGAAGTTCAGCGCCTCGTGCGCGTCACCCTCGCTGGTGGCGCCGTCGCCGAGGAACGCCAGTGTCACCGAATCCTCGCCCAGCCGCTGGGCTCCCATCGCCGCGCCCACCGCATGCAAGCCGTGGGTGCCGATGGGGATGGCGATCGGCGCACAGCACCTCTCGGTGAACCCGAGCCCGCCGTGCCACTTGCCCCGCCAGACGGCACCCATCTGAGCCGGTGTAATGCCGCGCAACAGGAACGCGCCGATCTCGCGGTATTGGGGGAACAACCAGTCGGTCTTGCGCAGGCACGCCGCCGCCCCGATCTGCGCGGCCTCCTGGCCGCGGCACGACGCGAACAGCGCCAGCTCGCCCTGGCGTTGCAGGTTGATGAATTCGCCGTCGAGGTCGCGCGTGACGACCATCAGCTCGTAGAGCCAGCTCAGCGTTTCGGCTGGCAAATCACGGCTGTAGCGATCCTCGGCTGTCGGTGACCCATCGGGGTCCACCAGCCGGATCGGCGCCAGATCGACGCTCGCAGCTTCCGCAGCTGGCTGCGGAAAGGGTAGAGCCATACCGCCTCCTTCAGGTCCCAGTCGCGGCATGTTTCGCCGTTAGACCGTGAGGTGCTCAGCGCGGAGGCGGTCAGAGCAAGAACCCCTGGTGAGAGGTGCTGTCCGCTAACTACCGGGGTGTGGCGCTAGCTGGACGATGCGCTCTGCTCGCCGCAGCACTGGGGCATCTACCATTATGCCTTCGAATTGGAACACGCCCCGCTCATCGCGGGCCGCCGCCAGCACGTGTCGCGCCCATTCGACCTGGTCGGAGGTGGGCGCGTAGCCGGCGCGAATGACTGCCACCTGCGACGGGTGTATCGCGACCTTGGCGTCGAACCCGACGGCCACCGCGTCGTCGACCTCCTTGCCGAGTCCGTCGAGGTCCTTGATGTCGAGGTAGACCGAATCCAGCGCCATCCGTCCGTACGCCTTGGCCGCCAGCAGGGTCTGCGACCGCACGTGCCGCGCCACGTCGCGATACGTGCCGTCCGCGCCACGGTTGGCGGTGCCGCCCAGAACGGCGAACAGATCCTCGGCACCCCACATCAATGCCAACGCGTTGTCCATCCGCGCCAATTCGCCGACCGCCAACGCGCCCAGCGGCGTTTCGATCAGCACCACCACATCCAGCGGCGCGAGGTCACGCACCTGCTGCGGGTCTTCGGTTTTCGCCAGCATCACGGTCGTGTAGGAAGTGCGCGACAGCGCTTCGAGGTCGAGTTGATGGTCGCCAGTCGCGCTCGGGTTGACGCGCACGACGGTGCGGTCCGGGTCCAGCGGCGTCTCGATCAGCGCGGTCCGCGCCGCTTCCCGGTCCTTGGCCGCGACGCCGTCTTCCAGATCGAGAATCACCACATCGGCTGCTGCGGCGGCCTTTTCGAATCGCTCTGGGCGATCGGCCGGGCAGAACAACCATGCCGGGCCGGTCTGGGTGAGCGGCATCAGTTCGCTCCGTCCGTGTCGTCGGCAGGCCGCTTGCGCACCATGGTCTTTCGCGATGCGGTCGCCACGATGTCACCGTGCTGATTGCGGCCGGTGTGAGCGAACGTCACGATTCCCTCGCCGGGACGGCTCTTCGACTCCCGCTTGTCGGTCACCTCTGTCTCGGCGTACAGCGTGTCCCCGTGGAAGAGCGGTTTGGGAAACGCCACCTCACCGAAGCCGAGGTTGCCCACGATCGTCCCCTGCGTCAGCTGCGCCACCGACAAACCGACCAGCGTCGACAACGTGAACATCGAATTCACCAGCCGCTGGTTGAACGGCGGCAGCGCGTCGGAGAACGCGGCGTCCAGGTGCAGCGCCTGGGTGTTCATCGTGAGCGTGGTGAACAGCACGTTGTCGGCCTCGGTGATCGTGCGGCCCGGGCGGTGCTGGTAGAGGACCCCGGTCTCGAACTCCTCGAACCACAGCCCGCGCTGGGTAACAATCCGCTTGTCGCTCACAGGCCCACCTGTCGCGCGATCAGCATCAACTGCACCTCGGTGGTCCCTTCGCCGATCTCGAGGATCTTGCTGTCCCGGTAGTGACGCGCGACCGGGAACTCGTTCATGAAGCCGTAGCCGCCGAAGATCTGCGTGGCGTCGCGGGCATTGTCCATCGCGGCCTCGCTGGACACCAGTTTGGCGATCGCGGCCTGCTTCTTGAACGGCTTGCCCGACAGCATCAGCGCGGCGGCGTCGTAGTACGCGGTGCGGGCGGTGTGGGCGCGCGCTTCCATGCGGGCGATCTTGAACGCGATCGCCTGGTTGGCGCCGATCTTCTGGCCGAACGCCTCGCGTTCCTTGGCGTACTTGACGCTTTCGTCGACGCAGCCCTGCGCGGCGCCGACCGACAGCGCGGCGATCGCGATCCGGCCCTCGTCGAGGATGCGCAGGAAGTTGGCGTAGCCGCGGCCGCGTCCTCCGAGCAGGTTCTCCTGCGGCACCCGGACGTCGTCGAAGCTGAGCGGATGGGTGTCCGACGCGTTCCAGCCCACCTTGTTGTACGCGGGTTCCGCGGTGAACCCCGGTGTGGGAACCGGCACCAGGATCGTCGAGATCTCCTTCTTGCCGTCGGCGTCACCGGTGACAGCGGTGACGGTGACGAGCTTGGTGATGTCGGTGCCGGAGTTTGTGATGAACTGCTTGCTGCCGTTGATGATCCAGTGCCCGTCGTCGAGGCGGGCAGTCGTCTTGGTGGCTCCGGCGTCAGTGCCACCACCGGGCTCGGTGAGGCCGAACGCGGCCAGCGCGCGCCCACTTGTCAACTGCGGCAACCATTCCTGCTTCTGCGACTCGTTGCCGAAGCGGTACACCGGCATGGCGCCCAGCGACACGCCCGCCTCCAGCGTGATGGCCACGCTCTGGTCGACCTTGCCGAGTTCCTCGAGTGCCAGGCACAGCGCGAAGTAATCGCCGCCCATGCCGCCGTACTCCTCGGGGAACGGCAGGCCGAACAACCCCATGTCGGCCATTCCCGACACGACCTCGTACGGGAACGAGTGCTCCTCGTCGTGTTTGGCCGACACCGGCGCGACCACACTCTTGGCGAAGTCGCGCACCGTCTTCACCAGTTGTTCGTAGTGGTCGGGCAGCGTTCCGGTAGCAAGAAAATCGGTCATGATCCGTCTTCCTTCGTGCTTGCGGTGATCCTGGCCAGCGGCTGGCCCACCTTGACCTGGTCGCCGACGGCGACGAGTAGTTCGACTGCGCCGTCGACCGGCGCGGCCAGTGAGTGCTCCATCTTCATGGCTTCGACGGTGACGACGACCGCGCCCGCGTTCACGCGCTGGCCCTCCTGCACACCCACGGCCACCACCGATCCGGGCATCGGGCTGGTCAGCTCCGCGTCGCCGCTGTGTTCGTCGTCGGGCCGCACGGGCGCCTCCCGCACTTCCTCGACCATCGCGGTGCGCCCGCCGCCCGACAGCCAGATCTGGCCGTCGGTTGCGGCAACGAGGTACTCGGTGCGCAACCCGTCCAGCGTGACGGTCAGCCGGCCGTCGTCGAGAGATGCTGTGAGCGAATGAGTCTCGCTCTCTTCGACGCACGCGGTGGCCGCGCTCGATGTGCCGGTGAGGTACACGTGGTCGGTGCGCTCACCCGCATGCAGCCGGAACGTCGTCGGCGCCCGCTCCCCCAGCCGCCAGCCGGACGGCACCTCCCACAAGTCACCGACCGGTGCGGGCCAGGCGCGCAGCCACTTGTAGGCCGCCGCGGCGATCAGCTCGTCGTCGCCGAGCTGCGCGGGAATGTAGTCGGGCGTCCGGCGGTCCAGCAGCCCGGTGTCGAGGCGGCCAGCGGCGACGTCGAGATCGGCGAGCAGGAAGCGCAGGAACTCGATGTTGGTGGTGACGCCGAGCACCGCGGTGTCGGTCAGCGCGCGGTCGAGCGCACGCAGCGCGGCGGGCCGGTCGCCGGCGTGGGCGATGACTTTGGCGAGCATCGGGTCGTACTCGCTGCCGATGACCATGCCGGGCACGAGGCCGGAATCCACACGGACACCGGGGCCCTCGGGCTCGGCGAGGTCGAGCACCTCGCCACCGGTGGGCAGGAAACCGCGAGCGGGATCCTCCGCGTACACGCGGGCCTCGATGGCATGGCCGCGCATGGTGATGTCGTCCTGCCCGATCGCCAGCTTCTCCCCGGCCGCGATGCGGACCTGCAGTTCGACCAGATCGATGCCGGTGACCATCTCGGTGACCGGGTGTTCGACCTGCAGCCGGGTGTTCATCTCCATGAAGAAGAACTCGTCGGGCCGATCCGCGGAGACGATGAACTCGACGGTGCCCGCGCCGGTGTAGTCCACACTGCGAGCGGTGTCGCAGGCGGCCGCGCCGATGCGCGCACGGGTCGCGGGGTCGAGCAACGGTGACGGCGCTTCCTCGATGACCTTCTGGTGCCGCCGCTGCAGGCTGCATTCGCGCTCGCCGAGGTGGACCACGTTGCCGTACCCGTCGGCGAGCACCTGCACCTCGATGTGCCTGGGGTTCAACACAAACCGCTCGAGGAACAGCGTGTCATCGCCGAACGCCGACGCCGCCTCCCGGCGCGCGCCGGCCAGCGCGGCGGGCAACTCCGATGGATGATGCACCACCCGCATGCCCTTGCCGCCACCGCCCGCCGACGGCTTGACCAACACGGGGTATCCGACCTCGTCCGCGCCGGCGATCAGATCGGCGTCGGTCAGACCCGGCCGGGACACACCGGGTACGACGGGCACGCCGAACGCGGACACCGCTGCCTTCGCAGCGATCTTGTCGCCCATCGTCTGGATCGCCGCGGCAGGAGGCCCGATGAACACGATGCCTGCGGCCTGCAGCGCGGCCGCGAATTGGGCGTTCTCCGAGAGGAATCCGTATCCGGGGTGAACGGCCTGCGCACCGGTCCGTTTCGCGGCCGCGACGACGGCGTCGATGTCGAGGTAGCTCTGCCGTGCGGGAGCGGGCCCGATGCCGACCGCGACGTCCGCCTCGGCGACGTGGCGGGCACCGGCGTCGGCGTCGCTGAACACCGCGACCGAACGGATCCCCATCTCGCGAAGCGTGCGGATCACCCGGACCGCGATCTCACCGCGGTTTGCAACCAGAACAGTGTCGAAAGTCATTGCCTCACATCCGGAACACGCCGTAGGAAACCGACTCGAGCGGCGCCTGCCCGACGATCGAAAGCGCCAGCCCCAGAACGGTTCTGGTGTCGGCCGGGTCGATCACGCCGTCGTCCCACAATCTGGCCGTCGAGTAGTAGGGGTTGCCTTGATGCTCGTACTGTGCGCGGATCGGCGCCTTGAACTCCTCTGCCTCCTCGGCGGTCATCTCTCCACGCACCGTCGCAAGCACCGAGGCGGCCTGCTCACCACCCATTACCGAGATCCGCGCGTTGGGCCACATCCACAGAAACCGTGGCGAATACGCCCGTCCGCACATCGAATAGTTGCCCGCGCCGTAGGAGCCGCCGATGACGACGGTCAGCTTCGGCACCCTGGCGCAGGCGACCGCGGTCACCATCTTGGCGCCGTGCTTGGCGATGCCACCCGCCTCGTAGTCACGGCCCACCATGAAGCCCGAGATGTTCTGCAAGAACAGCAGCGGTGTCATGCGCTTGTCGCACAGCTCGATGAAATGTGCGCCCTTCAGCGCGGATTCGCTGAACAGCACGCCGTTGTTGGCGACGACGCCGACAGGATGGCCGTGGATGCGGG
The DNA here is from genome assembly GCA_963770125.1 of uncultured Actinomycetota bacterium. GTDB lineage: Bacteria > Actinomycetota > Actinomycetes > Mycobacteriales > Mycobacteriaceae > Mycobacterium. The sequence continues at coordinate 30,141 of CAVYPI010000113.1, read as the reverse complement.
CGAAGCCGGTAACCAGCGTGCTGCCGTAATCGGCCTTGAATTCGGCGAACTCGCCGCCGTCGACGATCCGGGTGATGACCTCGTGCACGTCGTAGGGCACCCGGGGGTCGACGGGTACGACGTCATACAACTCGGTCTGGTCCGCGATCGCATCGACCGTCGGCGCCACCTCCCACGGCAGCGCCGTACGTGGTCCGAGCGTGGCGACGATGCGGCGCACTATCCGCAGCGCGTCGCGGTCGTCGTGCGCCAAATGGTCTGTGACACCGGAGGTCTTGGAGTGCAAGTCGCCGCCGCCGAGCTCTTCGGCCGTCACCACCTCGCCAGTCGCGGCCTTCACCAGCGGTGGGCCGCCGAGGAAGATGGTGCCCTGGTTTCGCACGATCACCGCCTCGTCGCTCATCGCTGGCACGTAGGCACCGCCTGCGGTGCACGACCCGAGCACGGCGGCGATCTGCGGGATTCCTTCGGCGGACAGGTTGGCCTGGTTATAAAAGATGCGACCGAAATGCTCGCGGTCGGGGAACACCTCGTCCTGGCGCGGCAGGAACGCTCCCCCGGAGTCCACCAGGTAGATGCACGGAAGCCGGTTCTGCCCCGCGATCTCCTGTGCGCGCAGATGTTTCTTGACGGTGATCGGATAGTACGTGCCACCCTTCACCGTCGCATCGTTGGCCACGATCATGCATTCGCGACCGGAGACTCGGCCGATGCCTGCGATCATTCCGGCGCCGGGGCATTCGTCGTCGTACATGCCATCGGCGGCCAGCGGCGCCAGTTCCAGGAACGGGCTGCCGGGGTCGAGTAGACCGTCCACGCGGTCGCGGGGCAGCAGCTTGCCGCGACTGACATGCCGCTCGCGAGCGCGTTCTGGACCACCAAGCGCCGCGATGGCGAGCTTCGCGCGCAACTGGTCGACCAGCGCGAGGTGCTCGTCGCGATGTGATGCCCGCGGTGTCATCGCTGCAACCCGTTCGTTTGAGTTAATGACGACTAACTCATGGTATGTTAGTCACGATTAACCGAAATGTCCACCAGGGCCCGGAGGGTGCCATGTCGTCGTCGACACCCACTGCCACGCGCCGTAGCAGGGCGAAATTCGATCGTCGTTCCCAGCTCATCGCCGCGGCCGAACGGCTGGTGGCCGAGCGCGGATACCTCGCCGTGCGGCTGGAGGACATCGGCGCGGCGGTCGGCGTCAGTGGGCCCGCGATCTACCGGCACTTCCCGAACAAAGAGGCGCTGCTGGTTGAGCTCCTGGTCGGCATCAGCACCCGCCTGCTGGCCGGTGCCACGGATGTGGTGGCGCAAGCGGACGACCCCGAATCCGCACTGGACGGATTGATCGATTTCCACTTGGACTTCGCGCTCGCGGAGTCAGATTTGATCCGGATCCAGGATCGCGACCTCGGGCATCTTCCACCGACGGCCAAGCGGCAGGTGCGAAAGGCGCAACGGCAATACGTCGAGATCTGGGTCGATGTGCTGCGTCGGTTGGACGACAGCCTCGGCGAGGCCGATGCGCGGCTGATGGCACACGCGACATTCGGGTTGTTGAACTCCACTCCGCACAGCATCCGGCCCGCGCAGGGAAAGACGGCCGAGGCCAGCTCGCGTGCCGTCTTGAGAGCGATGACGGTCGCTGCGCTGACCTCGGCCGGTCGGTGCGATTAGGCGTCTAGTACCAGACTTTCCTGCCGCCGATGGGCCGCCCCACGGATCCGAGGATCCAGAAGACCGCGCCGATGACGACCAGTACCACGCCGATGTAGGTGAGGATCGATATGCCGAATATCAGCCCAAGAATGAGCAAGATGGCACCGAGGACGATCATGGTTACTCCGTTTCTCGTGGATTGTTAAGTGCCAGTGGACTACTGGCTGGGCTGCGGAACCTTGCAGTTCGTGACCTTCGGATTGACTCCCGCATAGTTGAGCGGCCCGGCAACTACGGTCAATGCGATGCTGCCCGCTGTGGCGCAATTGGAGTCGCCGCCCTTGAAGTAGTCACGCTGATAGGCGGCTACCACGCCGATCAGTAGCCAGACGAGCACTATGACGCCGAGGATCCCGCCACCTCTCATGCTGCGCCTCCATTCGTGTTAGCGCCTCAACGGCGCGCGCAGCGTGTTTACCCGGCGGACAATTTCCCCAAACCTGTCGACAGCGACGGTTCGGTCACGAAATGTGGCTAGGTGCGAACGCTCCAATCAGCCAGTCGCTCATGGCTCTGACCAGCACAGCCCTGTTCTCTCGCTTGTCTATCTCATGGCCGTCGTCGTCGAAGACCAACAGTTCGACGCTACGGCCGAGCGCACGCAATGCATCGTGCATTTGCTGCGACTCGGAGGGCGGGACGTTGGTGTCGTTGAGGCCGTGGACCAGCAGCAGCGGCGCGGTCAATGCGTGCGCGCGCAGCAGCGGTGACAACCGGTCGAGCAGTTTCCGGTCGCTGACCGGGTGGCCGTACTTGGGGTGGGCCGCCGCGGCGATCCACGGCTCGGTGTTGCGGTACCACGTGTTCAAGTCGCTCATCCCGCAGATGCTGATCCCGGCGGCGAATAGTTGCGGATGAAAAGTGAGCGCTGCCTGCGTCAAGTACCCGCCGTACGACCACCCGCAGCACGCGATGCGGTCCTTGGGGGCAAGGCCGCGGTCGACCAGACAGCACGCCGCGTCGGCGACATCGTCGATCGCCGCGAATCGCCGCTCCCTGTCATCGGCGTGCATGAACGTTCGGCCGAATCCCCCGGAACCACGGACATTCGGAAGGAACACGGTGATGCCCGCTTCCAGTAGGGGCGGGAAGAACTCGTTGTAACCAGGGCGGCCCTGCCCTTCAGGCCCGCCGTGCAGGAAGATCATGGCGCCGATCGGTTCGACACCCGGCGGCGGGCGGAACAACCAGCCGGTGAACTCCAGCCCGTCGCGGGCGATGATGGTCTCCAGGCTTGGGTCCGCGGCGACGGGCCCGCTGCTGGGTTCCCTGTCGACCGGCTCCCATTCCCGGGTGCGGGGATTGACCAGCTCGACCGTCGGCGGCATCGATGGCCCTTCCACCGTCATCGCAAGCATCGACCCGCCCGCGCTGATCGTCAATTCGCTGGCCACCATGCCGGGCAGCGGAATTGGGTCGTACAGCGTGTGGTCCGCGTATTCCAGGATCTGTAATTCGCTGGCGCCGTTGATGTTCCACAACAGCGCCACCGTCGAGAGATCGTCGCTGACGGTGAACTCGTCGAGTACGTAGCCCGGCCGCTCGGCAACCACCTGATATGACACCCCATCAGGGGTCGTGGTGACCTCCAACAGCCGGGCGTAGTGGGTGCCGTTCTCGCTGCGGATCAGGGCGCGGACATAACCCTCGATGCTGTTGACCCCGTAGATCTTCGCCGGCTGGTAGAGCTCGGTGAGTTCCCCCTCCGACCCTGCGCGCAGGCGGCGCGGGCTGTGGTCGTCGAGGATGATCCCCGCATCGGTGGTGGAGCCGGGATCGTATGGCAGCAAAGCGGTTTCGGTCAGGCCGCGGAGCATGATCAGATCGCGGTAGCCGCGCGGACCGACCCGCACCAATGACGCCCCCGCCCACGCGTCGACCAGCCTGCCGCCCGAGCGGCGGTCGACCACCACCGTTGTGCCGTTGGACGGGTCGATCAGACACGAGCTGCCGACTCCATCCTCACCGGTGAGGATCGCGGCGACCTGCGTGCCGTCCCAAGCGATCAGCTCTGCAGTGCCTTCTTGCGCGCCTGCGGGCCAATGATCGATGCGACGCGCGTCGCGGTCGTCGGGATCGGTTGTCACGACCCAGATCTGACTGCGCGTGGCGCCTTCGGGTGCCATCTCACACGCCAGCCAGTGACCGTCGGCGGAATGAAGGACACGAGTGACGGCGCCCTCGACGGGTAGTTCGACGTCCCGCGACGAACTCGCCCGCCAACCACGCAGGAATCGCTGCACGGCGCGCGGGAAGCCGCCGTCGTCGACAAGGTGAGCGAACGCGGTCGCGTCCGGCGACAGCGAGGCGCCATAATTTGCGCGCACTTGCCGTCCCACGGAACTAATTTTCCATACTCTGCAACCACATTTCGAGCACCGCAAGTTGCCAAAGCGCGTTGGAGCCGAGCGTGGTGCGCGTCTCGTTCGGGGCGGCCAGCAGAGCGTCGACGGTTTCCTTGCGGTACAGACCGCGGGTCCGCGCGGCGTCGTTGGTCAGTGCGTCGCGAACCATGTCCAGCACGTCGCCGTGCAGGTGACGGATGCCGGGCACCGGAAAGTAGCCCTTGGTGCGATCGATCACCTCGGACGGCAGAAGCGCCCGCGACGCTTCCTTGAGCACGCCCTTGCCATCCCCGGCGAGTTTCAACTCAGCGGGACACGTGGCGGCCAGTTCGACGAAATCGTGGTCCAGGAAAGGCACCCTGGCCTCCAGCCCCCATGCCATCGTCATGGTGTCCACGCGTTTGACCGGGTCGTCGATCAGCATCACCTGCGTATCCAGTCGGAGCGCAGCGTCCACCGCAGTTTCGGCGCCCGGGGCGGCCTGGTGCTCCATGACGAACTGGCGACTTGGGTCTTCGGCAATGACGTACTCGGCGGCGAAGATCGCCAGCACGTCGGAGTGATCGCGGTCGAAGAACACGTTGGCGTAAGCCTCGGTGGTCTGCGCGCGGGCCACTGTCGCCAGCGGCGGGTACCAGTCATACCCTGCCAGAATCTCGTCGGCGCCCTGGCCGGACTGCACCACCTTGACCGACTTGCTGACTTCTTCTGACAGCAGGTAGAACGCCACGCAATCATGGCTGACCATCGGTTCGCTCATCGCCGCAATGGTTTTCGGCACCGCTGGCAGCAACCGCGAACTGTCGATGTGAATCCGGTGGTGATTTGTATCGAAGGCCTTGGCTATCAGATCGGAATAGAAGTACTCGTCTCCCGATTCGCCGCCCACCGAGTCGAAGCCGATGGAGAAAGTGGCCAGGCCGTGCTGGCCCTGCTCGGCCAGGAGCGCGACAACGATTGACGAGTCGATGCCACCTGACAGCAGCACTCCGACCGGCACGTCGGCGACCATCCGCCGTTCCACCGCCGAGCGCAGCGCGTCCATTAGCGCGTCCTGCCAATCGCGCGCGGTCCAGGACGCCCGCGCCGGGTCGCGCTCGAAAATCGGTGTCCAATAGACCGTGTCGACGTGCGCGCCATCGGGCTGGATCACCCGCACGGTCGCCGGCGGCAGCTTGCGCACGCCCCGGTAAATCGTACGCGGTGCAGGCACCACCGAGTGAAAAGTCATGTAGTGGTGCAGCGCGTGCCGGTCCAGTTCCGTGTCGACGTCGCCGGCGTCGAGTAGGGCGCGCACGGTCGAGGCGAAACGCAGCCGTCCCGGTTTTTCGGCCACATAGAGCGGCTTGATGCCGAGCCGGTCGCGCGCGAGTGTAACCACGCCGGATTCGCGCTCGGCGATCGCGAATGCGAACATGCCCTTGAAGTGATCCACGCAGTTGGTGCCCCACCGGTGGAACGCCTTTATCACCACTTCGCTGTCAGAGTTCGAAAAGAATTGATAGCCAATGGCTTCCAGTTCATTGCGCAGATCCCTGTAGTTGTAGATGCAGCCGTTGAAGACCAGGGTCAGCCCGAGGTCGCTGTCCACCATCGGCTGGGCGCCGCGCGCGGACAGGTCGATGATCGACAGGCGCCGGTGCCCGAACGCGAGCGGGCCGTGCGCGACGACGCCGTCGGAGTCGGGTCCGCGCGACACCATGGAACCCGTCATCCGGGTCACCGCCGCCACGTCGGCCGACCGTCCGTCGAAGCGGATTTCTCCGCAGATGCCGCACATGGTCGCTCCCTACCGTGCCCCGGTCAAGATCCAGGTGTCCTTACTGCCGCCGCCCGAGGATGAGTTCACGATGCGGGATCCGCGCGCCGCCACCCGGGTCAGCCCGGCCGGCATGACGTGTGTCGTCACCGTATCGTCGGGCCCTGGCCGCAGGTGCACGAATGCCCGCAGGTCGACGTGGTGCGGGTACATTCCCTCTCCGTCGAAGGTCGGGTGGGTGGACAACGCGATCGCCTCTTGGGCGATGTAGCGCTCCGGTTGGGTCTGCAGCTCGCGACGTCGGACCTCCAGCACGTCGGCGGCGGCCTCCGGACCGATCACCACGCCGCTGCCGCCGAACCCGTCGATGGGCTTGACCACCAAGTCGGCGATGTTCTCGAGCGCATAGTCACGTTGGGCGCGTTCGGCGCAGATCCAGGTCGGCACCTGGGCCAGCGCCGGCTTCTCACCGAGGTAGTACTCGATCATCGCAGGCACGTACGCGTAGACGGCCTTGTCGTCGGCGATGCCGTTGCCGAGTGAGTTCGCGATCGTCAGTGTCCCGGTGGCGACGGCCTTCAGCAGTCCCGGCCGCACCGCGGCCCCGTCGTAGCCGGTCGACGACAACAACATGTCCTCGTCTATCCGGGCGTAGAGCACGTCGACGTGGTGGGTGTCAGAGCCGATGTGGCGCAGCAATTTTCCGTTCTGCACCGACAAGTCCGACGGCTGCACGAGCGCGATGCCCATCGCCTCTGCCAGAAATGTGTGCTCGAACCAAGCAGAGTCCTCCCATCCGATCGGAAAGCAGCGCCACCGACGGTTCCCCGGACGCCCGCGGAGGCGCCGAGGCGCGCAACGTATCCAGCAACATTTGCGGCACCGTGTCGACATCCCCGAGGTCGTCGGGCCGGTCCAGCTCGGGCAGATGCTTGCTCAGCAGCCTTCGGTTGACGATCGCGTACGCGGTGCCCGACGGGATACGCAGGTTGTCTTCGAGCACCATCCAGTTGCCGGCTCGATCGCAGACCAGGTCGGTGCCGCTGATATGGGCACGGACGGGGTCGCGCGACAGCCGACCCGTCGAACGGAATCCAGGCGCGCGGTCCAGCACGTGCGCTCCGATGACCCCGTCGGCGATGATGGCCTGCTCGGAGTAGACGTCGCGCAGGAACGCGTTCAGTGCCTTGGCCCGCTGACCTAGACCGACGGCGAGTTCGTCCCACTCGTCGGCGGCGATCAACCTGGGCATCACGTCGAGCGGAAACACCTGGGCGCGGTTCTGGCCGCTGACCCGGAACGTGATGCTCTCCGCACGCTGCTCCTGCTCGATGGCGCCTTCCCGCGACCGCAATACCGCCACCCCGAGGTCAGCTACCGTATGCACGATCTTTTCGTAGCGTGGCCACGGCCGCCCAGTTGGGTCGACGGCTTCGTCGTAACTGTCCGCGGCGGCCTTATCGGCGGGGTCGTACTCGCGGTCGGGGTGATAGCCGAACAGCAGTGTGGAGTCTTCGATTACGGCCGCCGCCGTGTCCGGCCAGTTACCCGATGTTTCGGCGATCAGCTGGTCGACGACATCGCTGAGCCGGCCGCGTCGGCGCAGCGACCGGCGCTGCCGGGCCGCCGATGTGCCGGCGATCAGCACCTGGCGGGTGAGCTCGCTGATGATCGGCCAGTCCCCCGCGGCCTCCAGCTGCGGGCGCAACATCTGCACGAGACTGCTGACGACATCGGCGGCGGACAGGCTCGCCGGGCGACTCAGGTCGACGAGCTCACCCTCCAGACCCGAGCGGGCAGCTCGCCATAGCGCCGCCCTACCCATCGGCGAAGAGACCTCGACGGCGGGCACACCCGCCCGTAGTCCCGCGACCTCGCGCTCGACCAGCGCCCGGAAAAGCCCGGCGATCAGCACGATGGTGTCCACCGACGGGCAGCTGTCGCACACCCGCAATTCCAGGGTCGGCGCGGCGACGGCGGGCCGCACGTCGAAGTACAACATCCCGGCATCGGCGATCACCCGGCTGGCCACCAAGTCGGAGACCAGCTTGTCGTAATCGCCTGTCGTCGACACCGGCGCGGCGAGTCCGGTCGTCGGCCAGCGCTGCCACACCAAAGTACGCACGCTGGAGTAACCGGTGTCAGAGCCATCGGACCAGAACGGCGAACTTGCGCTCAGCGCCAGCAGCGTCGGCACATACGCCGACACGCGGTTGGCCACGGCAACTGACTCGTCGCGATCATCGATGCCGACGTGCACCTGGGTGCCGCAGATGAGCTGTTCGCGTGCCAGCAATTGGTAATCGGAGAGCATCTGCCGGTAGCGGACGGTCTGTGTGACCTGCAATTCAGCGGGCACCGACAGCGGCACCGCGCCGGCGGCCACCACGCCGATGCCAAGCTTGGCGGCGGCGTCGACGAGCACCCGGCGGTGTCTCTGCAGATCGGCGCGCAGTCCGTCGAGGGTGTCGACCACCGCACTGTTCATTTCGACCACGCAGCGCTGCAACTCGGCGACATAGTTGTCGGACAACATGGCCAGCAGCTCCGGCGCGCGAGCCGTTAGCCTTCTGGTCTTCAGGTCGACGAGGTGGAATTCTTCCTCGACCCCCATCGTTCGCGGCATGACGCCTCGCATTTCGCCACGGTAATTGACGCGTAGTTACGTCGGTGTTAAGCGTGGTTGTTGCCGGTAAACCTACCGTCTGGCTCTTACACCGGCGTCGAGCGGCCGCGACGAAAGAGCCCTTCATCGCGTAGCGCAGGTACCCTGCAGCCATGAGGTGGGTATGAGCGATTCGCCACGCCGCGACGGGTCGGACCCGACTCAACCGCTCGGCAATAGCTATCCCGGATACACCGATCCGGCATACGCCAGCCAAGCGTATTACGGCCCCACCTACCAGGCACCGGCCGCGCCGGCGCCCACCGAGCGGCTGCCCGCCTACTCGCCGTATGGCTACGACCCGTATGCGACCGGCCAATACGGCCAGCAGTATCCGCCGGGTGAACCACCTCCGCCGCCACCACCGGAAGGCCCGAAGTCGCCGCGCTGGCTGTGGCTCGTAGCGGCGATCGCGGTCCTGACCGTGGTCGGTCTGGTGATAGCGCTGGTGATCCTCAACAGCTCGCGGCAGGACGTCGTCGTTGCGCCGCCGCCGTCGCTGCCGGAGCCGAGTTCCACCGTGCCCACTCCGCCGACGACGTCACACACGCCCATCCCCGTCTTCCCGTTGCCGACCCTGCCGAGCACACCGTCCACCACCGGCCCGACCAGCCCTTCGGTGCCGGGCGTGACCGAAACCGTGCAGTACAACGTCTCCGGCGACGGTCGGGCCATCAACATCACCTACGTCGATACCGGTGGTGTGTTGCAGACCGAGTTCAACGTGATGCTGCCGTGGAGCAAGGAGGTCGAGCTGGCCCAGCCGGCCGAGGACTCCGCCAGCGTCAGCATCATCAACGTCGGCCGCGAAGTGAGCTGCTCGATCACCGTCAACGGTGTGCAGGTGCAGCAGCGCACCGGCGCAGGCCTGACGATCTGCACCGCGGCCCGTTAGACCGCCACCGCACGGCGCGGCACCCGCACCGCAAGCATTGCGATGAAACCCGCTGCCAACACCAGCAGCAGACCCCCGATGCCCGCGCGATCCGCTCCGAAAACGGCGATGAACATGGAGAACATGAGTGGCGCGAGGGGCGCCACGGCCCGGCCCGTCATGGTGTAGAGACCGAACGCCATCCCCTCCTTGCCCTGGGCGGTCATCCGCAGCAGCAGTGTGCGCGCCGACGACTGCGTCGGCCCGATGAACAGGCAAAGCAGCAGCCCGCACACCCAGAACGGCGCGGCACCGGACAACGTCATCAGGGTCAAGCCCACGGCGATCATCGCCGCGAGCGAGCTCAGGATGACGGTCTTTGAGCCGACGCGGTCGTCGAGCAGCCCGCCGAGCACCGCCCCGGCGGCGGCCACCACGTTGGCGCTGACACCGAACAGCAGCACATCCGCCACGGAGATGCCGAAGACGGTCACGCCGAGCACCGCGCCGAACGTGAACACGCCGCCCAAGCCGTCCCGGAACACCGCGCTGGCGAGCAGGTAGTAGACGACATTTCGGTCTCGCCGCCACTCGGCGACCAGGTCCGACCACAGCTTGCGGTAGGCGCCGAGCACACCGGTCGACGGCCGGGCCTGCGTTTCGATGTCGGCGGTCGGCGGTGGCGCGATGAGCACGGGCAGCGCGAACGCGGCCATCCAGGCAGCGGTGACCAGCATGGCCGCGCGAACGTTCTGCCCGTCGGCGGTCGGGATATCCAGCAGTCCGACCGTTGGACCGTCGCCGGCGATGAATCCCGCGTAGACCACAAGAAGCAACACCATGCTGCCGATATAGCCTGCGGCCCAACCGAATCCGGACACACGACCGGATGTCTCCGGTGTCGTCAGCTGTCGCAGCATCGCGTTGTAGGGAACGCTCGCCAGGTCGTTGCACGCCGCGGTGAACCCGAGCAGTAGAAGGCCTGCCAACAGGTAGCTGACGTCGTCGCGGATCAGGCTCATCGCCGATGTCAGCAGCACCACCATCGCGGTGAGCACGGCCAGCGTGCGTCGCCGTCGGTTCGGCGCGTCAACCCACACTCCGGTGACGGGGGCGAGCACTGCGACCGTGACGCCGGAGAAGAACAGCGCCCAGCCGAGCCAGCTCGCCCGGCTGGTGCCGCCGGGCAGGTCGTCACCGACTGAGCGGGTCAGGTAGACGGAGAACACGAACGTCACGACGATTGCGCCGACCCCGGTGGAGCCGCAGTCCCACAGTGCCCACGCCAGCACCCGCGACCGGCCCGCGGTTTGCGCGGGCGGCCGCGATTCGCTCATGGTCGCCCACGATATAGTCCGGCCCATGCCAGTACCCGCTCCCAGCGCGGATGCCCGTGCCGTTGTCACCGGTGCCTCGCAGAACATCGGCGAAGCGCTGGCCACCGAGCTTGCCGCCCGCGGACACCATCTGATCATCACGGCCCGTCGCGAGGACGTGCTGAGAGCGCTGGCGGACCGGCTCACCCAGCAGTATGGGGTGACGGTCGAGGTGCGTCCCGTTGATCTCGCCGACCCGGCCGAGCGCGCCAAGCTGTGCGACGAGCTTGCCGTGCGCAACATCTCGATCCTGTGCGCCAACGCGGGCACCGCGACGTTCGGACCGGTCGCCTCGCTGGACCCGGCCGCGGAAAAGGCTCAGGTGCAGCTGAATGTCCTTGGCGTACATGACCTTGCGCTCGCTGTGCTGCCCGGCATGGTCGAGCGCGGGGCCGGCGGCATCCTGATTTCCGGTTCGGTAGCGGGCAATTCGCCGATCCCCAACAACGCCACCTATGCGGCCACCAAGGCGTTCGTCAACACGTTCAGCGAGTCGCTTCGCGGCGAGCTCAAGCGCGCGGGCGTACACGTCACGCTGCTGGCCCCCGGTCCGGTGCGCACCGAGCTGCCCGATCCGGACGACCAGTCGCTCGTCGAGAAGCTGATCCCGGATTTCCTGTGGATCTCCACCGAGTACACCGCCAAGCTGTCGCTGGATGGCTTGGAGCGCAACAAGATGCGCGTCGTGCCGGGTGTCACGTCGAAGGCGATGTCGGTGGCAGCGGGCTACACACCGCGGGCCATCGTGACGCCGATCGTCGGCGCGGTCTACAAGAGACTCGGCGGCTAGCGCGTTTCGCGCCGAAATGGAATTCCGGGTCGGTTAACTTGTGCGCTTAGCAGCCGGGAATTCCATTTCGGCGAAGATCAGCGGCGGCGGCCGGTGCCGAAGATGCTGCGGGTGATCTCGCGGCCGATGACGGTGCCCGCCGAGCGCATCGCGCTCTTGAACGCCGGGCTGGCCATCATCTTCTCGAACATCCCGGGCTCGGCGGTCCCCCGCGACTTCATCTCTCCCTCGGCGCTGGCTGCCCCGGTGTCGACCGGCACCGGCGGTGGCAGCGGAGCGTCGGCGGGCGCAGGTGCCAACCTGGCGTTGAGCCGCTCGTAAGCCGACTCGCGGTCGACGGTCTGGCCGTACTCGGCCTGCAGCGGGCTGGCCTTGGCCGCGGCGGCGATCGCGTCGGGGCCGATGGTGTCCATCAGTGATCGCGGGGCCCGCATCCTGGTCCACGCCACCGGCGTCGGCGCACCGTTCTCCGAGAGCACGGTGACGATCGCCTCGCCGATGCCCAGCGACGTCAACGCCGACTCGAGGTCGTAGACATCGGTTTTCGGGTACGTGCGGACGGTCTTGGCGAGCGCCTTCTGGTCGTCGGGAGTGAACGCGCGCAGCGCGTGCTGAATGCGCGCACCAAGCTGCGACAGCACGTCGTTGGGCACATCGGTCGGCAGCTGCGTGCAGAAGAACACGCCGACGCCCTTCGAGCGGATCAGCTTCACGGTCTGCTCGACCTGCTCCAGGAACGCCTTCGACGCATCGGTGAACAGCAGGTGGGCCTCGTCGAAGAAGAACACCAGCTTCGGCTTGTCGACGTCGCCGACCTCGGGCAGCGTGGTGAACAGGTCGGCGAGCACCCACATCAGGAACGTCGAGAACATCACCGGCCGGGCGGCCTGGTTGCCCAGTTCGAGCAGGCTGATGACGCCGCGGCCCTGCGCGTCGGTGCGCAGCAGGTCCTTTGGCTCCAGCTCGGGCTCACCGAAGAAGGTGTCTGCCCCCTCTGCCTCGAGATTGACCAGCGCCCGCAGGATCACCCCCGCGGTCGTCGGCGACACCGCGCCAAGGGCTTTCAGCTCGGGCTTGCCCTCGTCGCTGGTGAGGTACTGGATGACCGCCCGCAGATCCTTGAGGTCCAGCAGCGAGAGACCCTTCTGATCGGCCCAGTGGAAGATCAGCCCGAGCGTCGACTCCTGAGTTGGGTTGAGCCCCAGCACCTTTGACAGCAGGATCGGCCCGAAGCTGGAGATGGTCGCGCGCACCGGCACCCCGATTCCCGTGGTGCCCAGCGACAGGAACTCGACCGGGAAGGCCGTCGGCGTCCAGTCGTCGCCGGTGTCCTTGGCCCGCTGCTGGGTCTTGTCGTTGAGCTCCCCCGGCCGGGAGAGCCCCGACAGGTCGCCCTTGACGTCGGCCATCATCACCGGAACGCCGGCCGCGGACAGCTGTTCGGCGATCACCTGTAGTGACTTGGTCTTGCCGGTACCGGTGGCGCCTGCGACCAGGCCGTGCCGGTTGACGGTGGCCAGCGGGATACGCACCTGCGCGGTCGGATCACAAACCCCGTCGACGACGACGGTGCCAAGTTCCAGCGCCGGGCCTTGGGTCGCGTAACCTGCGGCGATCTGCTGGGCTGGGGTGGCTGTCGACTCAGTGGTCATGGCTCGAACATTACTGGGGAGGCCCCGCCGGGTGGGTGTGGGCGGCTAGTTGTCGGCCGACGGCTTACTGTGAGCCCTGTGCGTGACGAACTGGTGTGGATCGACTGTGAGATGACCGGCCTTGACCTCAAGACCGATCGGCTCATCGAGATCGCGGTGCTGGTCACCGACGCCGACCTCAACATCCTTGGCGACGGCATCGACGTGGTCATCCACGCCGACGACGCCGCGTTGTCGTCGATGATCCCTGTCGTCACCGAGATGCACACCCGCTCGGGCCTGATCGAGGAGGTGCGCGCGTCGATCATCGACGTGGCCGCGGCCGAGGAGCAGGTGCTCGACTACATCCGCACCCACGTCAAGCAGGCCAAGACTGCCCCACTGGCCGGCAACTCGATCGCCACCGACCGCGGCTTCATCGCCCGCGACATGCCCAAGCTCGACGACTACCTGCACTACCGAATGATCGACGTCAGCTCCATCAAGGAGCTGTGCCGGCGCTGGTATCCGCGCATCTACTTCGGCCAGCCCGAGAAGGGCCTCGCCCATCGCGCGCTGGCCGACATCCACGAATCGATCCGCGAACTGAAGTACTACCGCCGCACCGCGTTCGTCCCGTCGCCGGGGCCGTCGACCAGCGACATCGCGGAGATCGCCGCCGAACTCGGAACACCGAACGGCAACTCCGAGGTAATCGATTCGGCTGCGGAGCGCCCGAGCGGCTAATATCGACGGCGCCGCATGTGCCTGACGGCTCAGCGGCGATGGTGGCTGTAGTTCAGTTGGTAGAGCACCAGGTTGTGATCCTGGCTGTCGCGGGTTCGAGTCCCGTCAGCCACCCCGCAGGTCGGGGAGGGTTTTTGACTCCCTGACCTTTACTTTTAGAGACCCCTTGCACCCTTATTGCGACCTTGACGGTCCTATGATTGGCAGATCCCCCAGCGTTACACAGTTGGCGCTTTGTGTCGCCATTTGCCAGACGGCTATTGTAATCAAATATCAACGCGCACAATGGATTTCGCATTCAGCGGGTCTTGTGTGACACCGGCGCAGCGGCTACCGTCATCGCCACCAAAACAGACAGTTAGGAGAACTCTCAGATGACCGTCTCGCTAGAGGGTGTGCGATCAGTTCCGCCCGGAGCATTCGCCGACGACTGGCAGCCCGAGGGGCACCGGATCATCAGCGGCGGCGTGACGAACGTCGGCAAGGCCCCTCATGCCTCTTGCGTTGGCGACTCAGCGCCGCGATGGCTCCGTTGGATATCCGGAGGTCGCGATAAGCCGCCCACAATGGGACTACCCCGTAGATTCGGGATGGCGCAGCGGTTGGCTGCGGCGATCATTGAAGCTGCGGACCTGTGCGACAGGTGGGTTGCTGGCCGTTGTCAGAGCCTGACGGCTCACGACTCCAGGTCAGAGGCCCGTTTGGCCCGTGGCGAGCCCCAACGGTCGGCTTTAGATGCCGGCGCACAGCGACACGAACGGAATGGGCGCGCAGATACCCACCGAGAAGTACGGCGTGGGGTTCCAAGCTGGCGGCGGGGGTGGCGGTGGCGGTGGAAGTGGTGCCGCCACGCAAGTGTTGGTCGGCGCATCGAATACGGTTCCGAAACCGCATTCGACCGCGTTACTCACGCCGGGCGAAATCACTGTCACGAATGCGACCGGCACGAACGCCGCCGCGCCAGCAATTGCCAAACGACGAATTGTGCCCACCATCGCAGGCCTCCCTGGGATCATCCGCGACCCGCTGCTTAGAGCGGAATTTACGCCGGCGTGGGCACCAGTTTCACCGAATTGACGATCCCGAAAGCTTTACAGCGTTTCCATTGGTCGCGGGGTGAACCGCCCGCAGGCTATACGCGGGGCTGCAAGCGGACCAATGAACCATGCGCGAAAACCTCGTCTCGCGAATTGGCAGAGGACCCAAGACTATTCATGTTGGGACTGTCGAAGGATCTCCTCGATCTCGCCTCACCAGGCGGCCTAGTCCGAGTAGAACGCCGCGCCGACGGTCTGGTCGGCGTTCAGATGTTGGCGTTGCCCGCTTTCCATTGGTCCCACGGGATGTTCCAGTCGCCGAGCCCCTCGGTCCCGGGCAGCGTCGAACCCACCGTGTTGATGATCTCCACGATGTCGCCGCGCTTGGTGTTGTCGTAGAACCAGACGGCATTGCTCGGGCTGACGTTGAGGCAACCGTGGCTGGTATTCGTGTAACCCTGGCTGCCGACCGACCACGGCGCGGAGTGCACGAAGATGCCGCTGTAGCTGATTTGCGTCGCCCAGTCCACGTCGGTGCGATATCCATTCGGCGAGTTGACCGGTACGCCGTACGTCGACGAGTCCATGATGATGTGGCTGAACCGGTTGCCGACGAGGTAGACGCCGTTGCTCGTCGGGGTGCTGTTCTTGCCCATCGAGGTCGGCATGGTCTTGACGACTTCGCCGTTGCGCCGGACGGTAACGATCTTGGTGTTGTCGTCGGCGGTCGCGATGAGCTCGTCGCCGATGGTGAAGTGCGTGGTGACGTTCTCCTGGCCGAACAGCCCGTCGCCGAGGTCGACGCCGTAGGTGTTGACCGCGACGTCAACGGTCGTGCCCGGTTTCCAGTATTGAGCTGGGCGCCAACGCACTTCGCGATTGTTCAGCCAGTAGAAGGCGCCCTCCACGGGCGGGTTGGTGGTGATCTTGATGGCCTTCTGGGCCGCCAACCGGTTCGGGATGTTCTCGTCGAACTGGACCGCGACGGGCTGGCCGACGCCGACGACCTCGCCGTCGTTGGGCAGCACGTAGGCCATGGTGAGGTTTTCCGGCGAATGCGTCTGAAACGTCATCTGCTGGCTCGTGACACCGCCGAGGCCGAGCGACTGCGCATTCAGCGTGTAGCGCTTGTTGTAGTCCAGCGGTTCGGTCGTCGTCCACGTCAGGCCGTCGGGGCTGAGCTGGCCGGCGATCGGGGTGCCGTCTTCGTTGACCATGGTCACCGCGCCCAGCACGCCGTCCTCGGCGCTGACAGTCACGGGCGACTCGACGCTCACGCCGACGGCACCGTCCTTGACGGACGCGGTGAGCTTGGGCACCAGCAGGTCCCCGTAGGGCGTGCCCTTATCGGTGATGACCTGGGGCTGCGGCGGGGCGGGCTTACTGTTGCAGGCGCCCAGCCCGAGCACGATGACGGGAATCAGTGCCGCGGCCATCAGCCAGGCACACGCGCGACGCGGACGGGCCACCTTCTGGACCTGCCACATTCTTTGCTCCACTTCGCAACCAGGACTACGGACCGACGATTTTTGGCAATAGTCTAAGGGCAAATCCAGCTAGGGGCGCGACCGCGGCGTCACTCCCAGCGGCGGCAAACGCTCGAGATTTCACCCTCGCCGCAAGGCCTGTTATTGTCGCACACGCAGCGCCGTTAGCTCAGTTGGTAGAGCAGCTGACTCTTAATCAGCGGGTCCGGGGTTCGAAACCCTGACGGCGCACCACCCAAAAACCGCAGATCAGGCATAGTTTTGCCTGGTCTTTGGTGTTTGGTCACATACCCTGTCGGGGTATCGAATGCGCCCGAAAATCCTCCACCGATCCTCCACGCTGCGGGGACTGAGCCGCCACAGCAAACGGCGCGTCGGGGTGGCTTGTCGGCACATCGAACTAGGATTCGAATCGTGCCCATCGTTCACGTCAGCGGGTACGACGTCGAGCAGGTGCCCATCGAGCTGATTGAACCGGGCGACACCCTGCTGACCCACTTGCCCGACGGGTCGCCCTACACGTTCGTCGTCGAGATCAAGCGGTTCGACATCGACAAGGTCGCGGCATGTCCAAGATCGGGTTGCAGGCCGCGCGCGAAACCGACAGCACGACGTCGGCCTAGTCGCGACCACCGAAGCTCCGGCTGGCACCTTGACCCACCGCGTCATCCGTCAGACCTGAACACCGATCACCGGGCGCAGCGGGCCACAAACACCTCACCCTGCAACCAGAAACACACCGCATGACCACCCCATTGATCCCAACTACCGCCACCCGAACTGCTACGCCAATCTCCACGGCGGGTAGCTCCACGAAATCTCTGGCGAGCATTACATTTCGCACGCGTTGATCAAGCTGTACACGTTCAACGACCCCGACGTCAGAGTCAAACGCAACAGCGGATTTGGTATCCGCCACGACGTACGCCCGAAGAATTTCGTCGTAAACGCGTTGTGCACCAACCACAACAGCGCACTGGGCGTCACCGACAAGGCTGCGCTGGAGTTCGCGACATTCGTGCGCAGCATTGCCATTGGTTTTCGGGGCGGCGCTGGCGAGTGGGGCGCGCCGGATGCAATCACAATTTCGGGTGACGATCTCGAATCTCGAGTTTCGCAGTTTGATCAGTGTGGCTCGTGTGAATTGTGGGGCGTTTGTGACGTGATCGGCGTGTCGCCGTGATCCGGTCGTAAGCATGACGAAGCATCGGCGGGTGTGGATGAAAGTTCAACGCTGATGCGAGGTTCCGCCGATGCTTCCGTCGCCGACCTTACCCGCTACCTGGCGCGGTCTGTTGGAGATGTTCCGTCCCGCGTTTCGCCGGTCGCGGACGTTCGGGTTGTTCGTGCTGCTGGCTACCGGGCTGGTCGCGCAGGCCGCGCGACGGACGGTGGTGGGCATGCTGGTGGGCGCCGGGGTGGCTGCGGTGGTGTCGTTTCACGCGTGCTGCCGGTTCTTCTCGCATCACCGCTGGGACGTGGATCGGATCGGGCTGGTGCTGGCCCGACTGATCGTGGATCGGCTGCTGGATGCGGGTGCGCCGATCGTTGTGGTGGTCGACGACACGCTGTTCCGCCGCTGGGGGCCGAAGGTGTTCGGCGCGTTCTGGACCCACGACGGGTCCGGGCAGGATCCCAACGCGCTCGGCCGTGGCAACCGGTGGGTGATCGCCGGGATCCTCGTGCGGCTGCCGTTCTGTGCGCATCCGGTGTGCTTGCCGGTGCTGTTGCGACTCTGGCGCGGCCGGGGCACCGCGTCCCCGGTCCAGTTGGCGCGTGAGCTGATTCTGCTTCTCGCCCAGGAGTTTCCGGACAGGTTTATCCACGCGGTCGGCGACGCGGCCTACCACGGCAGGGCGCTGCTGGTCGAGCGCAGCACCGTCACCACCCGGCTGCCGGCCAACGCCGCGCTGTCCGCACCCGCCCCACCCCGCACCGGCAAACGCGGCCGCCCCCGGTTGAAGGGCCACCGGCTCGGCACCCCGGCCGAGATCGCCGCGGCCGCGACCTGGCGGCCGGTCACGGTCTCGCGCTACGGCCGCCGCGACACCGTTGAGATCACCGTCATCGATTCGATCTGGTACGGCGCGTTCGGCAACACCGAAGGCCGCACCGTCCTCGTCCGCGAGCCCGGTAGTGAAAAGGTCATGGCGATCTTCACCACCGACACCACCAGTGACACCGAGACCGTGGTCGCCCGCTACGCCGACCGCTGGCCGATCGAGGTCGCCATCGCCGGCGGCAAACAACTGCTCGGCATCGGCCAGGCCCGCAACCGGCTGCAGCGCGCGGTGGAGCGCACCGTGCCACTGAGCTTCTGCGTCTACAGCCTCGTCGTGGTCTGGTACACGCTGCACGGCTACCACCCCGACGACCTCACCGGCCGCCGCGCCGATCAGCCCTGGTACTCGCACAAGGACGACATCGCCTTCGAAGACATGCTCGCCAAGCTTCGCAGAAGCCTTGTCGCAGCACGAATTACGGGCGTTGACGCAGCTCAGCCCGATCCCCGTAAATACCGCGACTACGAACTGGCCTGCGCGGCAGTCGCCGCGTAACTGCGAAAGTCGAGCTCGAATGCTGGGCGCTCAAATTGCTGATGAACCACGCCGCCGGTAAGGCGTTCTCGGCCAACCAAGGCCAGGTGAGCAGCCCCATTCCGCCTGTGGCAGTTGACTTTTTACTCGGTCGCACCACCTGGCCGTTCGGTATGGGTCTGTGCGTCGCGGGCGATCCCGCCAACAGCGATCTGCCCTACGACGCGTTCACCTATGCCGACCACTCAACGACCGACTTTTGGGGCGCGAAGCCACTTTTGAAGCAAAAGGACCAAACACTGGGCGGCGGCATCATCGAACTGAACGGCTTCGGCTTCGGGCTTTCGCTTTTCCCGATCTTTCGCGGCTACACCGAAGCCAACGGCACGAAGCATCCGTTTCGCGGTGCGCTAGAGCGGCCCGACTACATCGAGTGGAATCTTGACGGCATCGGGAAACGGGTCAACTTCACCTGGTCCGGTCCTACCGACCACAAATACATCGTTTACACGATGTACACGAAAACGAAGGTCTCAGGCCCGACCATCGCGTGGAGTCGGGACGTCGGTGTACCGGGCTATGAAGTCCCTGGCCTGGTCGAACGTCAGGAACGACTGGTCGTTTCCCGTCGGCATCGGTTCGCCCCTTCTCCAGACGACGAACATGGTGGTGGCAGTCGCGTCTTCGAGGTCTTCTGGGCGTTCAATGAACGCGACGTCGAGGCCCGCCCGCCCAGCCACGTCCTTCAGTTCAGCTGTCTGCCGAATCAACTCTGCGCGGTGTTCGTCTAACGCCCGGTCGTCTGGAGTCGTCATATCTGCCAGTTTCTCACGATTCAACCAAGCTCCACCCACGCCGGCATCCCGATAGCCTCTTCCCAGAAGTTACGCCGGATTGCGCTGACGATATCGACACTGGCCGTTCGGCCTTGCGCGGGTTCCTTCAAGCGTTCCTTGCGTCGCGACGGCACACGGCTTAGGCGTTGAGTGCGACCTTGAGCGCGTGCGTCTCGGCGGCGCGCCCGAATACGTCGTAGGCCTCCTCGATGTCGTCGAGGTCGAAGGTGTGGCTCACGAACAGGTCGGCGGGCAGGGTGTGCTCGGCAACCATCTTCAGCAACGTCGCGGTGGTGTCGGTGTTCACCAGGCCCATCGTGATGGTGATGTTCGAGATCCACAGGGTGTCCAGCGGCAGCGACACCCCGGTCCCGTGCACGCCGACGTTCGCGATGTGGCCCGCCGGCCGCACGACCTCGTAGCACATCTCGAACGTGCGCGGGATGCCGACTGCCTCGATCGCGACGTCGACGCCGAGGCCGTCGGTCAGGGCCATCACCTGGTCCTTCCAGTCGGCGTCGCTGGACAGCACGCCGTGGGTGGCGCCGAACCGCTTGGCCTGTTCCACCCGGTTGGCATCGAGGTCGACGGCGACGATCTTCGACGGGCCGTACAGTCGGGCGGTCATGATCGCGGCAAGCCCGACCGGACCAGCACCGATCACAACCACCACGTCGCCGACCTTGACCTGCCCGTAGCGCACCCCGATCTCGTGGCCGGTGGGCAGGATATCGGACAGCATCGCCCCCTCCTGCGGCGTCACGCCGTCGGGCAGCGGATACACCGACGTCTCCGCGAACGGAACCCGCACGTACTCGGCCTGGGTGCCGTCAATCAGGTGGCCGAAGATCCAGCCGATCCCCGATGCGCCCTCGTCGGCGAGGCAGTGCGAGAACACCCGTTCCTTGCACATGTCGCAATGCCCGCAGGCGCTGATGCAGGACATGATGACGCGATCGCCGACTGACAGTGAGCTGATCGCCGAGCCGACCTCGGTGATGGTGCCGACTCCTTCGTGGCCGAGTATGCGGCCGTCCTGCACGGCGGGCACGTCGCCCTTGAGAATGTGCAGGTCGGTGCCGCAGATCGTGGTGGTCTCGACCTTAACCACCACGTCGGTCGGCTTCTGGATTGTCGCGTCCGGGACTTCCTCCCAGGCCTTTTTATCGGGACCATGAAAGACCATCGCCTTCATCTGCGATCCTTTCGATTGGGAGATCGCCCGCGCTGCCACCGCTTTTCGAGCGGAGCAGGGCGGTCGCAGGCTTCCGCAGGTACTGCCCGGACGCGCCCAATTAGTGCGACGCCGCCTTAAGTGGGCTCGAGCGTGGCGCCGAAAATCACCTGCGCTGAACACTTCATCCTAGGCCGGTGACCCGCGGCCTGAACCGCTTCCGAATTAACGAACAGTGGACCGTGGATTGCCGACAGTCCAACTCCGGGTAGCCCGCCGACATCGCAAACGCCACCGCGCGTCATCCCGGCGCAACCAATGGCACGGACGTCGAGACTGAGTGCGGCGTCGAGCTTCTCGTGAAGTCCGCTGGCGCACGACGACAGGCTGTCGCTGCACGCCCACGAGCAATTCAGAGTGCTGCCGTTCCGCGCGGCGTACATCTTGTCTAGAGTCGGAATTCGATCTCGAAAGCGCTAGCAGAGCATCTCCGCCACGGCGGCGGCATAATTCAGCGCGCAGCCATCTTGAGACACACCGGAGAGAACCTGGAAGTCGACGCTGGCTGCACCACGGTGATCACGATTTTTGATTCGTCGCATCGGCACCAGGGTCTGTGGTGGCGATGAAGTCGTCAAGGATTTGCACCACCTCGGTGGGGGACTCGACGTGCGGGAAGTGCCCGACGCCGGGGAGCATTTCAAGCCGGCTACCCGGCAGTGCGTCGTGAGTGGCGTAGCCGTGGGCGACAGGGATGATCCGGTCCTGGTCCCCCCAAATCAGCAAGGTCGGTAGCCCAGAGCTCAGATGCAACTTGTTGGTCGCACTGACTGCCTGGCCACGGTAGTCCACCACCGAGCGCAGCGTGCGCAGGAACGCCTGCCGGGTCTGGCCGTCTGACAGCGACGAGTAGGCGTTCCACATCTCGCCGGCGTGCGGGGAGTGGATTCCGGCCGACGTGAGCCAGGACCCCAGCTTGTTGCCGATGTTCACCACCGGCTGGGGTGTGACCACCGGCAGCACCAGCTCGGCTCCGGGTGCCGACAGCACCCGCAATATCCAGCTCAGGTCGGGGCCCAGGCCACCGCTGCTGATGAGAGCCAGCCGTTGGCAGTAGTCGCGATGCTGGTAGGTGAACTGCATGGCCACACCGCCACCGAGCGACTGACCGACCACTGTCGCCCTGGTGATGCCAAGTTCATCCAGCAGGTCACGCAGCCATGCCGCGAACGCACCTAGCGAATAGTCACCTCGGGGTTTGGCGGATTCACCGTGCCCGAACAGGTCCGGTGCCACCACCCGGTATGTCTTCGACAACTGGGGCAGCACCGCTCGCCAGGTGGCCGAACTTCCCGCCATACCATGGATCAGCAGCAGCGCCTCGCCGGCTCCCGCTTCCCGATAGGCAACACGGTCGCCGTGCAGATCGAGATACTTCATCTCGCTCACGCTCACGTGAACCAGTCTCCATCCAGTGGTGTTCGCGGTTGGCGGCAATCCTCATAAACATTGTGGTTTCGCCCGTTAGGACACGCGAGTAAATTAACGCTACGTTGATGGTTTTGGCCTTACGCTATGTGATGTGGTGACGGCCGCCGATCGCGAGGACGAGCTATCCCGCAAGTTCGCGCTGTTGGCGCCGGTGCTGGACGAGCGTCAGCGCAGGCTGTGGATGGCGGTGGAGGCGCGGGAGGCCGGGCGCGGTGGGATCACGGTGGTGGCTCGGGCGACCGGCGCGGCGCGTTCGACGATCACTCGGGGTGTGGACGAACTCGATAGCGGCGCAACCAGTTCCGGGAGGGTGCGACGCGCGGGCGCTGGGCGCAAGCGGGCGGAGGCGGTGGATCCGGCGCTGACCGCGGCGCTGGAGCGGCTGGTCGATCCGGATGCCCGGGGGGATCCGGAGTCGCCGTTGCGGTGGACGATCAAGTCAACGCGGCAGTTGTCGGCGGCGCTGAGTGGGCAGGGCCATCGGGCCAGTGAGTGGCTGGTGCGGCGGCTGCTGCACGAGGCCGGCTACAGCCTGCAGGCGGCGGTGAAACAGATCGAGGGCACCCAGCATCCCGATCGTGACGCGCAGTTCCGGTATCTCAACGACCAAGTGCGACAACATCAGTCGGCGGAGCAGCCGGTGATCAGCGTGGACACCAAGAAGAAGGAGCTGGTCGGGCGGTACAAAAACGCCGGGCGGCGCTGGCAACCGGTCGGGCAACCCGAGCCGGTGCACACCCACGACTTCCCGGACAAGGAGCTGGGCAAGGCGGTCCCGTACGGCGTCTACGATCTGGCCGCCGACGCCGGCTGGGTCAGCGTCGGCGCCGACCACGACACCGCCGCGTTCGCCGTGGCCACCATCCGCCGCTGGTGGCAGGCGGTCGGCACGGACCGCTACCCGGATGCGTCGCGGCTGCTGATCACCGCCGACGCGGGTGGCTCCAACGGCTACCGCACCCGGCTGTGGAAGACCGAGCTCGCCGCCCTCGCCGCCGAGACCGGGCTACAGGTCACGGTCTGCCATTTCCCGCCGGGTACCTCCAAGTGGAACAAGATCGAGCACCGGCTGTTCTCCCGTATCTCCTCCAACTGGCGCGGCGAGACCCTGACCAGTCATGAGGTCGTGGTCAACCTGATCGCCGCGACCACCACCCGCACCGGCCTGACCGTGCGCGCCGAACTCGATCACGCCGAGTACCCGAAGGGAATTAAGATCAGCGACAAGCAGATTCGTGAACTAGAGGCGCGTGCCATCACCCGCCACGACTGGCACGGCGAATGGAACTACACCGTCACCCGCGCGCCATCTGGCCCGTGAGCACCGCTATCGGCCAAATATGCGCGTGTTATTTCCTCGCGTGTCCTTAGTTCGTCGGGGGTCATGCGGCGATTCGGGTGAGGAGTCGGTTGAGGTCGTTGCGGTTGAAGCGCCAGTCGAATGGCCGAGCGGCGGTGTTGTAGCGCGCTTCGAACGCGGTGAGTCGATTGGCTAGGACCTCAAGGTCGGGAAAGTCGTCGGGGGTGAGCAGCTTTCGCTGCACGACCGAGAAGTAGATCTCGATCTGGTTGAGCCAAGACGCATGCACCGGCAGGTGGATCATCGTCGCGTTCGGAAACGCATCAGAGAGCCGTGCTGCTGCGGTCCAGCCGCGGTGCGAGGCTCCGTTGTCTACGACCCAAAACACCCGCCGCGCTGAGGCGTTCCAACGCGTGGCCGCGTTCACGCTGAGCCCGAGTAGCTCGCTGAGCACCTTCGCTGGCAGGGTCGAAGCAATCTGCATCAGTGCGGTATTACGACTCCCGCGGACCGAAACGCCAGCTCGTTTTTAACCGATTCGCTAAAGCTTGCGGTGAAGCGGTTCGCCGGGGTCTCCGCCTGGAAATAACCAAGGGTGGATGTCAGAGTGACCCACGGCTGCCTTTCCGCGCCGATTATCGACGAGCCGGCGCAGCAAGTCGTCAAGGGGACTCGAATGTCGACCGGTTCAGGTCCCAGGCGCAGCTGAAGCTTGTGCTGCATATCGATGATGTCATCAATTGTGAGATGCACTATCCGGCTGACCGTTTGACCGTAGAGCAGAACCAACAGCCCTCTATCGACGACAGCGATTCTGTCGTCGTGAATGAAGCGAGGATCGTTGGGCGCCAGGTGTCGGGGCGAACTCTCCCGCACCTGCTCATGGAGTTGGCTGCGGCTGGTCCTCCGTCAGTGTTCGGTGGTCACACATCCTCGCAGGTTGTGGGGCTCCTTTACGCTTGTGCGTTGCGGCCTGTCCGCTGGACGCTCGGACATCAACGCCTAGCTGATGACCGTGGCTCTTTAGCGGCATTCCGCCCTGGCCCACGCCCCCGGCGGCGGGACTCCGGCAGTGGGCGGACCATTCGGCCGCAAGACTTGGAGATTAGTATCGACGGCGGCAGCGCCCCGGGGACAGTGGGCATGCTGCACGGCTGACTTGGGGCTGCGGGTCTCGGATCTATTTCCCTAGAGCAGCTTTCAGGTGCGCGGAAGATACCGCTTTGAGGTGGGTGAGGTCGGATGCAACGGAGGCGAAGGTGTACCCCTGGCGCAAGCGTTGTGCCGCGACATCGCCTGCCGGTGTGTGAATGCCCGCGGCGATGCCGGCAGCGGCGGCGGCTTCATGGACTCGGGTGAGCGCCGCTTCGAACTGGTCGTCAACGGACACATCGCTGGGTGAAGCCCCGCCGACCGCGAGCCTGAGGTCCGAGGGTCCGACGTAGACGGCGTCGAGTCCAGCTACGGCGCAGATGGCTTCGACGTTCTCGAGGCCGAGAGGGGTTTCGATCATCGCGATGACGACGGTGTCACGGTTGGCATCGGCGGGAGCCGGGCCGATGCGCAGCTGTGAACGCATCGGGCCGTACGACCGGACACCGGCGGGTGGGTACCGGGTGGCGGAGACGGCGCGGGCGGCGTCGTCTGCGGTGTCGATGAGTGGGACGATGACGCCTGCGGCCCCGGCGTCGAGT
This sequence comes from uncultured Actinomycetota bacterium, assembly GCA_963770125.1. Lineage (GTDB taxonomy): Bacteria > Actinomycetota > Actinomycetes > Mycobacteriales > Mycobacteriaceae > Mycobacterium. The sequence continues at coordinate 4,682 of CAVYPI010000113.1, read as the reverse complement.
GCTCGTCCGATGGGCGTCATGTCGTTGGCTTCGACACGAATGATCCCGGCCGGGCCGTGTGCGGAGTCGATAGCTGTGAGTCCGCGGAGCATGCCGTCGTAGCCGATGAGGCCGTGTTGCAGGTCGAGTGCGATGTAGTCCCAACCGATATGGGCTAGCCACTCGGTGGAGACGGGACTGTCGATCACAGACCAATAGCCGAGCACCGGTTGCCGGTTGCGCAGGCGGGCGGCGAAGTCAGCGGTGGACATGGCAACGCGCTCCTATCGGTTGTATGACGGCATGGGCCCGCGCAGGGCAGCGCCGACTTCATCGCACGCCCCGACCAGGTCGTCGGACAACGGCCCACGGGAAAGAGCGTCGATATTCGCCTGCAGGTGAGAGGTTTTCGAGCCGCCGAGCAGGATCGGCCCGGTCGCAGGCTTGGAGCGCAGCCAGCGCAGCGCAAGTTCGGTCAGGGGCAGTGCGGCGTCGTCGGCGATGCGGGACAGGGCAGCGATGGCGTCGAAGATCTGGGTGTTCCAGTACCGTTCGCGGTACATCTCGGCCAGTCGTGAGTCGCCGAACCGGCCTTCGGCTGGCGCCTCGGTGAATTGGTGCTTGCCAGTCAGCAGGCCGCCGCCGAGCGGGTTGTAGACCATCGTGATCAGTCCGGTGACTGCCGCGTACTCTGCGTACTCGTCCTCGATGCGACGGGCGAGCAGGTTGTAGAGCTGCTGAGCGACGATGGGCCGAGGAGCGCCGACGCGATCGGCGACACGGACGACTTCACCGATCTGCCAAGCCGCAAAGTTCGAGACACCGAGCTCCCGGATCTTGCCTTCGGCAACCAACTCGGCGACGGTCGTCAACGTATCGTCCAGGGATGCAGCGCGATCGGGCTGATGAAGGTAGAACAGATCGACGTAGTCGGTGCCCAGCCGCGACAGGCTTGCCTCCACGCTGAGCCGCAGACCCTTCGGTGACAGCGGGGAGTTGCCGTCGGTGTCACCGGTGTACATACCGGCCTTGGTCGCGATGGTGACCGAGTCACGCTTGCCGGCGAGTAATGTCGACAGGATGCGCTCGGCCGCTCCGGCGGCATAGCCGTTGGCGGTGTCGATGTGTGTGATGCCGGCGTCGAGTGCCACATCGAGCAATGCGCCTGCACCGTCGGTGTCGACCGTATCGCCGAACGTCATGGTGCCCAGCACCATCGGCGAGAGGATGTCCGGCGTGGTCATGACGCAGCTCCTGCGGGTCGTGCCATGGCGGCTTGCTGGGGCACGGGTGTCGGCTCTGTTGGCCGTTTCGCCGTGATGTGCCTGGGCTTGATGCCGACCATCGAGATCGGATCGAGCGCGGCGGCCCGCAGTGCTTGGGTGTAGGGTTCGCGCGGGTGGGCCAAAACGTCTGCGGTCGGACCCGATTCGACGACCTTGCCCTTCGACATCACGGCGACGGTCTCGCTGATCTCGCGCACCACGCCCAGGTTGTGCGAGATGAACACGTAGGTCAGTCCGGTATCTTTTTGGATCTCGCGCAACAGGTCGAGCACCTGAGCCTGAACGGAGACGTCGAGTGCACTGGTGGCCTCGTCGCACACCAGGATCTCGGGTCCACTGGCGAGCGCGCGGGCGATGCCGATGCGCTGGCGTTGCCCACCGGAGAACTCGACGGGGCGGCGATGCAGTGCGGTCGTCGGCAGCCCGACACGGTCCATCAGCTCCCCTGCCCGCTGCGCGCGCTCGCGCTTGTCGCGCACCCCCTGCAGCCGAAGCGGCTCGCCGACTATATCGACGGCGGTCAGATGCGGATCCAGGGACCCGTACGGGTCTTGAAAGACCATCTGCACACGAGATCGGAACGGGCGCAGCGCTTTCTCCGACAGTTGCGCAATATCGGTGCCGTCGACAACGATGCGCCCGGAGGTGGGAGTCAGCAGCCGCACGATGGACTTGGCTATGGTGGACTTGCCGCAACCGGATTCGCCGACAATGGCCACTGTCGCTCCGCGGTCCACGCTGAAGCTCACCGAATCGACCGCCCGGAACGTACCCGTGGAAACCGGATACTCCACGACGAGGTCCTCGACGGACAACACTGTCTGGCTCATGCCGGAACCCCTGCTTTCGTCTCGCCCGCGCTCCACGGTCCCAGCACCGGGACCGCGGCGAGCAGCTTCTTGGTGTAGGCGCTCTGCGGGCGACGCACCAGCTCCTCGGCGGCGCCGTTCTCCACGAAGGCGCCGTCCTTCATCACATAGATCCGGTCGGACACGAGCCGGGCAACACCGAGATCATGGGTGATCACGAGCATGCCGATTCCGGTGCGCTCCTGCAGTTCTAACAGCAGATCGAGGATGTTGGCCTGCACGGTGACATCCAGAGCGCTGGTCGGCTCGTCGGCAATGATCAGTTCGGGACCGGCGGCCAGTGCACCGGCGATCAGCACACGCTGCAACATGCCACCGGAAAGCTGATGCGGATATTTCGCGAGTTGACCGGCCGGATCCGGGATGTGTACCTGCTCGAGCAGCTCGAACGCCCGGGCGGTTTCGGCGGATTTACCCCGAACGCCACTGTGGCGCACGGCGTCTCGAAGCTGACTACCGATAGTGTGGACCGGGCTCAGCGCCGTCATGGGATCTTGCGGGATGAGCGCGATGTGCCTGCCGCGAACCTCCGAGAGAGCCTTGGGCTTCCCCAGGATTTCGCCGTCCTTGAACTGCACGGATCCCGAGGGAACGGCGAGATCGTCGGCCAGCAGCCCGAGAATGCCCATGGCGGTGGTGGATTTACCGGAGCCGGACTCGCCGATGATCGTGACAGTCTCGCCGGCGTCGATGCAGAAGGACACTCCGTCGACAGCCCGGATGACGCCCCTCGCTGTCACGAGCTCGATCTGCAGCTCGTCGACTTTCAGTAGATTTCCCACGTCACGCTCCAGATCTGTTCGGACGGAATTTCTTGAGGAATCCCCGCAGGCTCGATCCGGCGGTCCGGTCGCGCAGACCGTCGCCGAGCAGGTTCACCCCGACGACCATTAAGACGATGACCAGGCCCGGCAGGGTCACCAGCCACCATGAGGTGGTGATGTAGTCCTGGCCATCGGAGATGATGCGGCCCCACGTCGCGAACGGCCGCTGCGGGCCAGCACCGAGGTAGCTCAGCGCGCTCTCGAGCAGGACGGCCTGGGCGAGCAGTAGCAGGACCACCAACGACGCCGCCTTGATGATGTTCGGTAGCACATGGCGAACCAGCGTCGCGAACTTGCCGAGTCCGAGCACCCGGGCGGCATCTATATAGGGCTTCTCGCGCTCGACCAGGACCAGGGACCGCGTGATGCGGGCGATCTCCGGCCACTGTGCGATGGCGATCACGAACGTGATGACCGGAATGGATGAGCCGAACAACGCGACCACGAGCAGCAGCATCATCAGGAGTGGGAGCGAGAGTTGCGCTTCGAGGAGACGGCTGACCACAGCGTCCACCCAGCCCCCGAGGTATCCCGCGAGTGAACCGAGGGTCAGGCCGATCAGCCCGGACACGACGACCGCGAGAACACCGATGGTCAGCGAGACCTGGCCGCCGAAGAGAACACGAGCGAGCAGGTCGCGGCCGAGTTGGTCGGTGCCGAAGAGATGTCCATCGGTCAGCGGTGAAAGCCGGCGGGCGCCGAGGTCGGTCGCGTCGGGCGACGGGAGCGGCAGTACCCGAGCGAACGCAACGGGCAGGATGACCACCAGTGCGCAGATGCTGCCCACCCAGATTTTCAGGCGACTGTCGCGGGCGCGGCGGGTGACCCCGGCGCGGGCGATGTCCTTGGCGGTGACGGCACTGGGACGCATGCGTTCGGTGTCGTCGGTGACGGTGGTCATCAGTTCGTACCCTTTCCCAGCCGGACCCGCGGGTCCAGAAGCGGATAGCAGAGATCGACGAGCAGCTGGACCAGGATCGCCAGGACCGCGGTGACGAGGACTGTGGCCTGGATCAGCGGATAGTCGCGCGTTTCGAGCGCCCGCACGACCAGGGATCCGACGCCAGGCCAGGCGAACACCACCTCGACCACCACCACGCCGTTGAGCATTGAGGCGAACCGGGTGCCGAGCGCGGTCAGCACGGGAATCGCGGAATTGCGCATTGCGTAGCGCCACGTCAGCTCACGCTGCGACACGCCACGTGCTCGGGCGACCGTCATGTACGGCGACGCGAACGAGCTGACCATCTCGCGTCGGACCATTCGGGAGATCAGCGCGATCTGCAGCACGGCGACGGTCACCGCGGGAAGAACCAGCGACGACCACTGGGTGAATCCAGCGGACGGAAGGATCGGGAGGAGCACCGCGAAGACGGTGAGGAGCATCAGCCCGGTCCAGAAGTCGGGCATCGACTGTCCCGCGATGGTGACCACATTGGCAGCCAGTTCGCGCCGGGTGTCTGCGTGCCGCGCCATCCAGGTGCCCAGGGGAATCGCAATCACGGTGGTGAGCAAGATTGCCGCGACCGCGAGGGTGATCGTGTACGGCAGCCGGCCCAGCACCACATCGAGCGCCGGTGCCTGAAACGAGTACGACGTCCCCAGATCGAGTCGCAGCAGCCCCTTGAGGTAGAGCAGGTACTGCACGAACACGGATCGATCAAGGCCCATGTCGGTGCGGATACGCGCGAGGTCTTCGCTGGTGGCCAGCGGGCCTGCCATCG
>CAVYPI010000112.1:0-59338 GCA_963770125.1 uncultured Actinomycetota bacterium | reverse complement strand
GCATTGTGCTCGCAGCCGACGATCTCGCGACTGGAGAACCTACCGGACAAGCGCACCCTGCTGCGCATGGGCTACCCATGGTCGATTTCTACTGCGACAGCTTCCGTCACTGCCGCGCCGGATCGTGCTTTAACGTTGACGATACCTTCGATGCCGCCGATGGCGGTGGACAGTTGCGGCTGTTCAACGCCTACGTCGCCACGAATACGGTTTCCAGCCGATCGTGGTGTTCGGTGGCGACGGTCGCCTGGTGGGTGCCGTGCGGCGCCCGGCGAGACGTCCGGACGGGCGAGATCGTGACACTGCTGCGCCGGCTGATCGGGCGCATCCGCAGCCATTGGCCTCGGGTCGAGATCCTGCTGCGCGGCGACAGCCATTATTCACGCCCGAAGTGCTGCCGCTTCCGCCGCGCCAACCGAGTTGATTACGCCCTCGGCGTCGCCACGACAACCACGTTGCGCCGCGGATTGCTGGAGTTAAAAAAAACAGGGTACCAGGTGCCAGACGCTATGCCTGCATTCGAGCTACCCTGTAAGGCTCCATCAAGATAGAACGCGATGTAACTTGGTGTCCACAGACAACCTAGACCAGATGTTCGCCTGAGATAGGGGCGACCCGTCTCACAGTATGCAGGCTTCGAGGGTTGTGCCGGATGGTCCGGTACCGAGCCTCATGCATAGGAGACGGGTCATGGCGAAGTCTATCACCTATGTCGGCCTTGACGTGCACGGATACGATAGCGGTCGCGTTGGCCGAAGCGGGCTTGCGGGGAGAAGTGCGTGAGCATGGGAAGATCCCCAATACACCGGCTGCCCTGAAGGCTCTGGCCGTGAAGCTGGCTCGTGCGGGAAGAGAACTTCGGTTTTGTTATGAGGCCGGACCATGCGGTTACGGCATCCAACGACAACTCACCGGAATGGGACACGACCGTGCCGTGGTCGCTCCATCGCTGATCCCGCGCAACCCGGGCGAGCGGATCAAGACTGACCGGCGGGATGCGATCAACCTTGCCAAGCTGCACCGCGCCGGTGAAGTGACCCCGGTCTGGGTTCCGGATCAGGCCCATGAGGCGATCCGCGATCTCGTTCGTGCACGTCAGGCGGCGGTGCGCACCCTGCGCCAAGCCCGTCAGCAATTATCTGGCTTCCTGCTGCGCCACGGCCGCCACTACCACCGACCGGCCTGGACGCAATTGCACCGGCGCTGGCTGGCCAGCCTCAAGTTCGACCAGGCGGTACATCATATTGTGCTGGAAGATTGTATCGCGGCCGTCGAGTCAGCGATGGCACGCCGCGACCGACTGGAGGCACATATCGAAGCCGTGTTGCCGGAGTGGTCTCTCGCACCGGTGGTTGAAGCACTGCAAGCCTTGCGCGGCGTGAGACTGGTGGCCGCGGCCACACTGGTGGCTGAGCTCGGCGACATCACGCGCTTCACCAATCCCCGCCAGCTCACGGCGTATCTCGGCCTGGTGCCGTCCGAACAGTCCAGCGGTCGCACGCGCGGCCAGGGCGGCATTACCAAGGCCGGTAACGGAGCGGCGCGATGCATGCTGATCGAAGCCGCCTGGAGCTATCGGTTTCCTGCGCGGATCAGCCGGGAGCAGCTGTTGCGACAGGAGAGCCTGGCCAAACCGATCCGCGACACCGCGTGGAAAGCCCAGGAACGGCTGTGTCGGCGGTATCGCAAGCTTGCCCGGGCAGGAAAGTTGCCGACGGTGATCACTGCAGCGATCGCGCGTGAGCTGTCGGGCTTCATCTGGGCGATCGCCGAACAGGTACAGCCCACGGCTACCTGAATGAGTACAGACTGGTATCGGAAACTGTTCCAAGGAAAGGCGCCACACGCAACAACACATCCAATGCTGGGCAAGGCTGGGGGCACGGTCACGGCCAGGAGAACCCTCGAAAGGTACTATCAGCCGGATCTCATCCGACGCTGGACACTCTCATGTTCGCCATTTCAAGCAAGGCCGACATATGTGATAGGCTTCGCCATGACCCGTCTCCTATGCATGAGGCTCGGTACCGGACCATCCGGCACAACCCTCGAAGCCTGCATACTGTGAGACGGGTCGCCCCTATCTCAGGCGAACATCTGGTCTAGACAGAGGAAGCTCCGCGACGCATCCCCGGTCCGGCGGTAACCAACCCGCGCATCAGAGCATGATCAACCGTCGTTTCATGATCGTGCCTCCTGCCTTGACCAGTGGCGGCCACGCTGAACAGCTTGAACAAACAAGCAAAGATTTTCTGCGCCTGCTGCTTGAAACGGCGAACATGAGAGTACCCACTATCGCTGGATTGCGAGTCATGATTCGTCAAGGGGATGAGCAAACCGATTCCCTAGCCCGCATTTCTCACCGAATCAGGTGCATTGGGGCGCGGATCTGGAGAATCGTGTTGCGACCACGGTTTTTCTCAAATCCACAGGACGCCCCAAGCTGCGCCGCTCGAACATCGATGGCGCCGCCGGGTCGGTCGAGGAAGTCGCGCGGATCGTGGCACAAATCCGCCGCCGCTGGCCAAGAACACGCATTCTGCTGCGCGGCGATTCCGGCTTCACCCGCGAGACCTTGATGGCGTGGTGCGAAGCCAACCGGGTGGATTACGTGTTCGGCCTGGCCCGCAACGACCGGCTGGAGAAGGCGATCATTCCCGAGCTGATCACGGCGACGATCGAAAGCATCCGCACAGGCAGGACCGCCCGCTGCTTCAAGGACTTTAGCTACACCACGCTGGACAGTTGGAGCCGCGAACGCCGGGTCATCGGCAAGGCCGAGGTGACGGGTGGCGAGGCCAATCCCCGCTTTGTTGTCACCTCGCTCAAGCGGAGCGAGGCCGGCGCGCGACATCTCTACGAGAAGACCTACTGCGCGCGTGGCGACATGGAGAACCGCATCAAGGAGTGCCAGCTCGACCTGTTTGCGGATCGGACATCAACCGCGACCATGCAAGCCAACCAGCTTCGCCTGTGGTTTGCTTCGATGGCCTACGTGCTGCTCTGCGCCTTGCGCCGCATCGGCCTGGCACACAGCCAGTTCGCCGATGCCACCTGCGGCACGATCCGGCTGAAACTGCTGAAGCTCGGCGCCTTGGTCCGTGTCAGCGTACGGCGGATCAAGATCGCGATGGCGTCAGCCTGCCCGTGGCAGGATGAGTTCGCTCTGGCGCATGTGCGACTGCGCAACGCCATCGGCTAATACCAATCCGCCTAAACATTGACACATGCCCAGTCTCGATGCCCGATTGATCGGATCCTGTCTGGGTCATTGATGAGGAAGTCCCATCCTTCCTTGCAAGCGGTGACAATGGCATCGTAGCTATCCCAGACCAGACGACTGAGTTTGTTGCCGCGCAGATATTCCCACACATTCTCCATCGGGTTCAGTTCCGGTGCATAAGACGGCAGGGGAAGTAGCGTGATATTGTCCGGTACACGCAGTCGCCCTCCGGTCTGATGCCAGCCGGCTCTGTCGCAGACCACGACAGCGTGGGCGCCTGACGCCACTTGCGTGCTGATTTCAGTGAGATGCTCGTTCATCGCCTCGGCGTTGGCAGCAGGCATGATGATGGCGGCGCCCACGGCACGGACCGGGCAAATTGCTCCGAACAGATAAGCCGAATCATGTCGGTTATCGCGCACCATCAGTGGGCACGAGCCGATCGGCGCCCAAACATAGGTGAGCGAGCCCTTTTGACCCACTCTGGCTTCGTCCTGAAACCAGACCTCGATCGGGGTACCAGCGGTGGTGCCGAGAAGGGCCTTCTTCATCAGGCTGGCAAAGTTTTTTTAAAAGCCTCCTGGGCTGCGAAGTCGGTCTTTGGGTGGCATGGTCTCGCCTGCAACCGGGTCAGACCAAATTGGCGCAGCCACTTGCCCACTGTGCTTTCATGCACCCGGACAGAGAACCGACGGGCGATTTCCGCCTGTAAGTCCAGGCAGCGCCAGCGAATGATCTTGTCCTTCTCCGGATCCGGGCCCTTCACGACCAGCGCCCTCAGCTCCGCCTTCTCTGCGTCGCTCAGTAACGGGGTGGCGCCAGGCCCATGACACGACTTCAGGCCGTCGATCCCTCCCGCATTGTAGCGATGCACCCAGTCGCTCAGCGTTTGCCGGTCCATGCCATTCTGCTCTGCCGCCTCGGCGCGGGAACGCCCCTCCAGTACCAACGCGATCGCCAGAACGCGGCGCACCTGCGCGCCATCACCACACTTGCTGGCGAAACTCCGAAGCTCCGACGCTGTCCGGTCCAAGCGAGTGATTGGGATTGCCGCGCTCATCCGATGCCCCCTTGGGCGAGAATCGCCCCGGGGCTATCGAAATCGAAGGGCCGAGGGATTCGGAACCCCCGGAGAGTCAACGTCAACGCGGATTGGTATAATACGAACCAGATAGCGCATAGGTGCCGTAGAGCCCCCGCCAACGCTGCCCGAGATGGCGGCGCGGGCGGAGCTTTGCTGCGATCCGGCACTTTCCCTGGTGCACTGCAAGGGCGTAGCGAGATTTAGTCTGAACTCGCAATAAAAGACGTCAGGCTACTCGCCAGTATGAGAAATGCGGGCTAGGCGACGGTGATCGCCCTGACCATCGAGGAACGGCGGGCGCTGGAAGCGCTGGCCGGTTCCCGCAGGAGCGAGGCGCGGATGCGCGACGGTGCGCGGATCGTGTTACTGGCCGCTTCCGGCCTGGGCTCGCGCCCGATCGCGCGTGAAATTGGCTGCGCACCGGGCACCGCCTCGAAGTGGGCAATTGCACGGCGCACTGCGCACCCGCACTGCACGTGTCCGTTGCGGCCGCCATCCCGCACCTTCGCCACATCGAATACTTCATCGACCACACCCGCCTCGAGGCGCAACTGTTCGACGGCATCCCCACCCCAGCGGACGGGCAGCTGAAAGCCAACGTGTCGCGCCCCGGTCACGGCGTGACCCTGGCGCCGCGCGCCGAGCAATACCGCCAACCGCCGCGTTGACCGAAAAGGACTACGGCCATGACGACTCCCCGCAACAAACGCCAGCAGCGAGCAACTCAACAAGCGAGGGACTACCGCGGCATCGAACTGCTCCGCGGCGCATGGGGCGCCGCCCTGCTGGCCGCCCCCGACCGAATCCTCAGCGCCATCCACGGTGCGCGGGTTGACACCAAAAGCCGCGTCATCGCCCGCATCCTCGGCGCCCGCCACCTCACCCAAGCCGCCCTATCCGGATTCCGACCCAGCCCCGAAGTGCTCGCCATGGGCGCATAGGTCGACACCGTCCACGCCCTCACCGCACTAGGGCTCGCCGTCGTCGACCGCGACCGCGCCCGCGCCGGCCTCACCGACACCGCCATCGCCGGCCTATGGGCCACCGCCGGATACCACGACCTCACCCGCGGTCGCGCCACACCGCCCGCACACCAGCGACGACGCGACCAGCTGGCCGAGCTCGTCCTCACGCACGCCCCGGGCGGGCGCCTCCTGCGAACGCAGATCAAGAACGATCGCCGAGATAAGAGCCGCTGAATCCAGCGCCGCGTGTCCGAATCGTCTATCTACCAACCCAGCCTTCGGCTGGTTGACGGCGCCTGCGGCGCCAGAATCCGTCGCCTCTCACCACATTCGCAAGCGAGCGCGAGTTGCTGTTCGATATGGCCGGCCGCCGACGCCGACAGTAGCGGGTTCAAGTCCGGCGCGCCCTGCACGGCGAAGGCTCCCGCCGTGGCAGCCGACGCCCGTTGATCGGTGAACCAAGCGAGCGCCGTAACCGTCCGATACGAGACTCCCCGAGAGCGGCCCGTCATCCTGCTTGGGCGGCGGCCCGAACCACTTCGCCGTAGGTCAGCATAGGCACGGAGCGGCACCAGCCACATAGCCCAGGACCAGAGTACGGATAGCCGCACGCCTGACAGATAGGGTTTGGGTCCGGTACGAGATCATCTATTGCAGCTATCACTGGGCGGCGTCCTTCGATCACGGACTAACTACCCACCGCAGGATGTGTCAACCGGCGAATCAAGCTGCCATCGCTGTGACCACCGCATCGATGCGACCACCGCAGGCAGCGATTAGCCCGACCGGCTAGGCACCCTTTCGTGCAAACTGGGAGCTTTGGGGTGCGACGGTCAGCGGGGCAACGCTAGCGTCTTAACAAAGGGGATGAACCCACCGCAGACCGCCTTGCAGGAGACGCCAGCCCCATCCCTCACCGGTCGCCACCCACTCTCGGGGCGAATGCCCGCATGGCTAGCTTTCAAACCGGGATTGGCCAGGCATCGCGGGCCGACCCTCTAGCCGCAAATTCGCCCATAGACGGAAGGGCGCCGCCGCGAGCGGGCTGTCCCAAAGCCCCCCGTCAACACAGCGGCAGCCAAGCCCATAAATCCCGACCCCGCAACGATCGTCTCGCTGTTCACGCCCGCACCGTACCCACGCCACGCCGAAATACAACAGCGGAGTGCGGACGTAACAAAGAGGGCAACCCCGATCCATCGCTCAAGGCAGCGGCGACAACTCGGGTCCGCGCCACGACGCGGTGCCCCTTCAAGGACAACTGATCGGGCACCGGCCGCACCGTCGCGAAGGATCGCCTGATTAAGTCCACTCTTTGCGGGTACCTGTGGATGAGGTCACGGCTGAGGTCGACTAACAAGTCCCCCTCTCGGGAGTGGGGGAGCCACGCGGGTGCCGATGGGCGGCGGAGCGTGCACCGCGGCTGGCCTCAGCCGTGACGCCGACTTTCATCGCCATGGCTGTCAAGAAAACGGCCCCGTCATCGGCATCGTCTTGCTGCTAGTAGGCCGTTTGCGCGGCTCTGTCGGCGGGCGCCGCTAGTGGGATTGATCCCCCGGTGTTTGGCAGGTACCGGCGGCCGGGTATCCGCGGGCGCGACGATGCACCGCAGGTGCACGAAAGGAGCACGATCAGATGGGCGCCGGAGACAAAGTCAGTAACAAAATCGACGACTTGGGCGGCAAGGCTAAAGAGGCCGCCGGCAAGGTCACCGATGACAAGAGCACCGAGAATGAGGGCAAGCTTGACCAGGCAAAAGCCAGCTTGAAAGACGCCGGCGAAAAGGTGAAGGACGCCTTTAAGAAGTAACGTCTGCCAAGCACCCACCGGGTCGGCCCGTCATCCTGGTTGGGTGGCGGGCCGATTCACGCTGCCCGGCGGCCGCGCCGCTGCTCCATAGTGACTGTGGCGCACCTGTTATCGACGTTGTTGTTAGCTGTCGTCGGCCGTCAACGTCATCAGGTAGTGGTCGACCGGTGTGCGGGCCGTGAGACTGCTCTGCAATAAGGACGGCAGGTCGGCCACCAACTTGGCGGCGAGGTCGTGAACTTTGACGTTGAAGTGTTGGGATAGCCTCGTCATAGTGCCGAACGCGGAGTCGGCGTCGAGTTCGTAGATCGCCATCAGCATGCCTTTGGCCTGTTCAATCACTGCGCGGTGAGCGACGATCACCTGCAATTCGTCACCGACCTCTTCGTACAGATCGGCGTGGAATGCTTCGGTGACATCGACGTAGAAGCCCCGGGTGGCGACTATCCGTCCCTCTGGATCGGTGACGGCGTCGCCGACAACGACGACTTTGCGGGTTTCCCCGGTGGCGGTTCGTATGCGATGCCGACTACTGAACGGTGCGGATGACTGTTTGAGCAGTGCTTTCACACGCGCGAGGTCGTCGGGATGCTTGTGGCTCAAGACCAGTTCAGTGGTCGGTTGTACCTCACCTGGTTCGTAGCCATGCATCTGTGCGACCGTGTCCGACCACGTCCAGGTGTCGGTGCCGTAGCGGTACTCGAACGTGCCGACACGCTGAGGCGGGCCGCCCAGGAGCGCACTATCCAAAGCCCCCGGCGGCAGGCAATCGGTGCCGCTTTCGAAACCCGGTACGAACACTGCGCCGCCGTCCTCCCTGCTGTCGTTCGAAGTGTGTGACCACCGCTTGGCCCCCTGTTGCGAGCGGCGGTGTTACCTGCAATGATAGGAAATAGATAGCAATCATGTCAATAATAACGGAGTAATATCTGGCAAGGGATATGCTCGACAGTGCTGACTGACGGCAAGAAGGCATGCGGATCTCCGCAGGTTGCCTGCCACAGCGTTTCAATTGTGTGGGTGCCGCCTAGATGAGTAATTCCAAGAGGTCAGTGGTCGTAGGCGGTTAGCGATCGCAGCGTGGGCTGGCCGAGTTGGTCGTTGTGCCAGATCGCGGCGGTGAGGGCGAGGATGCGTTGCAGTACTCGCGATGTGACGCCCGCGATGGTCCTCCCGCCGTGGCGTTCGAGGTCGAGTTGGGTCTTGAGCGTGTTATTGATCGACTCGATGACCTGCCGAAACGGTTTAAAGTACCGGTGGCCCGGGCGTGGTTTCTCGCCGTTGCGGGCAGGCCGCAGCAGCTCGACGTCGGCGTCGGCGAGTGCTCCTTCGAATGCCTTGCCGTAGTAGTTCTTGTCCGCCATCAACTTCTGATTCGGGTGGGCGGTTACGAGATTCGGGTCGGCGTCGAGCATGCCGAGCAGGACCTCGCGTTCGTCGGCCTTGGCGCCGGCCAGCGCGAACGCCACCGGCAGACCTGACAGCGTGCACACCCAGGTGCAGGCGCAGCCCCCAAAAGAAGCGCGAATGCGAAGCGCAGTAGCCGTACTCGGCCCACCCGGCCAGATCCGACCGTTTCGCCGTCTCTCGCGAGCGCCCACATTCGACCGGCGTCGAGTCGACCAGCCACACGTCATCGCTGACGCTGCTGGTCCGTGTGACCAGGTGCGCGATCACCGCCCGCAGCGTGCCGATCGCCGCGCGGATCCTCTTGTTGTAACCCGATTGTGTTGGCAGATAAGGAAATGAACCGCGCAGATGAGTGTTTGCGTAGCGCAGGAATCGGGCCTCGGAGGTGAATCCGAGTAACGCCTGCAGCACCACCAGGGTGACCAACTCGGCGTCAGTCAGCCGCGGAGCGAGCCCGACGCGCGGCCGCAACGGTCGATACTGCGGATTGTCGGCGAGAAAATCATCACTTGTCACGTACAGTCCGGTAGCGAGGGTGTCCAGGTCGGCGTCCACTTCGGCCTCCAGTGCCAGGTTGGGTTAAGCAACGCCAATCCTGGACACCCTCACCCATAAATCACAGCAGCCACACCAGTAACACCCCTTGGAATTACTCATCTAGACGGCGCCTCTCTATGTAAGGGTTGTGGTCGCCGGTTGTAGGGTGCGGTTGGCCGGCCCGGTGACTGACTGGTCCGGGAAGTGCTGGTGATGGGGTGAGCCGGCCGCGCTGGACAGGTCGGGTGTAGACGCTTTGGCATAGCCTGGCGGCGCCGCTTTGCACCCAAGGACCCTGCGACGGGCAGGGGCTAAGCGTCCTCGAGCGCTTCGCCGAGCTCCTGGGCCACCCGGTTGTGTTGGTTCTCCACCAGCACGTGGCCCGCCGCAAGCACCAACGCGATGGGCCAGTCGATGATCTCGGTCACCGCCAGCACGCCCAACGCACCGAAGTAGGCCAGCTCCTCCGGCCGCGGCAGGCGCACGCGGCCAACCATCGGGAGATCGACGACGAAACCCTGCGCCTGCCGTACCCGGTCGCGGGCGTCTTTGTGCGTGCTGGTTGAACGCGCGGTGCGTGATGTTTGGGCCATTGATCGCCTCCCCGTCATGGCGTGTTCGACGTTTGGAAACCTGAGGTCCGGATCGTCTCGAGTGTGACAACCAGTGGGGCAGAAGTGCGCGCGGACCCGTTGACGGGTGCGCTCGCCGCACTCTTGGCGGTGCCGTTGCGCGAGTTGTACGCGGTGCTGCTGCATATCGGCGTGATCGAGGCCGAGGACTGAACGGAGCGCGCCCGCACGACGCGCGGGGCGATGGCCGCCACCGCTGTAGCAGCGGCCGCAGTCGACAGGGCCTGCGACCAGCCGACCGGGCCCAGCGGCGTGCTGCCCAACAGCTGGCTCAGGCCCGGCGTGCTGATCGTCGCCCCCAAGGCACACAGGGAGCCGGCCGCCGTGGCGATGACCAGCGGAGAATGCGAATCGATCAGCGTCTGGCCCAGCTGGGTGGCGACCAGCGCCACCAGCGCGACGGTGGACGCCCGCCGGCGCCGGCCCGTGAGCCGGGCCAGCACCCAGGCCGTGGTGGCTGCCCCCGCTGTCGTCGTGCCGCGCACCGCCACAGTGCGCCACAGCGCCGCCTGGTCGGCCCCCCGCCCGGCGTGGCGCTGCCCCCCGGTGGGCGCACTGACCGCCAGCGCCGCGGCGGGAAGCGCGTCGGTGAGCATGTTGACCAGCAGTAATTGGCGGGTGTTGAGCGGGGCCCGCCCGGTCAGTGCCGTGCCGGTGATCGCGAAGGCCACTTCGCCGGCGTTGCCGCCGAGCAGCACGGCCACCGCCGCCTGCACCCGCCGCCACAGCTGCCGTCCTTCATCGAGCGCGTCGAGCAGCGCCGAGATCCGGCCGTCGAGCAGCATGACGTCGGCGGCGGTGCGGGCCGGGTCGCTGCCGCGGGCAGCCACCCCGATGCCCGCGGTGGCGGCGCGGATGGCCGCCGCGTCGTTGGCGCCGTCACCGACCATCGCGCAGACCTGACCCGACCGCTCCAGCGTCTCGACGATCTGCACCTTGTTCTCCGGCGACATCCGGGCGAACACCACCCGGTCACGGGCCGCGCGTTCCTGCTGGCGCCGCGACATTGCCTCCCATTCAGAGCCGCTGATCACCGCCCCCTCATCGACGGATATTCCCAGCTCGCAGGCGATGGCGGCGGCGGTCACCGGGTGATCGCCGGTGATCAGCCGCACGCCGATGTTGCGCTCGGCGAGCTCGGCCAACACGGCCGCCGCATCGGGGCGCGCGGTGTCCGACAAGCCCAGCAGGCCCACACACTCCAAGCCCTCCCGGCAGATGGCGGCCAACGCGTCGGGATCCTCCTGCGCTGCCTGCGCGTCGGCGTCCGCCAGGTCGCGGCGCGCGACGGCGATCACCCGCAGACCGGCGGCGGCCATCGAAGACACCTGGCGCGCCACCGCCGACGCGTCGGCGCAGCCGGCCAGCAGCACCTCCGGGGCGCCCTTCACCGAGAGCTGCCGCCCGTGCAGCGACGCCGAGAACGCCCGTCCCGACCGGAACGGCAGGTGCGCGGCGGCAGCAGGCCCGCCGCTCAGATGCTGCGCGGCGGCGGCGATGGCGTGATCGGTGGCGTGTTCGTGGCGCGCCCCGTTGGCGGGCGCGGTGGCGGCCAGCGCGTGCGCCAAGACGTCGTCGTCGTGGCACCCCGGCGCGGTGTTGACCCGGGTCACCCGTAACCGGTTCTCCGACAGTGTGCCGGTCTTGTCGAAGCACACCACGTCGACGCGGCCGAGCGCTTCCACCGAGCGCGGGCTGCGCACCAGTGCGCCTGCGCGGGTGAGCCGGCGCGCCGAGGCCTGCTGGGCCAGGGTGGCCACCACCGGCAGCCCCTCGGGCACGGCGGCAACGCTGACCGCGACACCGCTGGTGACGGCTTGGCGCAGACCGGTCAGCCGTAGCAGCCCGAGCGCGGTCACCAACCCGCCGCCGGCCAGGCTGAACGGCAACGCCTTATTGGTCAGCTCCCTCAGCTGGGTCTGCAGCCCGACCGCCGAGCCGCGCGAGTGGGGCGCGGCCGCGGCCCGGCGGGCCTGGGTGTGCGCGCCGACGGCGGTGACGATCGCGGTCGCGGTGCCGGTAACCACCGTCGTGGCGGCATAAAGCATGCAGGCCCGCTCGGCGACGGGCGCGGCGGGTGTGGCCTCGACCTGCTTGCCCACCGGCAGCGACTCCCCGGTCAGTGACGACTCGTCGACCTCCACGTCGGCGGCGTCGATGAGTCGCCCGTCGGCGGGCACCACCTCGCCGGGCCGGACCTCGATGATGTCGCCGGGTCTCAGGGCGGCGGCCGGCACCGTCTCCTCGGCGCCGCTGCTGACCCGGACACGCGCCGGCGGGTCCTGCACCGCCAGCAGCCGCTGCAGCAACCGCTCGGCGCGGATGCGCTGAGTAGCGGCCAGCGCCGCGTTGCCGGCCAGCACCGAGCCGACCAACACCGCGTCGATCGGTGACCCCAGCACCGCGCTGGCCGCCGATCCCACCGCGAGCACCGGCGTCAGCGGGTCGGACAGTTCGTCTCGCATGGCGCCGGCGAAGTCTGCCACCGCCCGGCTGGCCGCGGCGCTCACCGACCCGACCGTGTTCGACGCCGCCGTCGCCGTGTTCGCGAATCGTGACCGCTGCACCGGGATGGGGCGCGGCGGTGGCGGGGACAGCACACTACGGACCTGCTCGACCGACATGGCGTGCCACTCGTGGACGTCGGCGATCGGCGGCGGCGGCGCGCAGAGCGCCGCGCGGGCAAGCCGGTAGCCGGTCCAGGCGCCCGCGCCGGCGCCGGCGGTGACCGGCCCCGGCCCCCTGCCGCGCACCCTCGGGATCATCAGCAGGGCACCCAACAACGAAGCGCCAGCGGCGATTTCGACACCGCGTTCACTGGCCCGCCGAGCCGAAGGAAGCGCGTGCAGGATGCGCCACACGCCGTCGAGGTCGTCGACGAGCAGGTGGGCGTGCCAGCAGGGCGCCTCGTTGGCGCCGATGCCGATCGCGACATCGGCGTCGGCCAGCGCCTGCGCCGCCGCGCGCGACACCACGGCTACGGTGTGTCCCTCGACTTGGAGCCGGCGCACCGTGTCGGCCAGGGCCTGCTCGATCGAGCCGGGCAGCGGGTCGAGGTCGTCGAAATAGGAGCGCAGCTCGTCGAGCGTGTCAAGGTCCACCGATACCGCCCGGGCGCCGCTGCGGCGGATTTCACCGAGCACTGCGGCAGCCAGCGGGTGATGGGCGTAGCGGACCAAAACCGCGCCGCGCACCCCGGTGGACGGTCGCGAGCCGTTCACCGAGGACCAGCCCGGCGACAAGGCGCCGCTGTCCAGTTGATGCTGCGCCCACTGCCACGCCGCGGCGCGGTCGGACTCGGCGACGTCGCGGATGCGGCCAACACGAAGATCCCCCGTGCACAGCGCGCGGGGGTCGACGACGATCGCATCGACGCGGTCGAGGTGCCGAAACACTTTGGGCCGCAGGGGCAGTACGTGGTGGCGGTCGGTCAGACCGCGGCCGAGGGTGGCGGCGAATGTTTCACGGCTGGTGCGGGCGGCCTTGGGTGCGGCAACGATCGCCGCAGTCGCCGCGGCCGTCACATCGGAGGTGAGGATGCCGATCGCCGGGGCGGCCACCCCCTGCACCAGCCCGCTGCGATCGCCGTGGCGCTCCAGCGGTCCGGGCGGCAGCGGGCGGGGGCGCGCTGCGGCGCGCACGGTGTCCGTGCACTGCGCGTGTCGGGCGAGGTCGGGTTCGCGGCGCTGCCAGGCGGCCGCGGCCGCTCGGTTTTCGGCGGCCTTGGCGGCGTGCACGAGCGTGTCGACGGCCAGTGACGCCGGCGCCAGGGTGAGCGTGTAGGTAGCGGCGGCGGCCAGCGCGATCGCGGTGTCAGCAGCGGTGTGCCCGAAGCGGTCCTCGACGGCGCCCCGCAGCCGGGGCTGATAGTCGACCACGTTGACCACAGCGCTCAGCGACGCCGGCAGCCGCGGCCACATCATCGCCCGCCCGGCCAACGCCACCCCGAGCCCCACAGCGTTCGCCGCGGCGGCCACCGCACTGGCGGCCACCACGACGGCATCACCGGGCAGGTCCATCGGTGGACCCGCGGCTGCCGCGCAGCCGCGGCGCTCGGCGGCACCGATCACCTCACATACCTCGGAAAGCTCGGTGCCATCAGCGATTTCAACGACGGCGCGGGAAAGCGGGACGTTCAAACTCGCCGACACAACGCCCCGATGGGCGCGAAGGGCCGCAAGCACCGACGAGCCGAGTTCGTCGCCGGGGCCGGTGTCGGCCAGACCACGAACCTCGATCCAATAGCGATCACCGCTGCGCGAGTATCTGCGCGCCACTCTGCCGCCGAGAAGCTCGCGGCCCGCCTCGGTGATCGCCCGGAGGGCCCGCGTCGCGCCGGATGCCTCGCGCAGCGGCGCGACGGCCAACTCGACACCGGCTGCAGCGGCATGGACCCCGCTGGATACGACCCGTTGTGGGAGTGATGCGGTGTGCCGCATCAGCGAAATAAGGTCCACGCGCGGTGGGTTACCGCGGCCTCGAAGCGCGCCGTGAGCGCGCCGCGGCCTTGCGCGGCGTCGCCTTCGACGCCTTCTTGGCTGCCGTCGACTTCCTGGCCGCCCTGGCCGGTGTTGAACGCGCCGGCGCGGTCGTTTTCGTCGGCACCGCGGCAAGCGACGGTGCGGAGCGCTCGGCGGAGCGCTGGCTGAGCCCATGAACGACCAACGCAGTGCCGCCGACCGCCAACAGCACGGGCCACTCCACCAAGCCGGCGGCGCCGATGGCCGCCAAAGTCAGCGCGGCCGCAGGAGTCGAATTGGCGCCGCTGCTTAACCCCGTCTTGAGTCCGACCACCGTCCCCTGCACACCGCCAACGACACCGTTGATGGCGGCCCCGCCGACCGCGCCGGCCGCAGCTGTGGTCACATCCGCTGTGCGGCCGACAACGCGCCCCGCAAGCTGCAAGATGTTCATCGTCGCCTTCTTTCGTTCACCTACTCGTTGCCTGCGAGTCACCGGTGGTTACCCCATCCCCGATGAACTCAACCTGGGAATTCGCAGTGGATGTCAATATCTCTCGCTGGCTGAGCGGGCCCGAATTCCGTTTGGCCCGGCACGGATTGACCCGCCGAGCACGACTGGCACGCCGGCAAGGCGCTCGCCCTGGCCCGGCAGGGCGTCGTTCGACCACCGCGTGGCGCAAGCGCGCCGGGACGCGTCGGCGCACGCAAATGGAGCACGATCAAACAGCACCCGGCACAAGGTGAGCCCTGAGGCGACGCCGTGCGGGTCGCCTCCCTGGCCGACGTAATCCGGGCCAAGCGGGCGGCTGACGGGTCGAACTATCAGCGCCTCCTTCCCGGCCGTGCGCGAACTGCTCGCCAACGAACAGCGGGACACCAAGGGATCGTTGGACCGCACCCGAGCGATAGCGCTGGCATCAGGCCACGCCGCCAAAATGACCACGGCCGACACCGACGGGTCCATCAAACTTCTTGCCTTCTGGTTGCGATTGTGGCGGGCGCGCCGCTGCGCGCAAGGACGCGAACTTCGCTGACGCTTCGGGCAGCCAAGTCGCCGCAGTCGGCACAGCGAGATCACCGGAATGACGCTCGCAGCCATCGACGCCAAAGCGCGCGGGGGTGACCTGCTAGCACGGGGAGTGCCGAGCGGCGAACGAGGCAGCCCAGACCGAAGTGGTCGGAGGGAAATATTCGTGGATGTGCACTCGACACCGGTTGGGTCCGGTCAACGTACCGGCACGCCGAGTGTCGGTCTACGCGCCGGGTCGGTCTCCGATGGACTTCCACGCAGTGGCTCGAGGCGTTCGTCGACGGGGCTTGGCGGGTGGTCGATGCGACGTGCCTGGCGCCACGGCAGACGCTGGTACGGATCGCCACGGGACGCGACGCCGCCGACACCGCCTTCCTGGACAACCATAAAGGTGCCATCGCCTTGAACAACATGACTCTCACCGCCACTTCCGAGGCGTCCTGCCCAAAGACTCAGTGGACCAACTAGTTTCGATCCAGTAGCGAGGTTAGGCAGTCCGTTCGGCGTCCATATACCGGTACAAAGTGGCCCTGCTTACGCCGAGGTACTTCGGGTGTCCTTGACGGTATGCGCGCATCAGCCTCCTTGCGCTTCGCCGTGGCGTGGAGTCACGGTTGGTGTCTTTCTTTCGCCGCCACGGTCATCGAAGGTGACGTCGATGCGCTGGAATCCTTTAGCGCGTTGAGCTTTCGCCTGCCCGGTATAGGTCTTGCGGTCAGCACGGGTCAATTCGACATTGTCGGTGAACGGAGTCAGCAGGGCACGCGGGTGGAGGCGATCGGCGGCCACCACGTTGGCTTCGGCGCACAGCAGCAATGTCGTGGCGATCAGATACAGGAAGGCCAACAAACCGAGCACCAGAGCAAACACGCTATTGGTGGCGCTCGACGACTTGACCACCTGCGATACGTAGATCGCGCCGAACCACTGCAGCAGCTGCCAGATGATCGCTGCCGCCAGTGCACCGGGAGCCACCTGACGGTAGGTGAGGTCCCGGGCCGTAGCGACCCGGAAAGCGACCAGACACACGCCCGCATTGATCAACACCGACAGCACCACAATGCCCGCTTTGCCGACTATCCCGAACGATTCCGACGCCCGACCGATCGCCGCTAGCACGGTGGTGACGATGAGCGCCGAGCCGAGGATGAGGAGCAACAGAAAGCTGCGGATACGCGCCCGGATGGGGTCCGGCCGGTCGTTGCGCGGCACCGCCCACAACGTGTCCATGGCGTTCTGTACCGCCTGGCCAACGCCGAGACCTCCATACAGCGCCCCTGCGATGCCGACGACGACCCCGAACGTCCCACCGCTCAGACCTTGGGGCTGACCGAGTTGGTCACCGATAACGGGGAATTGGGCGACCGCCGACCGCAGAATCTGCTCCTGCAGCTCTGGGTGGCCCACCAGAACCACTCCCAATACGGTGGTCAACAGCAGCAACGCGGGAAACAGCGACACGAATGCGTAATAGGTGATCAGCGCGGCAAGGTAGCTCCCTTGATCATCGACGTACTTGTAGATGACCGCGATGAGGAAACCGGCGCTGCGGCTTCGCCGCTGTAAGCGATCCAGCCAACCGACCATGAAGGGACTCCGCTGCCAGATGCGGAAAGGCCCGCACGCTGCAGAGATACCCAAACTGTCGACGCGCAAATCAATACAGGCATTGGGTACAGGCGCGTTCTCACGGTCAGTGAAAGCGTGCCTGGCCGCATCACGATGTCAGCCGAACGGTTGGCGATGATGTCGGCCGACATCCGCAGTCAGCTACTGGCGCTGCTTCGCCCCGCGACCAGGTTGATCGTCGTCGCAAGAATCACCGCCCCCAGCACGAACGACAACAGGGCCTGGCGCAACGCGGTGGCCCGGATGGTGCGGGTTTTCAAATCGGTGTCGGATACTTGATATGTCATACCGATAGTGAATGCGAGGTGGGCGAAATCTACGTATGCCGGCTGCTCGTCGTCTTGCGTTGAAATCGATTCCGCTCGAACCGTTTAGGTAATAGAGCCGGGCGTAACGCACCGTGAAGACAGTGTGCACGACGAGCCACGCCGCGGCGACGCTGCCGATTCCGACCGCAGCGGCAACTTCAGCGTCGCCGCCGGTCTTAGATCCTGCTGACAAGAGGTACCCGACGCCCACCAGACTCGCCAGGCTCGCCGAGATCACGATCGCGCCGGTCGGCGCACGGGTCGGGTGCTCTCGGATCGCATGCGCCTTCCCTCTCTTTTTGCGATTTGCATCGGTCATTTGGGGCGGGCCAAAGTCCGGGGTGCAACGTCGTGCGCGCGCTCTGCAACATTGTGACTAGGTGAAGCGCGTACTCATCCGAATTCACGCATTTTGCACAGCGCCGATTCGCGAACTCGCTTGCAGGCCACTGCAATCGGAATCACCAGCGCGACAGCCAAGTCGAGGATCATCGACGCGGTCGCCTCGCCGTCGAGGAGCCAAAGATGGCGCTCAGGGACCGCCCCGCCAGTGTTCGATGCGATGATGGTCAGGGGTGAAGCCGTGCTTCACACCCCATAAGACCGCCTGGGTCCGGCTGCCGACGTTGATCTTGCGGTAGATCGTGCGGATGTAGGACTTCACAGTGTTGGGGCTGAGATATGTCAGCTTCGCGACCTCGGCATTGCTCTTGCCCTGGGTAATGAGGGCCAAGATCTCCGACTCACGATCGCTGAGCCCTTCGCCGCGGCCGGGCCAGTCGAGCCCGGCGGCGCTGCGCGCCCGCGGCGGGACGTCGCTGATGACCGTCTCACCGGCATGCACCGCCTCCAGCGCGGCGACCAACTCTCGTGCCGGCAGCGTCTTCGATAAGTAGCCGTGTGCCCCGTGCTGCCGGGCGCCGGCGATGAGGTCAGGGTGAAAGTTCCAGGTATAAACCACCACACGGTGTGCGCGCGGATTAGCCACCAGATGGGCGATCTCATCGTGGTCGGATTCCGGTTGGGCGAACGAGTCGTACAGGACAATGTCGACGGCGTCATCGACGGGCATCGTCGAGTCCAGTTCGGCGACAACCACACGGTCGCGGTAGCGGTCGAACATGTTGGCCACGCCCATCACGACCACGTCGTAATCGTCGACGAGCGCCACCGTGATCGGACGGCTCGGCAGCGAGGGCATGCCCGAGAACATTACCTCCATAGGGGTGTATCGCCACCCCCCTTAAGGGTGGTCGACTCAGATCAGCGTCGCGCAACCGCCCGACCGATCCGCTCTCCAAGTACAGAAAGGCTCACCATGATCGTTCTCGGACTCATCCTGCTCATCGCCGGATTCGTGCTCAAGATTTCGATTCTGTGGACCATCGGAATCATCCTGCTCGTCATCGGCGCGATTCTGGCGATCCTGGGAGCCACCGGACGCGCTGTCGGCGGCCGCCGCCACTACTTCTAACCGTCAACCATCGCCCGCCAGGCTCGTCGCGTAGCTCACATATTGACGTTTGTGTAGAGCACGCATGGGTATCCCCCCGCAAGCACGAAAGGACTATGAAATGCCTCTTTGGGGTTGGATTGTGATCGCGGCGGCTGTCGTCGTCGCCGGGTTGATCGTCGCCGCAGTCTCGGTGAGCCGTCGCAAAAGAACCGCGCGACTACAAGAGCGGTTTGGTCCCGAGTATGAGCGCACCGTGCTCGAGGCCGGCGAACAGAACACGGCGGAAAAGGAGCTCGCCGCCCGTGAGCGGAAGCGAGACAAGCTCGACATTGTGCCGTTGACGCCCGAGGCGTTAGCGAAGTACGCCACCCGCTGGCAGATGGTGCAGACCGCATTCGTCGACAATCCGTCAAGCGCAGTGGGCGACGCGGACCGGCTGGTGACCGAGGTCATGCGCGACCGTGGCTACCCAGTCGACGATTTCGACCAGCAGGCGGCCGACATCTCGGTGGATCATCCGACAGTCGTGGAGCACTATCGAGCCGCTCACCGCATTCACCTGTCGCAGCAGAACGGCGACATCGACACCGAGGCGCAGCGTCAGGCGTTCGTGCATTACCGCGCGCTTTTCGAGAAGTTACTCGAGACGCCCTTGAACTTCTCGACACACCGCGTACCCCAGTGATGAAATCCTTTGATAACGACTTCACTGTCGGCGGTGGAGAAAAACCGGTAACCCGCGGCCTGAAGCTGCGTGCGCAGGTCCTGATAGTTGTAGATGCAGCCGTTGAACACCAGCGTCAGGCCCAGGACGCTGTCCACCATCGGCTGGGCGCCGCGGGCGGACAGGTCGATGATCGACAGTCGGCGATGGCCCAGGGCGATCGGGCCTTTCGCGACGACGCCGTCGGAATCGGGCCCGCGGGATTGCGCTTCATCCGATTCATCCTTACCGAAATTTACCCCGGCGGTCGGCTCCCGCTGGTGGCGCAAATCGAGGAGCCACCAAGGTAACCCGGGTGCAGGCGCTGCGGCCGCACTACGTCCGCACCCTGAGCACGTGGGCGGCAAATTTGGAGGCCCACCAGGACGAGGCGATCGCGATCACCTCCGAAGAGGTCTACGAGCGGTACATGAAGTACCTGACCGGCTGCGCCGACCTGTTCCGCAATGGCTACACCGACGTGTGCCAGTTCACCTGTGAGAAGGCCTAACTCAGCCAGGCGACGCAATTTGCGTTATACAAATCAAAGCGCATCAGCGACATCGTCGTCGGCAGCTGGCGTTCTGCCACCTCCTCGGGGCTCGGTACGACGATGGTGTGCAGCAGCATCACGCCGTCGGCGGGCATCAAGTCGTACGTCTTTTTGAAGTACAAGTCGTACTTCTCGAAACCGAAGTGCTCGAACGCGCCGATCGACACGATCCTGTCGACCGGCTCGTCGAACTCCTCCCACGGCTGCAGCCGCACTTCTTTGCTGCGCGGGCTGTCCGACTCGGCAAACAGTGGTTCGATGTGCTTCTTCTGGTTGTGCGAGAGCGTCAGACCGATCACGTTGACGTCGTATTTCTCGATCGCTCGCATCAGCGTGGAGCCCCAGCCGCAGCCGATACCGAGCAACGTCATCCCGGGCTGCAGGCCGAGCTTGCCCAGCGCGAGATCGATTTTGGCGATCTGCGCCCCCTGCAGCGTCATGTCGTCGCGCTCGAAGTAGGCGCAGCTGTAGGTCTGGGTGGGGTCCTGCCACAGCCGGAAGAACTCGTTCGACAGGTCGTAGTGCGACCGGACTTCGTCCCCGGACGACCCCCGCCGCTGGCCGGGCCGGGCGCCAATAACGGGTGTTATGGTCGTCGATGCGCGTGGTGTATCTGTCACTGTCCACCCCGTTGGCACTGAGTGTTTGTGCTGCTGACACGACCCCCCGAGACTACCTCTGCCGAGGGCGTGCTGGGTTGGCTTTAGCCGAGCCAAGGGCACGCCACGAGCTAGCGCCTCCGGCCGGTCGGAACTTTCTGTTGAGGAACCAGTGTGGTTGGTGCACAACGGAAATGCGTGGTTCAGGTAGAACGGCCAGTCTCAGCGCGGAATGGCCACAGCGGCGCCGGAGGCGGCGCACACGGCCCACGGTGTGCGCCGTGGCCCAGCCGGCGCCAGGTGTCTGGGCACAGTGTCTGTTGAGCCGCTGCCACCATCGCCTTGGTGGCGGCGTTCGTTGCGGGTGTTTGCGCGACATCAGCAGAACATCTTCTGCGGCACGGCTTTTCATCCACATGATCAGATCGGGGTGCGCGGCCAGCGAGTCGTCCAGTCCGTCGCTGAACGGCGGCAGCACCACCACGTCCACCTTGCCAAGCTCGGCCAGGGATGGGTCGGCACGGATCTGTCCGCCGCCCGAATCCGGTCGCATCACCACCGGACGGAGTCGCCACCCGGACCGAGACCACCGGGGACCCGCCGCCGTGCAGCACCATACCGTTGGCGGCCTGGCGTCCCAGCCGGTGACGCCTCAACCATGAAGCCGCCATCAAACCCGAGACGGTTCAGGGTTTGCGGCCCCAGGCCAGGAAGAACAGATGAGGGAGAACCAGGGTGTGAGGATCGTCGAGATGTTCTCGTGCGGCACAATCCAAATCGTCGAGTTCTTGCTCGCTGGCGATGCCCAACGCCACGATCTTGGGCCGCATGCTGCGCACGAGGTCCAGACGGATAGTGCGACGGGTGTGGCCGGGCGGGTAAAGTTCGGCGTGCGCTCGCACGCCGATGTCGCTGAGACCAGCCTCGCGAAACAGCGCCGGTAGACGGCGGCCGATGAACGGGTCCGCACCATCGGCTTGGAAGGCGGCGATGGAGATCTCATGCAGTCGGCCCCAGGCGGGGTTGGCTGGGTGATACAGGTGGACGGCGACGTCCGGCTCCAGGTTGGCCACCCAGCCGCCCGGTCGGACCAGCCGCGTCATTTCGGCCAGTACCGCTTCGGGATCGGGGACGTTTACCAACACCGTCCGGGCGTGGGCAACATCGAACGAGGCGGGCGGCAGCCCGGTGCGCCGGGCGTCTGCCTGGATGACCTCGACGTTCGTCAGCCCTTGTTCGGCCACCAGCTCCCGCGCCATGGCGAAGTGGACCGGGTCGACCTCCAGTCCTACGACGTGGCCCCGCGGGCCGACGCGCTCGGCGAGCAACTCGAGGATCCCCCGAGGGCCGCAGCCGACGTCGATCGCGCTTTGTCCCTCGGCCCGGTGTGCTGGTCCGCCCCGGCGACCGAGCTGAACACCAGGTGGGGAACCCGCGCGTCGTCGGCGGCGGCCACGATGGCATGGCCCTGGGCCACCTCGGCGTCCACCCCGGCCTCGAACGGGGTCGTGAGCGCAAACACCGCAGCGGGCCCTCCATCGCCGCACCGATCGCGGCGCGGTCGTCAAGAGAGCCGACCATGACCTCGACGCCGCGTTCCGCCAGGCGCTGCACCGACGGCTCGCCGGGCCGGCGCACCATCGCGCGCACCCGCGCCCGGCGTGCCAGCAGCGCGGCGGTGACCGCCCCGCCCTGCCCACCGGTGGCGCCCAAAACCAGAATCGGTGATTCAGCGGTCGTTGTCATGAAGACGCTCCTCGTTGCCGCAGCGACGCAGAGCCGAACGACGTCCGCCGCGCGGATTGCGGAGATACGCGGTCGGGGTCGGCTTCGAGTGCCGCGCGATCCCCGCCGCCGATCGTGGCGGCGGCTTCGTAGGTGGTCTGCAGAAACCGTGCGACGGCATGGTCGGGGTCCTCGTCGGTGCGCGCTGCTTCGTACGGAAGAACGAATTACTTGTATTCGGTGCTTTAGAAGGCCGCGTCCGGTTCAACCGGGTAGTCGGCGAAACCGTCCGGCTCGGATATGCGTAGGAATAAAACGCGCCTTCCTTGCCTCCGCACGGCCAAAACCCGCAGCTGCTGAATTCATGGTTGTACGACTCGGCCATCACCCAGTCCGGGCAATTGAGGGCGCCCCCGGGATGTTCGGGGGCCGGCCGCCCGGAAAAACGGGTGCAGGCCAAATCGAAAGAGCCCCAAAAGAAGTGCACTGGACTGACCTTGCCAACAAAGGACGTCCGTGGGTGGGTAACTAGCGTCATCGCGACCATTGTCTACACTCAATCTGCCGCATCCGTCAATGCGGTGCCGGCTTTCTTCTCTGGACAACTCGATCGTCGGATGAGTCGTCGCGCTTGTCGATGTTGCCGTAGACAATGCGGCGCGGCTGTCGGTGTCTATTCCGACACTTCACCGGCGAACGATGTCAAGGGCCGATCAGGATGGGCTACCTCGTCCGACGTTGCAGCGGTGTGGACTGTGACACCAACCGCTGCGCGACGCTGTCCGCGGCAACATCGACACCCGCGCTGAGCCGTTCGACGATCTAAAGGCCAACGCAATACCACGCCGGCAACGGTATCCGTCCACCGGCGAGACAGGTGGTCGAGTCGCCGACGAAGTTAAGGAGCATCATGAATAGCTCTCTGGGCAACGGAGTTGCCGCGTCGACAGACCACACGGCGAGGAAGCTGGTGAAATGTCGGACTTACCAACGGTAACCGACTCGGCACCGGAAGCCATCGAAGACCCCGTACCCCAGACACAGTCGGCTGCACCGTCGGATGAGGTGTCGTTCCCCGAGCTCCCGATCACCGAACAGGAGGTCTTCGGCACCGCCGCCGCCGCTGTGTCGTTGCAACGCCGGAAGATCGGCCGCCGGCTCGTCGCCGTGCTATTCGCGATATCAGCAGACGCATCACGCCCGCGAGCACGCTATTACCAGACACGTGCTTACTTCCTTGAGCGCGCTCTCATGGCACGCAAAACGGACAGATTATGAACGCCGTCATTGCCGCCTGCTGCGCTGCGCCCCTGGTCGCGATCGGGGTCTACGACCTCCAGTCATGGCTTGAACGTTGGGACTACGAGCGCCATCGCGAGGATTGACGTGTCAACCTGCGGTATGCGGAGGTTGTAGCGATCGGGCCAATGCTCGATGAGGGCTGGACCTTCAACCCGTCCACGCTCGCCGCGTGATGGTTACTGGGTTCCGAAGACATGATTCACAACAGGGCAATGACACACCTGACGATGGGTGCGACAACCACGATGAAGGAAGGAGATAACCGTGAGGCGCTGGCTCGAGAATCGGCTGGGCATGCTGGTCGCCACCTGCTACACGGGGGCGATGGCGCGGGCGATTACCGCGCTACCGCACGACGAACTGACCTGACAGGTCGGGTTCTGCCCGGGCCTCGGTCTGGGGCCGGGTGTTGCCTGTCCGGGCGACACGATCCACAAATTCCGTGAACCCAAGATCTATGCAACACCGCGAGAACAGCCGACAAGGAAAGGCAAGTGACCCACATGGACGACGACCAGGCGGCTCACAAAGTCATCGCGGAAGCCGTCTCGGATTTCGGCGCCGACTTCGTCGACGACCTGGATGCTAGGGCCCCCGCCGCCGCCGAGGGTGCGGTGTCGGGAGTCGGAAAGGTGCCGACCGCCTCCGCCGTGCTCGTTGTTACGCGCGGCCCCACCGCCGGTTCCCGATTCCTGCTGGATCAGCCTGTCACATCCGCAGGCCGCCATCCCGGTTGCGACATCTTTCTCGACGACGTTACCGTCAGCCGCCGCCATGCCGAATTCCGGCGGGTAGGGAGCGAATTCCGGCTCATCGACGTCGACAGCCTCAACGGCACGTACGTCAACCGCGAGCCGATCGATTCGGCTGAGCTGACCAACGGCGACGAGATTCAGATGGGCAACTTCCGGGTAGTGTTTTTTGACCGGGCCCGCGACGGGTTGACACCGACGGGATAGGCCACAGTCGACACTTCTTCGTCTTGGTAGTCGAGTCCGCGCGTCATGGCTGGTTCATGCGAGAGTACCGGCAGTTTGCGTGGTACCAAATGAGTTGTGTGCCAGACGAAGTCCCCTTGGTGGGTTCGCGCCACCACTGTGTCAGCGCTGATTCCAAACATCACGCCATGCTGTTTCAGACAACATCGAGCCGCCGACGCGTGCAGAGGAACTGCTCGACCCGAAGGCCAGCGATGGCCGACCATGCAACGGTCGATCCTGATCGGCCATCGGATCTGACCGCGCCGAAATCCCCGTCGCGTTAGGCTGAACCGTATCCGCAGACGACGCTCCGGTGACCGTGCTGAGCGAAGACGAGTGCTGGAGTTTGCTGTCAAGCATGTCGATGGGCCGATTAGTCACGATCATCGCCATGCCTGAACCGCAGGGGCGTGACCGGACCGTCGACCATCGCGGTGCTCGATTCGGCGAAGGCGGTTTGCGACGATGACGGATCTCTCGCACATCAGGCATAGAGGCCTGGCCGACAAGGTGATGTCGGCCGAGGAGGCCGCCGCGCTGATCGAGCCCGGCTCCAATGTCGGGATGAGTGGGTTCACCGGCGCCGGCTACCCGAAGGCGGTCCCGATCGCCTTGGCTCGCCGGATCACCGAGGCGAGCGCGCGTGGCGAACGTTTCAAGGTCGGTGTCTGGACGGGCGCCTCCACCGCTCCCGAACTCGACGGAGCGTTGGCGTCGGTCGAGGGCATCGATCTGCGGATGCCCTACCAATCCGACCCGGTCAGCCGTGCCAAGATCAATGCCGGGCGCATGGACTACCTGGATGTGCACCTATCGCACGTCGCGCAGATGGTGTGGCAGGGCTACTTCGGGCATTTGGGCATCGCCCTCGTCGAGGTCGCCGGTATCACCGACGACGGCGACCTGATCCCGTCTTCGTCGGTCGGCAACAATAAGACGTGGATCGATCAGGCCGAAAGGGTCATCCTCGAGGTGAACTCCTGGCAGCCGATCGAACTGGAGGGAATGCACGACATCTATTACGGCACGGCGCTGCCCCCGGACCGCAAACCGATCCAGATCGTGCGGGCCGCCGACCGGATTGGCGTGCCGTATTTCCGCTGCCCGCCGGAGAAGATCGTCGCCGTCGTGCCGACCCACAGCCCCGACCGGAACTCGCCTTTCAAGCCGCCCGACACCGTCTCGGGGCTGATCGCCGATCGGGTCGTGGACTTCCTGTCGGGACAGGTAAAGCGTGGCCGGCTGCCGGCGACGTTGCTGCCGCTGCAGTCTGGAGTGGGCAATATCGCAAATGCCGTGCTGGCCGGACTGGACGAAGGACCGTTCCGGCCGCTGACCGCGTACACCGAGGTGATCCAGGACGGCATGCTGCAAATGTTGCGCTCCGGGACGTTGAGCATCGCCTCCGCGACCGCGTTCTCACTCAGCGAAGACGGCATCCGCGAATTCATGGCCAATATCGGCGACTATCGCCACCGAATCATCCTGCGCCCGCAGGAGATCAGCAACCACCCCGAGGTGATCCGCCGACTCGGCTGCCTCGCGATGAACGGGATGATCGAGGCCGACATCTACGGCAACGTCAACTCCACCCACCTGATGGGTTCGAGCATCCAAAACGGCATCGGCGGCTCCGGCGACTTCGCCCGCAACGCCTATATATCGATGTTCGTCACCCCGTCCACCGCGAAAGACGGGTTGATCTCCTGCATCGTGCCGATGGTCAGCCACGTCGACCACACCGAACACGACGTGCACGTCATCGTCACCGAGCAGGGCCTGGCCGATCTCCGCGGCCTGCCGCCGCGACGCCGCGCGCAAGAAATCATTGACCACTGCGCGCACCCGGACTACCGGCCCGCACTGCAGGACTACCTCGACCGAGCCATGGCCACCACGCGCGGCCAGCACACCCCGCACCTGCTCGACGAGGCATTGTCCTGGCACGTGCGCTACCTGCGGGACGGAACCATGAAGCAGACATGAACCATGAAGTCACCTTGGCCACCCGGTTGATCGTTGGGGACGGGTCCCGCTCCGTTGCCGCTGGCGCGCACCCCTCGACACGGCGGCGGCGCCCCCACCACTCGCACGTACCGCGCCTGTGACCAGGCGGTGCACGGGCCACCACTGAGCACCCAGCACACGCCTCGACGGGCCGTGCGGATCTCCACCCAACGTAGCTGACGCTTACCTTTGAAGATGTCTTGAGACTGGACTTCACCAGTTGAGGTACCGCGCGCCGATCGCCAAACATCCCAAGCGATGGGGCACGGTTGCTTCCCGGTTCGGCGTGAGGTGATTCAACCGTGGCAACCCTGGTGTCCCGAATCCGGTTAACTAATCCCATAATTGGGTAACACGCAGGCAGCGCGGTTCGTCTCCATATCCCGTTCCCTGCTGGCTGGCCGACAGCCCCGGCATATGGCTCTCGGTCAGCGCCCGACAGCGGTAGGCGGCGATGTCCGTGCGGTGCGAGTGTGTCCCGGGCGCGTTTCGCGTGGTTTGCTGCCGGGTAATCGGTCGTCAGCGCGGAAGTGTTTCTGGGGGTTCGCTCCGCGTTAGGTGGCCGGCGGTTCATCCCCTGCGCTGGCGAGCGCTTGGCGGCGTTCAACCGTCGGCCACCGCACCATCGCGGACATGACTCACCGCACGGCGCTCGCCGAGCCGGCCACCCGGCGAAGCTGAACGGGCCTAGATCCCACGGGTGACGGACCGACTGCGGGGATCAGCATTACGCGGGAGGTTGTGGATCCTTACGACTGGGTGGCCTGTTCAGCCACTTCCTCAGCCGAAGAAGCTGATCGACCACAATGCCGACAGCCAATAGCACCAACAGCGTCACGACGACGGCGGTACCCACCCATTCATCATCCCCGATGCGGTCAGTTGTCCGCCGAGATCCCATCCTCCGAGCGGTCACAGGCAGGAAAGATGGAGACCACCCAAATGTCGAAGAGGGATCATGACCGATCAACCGATTGACGCGTCCACTCGACTCGCCGTCGAACGCACTCGCCTCGCCAACGAACGAACGCTAATGGCGTGGATCCGCACCAGTACGTCCTTGATCGCTTTTGGTTTCACCATCTTCAAGTTCTTCCAGTACCTGGCGACGCAGGAACATCGTCATACGATCGTCAGTCCCTGGGTCGTCGG
Organism: uncultured Actinomycetota bacterium; assembly: GCA_963770125.1. Lineage (GTDB taxonomy): Bacteria > Actinomycetota > Actinomycetes > Mycobacteriales > Mycobacteriaceae > Mycobacterium. Next base: position 31,771 of record CAVYPI010000112.1, on the reverse strand, counting down.
GATGGCGATGATCCTCGTGGGTCTCACGGGCCTGGCACTGGCCTCGGTTCAGCATCGTCAGCAGATGAAGGCACTGAAGGCTGAAGTCGGCGCGATGCCGTACTCGATAGCGGGAATCATGGCCGGCTTGATCGCCGTGCTCGGTGTCATCGCACTCGTCGTAGTGACAATGAGGCTGTAGGTCTTCGCTCAGGTTCCTTTTTAGGTGAGCATGTTCATCGCCGTGCGGCGCGCGAGGGCCATCGTGGACACCATCGGATTGACCCCCGAGCAGCTCGGCATTCCGCTGGCGTCGGCGATCCAGACACCCTTGACGTCGTGCAGTTCCCCATTCGGTTTCGCGACCGACGTCTGCGGGTCGCTGCCTAGTTTCGCGCTGCACATCTGGTGCGCGCTGAACACCGGGGTACCGCCCGGGCCTATCGGGATCTGGTTCACCTTCTCGATATAGGCGTCGAGGTCCTCGCCGCGATTCCAAGGTGCGAACGGCTGGCCGGCGAGGAAGATCTGTTCCGCCCCTGCGGCCTCATGCATGCGGATCGACGTCACCGCGGCTTCGCGGAAATGACGACGATCGAGTTGGTCAGTGAACGGATACCAGAACGTCGATTGGCCGTTCTCGTCGAGCGTGACGCTGCCCGCGCCACGGTCCTTAACGATGAACACCCAGTCGGCACGGTACCGATACTTGCGCGTGAGTTCCTTGTGCTGCGCGCCGTCAAGCCAGGGGACGACCGTGGTAAACAGGCCCGGTAGGTGCTGGACGCATTCGATGAGGTATCCGAAACCCTCGTCCACTTCGGCGAACTCGTTCATGATGCCGGCCATCGCGGGGCCGTACCAGGGGTCTTGGGGTTCGTTGTAGACCCCGCTGACGAGGCTGGCGGGGTGCAGTCGCAGTTCGGCGCCGACCGCGGGCCCACCGATGCCTGACCGCAGCAAAAGGCCCGGTGTCTCCAGGCTGCCGGCGGCAGCCACGACAGACGATGTGTGGATGACGACGCGCGAGGTCTCCTGCGTCCGCGGGTCGGTGTATGTCGCCTCGACGCCAACGGCCGTGCCGTTCTCGGTGAGGATGCGATTGACCCAGGTGTTGGGCAGCAGTTTCGCTCCGGCATCGGAAGCGTCCTGAAGATAGGTGCGCATCGTGCCCTGTTTGGCACCGGTCTGATCGCCCATCCCGCTGTACCCGATCAGGTTGGGGTCGTATTTCTCCGGGTCGATGTTGAGGGTGGCGACCCGATATGAGTAATCGAGCTTGGACGCACCGTCCCACAACCGCTCATGGGGACCGTTCTGGGTGGCGACCTTGTCGTTGCATTGGATGCGCTCGAACACCGCCTGCAGGTGTTGGTCGAACGCCGGGGTGTCGACGTCGGTCAGCCCAAAGTCGTTGGCCCAGCAGGCGCGAACGGTGTTCGGGGTGAGCAACGAGTTCGACCAGTTGACCGTGCTGCCGCCGCCCACGGTGCTGCCCGCGGCGATGCTGACCATGCCATCGGCGGAGGGGAAGAACCCGCCGCGGAGGAACAGATTCTGATACGCCGCCAGTTCGGACTGCACGAAGTCGGATTCGTTGTGATAGCTGCCCGCCTCGAGGATGATCACCCGTTTGCCAGCCTCCGCGAGCACTGCGGCGGCCACTCCGCCGCCGCTGCCGGAGCCGACCACGACGACATCCGCCTCGAGCGTCGTGTCACCCGAGACGGTGATGACCTCCAGCGTCTTGCGGGAGTCCTGCGGCGGGTTCTGGGCCGGGCCCGGGTATCCCATGCCGACCCACAGCGGGTTGCGGCCATCCGGTCCGGGGAGGCTGTAGGCGAACAACACCGCGAGCTGATTCAGCGCGGCGATCGCCCCCGCCGCTTCGGGTGAGATGCCCGCGACGTTGGCGAGGATTTCCTCGCGCGCAGCCTGGGGCTGATCCTTGAACTCGACAAGGCCGGCGGCGTCGATCAGCTGCAGCAGGCCGGCGAGCTGCGCCTCGGGTAGGTATGTGAGGAGGTACTGCTCGACTGCCACATCGGCGCCGACGTCGCTGCCCTTGGCAGCGTAGAACCCGTCCGGATCGTCCTCCCGTGGGATGGATGCGACGAAGGTGTCGACGATCGCAGTCAGCGTCTCCCGCTGCAGTGTGGTGAATTCGATGGGCATGGCGTGACCTTTCAGGCTTGGCGTGGTGGTGATCAGGCGACGCGGGGCGCCGGGCGGTAGAGGCCGAAGGCGCGGCCGATGCGACGGATGCCCGAGGACGCCCAAGGAGCCACGGTGACGGCGACTGGCACGAAGAGCGGGGACAAGACGAGCAGCAGAATGGCGATGCCGCTGAAGTAGGTGCTCATTGTTGGCTCACTTTCTCCGCGAAGCGGGACTGTGGTTTCGATTTCGTCGGCACGCCCTGCGCCGCGATCGCCATAAGAATCGCGGAGCCCGCCATGGTGCCGCGACGTCGTCGGGGGACCAAGTCTCGGTGGGTTCTTGGCTTCCGGAGACAATGCGGATTCCGGGCCGGGTTGCGGGGATACTGTCTGGTCATGGCGGTAGTGCGCCGTGACGAAGCCACGGTCGTCGTTGAGTGTGCGGCGGCCATCGTCAGCCGACTGGACCAGCGAATGGCCGAGCTGACCGGCTCGATCCAGCAGACCTTGGTCACGGAAATCGCCGAGCTGCGCGGCGACGCACAGCTGCTGCAGCTGCTGCGTGACAGCGTCGACGGAAACGTCGCCACGGTGTTCTCGGCTATCCGTCACGCCATTCCGATCGAAAAAGTCGAGTTGCCGACGGCGGCCCTCGAACACGCACGGCGCCTGGCGCAGCGCGGAGTGACCGTCAACGCGTTGGTGCGCGCCTACCGCCTCGGCCATAAGTCATTGCTCGATGCTGTGCTGAACGAGATAGGCGCGTCGGACCTGGAGCCAGGGCTGAGCCTCGCCGTTTTCAGCCAGATCTCAGAAGTCACCTTCGGCTACATCGACTGGATCACCCAACAGGTGGTGAGCACCTATCAAGGCGAACACGACCGCTGGATGGAGAACCAGAACAGCCTGCGCGCGTTGCGGGTCCGGGAGCTGCTCGACGGTGCCGACCTCGACATCGATGCGGTGACCACGGCGATCCGCTATCCGCTTCGGCGGACCCACCTAGCGGTCGTGGCCTGGCGCGATGAGGACCACGGCGACGATCTCGCGTCGATGGAGCGCTTCGTCGATCAACTCGCCGAATCAGCCGGCGCCCGCGAGTGTTCTTTGTTCATCTCGGTGGACCGCCTGACGGGGTGGGCATGGATCCCAATGCCGGCGGAGGCTGCGCCGAGTGCGGTCGCTCGGATGCGTGCCTTCGCCGAGGCCCAAACTGATCCGCCTTGGGTTGCTGCCGGCAATCCGTTGCCGGACGTCGAGGGCTTCCGGCGTTCGCATCAGCAAGCGCAAGAAGCCCATGCAGTTGCGATCGTGTCGGGCTCGCGCGCGCACCGGGTCACGGCCGCGGGCGATGCCGGCGTGTCGGCCGCGGCGCTGCTGGGCGGCAACTTGGATGCGGCGCGGGTGTGGGTTGCCGAGGTGCTCGGTCCGCTCGCATCCTGCACGGAAAACGACGAGCGACTTCGCGAAACACTGCGAGTTTTTCTGCACACCGGGTCAAGTTTCAAAGCCGCCGCAGAGGAACTCCACCTACATTCCAACTCCGTCAAATATCGCGTACAACGCGCGATCGAACGTCGTGGCCGACCGATCAGCGACGGTCGTCTCGACGTCGAACTCGCGTTGCTCCTCTCTCATTGGTACGGCAACGCCGTACTCAACTTCCCGAGTTGATTACAGAATTTCGATCACACGAAAGCGGAGCACGGCGGTTCTCTGATCTCGAAAGTTGTCAGCCGAGTGCCGCTGGATCTGCCGAGACGTAGCACCGTCGGGTGCTGGTCATGATCAGCACCTCGGAAACGGTCGCCTGGTTGATGTCCGGGAACTCGAACAATCGCAGTTCGCCGGGGCCGAGCAGGGCTCGCTGCGCTTGATCGCTGCCGACGCGTGTCCGCACCAGAACAGTGACGGGCGCGGTGTCATCGCTCCAATAGGTGACCAGAATGCCTGCGCCGAACGGGTCCCTTCCCCATGCGTCAGCCACGGGGCACGCCGGGTCGCCGTCGCCGTCCGGCGGCAGGGCGACGGGCGCATGGATCGAGGCCGCAACCGGGGCGGGCGCAGGCCCAAACGTGCGCATGAGATCGGCGGGCTCACTCGCGGACCGATGCCCGCAGGCCACCGTCGCGGCGGCCGCGGCGGCGACCACCATCGCAGATATCCCGACGCGCACAACGTCCCCCTCGCATCCGTCCCCGACACGAGTGAAATACCCTCTTACGCGCCCGTCAATCCACCATCGCGTTAATTATTGGTGCGGGTATCGATGACCCGTTGCGCGATGTCGATCAGCCGGGTGTTGCTGTCCTGTGAGAGCCTGCGCAGCATTTCGAACGCCTGCACATCGTCGACGCCGAACCGCTCCATGATGATGCCCTTGGCCTGGCCGATGCGGTCCCTCGTCGACAGTGCCGACTGAAGTTGCTCACCATGACGGCTGGACAGGATCGCCGCCGCCGCGTGCGCCGCGAGGACCACGCCGGTGGTTTCGTCCTCCGCGTCAAACGCGCTGGGCTTGTACGAGAACAGGTTCAACGCGCCGGCGGTGCGATCGGCCGTGTAGAGCTTGAACGACAAACCACTCAATACGCCGATCTCGACCACCGCGGCCGCGTACTGGGGCCAGCGCTCTTCGGACCGAAAATCGTCGGTCCGCACGATCAGCTCATCGAGCGCCGCCTCCACACACGGCCCCTCGTTGAACATCATCTGCAGCTCGTCCAGCCGATGCGGCAGGTCAGACGTGTTGGCGACGGACTCGAACTTTCCGCCCTTACCGATCAGCAGTACCCCTGCCGTGTCGGCTCCCGGTATCAGCTCCATCGCCGCACCGGTCACGTTCGTCAGCACGTCTTCGACGCTTCGCGGCGCCGCGGCAGCGCGCGCGAGCTCGGCCATGCGCTGAGCCAAGTCCTGATTTCGCGTCTGCGTCATGCCTAGGAGGCTTCCCGCTGTCGCCCGGAGGTAAGCAGACGTTTGTCATTCGACACGGCGGGTAATGCCCCAGTACAGGCGGGCATACATGGTCGACCATCGTGCTCGCTGAGGTCTCGTCGGTTCAGACCTGGAGCCGGCGGGGCCGCCTTCCCCGGATGCCGAATTAGGCCGAGTCACTCTCTTAGTTGTAGTACCGTCCAGGCATGGGCACTCCGAACGTCTGGATCCTTGGCGGCTATCAGAGCGATTTCGCGCGCAACTTCACGCGCGAAGGACATGATTTCGCCGACCTGACCGCCGAAGTCGTAGACAACACGCTCGCCGCGGCCAAGGTCGACGCCGCCGACATCGAAGTGGTTCACGTGGCCAATGCGTTCGGCGAGATGTTCGCCCGACAGGGCCATCTTGGCGCGATGCCGGCCAGTGTCAACGACGGACTGTGGGATACCCCCGCGTCCCGCCACGAAGCCGCATGCGCATCCGGAAGCGTCGCAACCCTCGCGGCACTGGCGGATCTGCGGTCCGGCGCATACCGCACCACCCTGGTCGTAGGCGTCGAACTGGAGAAGACGGTGCCCGGCGACACCGCCGCGCAGCACCTCGGCGCCGCCGCCTGGACCGACCACGAGGGCGCCGAGGCAAAGTTCATGTGGCCGTACATGTTCGCCATCGACCACATCGGGCTCACCGGGCCGGGCGAGTCGTGGAAGGCGATCGAAAACAACGAGATCGAACTCGGCGGACGGCTCCCGATCAACCCGAGCGGCGGGCTGATCGGCGGCGGTCACCCGGTCGGCGCGTCCGGCGTGCGCATGCTCGTCGACGCCGCCAAGCAGGTCAGCGGAATAGCCGGTGACTATCAGGTCGAAGGCGCAAAGACGTTCGGCACACTCAACTTCGGCGGCAGCACAGCCACCACGGTGAGCTTCATCGTGAGCGGGGTGTGAGATGGCCGCAACACACCCGGAGATCGTTGGCAAGTTCCTGTCCACGCTGCCCGAGGACGACGACCATCCGTATCGGACCGGCCCGTGGCAGCCGCAGACGACCGAGTGGGACGCCGATGACCTCACCATCGTGGACGGCGAGATTCCATACGATCTTGATGGGGTGTATCTGCGCAACACAGAGAACCCGCTGCACCCCGCGCTGAAGGCGTATCACCCGTTCGACGGCGACGGCATGCTGCACGTTGTCGGGTTTCGCGACGGAAAATCCTTCTACCGCAACAGGTTTATTCGCACGGAGGGCTTTCTCGCCGAGAACGAGGCCGGTTCGCCGTTGTGGCCGGGCCTGGCCGAGCCGGTCTCGTTGACCAAGCGCGACGACGGCTGGGGCGCGCGCGGTTTGATGAAGGACGCGTCGAGCACCGACGTGATCGTGCACCGCGGCACCGCGCTGACGAGTTTCTACCAGTGCGGCGACCTGTACCGCCTCGACCCGTATTCTGCCGACACACTGGGCAAGGAGTCGTGGAACGGCGCGTTCCCGTTCGACTGGGGCGTGTCGGCACACCCCAAGGTCGACGACAGGACCGGCGAACTGCTGTTCTTCAACTACAGCAAACAGTCGCCGTATATGCATTATGGCGTCGTCGACGAGAACAACGACCTCGTGCACTACGTCGACGTGCCGCTGCCCGGTCCGCGGCTCCCACACGACATGGCGTTCACCGAGAATTACGCGATCCTCAACGACTTTCCGCTGTTCTGGGATCCCGAATTGCTTGAGCGCAACGCGCACGTGGCACGCTTCCACCGCGATATGCCGTCGCGCTTCGCGATCATCCCCCGCCGCGGACAGAGCCCGCGACATCCAATGGTTCGAGGCCGAGCCGACGTTCGTGCTGCACTTCACCAACGCTTATGAGGACGGCGACGAGATCGTGCTCGACGGCTTCTTCCAGGGCGACCCCGAACCGGCCGACAACGGCATGGGCAACAAGTGGCAGCGGGCCTTTCGTTTCCTGGCGCTGGACCGAATGCAGGCGCGGCTGCACCGCTGGCGCTTCAACCTGGTGACGGGTCACGTTGCCGAGGAGCAACTCTCGGACAGCATCACCGAGTTCGGGATGATCAACTCGGGCTACGCTGGAGCGTCCTACCGCTACACCTATGCCGCGACCGGCAAGCCGTCCTGGTTTCTGTTCGACGGGCTGGTCAAACACGACCTGCACACGGGCAGCGAGCAGTGGTTCGCGTTCGAGGACGGCGTCTACGGCAGCGAAACGGCAATGGCCCCGCGGATTGGAAGCACAGCTGAGGACGACGGATACTTGGTGACGCTGACCACCGACATGAACACCGACGCCTCGTACTGCCTCGTGTTCGATGCCGCCAGGGTCGGCGACGGGCCGGTGTGCAAACTGGCTCTGCCGGAGCGGATCTCGAGTGGGACCCACTCGACCTGGGCCCCCGGTTCGCAGCTGCGGCGCTGGCGCGACACCGACTCCGCGGCGGCCGCGATCGGACTGTAGGTGGAGCAGTCCGATTCCGGCCCAACCGAATTGGCAATGGGCGACACCAACGCCGTCGGGCGGATGCTGGGGCTGCTCGGTGACGAGTGGACGCTGCTGGTCGTGCAGCAGGCCCTGCTGGGCGCGACGCGGTTCGCCGAATTCAAGACGCGGCTGCCGATCTCGAATTCCGTGCTCACGCGTCGCCTGCAGTCGCTGACACGTGACGGCCTGCTGGACCGTCGTGTCTATCAGACGAACCCGACCCGGTCAGAGTACCTGGTGACTCCGCGCAGCCGGTCATTGTGGCCAATGCTGCTGTCGATCTGGGAATGGGAGCGGCACTGGGTGCCCGATCATGCCGAGAGGTTGCCAAACATGCGGCACGAGATCTGCGGCGCCGACTTTACTCCGTTGCTCATCTGCCGCTCGTGCGGTGAGGCCGCCAGCGACAAAGACGTTGTCGCGCAATGGGGCCCGAGCGGATCGTGGCCGCGGTCGATCCCGGTCGCGTCGACACGGCGGCGATCCGAGGCCGATCAGCGCGACGCGCCGGCCGGCCTGTTTCCGCATACGATGAGCGTGCTGGGCAACCGCTGGGGCTTCGCACTGTTGGTCGCGGCATTCGTCGGCATGAGCCGGTTCACCGACTTCCAGAGCCAGCTCGGCGCTCCGCCGGGTTCGATCGCGGACCGGCTGTCGATCTTCACTGCCAACGGTGTCCTTGTGTCTGCAGACAACCGATACCGGCTCACCGAGAAGGGCCGGGCGTTGTTCGGTGTGCTTGTGGCAGCGCTGCAGTGGGCACAGCGCTGGTTCCGGGCGCCCGAGGGGCCGGCGGTGATCCTGACCCACACGAGCTGCGGCAGGCGATTTGGCGCCGTGCTGGCCTGCGATCAGTGCAGCGAGCTGCTCACCGGAGCACAGGTCACGCTGGTCTGAAACGTCGGTGGGCGGGTCTACTGTTCATGGCATGACCACACTCGAGAACCGGCCGAACACCGGACTCCTCGTCGTCGACGTGCAGAACTGTGTTGTCGAAGCGGCGCACCAGCGCGACTCGGTCGTGGCGAATATCGCAGGCCTCGTCGACCGAGCGCGGCAGCAAGGAGTTCCCGTGGTCTGGGTCCAACACTCCGACGACGAGATCGTCAGGGGGAGCGACGGCTGGCGGATCGTCGCGGAACTGAGTCCCAGTGAGACCGAGCCGCTCGTCGAGAAAAACTACGGCGACTCGTTTGAGGACACCACACTCGAAACGGTGCTGTCGGAACTGGGAGTCGGACGACTCGTCATCGTCGGAGCCGAGACAGACGCGTGTGTCCGCTCGACGCTTCACGGTGCGTTCGCGAGGGGGTACGACGCAACCCTCGTCAGCGATGCCCACACGACGGGCGACAAAACGCAATGGGGCGCTCCGCCGCCGGACCAGGTGATCGCGCACACCAATCTGTACTGGACCTATCAGTCGGCGCCAGGGCGGACGGCGGCCGGCACGGTCGAAGCCAAAGACGTCAAGTTCACCTAGTCCTCCCACCTGCAGAAATTCGCCTCCGAGTTCTAGCACTCTCATGGTGATTTTTCGGCACCTACCGCCGGCAGCTGTCTCTCGGTGAGGGCATCGACGCGTCGGCCATCTCCGCGACGTATGAGAACGGTGTGCTGACCGTGACCATCCCGCTGGCCGAACGCGGCAAGCCGCGCAAGATCGACGTCGCCCATGGTGGCGGCCAGCGGTCGATCGAGCCGACGACCGTCGATTCCGAGTAACCGCAACCGCGAGACTGCGGGCAGATCGCGAATCACCGAAAGTTCGCGATCTGTCCGCAGTTTCGGCGCGTCAGCCGTTGCGCTCCAGCCGGTATCGCAGATTGTTGCGCACCGCCGGCCATTCGATGTCGAGGATCGAGTACACCACGGTGTCGCGGCGCGACCCGTCGGGCAGCACCTGGTGGCTGCGCAGCACGCCGTCGAGTTTGGCGCCCAACCGCTCGATGGCTGCCCTGCTGGTGAAGTTGAAGAAGTGCGTGCGGAATTCGACTGCCACACAACCTAACTCGTCGAACGCATGTCCGAGCATCAGCAGCTTCGTCTCGGAGTTGACCCCGCTTCGTCTCGCCGAAGACACGTACCACGTATTACCGATCTCCAGCCGCCGGTTCGCGGCGTCGACGTTCAGATAGCTCGATGAGCCGATCAGCGTGCCGTCAAGGCTGCGCGCCACGAACGTCAGGCCCTCGTCGGGCTTCTGCGACGCCAGCCGCATGTCGACCCACTGCTCGACCGCCTCGGCCTTCGGCGCGGCGGTGAACCACAGGCTGCCCAGCTCACCGTCGGCGGCGGCGTCAGCAATCTCCGGAATATGTTCGCGGGCAAGAGGTTCCAGCGCCACCCAGCGTTCGCCTGTCAACGTCACCGGTTCGACGAAACCGCTCATGAAACCCGTCTGACTGCCGACCAGGCGGCGAACATCGCCCACACCGACAGCAGCACCGCCAACACAGCGGCCACGGCACCAAGGTAAAGGCCATATCCCGCCGACACCGGCGAGTACACGTAGAGCCGGTAGTACCACGTCGTGAGCACCACCAGCAGTACCGAAGTGGCCAGCGCCGCTGTTGATGCCAACCTGCCGAACAGGCCTCGCGCGGCCATCGCGCCCGCGACGATCAACGTCGACGCCAGTAGGACGATGAGCTGCCCGACACCGAACCCCGGCGGCGGCACCGGCATGTTGCCGACGATTCCGCCGATCGCATTGGCGCGCCCGCCGCCGTCGGCCCTGCTGGTCAGCCACGGCAGCCAGACGCTGACCGTCAGCACCGCGGCACACAGCACAACCAGCCAACCGGGGCGCAGGCGAGCCATGCGGTCAGACTATCCGCTGCGACCCGCCGTCCACGTCAACGCGTAGTCGGCCACGTCGGCCCAGCCGTCCAACGCCGCCGTCAAATGCGGTCGATCCTCGAACAGCTTGAAGTCCGTCGGGGCAGCCGACCGCCGGTAGCGGGTGAAGTTCTCGTACACCACCGAGGACGGCACGATGTGGTCGCGGCCGCCGGCGATCAATAGCAGCGGCGCCCGGTCGGGTTTGGCGTAGTCGACCACCGTCGCCGCCTTCGACTTGGAGGTGAAGTTGGCCAGCGCGGACTGGAACAGCGGCCCGCCCGGCGCCGGGATCGCCAGCTTGGTGTGCCAGGAGTCCGATTCGGCCCGCGAGACGGTGTTGGCGAACGCGTAGTGGAACTCGGCGGGCGTCAGCGGCACCGCACGGTGCCGGTTCGACGGCCTGCGAAACACCGGAAACGTGGCCCTCAACACCGACAGCGGCAACCGGTAGACCCCTCGTGGCGCGGCGGGGTGGATCGCGACACCGGCGCGGCCCAGCCCGCGGTCAAGCAGCATCTGGGTGATCAGGCCGCCGAAGGAGTGGCCCATCAGGATCGGCGGCTCAGGCAGCGCCCGCACAAAGACGTCGTAATGATCCACCACCTCACCGATGCGGATATCGGCCGGCGCCTTGGTGTGGTCGAGTTTCTCGTCGAGTTCCGATACGCCCGGCCACGCGGGTGCATGCACGGTGTGACCCGCCGCGCTGTAGCGCTCAATCCAGCCGCGCCAGCTGTGCGGGGGCATCCACAACCCGTGGATCAGGACAATAGGTGCTTTGTCGGTAGCCATCGTCTCTATTGTGGAGTCCCGGAACCGATTAAGGGGGGAATTGCGATGAGCGACCTTCCGGAGTGGGCGCGTCGGCTTGACCTGTCCCCTCATCCCGAGGGCGGCTGGTTCAAGGAAACCTGGCGCAGCGGGCTGACGATGCCCCAATCCGCGCTGCCACCGGACTACACCGGCCCGCGCAGCGCGGGCACGGCAATCCTGTTCCTGCTCATGCCCGGTCAGCAGTCCGCGTGGCACACGGTGCGCAGCGCCGAACTGTGGCTCTACCACTTCGGTGGTCCGCTGCTACTCGAAATCGGAGCCGAACAGGACAGTGCCACAACGCATTTGCTCGGCGCTGATATCCTCGCCGGCGAGCAGCCGCAGATCGTCGTGCCGCCCGGCCACTGGCAGCGGGCCCGTCCGCGCGACGACGTGCCCTGTTTGGTCAGCTGTGTCGTGATACCGGGCTTCGACTACGCCGACTTCGCGCTGGCCGCGCCTACCGACTGAGCAGCTGCACCGCCGCGGACACCAGCGCGGCGTTGTCCGACGCGGTCGACCCGTCCGGCAGCCGCAGCGTGTCCTCCATCCCGATCCGGGTCTGCACGCCGCGGACCCCCGCGTGTTGCAGCAGCGGCCAACAACTTTCGTCCAGTCCGTGCAGCAGCACCGGCGCCCGTGAGCCCGCGGCCAGCACCTGGCTGAGCAGGTCGTCGGCGGTAGCGGTATCACCGTCGGCCTGTAGTTCGATCATCACCCGCATGCAGTGCTGGGCGAACTCCGAGGCCGCCCAGGACTCGGCCGCCTCGGCGTGGAAAATGCCCACCTCGACGCCGAGCCCCTTGCTCAACAGCAGCCGGGCGAGGGCTGGCGAGCCGGGCTCGTGCCAGTTCACCGACGCGAAGTCGGGCAGCACCGTCCAGCCGTCGACGGCACTCAGCCGCGCGTCGGCGTCGGGCAACGCCCAGAACCCCGTCGTCACCCCGAGCGGCAGGCCCGGCGCAGCGAGTCGCACCGCCGCTACCGCGGCGTCCACGTGCTGCGGAAGCAGCGAGTCGACACCGTCGGCGGCCTTCGGATGCATGTGCACCGCCTTTGCGCCTGCGCCGTGGGCGGCGAGGGCCTCTGCAGCCAGCTGCTCGGGCGTCACCGGCAGGTTCGGATGCTGGTCCGGCGTGCGGGCGCCGTTGATGCAGGCCTTCACGTAGATCTTCGGACTGGTGGGCATCTGACCATCTTCGCCCTTCGCGACGGGCTTTTCCGCAGTAGCGTTCTGCAAATGAGCGGGCACATCATCGTGTGCGGTGACGACGCGCTCGGGATCCGGATCGTCGAGGAATTGAACACCGCAGGCACGCGGGTCGTGACGTTGCAAGCCCCGGAAGGTCTGGCCGCAGCCGGGGTCGCCGACGCGCAGGCGGTCATCTGCGCCGACGACGACGACGCGCTGAACCTCGAAATCGCCTTGCTGGCACGGCAAGCCAACCCTCACGTGCGGGTGGTCGCCCGGCTCGCCAACGGTGTGCTGCGCGAGGCCATGGCACAGGACAACGGTCCCGGCGCCATCCTCGACGTGGCCGACCTGGCCGCGTCGTCGGTGGTGGAGGCCTGCCTGGCCCGTACCACACACACGATTTCGGTGGCCGGGATCGACTTCGTCGTCTCGGGTGCGGACGCGCCCCGTGACGCCAGGTTGCGCGACATCTTCGGCGACCTGGCACCGGTCGCCGTGATACACGACGAGAACTCGGACACTCCAGACCACGTCGTAGCCTGTCCCGGCCGCGACTACCAGGTACACGCCGGCGACTGGACCGCGATGATCGGCACCGCCGAGGAACTCACCGAACAGGGCGTCACGATCCCCCGGCCGCTGGCTCACTCCCGCGCGCGCAGGTCGCCGCTGCGCCGGGGGATCGACGCGGTGCGCTTCATCCGCGACGACATCAACCCGATGTTCTACCGGGCGCTGGCGGTCTCGTTCGGGCTGCTGATCGGCTCGACCGTGTTACTGCGGTTCGCCTACCGGCATCCGCCGGGGATGACCTGGATCGACGCGCTGTACTTCACCACGGAGACCATCGCCACCGTCGGGTACGGCGACTTCAGCTTCATGCACCAACCCTTGTGGCTGCGGATCTGGGGCATCGGGTTGATGTTCGCCGGCGTGACCACCACCGCGATCCTAATCGCGTTCATCGCCGACGTGTTGTTGTCGCGCCGCATGGCCCAGTCGGCCGGACGGCGCAAGGTGCGGCACCTGCGGCATCACGTGATCGTGGTGGGGTTGGGCTCATTCGGCGTTCGTGTGGTCAGCGATCTGACGAGCGCCGGCTACGACGTCGCCGTCATCGAGCGCGACGACGACAACCGCTACCTGTCCACGGCCGCCCGCCTCGACGTGCCGGTCATCTTCGGCGACGCCACGCTGCGCCAGACCCTGGAATCCGCGCGCATCGATGAAGCCCGCGCGGTGGCGGTGCTGACGCGCGACGACATCACCAACATCGAGATCGGCATCGTGCTGCAGGAGATGCTCGGACCGCGCACCTTGCCGGAGATAAATCGGCCCGACGTACCGATCGTGCTTCGGGTGTACGACCGCACCCTCGGCGCGGCGGTCGCAGCGCGCTTTCGGTTCGAAAATGTGCTCTCCACAGTCGAATTGGCGGCGCCGTGGTTCATCGGCGCGGCTTTGGGACTGCAGGTGCTCGGCACATTCTCGGTGGGACAGCGCTCGTTCATGGTCGGTGGCATGTACGTCGCGCCGGGCAGCGAGCTCGACGGGATGCGGATGTTCGACATGTCCACCCAGACCCGCGTCATCGCGATCACCAGGGCCGATGCGCCGGTGCGGTTGCACCCCCGCCGCGACGCCAGGCTCAGCGCGGGCGACACCGCCTACCTGGTCGGGCCCTACCGGGAACTGCTGGACACGCTGCGCAAGGGCCAGAGTGTCCCGCAGCTCGATGTCACTGATTCAGCGAAGACAGGTTGAAACCCGCGCCAGTGGGGTCCGCCACCGCGGCCAGCCGGCCGTACGGGGTGTCCTCGGCGTCGCGAATCACGGTGCCGCCGTTGTCCTTGACCAACTGCAAAGTCTTGTCGACGTCCTCGGCGCCGAGGAAGAAGAACCAGTTCGACGGCACACCCTCGGCGAGGTCGCGCGTTCCGTCCATCACTCCAAGAACTGGGTCGCCGTCGAAGATCGCTGTGCTGTACCGGAATTCGTCGGTGTCGGCGACCGTTTCGGTGTGCCAGCCAAACACCTTGCGGTAGAAGTCGAGCGCCTTGCCGTAGTCGCGCGTGGTCAGCTGGTGGTAGACCGGCGTGCCTGCCTCGTTGACGACGGTAAAGCCCTGGTGTCCGATCGGCTGCCACAGCCCGAAGAACGCGCCGGTGGGGTCGGTGAGCATCGCCATGTGGCCCTTGTCCTTGATCTCCATCGGTTCGACGCAACTCACCGCGCCCGCCGAGGTGGCCGCGCTCAGCGTCGCGGTGATGTCGGCGGTGTGCAGGTAGGTGGTCCACCCGTCCGGGCTGTTCCACTGCGGGTCGTTGTACATCAGCCCCGCCACCGGATGGCCGTCCTTGGACGCGTTGATGTAGCCGCCGTATTCGGGCCCGGCGGACTCGAACGTCCAGCCGAACACGGTGCCGTAGAAGTCTTTGGCGCGGTCGACGTCCGACGTCGACAGGTCGATCCAGCACGGGGCACCCAACGGTGCGCCTTCACGGGTGGGCACGATGGTCTCCTTTACGAGGTAGCGGGGTCGGTCACGGATATCGACCGTGGCGGCGGCGAAAACTCATCGCCTCTCCTGCCGAGCAGACGCAAAGCACCCCATTTTCGCGGCGTGTCGGGGACTTCTGCGTCTGCTCGCGCGTGGGCCCAGCTCGCGCTAAGAGGTGACCCCGAGAACCCGAAGCGCGTTGTCCTTGTAGATCAGCGGCACCACCGCCGGGTCGATGTCGAGGCCCTCGAAGTCGCGCCGCCACCGGTCCATCTGGATGTACGGATAATCAGTGCCGAACAGCACCTTCGTGCGCAGCTGACGGCCGGCGGCGTGTACCAGTTGCGGCGGGAAGTACTTCGGCGACCAGCCGCTCAGGTCGATGTAGACGTTGCTCTTGTGTGAGGCGATCGAGATCTGGGCGTCCACCCACGGCACCGCGGGATGGGCCATCACGATCGTCAGCTCCGGGAAGTCGGCGGCCACATCGTCGAGCAGCATCGGGTCGGAGTAGCGCAGCTTGATGCGGTGCCCGCCCGGCAGTCCCGGCGCCGATACCGGTCTGGCCGGTGTGGAACAGCGCGGGCACCCCTGCCTCGGCGATCGCCTCGTAGATCGGGTAGAAGCGACGGTCGTTCGGCTCGAAGGCCTGCATGCTGGGGTGGAACTTGAAGCCCTTGACGCCGTAGTCGCGGACCAGCTCGTGGACGCGGTGCACCGCGCGTCGCTCGTGCCACGGGTCGACGCTGCCGAACGGGATCAGCACGTCGCTGTTGCGGATCGCGCCCGCGACGAGGTCCTCGATCGAGTTCGGCACATGCCTCATTCCCGTGCGCGCGTCGATCGTGAACACCACCGCGGCCGTGTTGTGCCGCCGATACTCATCGGCCAGCGCGTCCACGCTCGACAACGCACCGGGCCCCCTCTTGAAGTAGTGCCCTACGGCTTCGACCAGTTCGTCGTCATAGGCCTTCTGGCCGTGGCCGTCGACCTCCACGTGAGTGTGGATGTCGATGGCCGCGATGCGCTCGAAATCGATTCCGTATTCGTACTTTTCGCCGGGCATTTCCGTAGTCTAAAGCGACGTTTGGCGCCGGTTGACCAACGGGCGAAGGTACGACGGGTCGCCCTTGCTGCGCGACGGTGCGCCGTTGCCGTGGATATCCGGTACGTCCGCGAAGGGCAGCGGCATCGTCGGGACCAAGCCCGACCATTCGATGACATTGGTCCTCACGGCGATCCGCCACGCCCCGGCGCGCCGCTCGAGCCGGTCGAAGTAGCGGCCCCCGGCGACCCTTTCGTCGCGGTTGCGCGCGGCGAACAGATAGTAGGTCTCGGTATGGGCGGTGTCGCCTTCGATTTCACAGCTGTGGTTGAGCAGGTTGTGGTATGTGGACACCTGGCCCTGATCGTGCATCGCCGCCGCCCAGTCATAGAGATCGGCCGGGCCGCCGACGAAATCACCCGCGGCAATGACGGCGTCCGGGTGAAACGCCGACAGGAACAGTTCTCTATCGAACCGGTCCATACCTCGGCTGAAGCGGGTGAGGCAGTCGACGATGTCCTGCCGGTCGAGCAGCCGATCGATCCGAGCCTGGCGGTCAGCGTCCATGACCCGCCTCGACGATCGGGCGCCAGATCGGCGCGCCCCGCCCGGCGCGCAACGAGGGAACAACCCTGCCGTCGACATCGGTGATGCCGTAGTCCCGGGCCAACTCGGCAGCAATGAATGTGCCGCCCGACCGCTTCATCACATCCGGATCGGTTGCCAGCGCCGCGATCACGCGGCCGGGGAACTCAGGCGAGCATCCGACCGCGGGGTCGGTGACCGTCTGCTTCGTCATTTCGGGGCTGCGCCGCAAGTTGCGCTTGGCCCTCTCGGTCAAGGTGAGGCCTTGCCAGAGCGACAGCGAGGCGATGCGGTACGGCTCGAGCTCGATGGCCATGTCCCGAGCCATCCGGTCGACCGCCGACTTGCACATGCCGAAGACCACGCCGTAGGTGTAGGTCACCGCGGCGTAACCCGAGATCGCGACGAGGAGTCCCGACTTCTGCGGGACCATCATCGTCGCCGCATGCCGCGCCGCCACATAGTTCGACCGGACGCCGACATCGACCATGTCCCAATGGCATAGGGGCTTTTCCCAGAACGGTCCCGGCTCGGTCAGGTCCTCGGGAAGGGCGAACGCGTTGTTGACCAGGATGTCGATTCGTTCGTGCTCGCACTGGATCTGGTCGAACAGCGCCGCCACCTGAGCATCGTCGGCATGGTCGACCTGCACGGCGACGCCTTTGCCACCACGGCGGTCGACTTCTTCCGCGGTTTCGCTCACAGTGCCCGGCAGCTCATCCAAGCTCGGTGTCAAGGTGCGGCCGGTGACATAGACAGTGGCGCCTTCGGCACCGAGCGCCAAGGCTATTCCCTTGCCGATCCCCCGGCTGGCACCGGTCACCAACGCGACTTTGCCCGTTAGCGCGCCCATTTCGCGCCCTTGCCGAAAAACGACTCGCTGTGATCGCCAACGGACCTGCCAACGTAATGACCGGCACTGAAGGACAAGCCCATCAGACCCTGCGACCAGTCGATCGACCGACCGAGGTCCCGGTACCAGTCGTAGATCATTGTCCGCTGCCCGATTCGCCAGTGGGCCCCGCGCTTGTCCATTCGGTCGAGGTAACGCCCACCAATGACGGTGTCGCGGTCCCCGTCGTCGCCGGCCACGCGGTGGTACGCGGTCACGTGGGTTTCGGCCAGGGCAGTGCCACCGCTGTACTCAATCACGTTCTGCCCCAACACATGCTGGGTCACCGGAATCACCGGCGAACCTGGCACCACCCACGCGAGATACTCATCGAAAGACCCGGCGAACATCCCGAGATCGATCGTCGCGTCCGGCCAGAAAGACCCACCGATGAGCCTCGCGTCACGCCTGTCCTCGCCGCGAGCGAGGTGTGCGATACAGTCGCGGATCTCCTCGCGGTCGAGTAGAGCCGCCAATTTTTCTGTGCTGGCATCCATTCCGCCCTTGAACTATTGGGCCGCCTTTTCGGGTGCGTAACCAAGGGCTGCCTTGACTTCTAAGTACTCGTGGAAGCCGAAGCCACTCCACTCGCGCCCGTTGCCGCTGCGCTTGTAGCCGCCGAACGGCGCGTTCATGTCGAAGGCGTGGTTGATCGCCACAGAACCCGCGCGGATCCGGCGAGCCACTTCACGGGCCTTGTCGAGATCGGCAGCCGAGACATAGCCGGCCAGACCGTAATCCGTGTCGTTGGCGATCTCCAGTGCTTGGTCGAGGTTGTCGTAGCCGAGGATGCAGAGCACCGGCCCGAAGATCTCCTCACGCGCAATGGTCATGTCGTTGGTGACGTCTGCGAAGACCGTGGGCTTGACGTAGTACCCCGTGTCCAGTCCGTCCGGCCGACCCGGACCGCCGACGACGACCGTCGCGCCTTCGTCGATACCCTTCTGAAGCAGACCCTGGATCTTGTCGAACTGCGCCTTCGACGCCACCGGGCCGATCGCGGCGCTGTCGTCCGGGTCGCCGACCTTCACCCGCTCGGCGGTCGCCCGGGCGATAGCGACGGCCTCATCCCTGCGGGAGGTCGGCACGAGCATGCGCGACGGCGCGTTACAGCTCTGCCCACTGTTCATCATCATCACCGAAACGCCGGCGGCCACGCTCTTCGCGAAGTCCTCATCGTCAAGGACGATGTTGGGGCTCTTTCCGCCAAGTTCCTGCGTCACCCGCTTGACAGTCGGGGCGGCATTCTTCGCGACTTCCACGCCGGCCCGCGTGGACCCGGTGAACGACACCATGTCGATGTCGGGATGGCTCGACAGCGCGATGCCCACGCCGGGACCGTCGCCGTAGACGAGGTTGTAGACGCCGGCGGGAACGCCTGCGGCGTCGATGATCTCGGTGAAGATCTGCGCGGAGTACGGCGCGACCTCGGACGGCTTGAGCACCATCGTGCAACCGGTCGCCAGCGCCGGGTACACCTTGACCGCAATCTGGTTGATCGGCCAGTTCCATGGGGTGATCAGCCCGCAGACACCGATCGGCTCCTTCACCACGAGCGTGGAGCCGTGCTGCTCCTCGAACTCGAAGTTCTTGAGCACGTCGATCGCCGTCGCCAGATGACCCAGGCCAAGTGCCACCTGAGGACCGGATGCCAACGACGCCGGGGCGCCCATCTCCTCGCTGACCGCGTCGGCAAGGTCGGATGCACGCTTCTGGTACTCGGCGAGGATCGCCTGCAGCACGTCGAGGCGCTCCTCCCGGCTGGTCTGCGACCAGGTGGTGAACGCCTTACGCGCCGCCTTCACGGCCTTGTCGACGTCGGCCGCCGCGCCGAGCGCGATCTTGCCGGATACCCGCTCGGTGGTCGGGTTGTCGACGTCCATGGATTTCGGCTCGACCGGATCGACCCACTGGCCGTCGATGTAGAACTTCAGATATTCGCGCATAGCGACAACCTTTCCTTACTGAGTGCCCTCGGCGTACCAAGTTCTGAATTCGTCATACTTCGGCATCTCTTCCGAGTTGGCCTTCGGATCGATGCAGACGTGCACGACGGCGGTCTTGCCACTCGCATAAGCCCGCTCGATCGCCGGTCCCATCTCGTCTTCCTTTTCGACGTACTCGCCGTGGCAACCGAATCCCTCGGCGATCTTGTCGAACCGCACGTCCTTGCTCCAGTGCACACCGGGCTGCGGCGAAGGCTGTTCGAACGTGCGCTTGTAGACCCCGACCTCGAGTCCCCACTGGTGGTCGACGCCCACCACACAGACCAACGGCAGGTTCTGACGCGCTGCGGTTTCGAGTTCGGCGATGTGGAACAGGAAGGCGGAGTCACTGGTCAGCAGCATGACCGGTCGCTTACCACCGTCGGCGACCGAGGCCCCGACGGCGTAGGGCAGCCCGGTGCCGAGGTGGCCGAAGTTCTGGTTCCAGATCACGTCGCGCGGCTTGGCCTGCGAGTACGTCCATTGGAAGATGACGGTCGCTCCGCCGTCGCGCACCAGGATGCCGTCCTTCGGGAAGGCCTTGGTGGCCTCGACGACGAAGCGGGCGGGATGAATCGGAGTTCTGCCCGTTGGGGCGTTCTCGGCGAGCTGTGCCAACTCCTCGGCGTCCTTCTTGATCAGCACGTCCAGATCGGGCGACGGCTGGCGCGGAGTGTCCTTGAGCGCCTCGACCAGCTGCGGGACGACGCCGCGCAGGTCACCCACCAGCGGCACGTCCACCGGGCGGTTCACTCCGATCGCCACAGGATCCTGTTCGACGTAGATCCACTTGCGAATGTCGTTGCGCTCCGCCCAATGCCGCGTCTTGCCATAGTGGACCGGCTCGCCCAGCTCGGTGCCCAGCGCGACGCACAGGTCGGAGTTGACGACCGCTTCGACGGCCGACGGCGAGAACCCGTAGGCGAAGGTGCGGTCCTCGAGTCCGGGGATGAACGAGGTACCTCCGGAGGTCTGGATCACAGGACAGGCCATCAGGTCGGCAAGCTCCTTGACCGGGGCCTGGGTACGCGAGGTATGAACACCGTGGCCCACCAACAGAATTGGGCTCTTAGCCTCCCGAATCAGCTTCGCAGCGGCGGCCACCTCGGGTGCGCCCGCGCCCTGATTGACCAGCCGGTACCGGCTCGGCGGCAGCGGGTCCGGAACGTCGAGCTCTTCGAGCAGCACGTGTGCCGGGTATTCGATGTAGGACGGGCCCGGCGTGCCGGACATCGCCCGCCGGATTGCCTCGCGGACGATCTCGTCGGTCTGATCGGCGTACTCGATGGATGCGCTGTACTTCACAGACGCCGCGAAAAGTGGCTCCTGGCGGACGAACTGGATGCGACCACGACGGACCCGGCGTTCGGTGATGCGTGCCCGCTGGCCACCGAGGAAGATCACTGGCGAGTTCTCGACCTTGGCACACATTATCGCCCCGGCGATGTTGGCCATACCCGGCCCGAGAGTGCCGACGCAAAGTCCCGGACCGCCGGTCATGCGCGAGACGGCCTCGGCCATGAAACCTGCGCTCAATTCGTGGTGCGGCGCCACCACCGACCATCCGCGTGCATCCGCCTCGGCGAACATGTGCACGAAGTTCGGGTCCGGTATGCCGAACAGGGTGTTGACACCCTCTGCCTCGAATAGGTCGAGAATGCGTTTGTAGACGGGTACACCCATGTGAAACTCCTTGATTTCCTTATAGATAGCGTTGTGCGAGTCGTTTGCGATGCGCTGCGGGCGAGCCGAACAGCGAACGGTTGAGTGCGGCGCGTTTGAGGTAGACGTGGATGCCGCTCTCCCACGTGTATCCGATGCCGCCGTGCAGTTGCATGGCCTTACCGACGACGTCGACGGCGGCACTACAGGTGTATGACTTCGCCATCGCGGCCGCTGCGGAAGCATCCTGTCGGTCCGCGGCGACGGCTTCGACTGCGGCAGCGGCGAGTTGGCGGGACACCGCGATCGCCACCTGCATGTCGGCGCAGGCGTGCTTGACCGCCTGGAAGGAGCCGATCGGTCTGCCGAACTGGTGGCGCACCTTCGCGTACGAGACCGTCGCGGCGAGCATGGCCTCGCTGAGTCCGAGGCTGTCGCACGCGACGGCGACGGCCGCTCTGTCGTGAAGACGGCGAACCTGCGCGTGCGGGTCGCCGTCGAACCTGAGCAGCTCTGAGACGTCGGCGCCGTCTGCCGTAACGGTGGCAAGCCTGCGGGTCTCGTCGAGGACCGGTTGAGGAGTCACGGTCAGTCCTGCGGCGTCGACGACGACGTCGGCGGCCACCACCAGAATTCGGTCGGCTCCCTCGGCGTCCGGCACGAACTCCGCGTGACCGGTAAGACGCCCGTTGTCGAGGGAGAAGCCATCGAGAACGACCGCTGGCCTGATGGACCCCTGCGCCAAACCCGTGAGTAGTTCATCGCGAGAGTCGTTGGGCTGCAATGAATTCAAGAGACCAGCCGCGAGAACGCCACTGCCGAGATAGTTGGTCGCGCTGGCGGCCCGCCCGATCTCCTCGCAGACGATGGCCACCTCGCCGAATGTGGCACCGGCGCCACCGAGGTGATCGGCCACCTCGAGGCCGGTCCAGCCGGCGTCGGCGAGCACGGGCCACTCGACCGTTCGGTCCTTGGCGAGCAGGTCACCGGCGACTGACCTGAGTTCTTCGTGGAACTCCTCGAATTCGTGCGTCATCAGGCCAGGCTCGGTTCTCGCGGCAGCCCGAGGCCGCGCTCGGCGATGATGCTGCGCTGGATCTCGCTCGATCCGCCCGGGATCGTCCACTCCCACGAGCCGATGAAATCCAGCACCCAGGAACCCGATTCCCAACCGCTCGACAGCGGTTTGGCCAGCTGCGTTTGGGCGGCGAGGCCGCCGATCTCCGCGCCGAAGTCGGTGAGTCGCTGCAGAAGCTCGCTGTAGTACAGCTTGACGATCGACGCGTCGGCCGGGCCCGCGGTTCCGGCCACTCCTTTTGATTCGTTATCGGCGGACTCCACCACCTTCCGGCAGAGCCCGCGCAGCCCGGTGATCTCGGTTTCGAACTGCGCCAGCCGGTCGGCCACGATCGGGTCGTCGAGTGGACTCGCCTGCACCAGCCACCGGAAGCCCGCGTTGCCCAGGCGCTCGGCGAGCTCCAGCATGGTCAGGCCGCGCTCGGCCCCCAGGGTCGCCTGCGCCACCTGCCATCCGGCGTTCTCCGCGCCCACGAGGTTCGCGGCGGGGATCGACACGTCGTTGAGGAAGATCTCGCAGAAGTGCGAATCCCCGATGGCGTTGCGGATGGGCCGCACCTCGATGCCGGGCGTGGTCATGTCGAGCAGAAAGTACGAAATGCCTTTGCGCTTGGGCGCATCCGGGTCGGTGCGGGCAAGCAGCAGGCACCAGTCGGCGTGTTTAGCGCCGCTGGCCCACAGCTTCTGGCCGTTTACGACGTACGAGTCGCCGGCGCGGCGCGCCGAGGTACGAAGGCTGGCAAGGTCGGACCCGGCCTCCGGTTCGGAGAACCCCTGGACCCAGATCTCGCCGTCGAGAATCGCGGGAAGGTGCCGCCGACGCTGTTCGTCGGTGCCCGCGGCGAGCAGGGTCGACGCGGCGTGGTGGATGCCGACGAAAGCCAGCACAAGCCTCGGTGCGTCGTGGGCGGCCAGCTCCTGGTACAGCACAATCTGCTCGGGAACCGACATCTTCCGTTCTGCTCCTCGCGTGCGCAGTCCACCGCCCCATTCGTGGGGCCAATGCGGCACCGCGTATCCGGCGCTGTGCAGTTCGGCGAACCAGGACTTCTGGAAGCGGACGAACTCCTCATCGCCGACGCCGGTCTGTGACTGACGCCAATCCCCCGGGATGTGCTGTTCGCACCAGGCCCGGACGGTCGCGCGGAACTCGTCGAGATCGGCGGTCATGAGCGCTTCGACTTCCGCTGAAAGTCCAGCAACCGCCGCCGGTGCTCGTCGGACTGCATGGTGGCGACTTCGGCGGAGAAGCCGGCCTGCAGCGGACCGCCCAGCGCCTGCGACAGGTACATGTTCACGACGCGCTTGGTGCCTCGCAACGCCTCGACAGGCTGCGCGGCCAGCCGCTCGGCGAGTCGACGCGCCTCGGTCATCAGCTCTTCGGGCGGGACCTGGCGGCTGGCGAATCCCAGTTCCACCGCGGTCGCGGCAGGGATGCGATCGCCGGTGAAGAGGTATTCGCGCGAGCGCATGATCGGTGTCAACAGAGGCCAGAACGCGGCGCCGCCGTCACCGGCGACCAGCCCCAGGGCGATGTGAGGGTCGGCCAGGTACGCGGTCTCCGAGACCAGCATGATGTCGCTCAACAGCGCCACGCTGCAGCCGAGCCCGACCGCCGGGCCGTTGACCGCCGCGATGACCGGCAGCGGGAAGCGCAGCATCTCCTCGATGATCTGTGCGCCTTCGCGAATGCTCTCGTCGCGAGCGACCGGATCGTCGAGAAACGAAGTGATCCAGTTCAAGTCGCCACCGGCGCAGAACGCGCGCCCGGCGCCGGACAGGATGACGACCTTGGCCTCTGTGTCGGCCGCCAGCTGCCGCCAGACGTTGGCCAGGGCCCAGTGCAGGTTCTCGTTGACACAGTTGAGCTCGGCAGCCCGGTTGATCAGGACGGTTCGCACCGGACCGTCGGCGTCGACGGTCAGCTCGTCGGGAAGGTCGTATTTCATGTCAGCCCATCGCCCGAATCGTGTTGGCCCGCAGACGATCCATGACCTGCGCGGTGGCCACCCCGTCGTCGAACGAGGGCGAGATCTGGGTGCCGGTCCGCACCGCCTCGGCCACCTCACCCAGGAATGACGACAGTGCCGGGGGCGGTGTGCGCCGTGGCGGCACGCCGAACTCGAACGTCTCAGGTTCTTTACCCACCCGCTGGACGACGAGCTTCCTGTCGCCGATGAGCTCGATCGACCCGGCGCTGCCCATCACGGCGACGCGCGGGGTCATCGCTACGGCAGCGGCGAACGCGGTGTCGTGCGTCGCCGTGCAGCCGTTCTCCATCACGAACCAGGCGGAGTAGGCGTCCTCCGCGGTGGCGGTGCGGGGTGAACCGTCCTCGTCGGGATGCTTGGGTTCTTCGATGCGGGTAATCCCGCCGCACTCGGTCACCTCGCTGTTGAACAGCCAGCGGGTGAAGTCGATGAGGTGTGACCCATAGGCGCCGATCCACCCGCCGCCGAGGTCACGGTCGTTGATCCAGCCGTACTTTCGGCCGCGGAGACCGCTACCGAAGAAGTTCCAACTCAAATGTGCTGGCGTGCCGATTGTTCCGGCATCGGTCAGCTGCTTTATCTTCGCCCACGACTCGTTGCAGCGGAACTCGAAGTTGAGGAAGTGCAGGACGCCGGCCTCACCGGCGCGTTCGCGCATGGCCGCGGCCTCGTCGGCGTTGCGTCCGAACGGCTTGTCGCATAACACCGCGTGTCCGTGCTCGATCGCGCCCGTCACGTGCTCGAGATGCATGAACGGCGGTGAGTGGACGGAGACGAGGTCGACGTCCGAGGCCAGTGCGCGCTTCACGGCCTGTTCGTCGCGCGGGCTGATCACCTCGACGTCTAATCGCAGGCCCCGATACACCGGGGCCGCCGCGTGCTTGCCGAAGCCGGTGCCGATGACCGCGACCTTCATGCGAACAGTCCCGTCAAGCCGGTTCGCCCCACCCTGTGGGTCAGTTCGTCACGAGTCGCCGACAGCCCCAGGGGCAGCCGCCGCAACGGCTGGCTGTAGCGGGACAGCCACGACAGGGTGGTCTCATCGCAGAATCCGACCGCGCCGTGCAACTGGTGGCAGACCCGGAACACGATCTCGGCGGCCTCGATCGCCGACATCCGCAGCGCCAAGGCGTCATCGGATGCCTCGGGCCGCTGGCTGCCGATGCTCCACAGCGCGTACTTGGCGAGGATCTCGACCCCGCTGCGTTCGACCTCGGCATCGGTCAGCTGAAATTGAACACCTTGGAAAGCCGACAGCGGCTGGCCGAACTGCTTGCGCAGGATCACATGCGCGATGGTCAGCTCCATCGCGCGGTCGAGCATGCCGAGCAGGGTCCAGCACGGGAGCACGAGGCCGAGCGCGATATCGTCCGTCCCGTGGTCGTCGATGGCTGCCAGCTCGAGTTCGGCCACGAAGCCGGGACCCGCCGGGCCATGACCGACCACCCTGCTGCGGGCACCGCCCAAAGATACTGTGGTCCAATCGGACTCAAGGCCGACCAGCACACCGGACGGACGGTTATCGGCCACTACGATCAGGCCGTCGACGTCGAGGTCGGATGGTTTGGCGAGGCGCTCGGCCACCGGGTACGGCAGGAGCCAATACCCCGCACTACGGCACAGGGCCGCGGCGGCTTCGAGCCCGTCGGCATCGGTGCGGGGGTCGAGCTCCCACGCGCCGAGCTCACTCAGCACCGGGCCCGCAAGCGACTCACGCAGGTCCGGTTTGGCCTCGGCCTGCTGTACCAGCTGGTCGCCACCGGCGGCTTCGAAGGCCCGAAGCGCCTGACGGCCATACTCTTTGGCGTCGTCGCTGAGGTCGAGAACCATCTCGCTCATTTGGCGGCCGCCAACAGGGCACGCGACAGCAGGATGCGCTGCATCTCGATGCTGCCGGACGACACGGTGGAGGCCTGCGAATACCGCCAGTGGTCCTCGACTTCGCCGAGGAACCATTTCGCCCGCGAAGTAGCCTCGGCCGCCACATCCTCGCGCGGCACTTCTGCCGCTATGTCCATCAGCACTTCCGCGCTGTCCTGGTCGAGTTTGGTGACCGCGATGCGATATGCGGCGGCGTCGCCGGGCGCAATCCGTCCGCTGCTCTGGCGCTCGACGACGCGATATGCCAGCAGTCGTGCCCGTCGGCAGTGCGCGAGCATGCGGACCCAGCGTGCGCGCAACTCCGCGGGCAGGTCGTCCCAGCGGACGCCGAGCACCGCGGGTGCGGCGGACAGCAACCGCTCGCAGCGGGCGTAACGGGCGATGCCGACCCGCTCGAAGGACATCACGTCCTGGACGATCGACCATCCCTCGTCGACGGTTCCGAGCACGTCGGCCTCGGTGACCCGCAGGTCGTCGAAGAACACCTCGTTCAGATGGTGGGGGCCCATCATACAACGGATGGGCCTGACCTGGATCGCCGGATCATCCATCGGCACAAGGAAAATCGTCAGGCCATGTTGTTTTTTCTCGCCCTTCGAGGTGCGGGCGAGCAGGAAGCACCACTGCGCCATCGTGGCGTATGACGTCCAGATTTTCTGGCCGCTTACCAGCCAGCCGTCGCCGTCACGTCGCGCCGCCGTGCGCAGCGAGGCGAGATCCGAACCCGCTTCCGGTTCGGAGAAGCCCTGGCACCAGATCACTTCGCCGCGGGCGATCGGCGGTAGGTGCTTGCGCTGCTGGTCTTCGGTGCCGTGGCGCATGATGATGGGCCCGACCCAGTTGACCCCCATGTACTGCGCGCCGCGTGGCTCGTGGTGCGCCCACATCTCCTCGCGCACGACCGTCTGCTCCCATACCGACGCTCCGCCGCCGCCGAACTCCTCCGGCCAGGCCAGGCATAAGAGGTTTCGTTCGGCGAGGGTTCGGCAGAACCGTTGCGCCGTCTCGAGGTCGGCGGGATCGTCCGTGAATGCGCCCAAGAAATGTTCGGGCACATTGTCTTTCACTAGATCACGCAGCTCGCGACGCAGGTCGGCCGCCTTCTGTCCCATCTCGAAGTCCACGTTCACGCCTATCCCGATTCCACCACGGGCTCGAGGTCTTGCGAGTCGAGACCAAGCTCGCCGAGCACCTGCTCCGTGTCCGCCCCCAACAGCGGCGCGGGACCGGCGACTTTCCCCGGCGTACGCGAAAACCACGTGGGCACACCAGGAAACCGGACGGGACCGTGAGGTGTGTCCACCGTCTCGAACAATCCGACCGCGTTCAAATGAGGATGGTCGAACAGGGCATCCGGTGTGTTCAGAGGTGCGGCAGGTATCTGGAGTTCACGGAACAACGCCAGCCACTCTGTGGTGGTGCGCTCCTTCATCGTTTCGGCCAACAGCCCGTAGACCGTGTCGATCTGGCGGGCCCGCAGTTCGAGCGTCGCGTAGAGATCGGTGGCCCATGCGGGCCGCACGGCATTGACGAAGGCGTTCCAGTGCTTGTCGTTGTAGATCAGCGCCGCGATGTAGCCGTCCCTAGTGCGGTACGGCTTGCGGTTGGGCGCGACCGTTCGCGGATAGACGGCCGGACCGAGCGGAGGATCGAACATCGCACCGTTAGCATGTTCGACCAGCATGAACGATGCCATGGTTTCGAACATACTGACCTCGACCTCCTGGCCTTCTCCGGTGCGCTCCCTGTGGAACAGCGCCATCATCGTGGCGTAGAGCGCTGTCAGCCCGGCAACCTTGTCGGCGATGATCGTGCCGACGTAGTTGGCTTCACCGGTCAGCTGTTCCTGCACCGCGGGAATCCCGCACTCGGCCTGGATGGTGTCGTCGTATGCGGGCAGGTCCCGCTCAGGCCCACGGCGGCCGTAGCCGTAGCAGTTGGTGTAGATGATTCGTGGGTTCAGCGCCGCAACTTGTTCATAGCCGAAGCCGAGTTTGGCAATCGCCTTGGATCGCATGGAGTGGATGAAGACGTCGGCTTCCAGGACGAGCGCCCGCAGCGCGGTCTTGCCCACCTCGGAGCGCAAGTCCAACACGACGCTGCGCTTGCCCCGGTTCACGTTCACGAAAACGCCGCTCATCCCAGGCGCGGGACCAACGGAGATATAGCGAGTGTTGTCCCCTTCGGGCGGTTCGATTTTGATCACGTCGGCGCCCATGTCGGCCATGATCTGGGTGCAGTAGGGGCCCATCACCATGGCGGTGAGGTCCACCACCAGGACGCCGGACAGCGGGCCCGTACCGCCGGTGCTATCCATGGTTCGCGCCCTCGAGGCTGCCCTGCTTGGCCATCGCGAAGCTGTAACGGATGTGGTCGCCGTGTCCGTCGGGCACCACGGGAAAGACGACAGGGGCAGATGCGTCCCGGATCGCGGCCATGTGATCGCCAACCTCCGCGATGGACCACGACGGCCGGTAGACGCCGGGAGTTTCAGAGACGACGGCCCTGGCCACCCTGCCTGCCAGCGCGACGAACATCTCACCAGTGACCGAACAGCTTTCGTGCGACAACCAGCCCACCACCGGCGCAACCAACTCAGGGCCCATCGGTGGATAGGCGGATGTGTCGATGCCCGCGGCCATCCTCGTCACCGCGGCGGGCACGATGACGTTGCTCTTGACGCCATGCTCGCCGCCTTCGATCGCCGCGACGTTGGACAGCCCGATCACGCCCGCCTTGGCCACCGCATAGTTCGCCACCTCGTGGTTGCCGTAGAGGCCGCCGATCGACGAGGTGAGAACGATGCGACCATACCCGGCCTCGTACATCAGCGGAAACGCCGGCCGCACAACGTGGAAGGCGCCTCGCAGGTGAACGTCGACGACGGCCTCGAAGTCTTCGTAGGTCATCTCTTTCAACGCCGCCCGGCGAACGTTTCCGGCGTTGTGAACGAGGATGTCGATGCGGCCGTAGCGGTCCAACGCGGTGTCGATGATCGCCTTACCGCCCGCCGTGGTCGCCACCGACTCGGTGCTGGCGACGGCATCGCCGCCCGCCGCGGTGATTTCACGCACCACCGCCTCGGCGGGCGTGGCGTCGGCGCCGTCACCGGCGAGGCTGCCGCCGGGATCGTTGACGACAACCTTCGCGCCCTGCGCCGCCAGCAGCAGGGCGTACGAGCGGCCCAGCCCTCTGCCGCCTCCGGTGACGACCGCGACCCGGTCGTCGAATCTCAAGTCGGCCATCTATTTTCCGAGCACGAGGCCTTCGAGGTCGCCTTTTTCGCGCCACTGGGCCAGCAAGTCATCGAACGCGTAGAAGCCGGGCGAGTAAAACTCGCCGAGGAACGAGCGGATACCCTCTCCCCCGCCACCGCCTTCGTTGTTGTAATAGCCGGGAGTGCACGAAATTTCGAAGGCAGAGTTGTCGATCGCAAGTTCTCGGATGGTCTTGACCCAATTGTCTTGACCCTCTTGGCTTGGCTCGACGGTCGTCGCACCTCGCTCGACCGCTTCAGAGATGATGTAGGCGATGTGCTTGGCTTGCTGCTCGAACATCGCCGTGGTGTTGGCCGAAACACCACCCTGAATGAAGCCGGTGAAGAAATGGTTGGGGAAACCGCGGCTGGTGACCCCGTGCAGCGTCTTGTAGCCGTCACGCCAATGATCGAAGAGCGACAGGCCGTCACGGCCCTCGATGGCATCCATCGCATAGCGACGACTGATCTCCGTGGAGATTTCGAAACCGCTTGCAAAGATTACGCAATCGACTTCGTACTCAACGCCATTAGCGACGATCCCATTCTCCGTCAGCCTTTCCACACCCTTGGACTCCGACACGTCGACCAACGTGACGTTGGGGCGGTTGAAGGTCAGCAGATACTCGTCGCTCGAACATGGCCGCTTGCACAGGAAACGGTAGTACGGTTTGAGCGCCTCTGCGGCGTCGGGTTCATCAACGATCACAGCGATGCGGCGGCGCAGCCGCTCCATGATCTTGTAGTCTTCCTCTTCCCGGATGGCCATGATCTGCTCGATGCCCAGCGATGCGGGATCGTCGCTCGCCGCGATCCGTGCAGTCATGTTCCTTCCCAATTCAGTCCAGAAGTCGCAGACCAGGTCCGGTGCTCCGAACACGACACCCTCGAACGGTGACCAGGAATGGAAGTTGCGCTTCCGCTCCTCCTGCCAGCCTGGCTGCAGCGATTTCGCCCATTCCGGATCCGTCGGCACGTTCCCTCGCTCGTCGACGGACGACGGGGTGCGCTGGAACACGTAGAGGTGCTTGGCATCTCGACCGAGATGTGGCACCAGCTGAACGCCGGTGGCTCCAGTTCCGACGAGCGCGACGCGCTTGTCCCCGAGCTTTTCCAGTCCGCCGTTGGCGTCTCCGCCGGTGTAGTCGTAGTCCCAGCGCGCCGAGTGGAACATGTGGCCCTTGAAGTCCTTGATCCCGGGGATGCCGGGCAGCTTCGGCCGGTTGTACGAACCGGCGGTCAACACAACAAATCGAGCCCTGATGTCATCACCGCGGTTCGTGCTGATCCGCCAGCGCTTGAGCGACTCGTCCCAGCGCAGGTCGCGGACCTGGGTGGAGAACAACGCGCCGTCGTACAGGCCGAAATGCTTTCCGATGTTGCGGCAATGCTCGAAGATCTCGGCTCCGTCGGCGAACTTCTTCGAAGGCATGAAGTTGAGTTCCTCAAGGAACGGGATGTAGCAGTACGCGTCGTTGTCGCACTGAATGCCGGGAAATCGGTTCCAGTACCAGACACCGCCGAAGTCGCCGGCCATTTCGATGACCCGGACACCCTCGACACCGGCCTTCTTGAGGTGGGCCCCAGCAAGCAGACCCGCGATACCACCGCCGAGAACGACGACATCGATGTCCTCCGAGATCGGGTCGCGGAATGTCACCGGCGTATACGGATCGATCTCGTAGAAGTCTGCGAACTCGCCCTTCAGCTCCAGATACTGAGTCGATCCCTCTGCGCGCAGGCGCTTGTCGCGCTCATGCAGATACTTCCCTCGCAGCGCGGGGATATCGATGTCGTCGGGCGTGTCGGTCGGACCGCAAGTCTCTTGATATGTCGTCAACGCTGTGCTCCTTCTAGAGGTCTCGTGGTTCGCCGGTACCCATGTACTTCGACAGTTGGTAGTGAAAGTTGACGGTGCTGCGCTCGCGGTACGGGTTGGGCTTGGTGCCGGGGAATCCGGCCGATTTCATGCCCTGCTGGACGGCGGCCATGTTCGAGAAGTCCTGCGGCAGCACCGACATCCAGCGCGGGTCGCCCACCGGGGTGTACTGCCATTCGGTCTGAGGTTCTTGGTCTTTCGGATACAGCTCGAACACCGCGACCTCGAAGATGCACTTGCTCGGGTCGTAGTTCGGGTGCGGCCGGGCACAGTAGCATAGGGCGCTGGTCAGGCCCTGGCCGATCTGGAAGTTCGGGAAGATCTGCCATGCGGTACCGCTCTGACCGAGGATGTCGGCAGGAATGGTCGGCCATACGACTCCGCGGGCCTCGTCGTCGCGGCGCGCGGAGGCCAGCCAGTGCTCGAGAACCTTGTCGGCCGGGGTGCCTTTTGGCAACTCGTCGACGAGTCGCTTCGCCGCGTTCACCAACGTCTGCGTCGTGGTGGCGTTGGTTTCCTCCATTGTGTAGACCTGCATTTCCGCAGTCGATATCCGCGGATCCGTGCCTGTGCCCAGCCGGATCTTGG
>CAVYPI010000111.1:0-200549 GCA_963770125.1 uncultured Actinomycetota bacterium | reverse complement strand
TCCGGCAAGGGGCCAAAGACGCGGTCCCTGCTCAGTTCGACATTGAACGGGCTCGGCAAGAAATCGCCGATCTCAAGCCGATGTTCGATCAGAACAAAGAAACCTTGGCCCGCGCCGAGGTCGAGACCGAGCATCTCGAGCGGGAAGTCATCACGATTCAGGCCAACCTGGACAAGGAAAAGAAGAACATCCTCGGCGCTGCGGCATACCCTCGAGACGGGTGAGTTCCGCTTGACCGGTCATGTCTCCGACACGGCAAGCGAGGTCAAAGCCGAACTGGCTCACCGCAAGGATCACTTCGATTACACCACCGATCTGCTGTCGCAAAAACAAGCGACGCTCAAGGCGAAGAAGAACATCATCAAGGCCGCTCACGAGCAGCTCGAGAATCTGCGCACGCAGAAATCAACCCTGCTCGCCCGGCTGGCGAATATTGAGGCCCATCTGAAGCAGATCGAGGCCACGCAGTCGAAGAACGAGTTCAACTTCGACGGCAGCGCCTTGGCCCGTGCCAAGGAGACCATCTCCGAACTGGAAGGCCGGCTCGATGTGATGGCCCGCAAGGCCGAGATCGAAGGACGGTACGGCGACTTCGACGGCCCCTCGGCCTATGTCGATCCGAATCGCGACATCGTCAAGGAAATCGATGACAAGTTCGGGAAGGACGGCTCGCCCCGCCCGGCACCCAAGACGGCAGACAAGAGCCTTTGACCTTCGTGATGCCATCGGACTCGGTGATCGATCGTGAACTCGGCCTGACGTGAACCGGAGTGCTCCACAAGAGCACTCCACTTTTCGACCGATCCGTCTCACCCCTCCGTCCCGTCTTCCGCATCCCCCCGATCGGAGAAAATGGGTCTGAAGGGGGGGACGGAGGTCGAAGTCAGGTTGCAGAGCTCACGGGCGGAAGACTGGCCAACGAGCGAAGCTGACCGAATGCAGTGCCCTCGCCCCGTCGAGCCGGTTTTGTAGAACGAGATCCGCCACCCACGAAAACCCGGCGGTATTCGGGAAATGCAAAGACGAGTGAGAAACTGATCACCGGCATTTCGCAGCCGCACCGCCTCGCAGATCGAATCGATCGTAATAACGTCAGGAACCAGTATTTCTTCCGGTCAAATGTCACGACCGGAACGGATTGAAACGAATCCTCATGGTCAATCCGGACGGCGAGTCAACCATGCTGGGACATTGGAACATCATCTTGCGGCAAGCCGAGGAAGCCGCGAGAGTGGGACGGTTCGAAGAGGCCTATGCCCTGGCGAATCGGCCCGGCGTGGCCGACCACCATCACGTGGTTCAGTTCCGCAGCCGGCTGGCGCTCGATTTGCTTGCCCGGGCCACGCGCCGCGGAGTCGTCGACGACCTTTCCGGCGCCATCGAAGACCTGGACCTGGCCGAGCGGATCGGTGCACCGCCGGACTCGCTGGCCGCCGCCCGACTGAACCTGGCTGACCGGGTGGCCGACGAAGTGCGTGGTCGATCTGGACGCCGGCGAGCCGGCACGGGCGCTCTGAGCGAATCGAGGAACTGTCGCGGCACAAGATCAGTGGACCAGCCTTGCGGCGATCGAGAGAGGTCGCCGAGGCCTGGCAGGCGGCGGTCGCGGAAGGGCGGCGCGGCGAGTTTGGCCGGGCGTATGAACAACTCGACCGGGCCGAGCGGCTGGCTGGGGGTGCAGGTGCAACGGCCGCCCAGCAGGCGATGGCGCCGCTCAAGGTCGAGCTGGAGCAATCGCCAGAAGGGAGCCGCTCCCAAGGTCGAGGCACTGTACGCGGCCCTCTCGGAAGGAAAGTGGCCCCAGATTCTGTCAGCAGCCGAGGCCGTGCTGGCGGTTGTCCCCGAGCACCCGGCGGCGCGGCAATGGCGCTCGCGCGCCTGGCAGCAGATCGCGGCGATCGGGCCGGCGGCGGCGCAACTGGCCGCACCGCGGCGGCCGCGCACCACAGGTCAATGCCATGATCGGACCGGCGTCTGCCGACCCACAAGAGCGTCCCGAGCCGGCCCTCACCGAGTCCGAGGGCATCATCTGGCTGAACGGCGCTGCCGCGGATCGGGCCAGGCAGGTTGTCAGCCGGAAGACCTTGGCTCACGCGGTAATGGCCGGCCGATGCGACTTGTCGCCGGGCCCTCACCGCTCACGCGTCCGATGGCCCGCGGCCGCTCACCCGGGTCGACGCGACCGGCCCCAAGGGTCGGTTTCTGCTCTGGGTTGACGCCGTCGGCGGCTATCTCGTCTGCCTGGACGACCGCGTCGTCCTGGGACGAGCCGGGCCCGACAGCCATGCCGACATTCCGCTGATGGGCGATCTCTCGCGGAACCATGCCACGCTCCTCCGCAACGGCGACAGTTATCTGCTGCAGGCCCATCACGCCTCGTTCGTCAACGGCAAGCCGGTGGTCGACCAGGCTGTGCTCAAGGACGGCGACGTGATCCGTCTGGGCTCGACCGTCGAGCTCGAGTTTCGCCAGCCGAGCCCGGTCAGTGCGACTGCCCGGCTATCGATCGTCAGCCGGCACCGGCTTCCCGCTGGCGGTCGACGGCGTGCTCTTGATGGCGGAAACGTGCATCGTGGGCGAGGCGACCCAGGCTCACATCCCGGCCCCGGCGCTTGAGAACCCGGTCGTTCTCTATCGTCAGGCCGGCTCACTCTGGTGCCGTGCTGTCGGTGCCTTTGACGTCGACGGCCGAACCTGTGCCTCGCGTGCTCCTCTGACATTGCAGTCCAGTGTCCTGGGCGACGGTTTTTCGTTCAGTCTCGAACCCCTGGGAAATCAGCCCGTGTAAGAGTGCAACGCGACGTCCGATCGGGATGCTCGGCTGCCCCGGCTCGAAGATTCAGTGTCGCATCCGCAGTTCCGATCGATCAAAATGAAGGTAGTCTCGGCCGGCTCGATCGGCCATCTCTGTGGGAGTTGCACAACCGATGAGTGCGACGGTTGAAGAACGGCCTGGCACCGACTTGAACAGCGATAACCGCATGGACGAGACGATCGCGTACGAGCCGAACTCCCCGTCGGAAACAGGGGCCGATGACCCCATGGGAAGCTCAGACATGCCCAAAGCCAACCCAACATCCCAGGCGCAAGGCCGCTACACCTTCGGTTCGGGTGCACGGCCGCTGGACGGCTACACGATCAAGCGGGCCATCGGCCGCGGCGGCTTCGGCGAGGTCTATTACGGCACCTCCGACTCCGGTAAGGAAGTTGCCCTCAAGCTGATCCTTCGCAACCTCGATGTCGAGCGGCGCGGGGTCATGCAGTGCATGAACCTGAAGTGCCCGAACTTGCTGACGATCTTCGACATGAAGACCAGCGACGCCGGCGACTCGTTCGTCGTCATGGAATACGTCGCCGGCCCGAGCCTGGCCAGCGTCCTGAAGCAGTATCCCGGCCGGGCTGCCGCTGGCCGAGGTCCGCCACTGGCTCAAAGGGCTGGTCGAGGGAGTCGCCTACCTCCACGACCACGGGATCGTCCACCGCGACCTCAAGCCGGCCAATCTGTTCATGGAAGAAGGGATCGTCAAGATCGGCGATTACGGCCTGGCCAAGCTCATCACGCCCAGCCAGGGCACCGACCATTCCGAGAGCATCGGCACCTGCCATTACATGGCTCCGGAGATTCGGTTCGGGCAAGTACCACAAGCCGATCGACGTCTACGCGATCGGCGTCATCCTCTACGAGATGCTCACCGGCCGGGTGCCGTTCGACGGCGAGACCGTCAACGAAGTCCTGATGAAGCACCTGACGGCGCGGCCCGACGTGTCGATGCTCCCCGAGCCCTTCAAGGCGATCGTCGCCAGGGCGCTGGCCAAGGACCCGAACCAGCGGCCCGGCCGGATCTTCGACATGCTTCCGCCCGAGGACGCTCCGCGAGAGCCCGATGTCCGCATCATCGGCGACGGCAAGGCGGCGCAGCGCAGGGGCTCGAGGATAAAGGCGCAGGCCGCCAAGCCCGAACAGGACGATGTGCTCCGGATCGAGGCCGAGGAGCCGATCTTCTACATCGGGCCGGACACGCGACCGCCCCGAAATCGCAATATCGGAGGGCATCGGCGAGCGGATCCGAGCGAACTGGCAAGCGCTTCAGCGTCCGGGCCGGGTTGCCGCGGTCGCCCGCCCCGCGGAATCATCAACCACCTCGGGAGGTCGGCCGCCGGCTAATGGTGCGGGACGTCGTGCCCGCCCCCGTACTCCTGATGTCGGCGGAGGCCCCGCCGCCGCCCCGCCCCGATCCCCGAACCGCCGCCCGTGCCCAGCGATCGGGTCCGCATCGCCGAATTGACTTCCTCGATGCTCTGGGCCGCCCCGCTTTTGGCGCTTCTGACGATTCCGGCCCTGGGCTCCTGGACATCAATCCCGCAGACCGATCCCCAGCACCTTGCCTATCTATTCGGCATGGCGCTTCTGGGCACTTGGACGGTCTTGGTCCCCAACAAGACCATGGAAATTCGCCGGTTCGATGGCGTGACATCCGTCTGATCGCTCTGGCCGCCGGGTTGCTTGTCGGCATCGTCGGGACGTCCTTCGCCAGCACCGTTCGGCTTGGCTCGAACGAGTATCTGATCTCCTACTCACAACCTCACAACCTGACGCCGGTTTACTTCGGGGCCCTCTACACGATCATGGCTGGCTGGCTGGCGCTCACCGCCCGCGATCGCAAGTCGCGATTCCGCTTCTGGCCGATTCTCTGGACGGGGCTCGTCTCGGCGATTCTTGTTCCGTTCTTCTGGCCGTATGATCCGCGGGAAGGCGTTTACATCGCCGTCGCAATTGCCACGGCCGTTCAGCTTGTCAGCCCCTGGAACGAAGCAGCCGCCCTTTACAAGCGGTACATCACCGCTTCGGAAAAGAAGAAGCCCAAGGGCAAGGTCGTCGCGCGTGAGCGTTGACCACCGTTCAAGATGCGTGGTTTTCATGCATCGATCAGGACCGACGGAAATTCCTTTTCACGAGTCTTTGAGCACGAGTCGTTACGGGATTGGACTCCAATGAAACGTCTTATCCTCCTCATCATTCTGATGATGCTGGCGTTCTGGGTCTTCAAGTTGGATCAGAGGGTCGCGATGGTCGCCCTCCGGGCCGCCAAGACACCATAATGAAACGCACTATATTCAGCTTGATGACGCCAGGAACCACGCGACGGTCGAGGCTCATGAAGCTGTCCGGCAGACCGTCGCCGTGAAATCCGGCAGGCGTTCCATGAGGTGCGCGACGAGGGCCGCAAGGCTTTTAACGAAATTCACCACGATCTGCGCGAGCTCGCCGACGACATCCGCAACGAGTTCCATCAAGCTACTGACGACGTAGCCGACTCTGCTGCTGACGACGACGACGACAACGCACCCCCTTCCGTGCCGCCCGTTCCTCCGGTCGCCGAGCGCGAGCAAGCTGAAGGGATTCCGGTTCCGATCGTCCCCGGGACTCGCGTTTCCGAGGCACAGCCTCAACCGCCGTCGTCGCCGCGTGTCAAGGTTTCGGTCAGCAAGCCATCAAAGTCAACGCCGAAGCCGCCCGTAGTAGCGGTCAAGACCGAGCGGACAATCCGCGAGATTGACGGGCTCATCTGTGCGGACAAGCCGCGGGCAGAGGCACAAGCCCGCCGCCAACTCCGCGAGGCCGTCGCTGCCTGGCTCGACCCCGAAGTTCCTCGATCCTGGAACGCACCGGATCATCTGGTGAATTCCCTGGTGGTGGATACCCAGTTCGAGCCCGAAGTCAAACCGTACGGGACGATGTACGTGGCCCGCCTTAAGTACGATGCTTCGCCTGACCGCCGTGCCAAATTGGTCGAGGTCTACAACCGCCAATTGGTCGGGCGGCGGCTGCTCACCCTGGGTGGGTCGCTCAGCTTCATCTTGATCTGCCTGGCAGCCGTTTCCGGTTATATTCGCGCGGACGAAGCGACCAAAGGCTACTACACCAAACGGCTGAGGCTGCTGGCGGCCGCTGGGGTGGGTGCCGGCGGTGTGCTCATCTATCAAATGATCGCCTGAGCAGCGAGCAGGATAGGCAAACGTCCCCGGGCGCGTTTACAATTGATGCGCATTGAGCGAGGGCGATTCCGCGTGTGAACCCGTCCCGGGGCGGACCCAAGCGATGTCTGTGACAGAGACCGATACCCTGCTGGTCCGGCAAGTGCGCGCGGGCGATGCCGACGCATGGCAGCAGCTCATCGAACGATTCGTAGGGCGGCTGCTGGCATTCGTCGACAGCCGGCTGCGGGATCGAGCAGCCAGCGAGGACGTCGTCCAGGAGACGTTCATCGGCTTTCTCACCAGTTTGCCGCACTACGACGAGAAGCGCGATATCGAGGCCTATTTATTCTCGATCGCTGCCCACAAGTTGACCGATCACCTGCGCAAGCAAGGGCGGCGGCCGATCGACCAATTTGGTTCGGACGACCACGGCCGGCCGCTGGACGAAGTGCCCGGTGATGGCCGGGCCGCCTCGAGCATCGCGCGGAGCGGAGAACGGCGCAAAGCCGAGGAGCGGCTGTTGACCGAGTCGATGAATCAACTGGTCCGCGAATGGCTGACCCGTGGCGACTATGACCGGCTGCGCTGCATGGAGCTCTTGATCGTCAAGGGATGGGCCAACAAAGATGTCGCCAAGTATCTCGAAATCACCGAGCAGGCGGTCGCCAGCTACAAATTTCAGACGATTGCTCGACTCAAGGAGATGGCGCGGCGTGCAGGTCTTTCGCTCGACGAGCTCGGTGGAGGCTGATTGATCATGAAGGGCGACGCTAAGGGCAAAGGCCGACCTGACGCTGATCGCGCCGACAGTCGCGCACGGCCGCGGACGGGCTCCCGAGAGTGCATCAGCGCCCATTGACGATGCAATGCTGCGCGACTACCTGGCCGACGCCTTGGCTGCCGAACAATCAGCGCGGGTGGAGAAAGCCCTGCGCGATTCGGCCGAGCTCCGGGCCCAGCTCGAGAACGTCCGCCAGAATCGATCTGACGGCCAGTTGCACACCTTGGGTGCCATCTGGCATCGCTCGCGCATGACGTGCCCGAGTCGTCAGCAACTGGGCAGCTTTTTGCTTGACGCACTCGACCCCGAGCTCGCGTCGTACCTGACGTTCCATCTCGAAGTGATCGAGTGTCCTTTCTGCCGGGCCAACCTCGACGATCTCAAAGCGCAATCGCAGACCGCTGTTTCAGGGTCTGCCAAGTCCCGTCAGCGCCGCATCTTCCAGGCAAGTCAGCCGCTCCTTGGCGAAGATGGGCGGAACTGAAGCAGACGGATTGTTCGGTATCCGTCAAGGAATCTGCCAGCAGAAGAGGCTTTTCTCATCGCGAAGTCGATGCGAACAGCCCTTTGAACGGCCCGTTCCGGATTCGATTATTCCGATTATGCAAAGTTGACGCGCAACTCGTTTTGCAGC
The DNA here is from genome assembly GCA_963770125.1 of uncultured Actinomycetota bacterium. Taxonomy (GTDB): domain Bacteria; phylum Actinomycetota; class Actinomycetes; order Mycobacteriales; family Mycobacteriaceae; genus Mycobacterium. Next base: position 193,155 of record CAVYPI010000111.1, on the reverse strand, counting down.
AAAGGGATATGTAAAGCGCCCATAGGTTCGATTATTCCGATTATGCAAACCGTCGCGGTCGAACCAGGTGCGCAGCACCGCGATCAGCACCAGGTCGAGCAGGCGGTCCAGGAACGCCTCCTGGCCGGGCCCGTCGTTGCCCGCCTCGGCGGCGAGCAGTTCCACCAGCGGGGTTTCCCATTCGTCGGCGCGCAGCACCAGCACCGCCGGCAACGCGTCGAGCAGCCGCGCGCTGACCTCGCTGCGGCCCTCGTAGGCACAGATCACCGAGCGCGTCGCGCCCGACGGGCTGTTGCCCCACGTGCGCACCCCGAGCGACATCTCGAACCGCAGGTCCTCGCCGGACAGCGTGGTGCAGCGCTGGCCCGGATGGATGACGACCATCGGCGTGGTGGCCGGGTCGTCGGCGAAGACGTAGTGCTCGGTGCCGCGGGTCAGTGCGACGTCGCCCGGCCCCAGCCGGACGATCCCGCTGCTCTCACCGACGATCGCCGCGCGGCCGCGGGTCTGGCAGATCAATGTCAGCGGCGCCTTGTCTTTGATGCTCATCGACCACGGCGGATCCATCATCATCCGCAACACGAATGCGCCTCGCGCTCGCACACCGTCGAGCAGGCCGACCACGGCGTCCACGCCGGGAGCCTACAGTCATCCTGCCTCCACCCGCGGCCGATAACCGGCGAGAAACACGTGGACGGCGGTCCGCGCGTGCGCACCGACATCGAGGCTCTGCCGCACTTGCTCTGGTCCGCAGAAGGGAGCCTGATCCATCGGGTTTGCGTCCTGGCGCTGTCGTCCGGATCTGGCCGGGCGACAACGATTCTGGTGTTCACGGCGGCGGTCGCGCTGGTTTGGGCCTGGCCAGCAGCGGTGTCGGTCAAGCCCTACCACGGTGTCGAGGTGGCATAGACGGACGCGTATGCACTTGGGACGGTCAACGATGGATCGTCTTCGCGGTTCCCAGTTGACTTCTGGGGCATGAGTACAAGCCCGTTTGTCATCCTGACCTCGCTCGCAGCGCTCGCAAGTGCCGCCGCCGGCGGAATGATGTATGTGTTCTCCACATTCGTGATGCGCGGTCTGGACCGCACGGGTCCCGTCGCCGCCATCACCGCAATGCGCGGCATCAACGTCGAGGCGAATTCCAACCCGGCGTTTCTGCTGGCGTACTTCGGTGCGACGATCCTGGCCCTCGTGGTCGGTGTGACGGCTGTGGTTCGCCTGAATCAGCCTGGCAGTTGGTGGGTGCTGATCGGCGCGATCTTCGGAATCCTCGGCGCGATCATCACGATGGTCTTCAACGTCCCACTCAACAATCACCTCGACAGCGTGAACCCCGATGGACTGTCGGTGGCCGACGCCGCCCGCGAGTGGCAGGCGTATTTCTCGACCTGGACAGCGTGGAACCACGCGCGCACGATCGCCAGCTTCATCGGCGCCGTGCTGATGCTGGTCGGCCTGCGTTACCGGTGAATGGAAGCGACCATTGTTCAGCCGGGCGGAGTGAACCCGCCGGAGTCCGCCGAAGACGGCGACACCGGCGGCTGCTGATACGCGGGCTGCGCGGGCCATTGCGGCGGCGGTCCGGCGGGTGACGGCGGTTGCAGCCGCGCCAGTTCGCGGCGATGCCGCTCGGCCAGCACCGCCGCCAGGACCAGCTGGGGCGGAGCGCCGGGTGGAGGCGGCGGTGAAATCTGCGCGACCACGTCAACCGCGATCCGGTACGCCATCTGATCGCGCACCTGAATATCCAATTGCGGTGCGCGCGAAAGGAATTGGCGCGCCAGTCCGGCCTGCTCGGGGCGCAGGCCAGACAGCTGCAGCGACGATGCCCACCACGCCAGCTGCGGTGGCATCGGCGGCGGTGGGGTCAGCCGCGGGCCACGCTCACTGATCACCACGGTGCCTGCGAAGATGTCGCCGATGCGTTTTCCCTTGGGCGACAGCAGGCTACAGATCACTGCAGGGCCGCCTGCGAATATCCAGATCTCGATCACCCCGGCCAGCGCACGAAACAGTGCTTGGCGGAAGCGTTCCGGACCACCGTCCTCCGACACCACCCGCAGCCCGAGCGCCATCTTGCCCAGCGATCGGCCCCGGGTCGCGGTCTCGAACGCGATCGGATAGCCCACCAGGGACAGCACGGTGAAGATGATCAGCACGGCGGCCGAAAACGCGGTGTCGAACTGCGTCAGCGTGGTCGCCCACAACAGCACGCCGATGGTGTAGGCGATGAACACCACGATGACATCGATCATCGCCGACAGCGCGCGCACCGGTAGCTGGGCGATCTGAACATCTAGGACCACCGCGTCCCCGGTCACGACTGGTTCTTGCTGGCGGACCATACCGAGCACGCTACTAAAGCGCGTCGAACGACTCTGGTGAGTTGTTCGACACCGCCCTTCTCGGGCGTCATCGGTTCAGGCCGCTAGTATGCGGGGTGAACGTCAGTTCCCATTTCAACCGGGCTGGTTTCACCGGCACGCGTGGGGTGCTGGTCAGCGCCGTCCCGTCGGCGTTGGTGGCCCGGCCCCGTTGCTTGGGGGTACGGGGATCGAGGTGACGCGTTTGGCCCCAGCGGGCGAGATTCACCGCCGCATTCAGGTCGCGGTCAGCGGAGTGTCCGCACACGCGCGTGAACATCCGATCGGCCAGGGTCGGATCGTCACGGATGGCACCGCAAGCCGGGCAGAGCTTGCTCGACGGGTACCAACGATCCGCTATTACGAGTTCGCCGCCGCGCCAGGCATGTTTGTAGCCCAGTTGGCGGCCGAACTCAGCCCAGCCGGCATCGGAGATGGCTTGGGCCAGGCGGTGGTTGGCCAGCATCCCGGACACGTTCAGGTTCTCGATCACGAGCCGGTCGTGGGTCTTGACCAGCGCGCCCGATACCTGGTGCAGGAAATGCCGGCGCACGTTCGCGACGTGATCGTGGTGACGCCCCAGCTTGGCTGCGGCGTCACGGCGGTTCCGTGATCCTTTCTGTTTGCCCGCTGCCCTCCTCACCCCGGCTGACGCGCAGGAGCAGACCATCTTCCCGAAGCTGCGGCGGAAGGCCAAACGCGTCGCGCCGACCATCGCGCAAATTTGGGTGGACAACGGCTACACCGGCTCAACCGTCGCCGACGCCGCCGCCAAGGCTGGGGTCACCTCGACGTCGTGTCCGCGTCGAAACCCAGCTGCCGGTTCATCGTCCAGCCGCGCCCCAAGGTGGCTGAACGCACCAACGGGCACGATCAACCACTGGTCGCTGCCTTAACCGCCACTACCAAGTCACTCACGACGCTTACGAAGGCTTCCTGACCCGTAGCCAAATCGCCCTCCTACTCTAACGACTCGACCGATCCCAGTCGTTCAACGCGCTACTAGGATTTGCCACGTGGATGTCGACGCGTTCGTGCTGTCGCATCGCCCGACGTGGGACCGGCTGGAGGTGCTGGTGAAGCGGCGTCGGCGGTTGACTGGCGCGGAGGTCGACGAGTTGGTCGACCTCTACCAGCGGGTGTCGACGCACCTGTCGATGGTGCGGACCGCATCGACCGATTCGGTGCTCATCGGTCGGTTGTCGGGCCTGGTGGCGCAGGCGCGTTCGGCGGTGACCGGCGCCCACGCGCCGCTGTGGAGTGAGTTCGTCCGGTTTTGGACTGTGTCGTTCCCGGTGGTCGCCTACCGGTCTTGGCGGTGGTGGCTCGGCACGGCCGTGGCGTTCTTCTTCGTGGTCGTGCTGATCGCCCTGTGGGTGTCCGGCAACCAGGAGCTGCAGTCGACCCTCAAAACCCCAAGCGAGATAGAGGAATTGGTCAACCACGACTTCGCGTCCTATTACAGCGAGAACCCCGCCGGGTCGTTCGCGCTGCAGGTGTGGGTGAACAATTCGTGGGTCGCAGTCCAGTGCATCGGCTTCGCTATCCTGCTCGGCATACCGATCCCGTATTTGCTGTTTCAAAACGCACTCAATCTCGGCGTTATCGCGGGCTTGATGTTCGATGCAGGCAAGGCCGACGTCTTCCTCGGTCTGCTCGCCCCGCACGGGCTGATCGAACTGACGGCGGTGTTCCTGGCCGCCTCCTCGGGGATGCGGTTGGGCTGGTCGGTGGTGTCACCAGGCAATCGGCCGCGTGGGCAGGTGCTCGCTGAACAGGGCAGAGCGGTGGTGGCGGTGGCCGTCGGTCTGGTCGGTGTGCTGCTCGTCGCCGGGCTGATCGAGGCGTTGGTCACGCCTTCGTCACTGCCGACGTTTGTTCGCATCGGCATCGGTGTGACCGTCGAAATCGCCTTCCTCGCTTACGTTTTCCACTTCGGCCGCAAGGCCGCCAGGGCGGGCGAGAGCGGCGACGTCGACGACGCCCCCGACATCGTCCCAACGAGTTAGAGTCGGCCGCTGGCCTTCATCGCGAGATAATGGTCGGCGAGTTCGGGCGCCAACTCCTCGGGCGGTGCGTCCACCACGTCGACGCCCGACCGCCGCAGCCGCGACGCGATCGCCCGCCGGTCGTTGCGCGCCCGTTCGGCCGCGGCCGCGTCGTACACCTGGGCCGCGTCGGCGCGACCGGCGGCAAGGCGCTCGACGCGCGGATCCGCGACGGCCGCGAGCAGCACCTGATGCTTGGCGGACAGCTGCGGTAGCACCGCCATCAAGCCCTCGTCGAGCGCCGACGCGTTCAGGTCGGTCAGCAGGACCACGAGGGCCCGTCGTCCGATCCGTCGCTGCACCGCGGCCACCATTGCGCGTGCGTCGGATTCCACCAGCGCGGGTTGTAGCGGCGCCATCGCGCCCACCAGCTGCGCGAGAAGGTCGGTGCGCGACGCGTTGTAGACACCCGCTCGGGTCACCCGGTCGTGAGCGATGAAATCAACATGGTCACCAGCGCGCGCTGCCAGCGCGGCCAGCAGCAGCGCGGCATCCATCGACCAATCCAGTCGGGGCCAGCCGCCGGGATCACTGGCAGTCGGGTCGACCCCGACGCGGCCTGCCGACGTGCGGCCGGTGTCGAGCACGATGACCACCCGACGGTCGCGCTCGGGCCGCCACGTCCGCACCACCACGTCACCGCGCCGGGCGGTGGCGCGCCAGTCGATGGACCGGACGTCGTCGCCGATGACATATTCGCGCAGCGCATCGAATTCGGTGCCCTGACCCCGGATCAGCACCGGCGTCATGCCTTCGAGTTCCCGCAGCTTCGCCAGCCGCGACGGCAAATGCTTCCGCGACAGGAACGGCGGAAGGATCCGGATCTGCCACGGCACCCGGTACGAACTCTGCCGACCGGCCAGGCCTAGCGGGCCGATTGAGCGTGCGGAGACAAGCGCAGAGCGCTGGTCGCCGCGTCGAACCGGGCGCAATTGGGTGACCAGTCGAACTTGCTGGCCCGCCACGAGATCGACTGAATGCGTGCGGGGTTCGGCGCGGGCGCTGGGCGCCCAGGCGTCACGGATCTGTCCACGGAAGCGCCTGCCGCCGACATTCTCGACCACCAACACCGCGTCGACGGGTTGGCCCAGCCGTGCGGCGGTCTCGCCGAGCCGGCTGCAGTTCAGCCTGCGCGTGCTGGCCGCCCACGCGACGTCCACGACGACCGCCGCGACCAACGCCGCCAGCAGGACGACGAAAGCGATTGCGGGCCACGGTGAAATCGCGATCGGCAGAACGCAGATCAGCGCGATCAGGCCGGCGCGGCCGGTAAGGACCACTAGCGCGGTACCGGCACGGCCGCGAGTATGCCGTCGAGCACGCCGTCGGGGTTGGCGCCCTCGAGCTCGGCCTCCGGCCGAAGCGACACCCGGTGCCGCAGGGTCGGGCGGGCCATCGCCTTGATGTCGTCGGGCGTCACGTAGTTGCGGCCGGAAAGCCACGCCCACGACCGCGCCGTGGCCAGAAGCGCCGTCGCGCCGCGTGGCGACACACCCAGCTGCAATGACGGTGAGTGCCGCGTCGCCCCGACGATGTCGACGATGTAGCCGAGCACCTCGTCGGCCACCAGGACCTGACGCACGGCCTCCCGGGCCGCCGCCAGCTCTGAAACGCCCGCAACGGGTTTCACCGCGGACAGGTCGCGAGGGTCGAAGCCGCGGGCGTGCCGGTCCAGGATCGCGATCTCCTGGTCCCGCGGCGGCAGAGGCACATTGAGCTTCAGCAGGAACCGGTCCAGCTGCGCCTCAGGCAGCTGGTAGGTGCCCTCGTACTCGATCGGGTTCTGCGTCGCGGCGACGATGAACGGGTCCGGCAGGGGACGCGGTTGTCCCTCGACGCTGACCTGGCGTTCCTCCATGGCCTCCAGCAGGGCGGCCTGCGTCTTGGGTGGGGTCCGGTTGATCTCGTCGGCCAGCAACAGATTGGTGAACACGGGTCCGGAGTGGAACTCGAATTCTGCTGTGCGGGCGTCGTATACGAGCGAGCCGGTGACGTCGCCTGGCATCAGATCGGGAGTGAACTGCACACGCTTGAAGTCGAGCTGCAGCGCTGCGGCGAGGGTCCGCACCAGCAGCGTCTTGGCGACACCGGGAACGCCTTCCAGCAGGACGTGGCCGCGGCACAATAGTGCGATCACCAATCCGCTGACGACGGCGTCCTGTCCGACGACCGCCTTGGCGATCTCACCGCGCAAGGCCAGCAGGGCATTTCGTGCGGAGTCCGATGTCGCCGCCGATGCGGCTCCGGAGTCCGAGGTCGCCGCCGACTGACCCGCGTTCTGTGCAGTTGGCTGAGTCAAGATTGAGCGACCTGCCTTTCGATGTTGTCGAGTTCGTGAGCGAGGTTGACCAGATCGGGGTCGCTGGCCGGCGGCGGACCGAACAATAGGTGCGCCAACGCCTGTGGTGATAACCCGCACCGCTCGGCGAGCGCCGCGACGACCGCGGGCGGCTCGGCGTCGTGCCCGAGACCGATGCGGGGCATCATCCGCTGCAACGCAGCCGTTCGCAGCGCCTCCGCAGCGCGGTCACGTGCGCGCCGTGACCGGTACAGCCGTCCGCGGCCCTCGACGGTCTCCGAGGCCCGGATCACCACGGGCAACTGCTCGGCAACCAGCGGGCCGAGGCGCCGCCCCTTCCACACCGCCAAGAGCGCGACGACCAGGCACAGCTGCAGGACGATCCAGTCCAACCTGATCCGGGATGAGGTCGATAATCCCTGCGCCACCACCGGATTCGCCACCGCCTTCGCTGTGCTGAGGTGCGTACCAGATCACCCGCGGATGTGACCCCGCGAGGTTCATGGCGAGTGCAGCGTTGCCCTGCTTGAGCAGACCGGAGTTGGTCATGAAGTTGGCGTCACTGACGACCGTGACCTCACGGCCGTTGTGGGTGTAACGGACCAGGGCGCCGCCGTAGCAGCGCGTCACGGGCACGCTGCCTGCCGCCTCATAGGCGTCGCCCAGGCCGAACTGCACCTCGCCCGCGCGCGTCGCCTCCCGCAAGTCGCAGTGGGGTTTAAAGTCAGCGAAAGTCGTGGCGCCGTCGAGGCGGATCTCCGGTGCGAGCTGTTCGCGGGTCCGAGACACCGGCGCCACCAGCAGCCGGTCGCCGGGAAGCGCGGCCAAGCGGTGCACTAGGTCGTCGTCGAACAGATAGAACGTTTGCGCGACAAGGATCAGGGTGTCGGGCCGTGCCGCGCCTTCCACCGCGGCGATGTCGCCGGCCGCGATGACGTCGACGCCGTGCTCACGCAGGATCGTGACCAGCGCTCGGGCGCCCTCCGGTGACGTCGATTCCGGATCCATGGGGCCGCCGGGACGCGGGGCTGTCAGATAGGTACTCAGCGTGGCCACCCCGACGATGACGACCACCGCGAGCAGCATCCAGCGGGCGGTGCGCCACCGCTGCGCGACCGTCGGCCCGACGGCCGTATCGGGCGGCGTCATCGCACTTGTGCCCAGCCGTGGGCCGCTGCCGGCACCGCGGCGGCGGCGTCCGACGCCGACGTGCGGGTCCGCAGATGATCGTCGAGGTCGACGATCATCCGATACGCAGATTCGGTGCCAGGCCGTTCGCCATAGGTGACGTCGTTGAAATCCTCTGCGGCCCTGCTCAATTCGGCTGCCAGATTCGGGATGGCCCGTCCGGCATCGCGGCCTAGTTCGGTCGCGGTTCGGCCCGGGACCGGGTCGAGGACACCGCTTTCCTCCAATTGGCGTGCGACGGCTCTGAGCCGGTGACGGATTGCGACCGACCAATTACCCACCGCCGCATACTGTTCGGCGATCGCGCGGTGCTCGGCGGCGCTGAGTTCATGCTCGCCGAACAACGCGTACCCGCCGCCGCGGTTGGTGCGCATGGTACGCCGGGCAATGTGGACCGCCACCACAATGGCAATTGCTAGCAGGGTCAGCAGGACACTGAGCGTGAACCAACCGCCCGGCACCGACGAGCCCGCGTCCGCCAGTTTGTACAGCAGTTCGTCGATCCAGTTCACGAGCCGTTCGGTCAGCGACGCCTTGGGGTAGATCGGCTTTCCGAGTTCATGCTGCGCGGCCTCGTGCGCGGCATCGCGGTCGATGTCTATCGTCGGCACGTCAGGCTTGGCGGGTCAGCCAGAGGTTGTCGGTGGAATCGGCGGGAGCGCCGGGACCGAACGCCGCTCCCGTCTGCAGCACCAGGTCGAACGCCTCGGCGCGGATGCGGCGATCGGTGTAGAGCAGAACGACGACGCCCGCGGAAAACGGTGCGGTGATGATCTGACCGATCGCGCTGCCAATGGACAGGAGGACGAGCGCGATGAGTGCCGCCAGCGTGGATGACGCTGAGACGAGCAGGATTTGGCCACCGAAGCTGAACGGCACAGTAACCGCCCCGGCAATCACCACGGTCACGATTCCGGCCAGCAACCGGATTCCGAGGACCCGCCAGAAATCGTTGCGCACCAGTTTGAAAGAGCGCGAGATCGCGGGGATGATCTCGAGTCGTTCCAGCACGATGATCGACGGCGCGAAGCTGAGCATCGTGACCAGATAGATCAGGCCGGCGATCAGGGCCAGCACCAACGGCACCCCGATGACGGCGGCCGCGACACCGTTGGCCGCCACGGCGACGCCGGCGATGATGAGTACCACGACCGTGATCAACACGGCTGCGCCGATCACTTCCAGCACGGTGAAACCGATCAACGCCCACAGCCTGGGACGGAGCCGTTGCCACGCCTCACCGGCGGTGATGCTCGCGCCGAAGACTGCCCGTCCCACGACGACGGTGAGCATGCCACTCAACAGAATGGACGACAGCCAAGTGGCGACGGCGCCTGCGAGGCTAGATGCCGACGAACCGAGCAGCGCACCTGTCGACACCTCCTCGCCGCTCAGCGTCGGCCGGATCTCACCGGTGACGGCCAGTGGACCCACCGACAAGATGAGAGCGACAATCTGCGCGGCGACCACGACGATGGTCGTCAGCCCCAGCGTCGCCTTGGGATTGGCCCGGATGTAGGCGACGGCGCCGTTGAAGATGTCCGAAAGGCTCAACGGCCGCAACGGAATGACCCCCGGCTTGAGGGCAGGCGCAACCGGCGGCGGACCGTATCCGGGCGGGTATCCGGGCGGCGGATAGCCAGGCGGGCGGATAACCGGGCGGCGGATAGCCACCTGGCGGGCCGTAACCCGGCGGCGCCCCGCCGTATCCCGGCGGGGGCGGATAGCCCGGCGGTGGGTAACCGGGCGGAGGGTAGCCGCCCGGCGGCGGATAGCCCTGGTAGGCGGGCCGCGGATCACCCTGATAACCCGGTGGCGGGTAGCCGGGGGGTGGATAGCCCGGCGGCGGCGGACCCGGCATGGGGAATCCGCCGGCGTCGTTGCTCATGGTCACCATCCTGTCGATCGGTATGCAAATTGACAACGTGGTCGACTCTGGCCGTGTCGGTTGTCGGCGTTACCGTGGCCACATGTCGACTGAGATCACGGTGCGCGGGTCCTTCGCCGCATTCGAGCGGCCCGAACGCGGGACCGTGCACGCCACGATCGCGTACGAGGGGCCGGTCATGGAACCGGTGTACGGCCGCGTCGCACGTGACCTCGATGCCGTCAAGGCGTCGATTGCCCCGCTGGACGACAAGGACAATGGTGCCGTCACGTGGTGGTCCGCTGACCAACTGCGCACCTGGTCGAACCGACCATGGAACAAGGACGGCAAGCAGCTTCCGCTCGTCCACCACGCCAGCGTCGATTTGGAGGTGAAGTTTCGGGACTTCAGCGCGCTGTCCCGCTGGGTCGGCGAGCACGTCGCGAACACCGAGGGATTCCGCGTTGCACGGGTCGAGTGGGCGCTGACCGCGAAACGTCTTGAAGCACTGCAGAAGGAAGTGCGCACGCGGGCGGTCCGAGACGCCGTCACACGTGCGCAGGAGTACGCCGACGCGCTCGGGCTCGGCCAGATTCGGCCTGTCGCCATCGCCGATGCCGGGATGCTCGGTACGCGACCCGAAAGTGGTCCGTCGGCGGCCTACATGCGGGCCGCGGCCGTTGGCGGAGCGCCGGACGTGGAGCTCGTGCCGGAGCACATCGAGGTGTCGGCGGAGGTCGACGCGCGTTTCGTTGTCGGGACCGCGTGACCCAGTCCGGCGTAGCGTTTGCCTCATGGCGGAACTCAAAGACCGGTTGCGTGCAGACCTGACCACCGCGATGAAGTCGCAGGACAAGCTGCGCACCGCAACACTGCGGATGCTGTTGGCGGCGATCCAGACCGAAGAGGTCGCAGGCAAAGTGTCGCGGGAGCTGTCTGACGCCGAGGTGATCAAGGTGTTGTCCCGGGAGGCGAAGAAGCGCGGCGAGTCGGCCGAGATCTACACCCAGAACGGGCGCGGCGAGCTCGCGGCGAACGAACACGCCGAGGCACGCATCATCGATGAGTATCTGCCCACCCCGCTCACCGACGCCGAACTGGCCGACGTGGCCGACACCGCGATCGCCCAAGTCGCCGAGGACCTCGGTGAGCGGCCCGGCATGCGGCAGATGGGCCAGGTGATGAAGGCCGCGACCGCCATCGCCGCGGGCAAGGCCGACGGAGCCCGGCTCTCCGAAGCCGTCAAAGCCAGGCTGTAGTCGTTTCGCGTCAGGGCACCCGGGTACCCGAGTGCCATGACGCGTTTTGGCTACACCCTGATGACAGAACAGAGCGGACCTAAAGATCTTGTCCGTTATGCCGTTTCGGCGGAACGCGCGGGCTTCGACTTCGAGGTGTCCAGCGATCACTACTTCCCGTGGCTGGCGTCGCAGGGCCACGCGCCGTACGCGTGGTCGGTGCTCGGCGCCGTCGCCCAGGTGACCGAACAGGTCGAGCTGTTCACCTATGTCACCTGCCCGACCATGCGTTACCACCCCGCCGTCGTCGCGCAGAAAGCCGCGACGCTCCAGATCCTCGCCGACGGTCGGTTCACCCTAGGGGTGGGCAGCGGCGAGAACCTCAACGAACACGTCGTCGGCGGACGCTGGCCGACGGTGTCGCGGCGCCAACAGATGCTCAAGGAGGCTATTCAGATCATCCGCGAGCTGTTCACCGGGGATCTGATCGACTGGAAGGGCGAGTACTTCGAGGTGGACTCCGCCCGGATCTGGGATGTCCCCGAGACTCCCGTCGCCATCGCCACCGCGGTGTCCGGCGAGCGCTCGGTGGACATGTTCGCGCCGCTGTCCGACCATCTGATCGCCGTCGAGCCGAACAAGGAGCTCGTCGACGCGTGGCACGACGCGCGGCGGGCGACTGGGCTACCGGGCGAGGTGAGGGTGATCGGGCAGATACCGATCTGCTGGGACCCCGACCGCGACGCCGCCGTGCGGCGCGCACACGACCAGTTTCGCTGGTTTGGCGGTGGCTGGGCGGTCAACGCGGACCTGCCGACGACGGCGGGCTTCGAGGGAGCCACGCAGTTCGTGCGGCCGGGGGACGTCGCCGGGTCCATCCCGTGCGGACCGGATCTCGATGCAATCGTCGACGCGGTGCGCAAGTACTGGCAGGCCGGCTTCACCGACATCGCCCTTGTGCAGGTCGGCGACGACGGTCAGGACCTGTTCCTCAAGGAAGCGGCAGGCTCGCTGCTGGAGAAGCTCCGCACCGAATCCCACTGAGAGGAACCAATTATGCCGTGCGGGCCTGAGGTCGGACCGACCGATCAAGTTCACGTAGCGATGCGCCCGACGTAGCCGAAGCCGACTGCGTAGTCGGTCACCCAGTCTCTCTGCCTTCCCGGCTGCGTCGATAAGCCACGCGGCGAAAATGGCTGAGCCAGCGGGGAACCAGCTCTACCTCCGGGTCGCTGTGCAAGGTCGGGTCGAACGCGATGTCGTCGTTGCTGGGATCGACATGGCGAAGGGTCAGGCGCGCCAGCGGCAGGAAGCCGCCCGTGCCTGAAGCCTGCTCGATGTCGAATTCCACTCCCCCCGAATCGATTTGATCGCGGATGGTGTCGAGCGACAACCCTGGTGTTTCGATGTCGGAAACCAGCCGGGTGCGCAGCCACCACATCCCGCCCTTGAAGCGCAACGGCATGAGACTGGTGAACGTGGCACCCGACCATGAGGTCACCGGTGCCAGCAGAAAGCGGCCGATCTTGCCCGAGACCGTCGATGCCAGCAGAACATCCCACGGCGAGCACGATCGCAAATCCGGCGGGACCGGAATCCGCCACGCCAGGCCCGCGATGTCGGGTGATCCGCCGCGCAGACCGATTCCCTTGGAGACGCGACCGATAACGTCGCAGGAATTCATCGGCAGACCTTCGTTGGGCGGCGCAACCCGCTCGAGAATGCCCTCGGCAAGAACACCATCCGGATGAAACAGGCGATGGCGGCGGGCTGCGGCGCCGAGCCGGATAGGCAAGGCGGCGATGTCGGAAGCTTGCACGGCATAGGTGTGCCCGAAACGCCGCCGCGCAAAACCCGCATCACGTCGGCGTTTGACGCGTGAGCGCACACTGTCGAAAGCTCGATGTGACAACCGCCGAGACCCACGGCCGTCACCGCGGGCGTCTGCACCGGGAGGGACGTTGAAGTCATTGCGTAGCAATGGATTCCCGTCGGCCCCGTGCTGTCGTCGCGCACAGACTGGATCGAAGAGACAGGCCGGCTCGAGCCGGGCCGCCGCGAAGAAGAGCAGTTGGTCATCAGGGCGGACAGGCCATGACCGATAACGAACCGTGCATCGTTCGCGTGGTGCCCGATCTGCGCATTCCGCCGTAGCAAGAGCTATCCACTGTGCGATACCAGGCACCGCTATCGTCAGCGCGCCGAGCGGTCAGGTAAGCGGGCATCGTAGCGACGAGAGCCTCCAGATCGGTGAGGCTGACGTAAAGCGTCCGCAGTACGCACGGGCCGGGGGTGATGGTCAGCTCCACGATGTCCCTGGAAGAGCCCGTTCACCGGCCATCGGCCGCGACCACCCACGCATGCGAGATGCCGTCTTCTACGCGCGCGTCAGTTTGTTTGGGTCCCAGACGACTTGGTCGGAGAAGGGCAGGAACCGGCGCTCGTATCCCGACTCCGTAGCATGTTTGCGGGCCGAGTGTCGTGGCGGTTTGTTTAGTTCTAGAGTTGGCGGGGAAGTCGACTCCCAGCGTTGTCGGTCGAAGGGCGGTATGTCATGGTCGACACACTGATGGCCGTCTACCTCATTGGCTGGTTGCCGGTGACGTTCGCGGTTTATGCGGGCGGCAGGCGCGTGGCCGATCGTCAATCACCTCCGGAGCATCCCTTGATGGTCAGCTTTGCCGCAGGTGCAGTTTGGCCGTTGCTGGTGGTCGGCCTGGTCGAGCTCAGCTCGGTCATGGTGTTCGCCAGGCTCTAGTCGAAGACCACACACGGCTTCGCCTAGTCGCACCTCCTGCGAGCCCTGCTCGCCGAGAAAAGCCTCTGAGTCGGGGTGGCGGGATTCGAACCCACGACCTCTTCGTCCCGAACGAAGCGCGCTACCAAGCTGCGCCACACCCCGCGTGAAGCCACGACAGCCTATCGCACCGGCGGGCGGTGAAGCCAAACGGCTTGTTCGCGATTTCAGCACGAGGGCGGTGGTTAGCGACAGCAACGACCCTCGGGCAGAAATCGGTGTGACTGCCGAAACGTAGGCCACTCTCTCGCGCGCTCAGAGGCGTAGATCACGACACGCCGCGGGATGGATGTGACATGTCGGTGGCGTTATGCAAACTAACGGCATTAACCGAGAATCGAGGCACGAAATGACAGGGCTGGGAGCTTCCATCTACCTAGGATTTTTCGCCCTGGCCGCGTTGTGGCTGTTTCTGACCTCCGACGGGCCCCTCACACGCGAATCCGACGATCAGGCCCAGCGCCCCGAGCGCTCGAATTCGACGAGCACCTCGGCCGATGCCGAGGGATCGAGCCCCTGGCTGGTCAGCCACTCGTCGCAGAAGTAGGTGTCCGCGTAGCGGTCGCCGCTGTCGGCGAGCAGGGTTACCACCGACCCGGTGCGCCCCTCTGCGATCATTTCGGCGAGCAGGCCGAACGCCCCCCAAAGATTCGTCCCCGTTGATGGACCGACGCGTCGGCTCAGCACCGCGCTGACGTGTTGTGCCGCGGCGATCGACGCCGCGTCGGGCACCGCCACCATGCGGTCCACCACGTCCGGCAGGAACGACGGCTCCACCCGCGGGCGGCCGATGCCCTCGATGCGCGACGACATCCCGGTCACGACGTCGCGGCGGCCCTGCGCGTAGGACGGGAAGAATGCCGAGTTCTCCGGGTCGACGACGCACAACTGGGTCGCGTAGCGCCGGTACCGGATGAACCGTCCGATGGTCGCGCTGGTGCCGCCGGTACCCGCGCCGACCACGATCCACTCCGGAATCGGATGCGCCTCGTCACGCATCTGCTCGAAGATCGACTCGGCGATGTTGTTGTTACCGCGCCAGTCGGTCGCGCGCTCGGCATTCGTGAACTGATCCAGATAATGCCCGCCCGTCTCCTCGGCCAGCCGCTCCGCTTCGGCGTACACCTGAGACGACTCAGCCACGAAATGACAACGGCCGCCTTGAGATTCGATCAACGCGATCTTGGTCGCGCTGGTCGACGACGGCATCACCGCGATGAACGGCAGCCCCAGCAGCGCCGCGAAGTACGCCTCCGAAACGGCCGTCGACCCCGACGACGCCTCGATGACGGTGGTGCCCTCACCGATCCAGCCGTTGCACAGCGCATACAGGAACAACGACCGCGCCAACCGGTGCTTGAGGCTGCCGGTGATGTGCGTGGTCTCGTCCTTGAGGTAGAGCTGGACGTCGGCGCCGTCGCACCAGGCCACCGGCAGCGGATACCGCAGCAGATGGGTGTCGGCGCTGCGCCGAGCGTCGGCCTCGATCAAGCGGACCGCGTTGTCCACCCACGACCGTGGCTGGCTGCGAACAGCTGTCGCGGCCTTGTCGGTCACCGCGCCGATACGGTCGGGTGGGACTCCGCCCGCGTGCCGGCGTCACGGCCTCCGATGGGGGCCGCCACCAGCGTCAGCAGCGTGGCCTCCGGCCGACAGCAGAACCGCACCGGCGCAAACGGCGACGTGCCGATGCCCGCCGAGACGTGCAACTGCGTGTGTGCCCCCCACCGCGATGCGCCCTTTGCGCGCGACCGGTCCAGATCGCAGTTGGTGACGACCGCGCCGTAGAACGGCAGGCATAGCTGGCCGCCGTGAGTGTGGCCGGCCATCACCAGCTGGTAGCCGTTGGCCGCGAAGCGATCCAGCACCCGCGGCTCGGGTGAATGCGTCAGCCCCAGCGTCAGGTTCGCGGCCGGGCTGGCGGGCCCCTCGATGGTGTCGTAGCGATCCCGGGACAGGTGCGGGTCGTCGACCCCGGCCACAGCGATCCGCAGGCCCGCCACCTCGAGCTCGCGGCGCGTGTGTGTCATGTCCAGCCAGCCGCGCTCGGTGAATGCCGCGCGCAGGTCCTGCCACGGCAGTGGCTCGCCATGCACCCGATGCGCGGGATTGGTCAGGTAATTTGCCGGGTTCTTGAGCCGCGGCCCGAAGTAGTCGTTGCTGCCGAACACGAACACGCCGGGAACCGACAGCAGCTCGCCCAGCGTCTGCACCACGGCGGGCACGGCCTTCGGATGGGCCAGGTTGTCGCCGGTGTTGACGACCAGGTCGGGCTCCAAGCGGGCCAGCTCGCGCAGCCACGCCTGCTTGCGCCGCTGTTTCGGCCGCATGTGGATATCGCTGATGTGCAGCACCTTCAGCGGTGACGACCCCGGCGACAGCACCGGCATCGTCACCTCGCGCACCACGAACGCATTGCGTTCGATCAGCGACGCATAACCGATCCCGGCTACGACCGAACCAACGGTCACGGCGGCAGAGTTCTTCAGGATCGTTGAAGGGGCGGGCATGCAGAAAGCCTACTGCCAGTCACCCGCACACACCGCCTCTCACCGGCACGGCGTGGTCAACTGCACAGCGCGCTCACAGCCCGATCACGGCGGTGGCGGCGGCGGTGGGGGCGGACCGAGCACCGGCACGGTGATCGGCGGTAGTCCCGGGATCTCGACGACCGTCTGGCCGATCTCCGGCGGCATCCCCGGAGGAAGCCCTGGGATCGCAGCGGGCGGCGGCGGAGGCGGTGGCGGGGGGATGCCGTTGGAGATCTGGATCGTGATGATCGAGCCGGGCACCGTCTGACCCGACGGCGAGGTGCCGACCACCGTGCCGTACGGCGCGGAACTGTTGACAGTGTTGGCCTGGTCGGCGACCTGGAAGCCGGCCTCGCGCAGCCGCTGGCGCGCGGTGTCCTGGTTCATGCCCGACACACTCGGGACCCGCGAACTGGGCGCACCGTCGACATAGCGCGGGTCGGTCGGCGGCAGCTGGACCTCACCGAAATTGTTGACGATCGGTTTCATCGCGGTGAACCACGTCCGCGCGGGTTCGTTGCCGCCGAACAGATTGCCGGAGCCGCATTGTCGCAGTGGGAACGAACACAGATCACCGGGTGTAGTCGAGTCGTCGTAGATGTAGCTGGCCCCGGCCAACGTGTTCGTGAACCCGAGGAATGCCGACGAGCGGTGCGCCTCGGTGGTGCCGGTCTTGCCGGACATCGGCAGGTCCCAGCCGGCTGCGCCAGCCGACCCGGCGGCCGTGCCCCCGCTCTGGTCGTCCTTGCTCATCGCGTTGGCCAGCGTGTTGGCCAGGCCGTCGGGCACCACCTGTTCGCAGGTTTCGGTGGTGACCGCGACATCCTTGCCGTGGCGGTCGAATACCTTGTCGATTGGGCTGGGCGGACACCAGACGCCGCCGGAGGAGAGGGTGGCAGCCACATTGGCAAACTCCAATGGGTTCAGCTCGAACGGACCCAGTGTGAACGATCCCAAATTTTGCCGCTTGATGAAGTCGGCCAGGCTTTCATTGCTTTGCGGGTCGTAGTCGCGGGCCGTGCCCGGCAGCGCGTAGGACCGCATGCCAAGCCTGACCGCCATGTCCACAGAGCGCTGCACCCCGACCTGCGTGATCAGCTTGGCGAACGCGGTGTTCGGCGAGGTGGCCAGTGCGTCGGTGACGTTCATCGACCCGCGGTAGCTCCCGGCGTTCTTCACGCACCAGGTCTCCTTCGGGCAGCCCGGGGTATCGCTGCTGCCGAGGCCCTTGGCCTGGAACTGACCGGGCACGTCCAGCTGCGCGCTGATGCCCATGCCCATCTCCAACGCGGCGGCGGTGGTGAAAATCTTGAATGTCGAGCCGGCACCATCGCCGACCAGCGAGAACGGCTGCGGCTGCATCGTCTCGCCGGCATCCGTGTTCAGGCCGTAGGTGCGATTACTGGCCATCGCCAGCACCGGATGCGAGTTCTTGCCCGGCTTGATTACGCTCATCACACTGGCGACGCCCTCGAGGTCGGGGCTGGCGATGCCGTCGATCGCAGACTTCAACGGGATCTGCACGTCGGGGTCAAGCGTGGTCTTTATCAGATAGCCGCCCTTGGCGACCTGCTCCTTGCTGATGCCGGCGCGGGCCAGGTAGTCGAGCACGTAGTCACAGAAGAACGCCCGGTCGCCCGCGGCAATGCAGCCACGCGGCAGCTCGTTGGGCTGCGGCAGGATGCCGAGCGGCTGCTCCTTGGCCGCCCGCAGCTCGTCGGCGTGTTCGGGCAGGTTGTCGATCATGGTGTCCAGCACCAGGTTTCGGCGTGCCAGCGCACCGTCGGGGTTGGTGTACGGATTCAGGGTGCTCGTCGACTGGACCAGCCCGGCGAGCAGCGCGGCCTGCTGCCAGTTCAGTTCCGAGGCGTTGATTCCGAAGTACGTCTGGGCGGCGTCCTGCACACCGAACGCGCCGTTGCCGAACGACACGAGGTTGAGGTAGCGGGTGAGGATCTGCGGCTTGGTGAACGTCTTGTCCATCGTGAGCGCCATCCGGATCTCGCGAAGCTTGCGCGCGGGAGTGGTTTCGGTGGCGGCGCGCTTCTCGGCGTCGGTCTGGGCGATCACCAGTAGCTGGTAGTTCTTCACGTACTGCTGTTCGAGGGTCGAGCCGCCGCGGGTGTCGAGGTTTCCGGACAGATAGCCGGACAGACCCGTCAGCGTGCCCTGCCAGTCGACGCCGTTGTGCTCGGCAAACCGCTTGTCCTCGATCGAGACGATCGCCAGCTTCATCGTGTTGGCGATCTGGTCGCTGGGCACCTCGAACCGGCGTTGCGAGTAGAGCCACGCGATGACGTTGCCTTTGGCGTCGACCATCGTCGACACCTGGGGCACATCGCCCTCGACCAATTGCGCCGAACCGTTGGCGACCACGTCGGAGGCACGGTTGGACAGCAACCCGAACCCGCCTACCACGGGAAACATCAGCCCGGCGACGACCACACTGGCCAACAGACAGCACCACGCGAGCTTGATGACCGTCACTGTCGTCGGTGGTCGGGTCGGCGGCTGCTCCGGCATGCGTACAGACTAACGACGTCGCAAAATGGCAGCGTCGGACGGTCGATTGCCGGGTTCGCTGGACGCGCCAACCTGCGTTTGCGTCAATTTCGCGATCCACGGCACGGTCGTCCCAAAAAAGTGCCTCCCAGAGTGTTGCCAAGAACGCCCCTGACCACCTAAGTTTGGCTCACAGTGCGATGCAGGTCACACTCGACCCGTCGCAGTGTGGCGTAGATCGCATCAGCGTTCTACACCGGAGGACTACGCCGTCGGTGCGCTAGCCGGGCGGCTGGAACGAAGGGATCGCTGGTGTCAGGTACGAGGCCCGCCGCGCGCAGGACAAGCCCGAATACGTCAGCACACAGTTTCGTCCAAGGCGCGGAGGCCGAGGCCCGTATCGCCTGGGTGTCCCAGGCTCGATGCCGCCAGGCCGATCCAGATGAACTCTTCGTACGCGGCGCCGCGCAGCGCAAGGCCGCCGTCATCTGCCGGCACTGTCCGGTGATCCTCGAATGTGGCGCCGACGCACTGGATAACCGCGTCGAATTCGGCGTCTGGGGCGGCATGACCGAACGCCAGCGCCGCGCCCTGCTCAAGCAGCACCCCGAGGTGGTTTCTTGGGCCGAGTTCTTTGCGGCCCAGCGCAAACACCGTAGCGCGGTTTAAAGGACTACGCCGCTTCTGCTTGATTCGCAGCTACGCTGCGGACGCCTCGCCGGTGATCTGATCGGCGACGGCCCGCAGCGCCTCCAGATCCGACACGTCGAAGGGCAGCGACGGCACTCCCACAATCGCGACGTGCGGGTTTGCGCCGGTGAACCGCGACAGCAACCGGATCTCGCGCTTGGCCGTCATCGCCCGGTCGGCGTGGATGCACAGCACCGCAGCAGCCAACGCGTCCGGATCCTTCTTCTCCAGTTCCTCTGCCGCTTCCTCGGCCTTGTCGGCGTGCAGGTCGCTCAGTGTCGGGTGGGTGCGGTTGAGGATCAACCCGGCCGACGGCATGTGCTCCTGGGAGAGCCGGTCGATGAAGAACGACGCCTCCCTCAGTGCGTCGGGCTCGGCGGCCGACACCACGACGAACTGTGTGCCGCGCCGCTTGAGCAGCTCGTAAGTGCGGTCGGCCTTTTCCCTGAATCCGCCGAACGTCGCATCGAGTGACTGCACGAAAGCCGCTGCGTCGGAAAGCATTTGCGAACCCAGCACCGCGGACAACGCCTTCATCGCCAAGCCCACCGCGCCGGTCACCAGTCGGCCGATGCCTCGACCGGGTGCCAGTAGCAGCCGCCACAGCCGGCTATCCATGAAGCTGCCCAACCGTTTTGGGGCGTCCAGGAAGTCAAGGGCATTGCGCGACGGTGGGGTGTCGACGACAATCAGGTCCCACTTGTCTTGGGCGAGAAGCTGACCCAGCTTCTCCATCGCCATGTACTCCTGCGTGCCTGCCAGCGACGTGGCCACGGTTTGATAGAACTGGTTGTCCAGAATCGAGTCGGCCCGGTCGGGTCCGGAGTACTGGATCACCATTTCGTCGAACGTGCGACGCATGTCGAGCATCATCGCGTGCAGCTCACCGCGCACCTCGGGTGCAAGCGGCACCCGCTGCGGCGTGTTACCGAGGTCCTTGATACCGAGCGCCTGGGCCAGCCGCTTGGCCGGGTCGATGGTCAGCACGACGACGGTGCGGCCGTATTCGGCCGCCCGCAACGCCATTGCCGCCGCGATGGTGGTCTTGCCGACGCCGCCCGCGCCGCAGCACACCACCACACGATTGGAGGTATCGGTCAGGATCGAGCCCATGTCGAGGGCCGGCGGTGTGGTGCTCATCGACTTCTCCTCAATTGTCCGATTCGCGTGCGCTCATCGGACGCCCTGGTGGGCAAGCGCTTCGGCGAGTTCGTAGAGGCTGCCGAGGTCGACTCCGTCTGTAATCTGTGGCAGTTCCAGCCGCGACACGTCGAGCTCGTCGAGTTGATCGGCGCTTTCGGCGCGGGCCTTGATGCGCGTCGCGTGCTGGATCGTCTCGGTCAGCAGACCGGCAAAGTCGCTGTCGGACAGGGTGATTCCGACGCTCTCCAGCCCCGTGCGTACGGCGTCGGCGTCGATGTCTCCTTCCGCGGCCTTGACGAGGTCGTCGGCAGACAGATACGCCGGGATGTTGCGGTTGACGATCACGCTGCCGATCGGCAGGTCCAGTTCCTTGAGTTCCTCGATCGCTTCGAGCGTCTCCTGGATGGGTAGCGCCTCCAGCAGGGTCACGAGGTGGATGGCGGTGAGGTCGGAATGCAACACCTTGACCACGCTTTCGGCCTGCGAGTGCACCGGGCCGCCCTTCGCGAGGTCCGACACCGCCTTGGTGACGTCGAGGAACCGCGCGATGCGGCCCGTCGGCGGAGAATCCACCACGATGGCGTCGTAGGCCGGCTGCTTGCCCTTCTCGGCGCGGGTCACGATCTCGCGGATCTTCCCAGTGAGCAGCACGTCACGCAGGCCCGGTGCGATCGTTGTCGCAAACTCGACAGCGCCGATCCGGCGCATCGCGCGGCCGGCCAGGCCGAGGTTGTAGAACATGTCGAGGTATTCGAGGAACGCCGCCTCGGTGTCGATGGCCAGTGCGTAGACGTGACCGCCGCCGTCGGCGGTGGCGATCTTGACCTCTGCATATGGCAACGGCGGCACGTCGAAAAGCTGCGCAATGCCTTGGCGCCCTTCGACTTCCACCAAGAGCACCTTGCGGCCACCGGCGGCCAGGGCCAGCGCAAGGGAGGCCGCGATGGTCGACTTGCCGGTTCCGCCCTTGCCGGTGACGAAGTGCAGACGCGCCTTGGTCAGGCGCGACGGCCAGCCGACCGGTCTACCGCTGTTCGCTGAGGTAGCCACCCCTGCATGCTAACCAAGTCCATTTCTGCTCCTTGCGTGCGCGGGCACCGAATCGCTGCCCGATAAGCTCAGCCCCATGAGCGAACCGACCCGTTGGGAATACGCCACAGTCCCGCTGCTGACGCATGCGACGAAACAGATCCTCGACCAGTGGGGTGAGGACGGCTGGGAACTGGTGTCGGTGCTGCCGGGCCCGACGGGCGAGCAGCACGTCGCGTATCTGAAGCGCCCGAAATGAGCGTCTCGGAACGGCTCGCCGAACTGGGCATCGAGCTGCCCGACGTCGTCCCGCCGATGGCCAGCTACGTGCCCGCGGTGCGTACCGGCAACCTGGTCTACACCGCGGGCCAGCTGCCGATGCAGGCGGGCAAACTGCCGCAGACCGGCAAGGTGGGCGCCGAGGTGACCCCGGAGGAGGGCACGGCACTGGCGCGCACGTGTGCACTCAACGCGTTGGCCGCGGTGCATTCACTGGTGGGCATCGACAGCGTCACCCGGGTGGTCAAGGTCGTCGGGTTCGTCGCATCCGCTGCGGGATTCCACGGTCAACCGGGCGTCATCAACGGGGCGTCGCAATTTCTCGGCGAGGTGTTCGGCGACGCGGGCGCCCACGCCCGCTCTGCGGTGGGGGTGTCGGAGCTGCCGCTCGACTCACCGGTGGAAGTCGAGATCATCGTCGAGGTCGCGTGAGCGACAATCAGGCAGAGGTTTCGTGACCATCGAGCATCCCGCGTACGGGCGGTTGCGTCCAGTTACCGAAACAGCGTCGGTGCTGCTGTGCGACAACCCGGGTTTGATGACGCTGGACGGCACCAACACCTGGGTGCTGCAGGGCCCCGCCAGCGACGAGATAGTGGTCGTCGACCCCGGGCCAGAGGACGACGAGCACATCGCGCAGATCGCCGAACTAGGCAAAATCCCGCTGGTGCTGATCAGCCACAAGCACGAGGACCACACCGGTGGCATCGACAAGATCGTCGAACTCACCGGCGCGGTGGTCCGCTCCGTCGGCAGCGGCTTCCTGCGGGGCCTCGGTGGCCCGCTCACCGAGGGTGAGGTCATCGACGCGGCGGGCCTGCGCATCACCGTGATGGCGACACCGGGCCACACCGCCGACTCAGTGTCGTTCCTGCTCGACGACGCGGTGCTGACTGGCGACACCGTTCTCGGCCGCGGCACGACCGTCATCGACAACGAAGACGGCAGCCTCGGCGAATACATGGCAGTCGCTACGCCGCCTGCACGGACTGGGGCAGCGAACCGTGCTGCCCGGCCATGGCCCCGACCTCGATGACCTCGAGGCCGTCAGCGCCATGTACCTGGCGCATCGCGAGGAGCGGCTCGACCAGGTGCGTGGTGCGCTGCGTTCGCTCGGTGACGACGCGAGCGCGCGACAGATCGTCGAGCACGTCTACACCGACGTCGACGAAAAGTTATGGGACGCAGCGGAGTGGAGCGTCCAAGCGCAACTCGACCACCTACGGTCCTGATCGCCCAAACTCACGTTTGGGCGCATAAGTGCGAGTTGACCTCGCCATTTCGTCGATCTCGGCGCAGTTATCGCGCTCGGCGGGCCAACCGTTCGGAGTCGGAGATCAACACGCTCTTGCCCTCCAGGCGAATCCAGCCGCGGTGGGCGAAATCGGCGAGCGCCTTGTTGACCGTCTCGCGAGATGCGCCGACCAGCTGGGCGATCTCTTCCTGCGTCAGGTCGTGCGTCACGCGGAGCGCGCCGCCCTCCTGCGTGCCGAACCGCTGTGCCAGTTGCAGGAGCTGCTTGGCCACTCGGCCGGGCACGTCGGTGAAGATCAGATCGGCCAGATTGTTGTTGGTGCGACGGAGTCGGCGGGCCAGCACTCGCAGCAACTGTTCAGCGATTTCAGGCCGATCGGCGATCCACGCGCGCAGCGCGTCGCGGTCCATCGACACCGCTCGTACCTCGGTGATGGTCGTGGCGCTCGACGTCCGCGGGCCGGGATCGAAGATCGAGAGTTCACCGAACATGTCCGACGGGCCCATGATGGTGAGCAGATTCTCGCGGCCGTCCGGTGAGCGGCGGCCGATCTTGACCTTCCCCGAGATGATGATGAACAGCCGATCGCCGGGCTCTCCCTCGGCGAACACGGTATGCCCGCGTGGGAAGTCGACGGGCTGCAATTGTTTGGTCAGTGCGGATACGGCGCTGGGTTCGACCCCCTGGAAGATTCCGGCCCTCGCCAGGATCTCGTCCACGTTGTCCCTCTTAAGCTGTTGGGTGATATGACATGCGCAAGCAGACCTCTTACTGGTTAGCGAGATCAGTCTAGAGGTACGCCATTTCGCGACTAGCCCACGCTACACACGATTGGCATGTCGAGTCGGCCGAAATTCAGGATTCGACCGGTGATGCGCGTACAGCCGATTTGGCAAACTGGCCATGTCACGGGCGGCGGTTCCGGCGTCAAGCCGCCAATCCCGTTCGCCCAACCGCTGATGCAGGCCGTCCAGCGCGGGGCCCATGCCTTCTCGCGCCAGCGTGTTCACGTCGTCGGCCTCGGCTTGGTCGAGAAACTCGGCTACATCGGAGGCCGAGACGGTGTCGTCGGTGAGGCTCGATTCGAGGCGCTGCAGCCCGAATGTTGCCAGCATCAGCAACGCCGGAATAAACGCAGCGAGCAACCAAGACACAAGGGTGAAGTAAACACGGCCAAGGTCTCAGCGGGATCACGAAATGTCACCGGTCCGCACCGGTCCGCTGAGGGGGAGTCAGACCCGCTGCGTACGCTGGCATCCGTGACCGTGGGTGAGACCTCAGCCGATAAGGCGGCAGCCGCCAAGCCGGCTCGGCGCGCCTCCCCGCGGAAGTGGGACAACGAAACCCGCGTCGGCCTGGTCCGCCGCGCCCGCCGGATGAATCGCACACTGGCACAAGCGTTTCCGCGTGTTTACTGCGAGCTCGACTTTACCAATCCGCTGGAGCTGACGGTGGCGACCATTCTGTCGGCGCAGAGCACGGATAAGCGCGTCAACCTCACCACGCCGGCGCTGTTCAAGCGCTATCGCACCGCACTGGATTATGCACAGGCCGACCGCACCGAACTCGAAGAGCTCATCCGGCCCACCGGTTTCTACCGCAACAAGGCCAACTCGCTGATCCGGCTCGGCCAGGAACTGGTGGAGCGGTTCGACGGCAACGTGCCCAACACCATGGACGACCTGGTGACGCTGCCCGGTGTCGGCCGCAAGACCGCCAACGTCATCCTGGGCAACGCCTTCGACATCCCCGGCATCACCGTCGACACCCATTTCGGCCGGCTGGTGCGACGGTGGCGCTGGACCTCCGAAGAGGACCCGGTGAAGGTCGAGCACGCGGTCGGCGAGCTCATCGAGCGCAGCGAGTGGACACTGCTGAGCCACCGGGTGATCTTCCACGGCCGCCGCGTGTGCCACGCGCGTAAACCCGCCTGCGGTGTGTGCGTCCTGGCCAAGGATTGCCCGTCGTTTGGCACCGGGCCGACCGATCCCCTCATCGCCGCGCCACTGGTCAAGGGGCCGGAGACCGAGCACCTGCTGGCGCTGGCCGGCCTCTAAACCAGTCTGCGTTCATGAGCACGTCGACCCGGTGGACCGTCGCGGTGATGGTCATCGTGGTCGCGCTGGGCGTGGCGTTGTGGACGCAGTTGGTGGACAACGGTTCGCCGACCGGGTCGATCGGGCCGGGGCAGGCCCGCGACCGCCGCGACGCCGACACCGCCGAAGCGCTCGCCGGCCCGCGGGCCCGTGCCGAGCTTTCCCCGTGTCCGCCCGCAGGGACGGGGCCGGGACCCGAGCAGCTGCGGGGCATCACCCTCGACTGCGCCGGCGACGGCACAAGTGTGGATGTCGCCAAGGCCGTCGCAGGCCGAACTACGGTCCTCAACCTCTGGGCCTACTGGTGTGCGCCGTGCGCCGAGGAACTGCCCGCGATGGCCGAGTACCAACGCCGGGCCGGACCCGACGTCGCCGTGCTGACCGTGCACCAGGACGAGAACGAAACCGCGGCATTGCTGCGGCTGGCCGAACTGGGTGTCCGGCTGCCGACACTTCAGGACGGGCGCAGGCTCGTCGCCGCCGCACTGCGGGTTCCCAACGTCATGCCTGCGACGGTGGTGCTGCGCGCGGACGGTAGCGTTGCCGAAGTCCTGCCGCGATCCTTCGCAAGTGCCGACGAGATCGCCGCGGCGGTGGACCAAAAGATTGGAGTGTCGGGGTGAGCTGGGGCAGTGGTGCGGGCGAGCTGACTCCCGACGCCGCCCCGCCCTGGCTCAAGCCGCTGGTCGACAACTGCCGTGACGTGAAGCGGGCCTATCGCAGGCGCGTGCCCCCCGAGGTGCTGGCGATGGTGACCGCGGCAAACACCAAAGCCGCAATCACCGGAGAAAAGCGCGACGCCGCGGTGCTGGTGCTGTTTAGTGGCCCGGCCGACTCGTCCCCCGGCGGCCCGCCGGACGATGCCGACCTGCTGGTCACCGTGCGGGCTTCCACGCTGCGCCACCACGCCGGCCAGGCCGCCTTCCCTGGCGGGGCGGCCGATCCGGGCGACGACGGACCGGTGCACACCGCTCTGCGCGAAGCCAACGAGGAGACCGGTATCGACACCAGCCGCCTGCGCCCGCTGTGCACACTGGAGCGGATGTTCATCCCGCCGTCCGGGTTCCACGTCGTGCCGGTGCTGGCCTACTCGCCGGACCCCGGGCCGGTGGCGGTCGTCGACGAATCAGAAACCGCGATCGTCGCACGGGTACCGGTGCGTGCGTTCATCAACCCCGAGAACCGGATCATGGTGTACCGCAAGGAGAATACGCGCCGCTTCGCCGGTCCGGCGTTCCTGCTCAACGAGATGCTGGTGTGGGGGTTCACCGGTCAGGTGATCTCGGCGATGCTCGACGTGGCGGGCTGGGCCAACCCATGGAACACCGACGACGTTCGTGAACTCGACGACGCAATGGCCCTCGTCGGGCACGAGGACAGCTACGGTGAAGCTCAACAATGACATCGTCACAGTGGCTTGACCTTGCCGTCCTCGCGGTCGCGTTCGTCGCAGCCATCTCCGGATGGCGTTCCGGCGCGCTCGGCTCCCTGCTGTCGTTCGTGGGGGTGGTCCTCGGTGCGGTCGCGGGCGTGCTGCTGGCGCCGCATATCGTCACAAACATCAGCGGCCCCCGCGCCAAGCTGTTCGCCACGCTGTTCCTGATCCTCGCGCTGGTGGTGATCGGTGAGATCGCCGGTGTGGTGCTGGGCCGCGCGGTGCGCGGCGCCCTCCGCAACCGCATGCTGCGCACTTTCGACTCGATCATCGGCGTGGGACTGCAGCTGGTCGCGGTGTTGGTCGCGGCGTGGATGTTGGCGACCCCGCTGACCTCGTCGGACCAGCCGAACCTGGCCGCCGCCGTGCGCGGCTCGAAGGTGCTGGCCCAGGTGGACGAGGTGGCTCCCACCTGGCTGAAGTCCGTCCCGACGCGGCTGTCGGGTCTGCTCGACACGTCCGGCCTGCCGGACGTGCTCTCGGAGTACGGCCGTACCCCAATCGTCGCGGTCGACGCCCCGGATGCCGCACTGGCCAACGACGCCGTGGTGGCCGCCACCCGGCCGAGCGTTGTCAAGATCCGCGGTGTCGCACCCGGATGCCAAAAGGTGTTGGAGGGCAGTGGTTTCGTCGTCGCACCGAACCGGGTGATGTCCAACGCGCATGTGGTCGCCGGCGCAGACAGCGTCACGGTCGAAGTCGACGGCCAAACCTACGACGCAGGCGTGGTGTCGTATGACCCCGAAGCCGACATCTCGATTCTCGACGTGCCGAACCTCCCGTCGCAGCCACTGGCGTTCGCCGAGGGTGCCGCGCCGACCGGCACCGATGCCGTCGTGATGGGCTATCCCGGCGGCGGCGACTTCGTCGCCACGCCTGCCCGCGTGCGCGAGACCATTGAGCTCAACGGTCCCGACATCTATCGCACCGCCACCGTGACCCGCGAGGTTTACACGATCAGAGGCACTGTGCGGCAAGGAAATTCGGGTGGTCCGATGATCGACCGGACGGGCAAGGTGCTGGGCGTGGTGTTCGGCGCCGCCGTCGACGACGCCGACACCGGCTTCGTGCTGACCGCGCAGGAAGTCTCGCGCCAGCTCGCGAAGATCGCCAACACGGATCGCGTCGCGACGGGCGTCTGCGTCGGCTAGCCGTACACCTGCGCCAGGAACCGCGACAGCTGCTCGTTGACCACCTCAGGTGCTTCCTCGTGGCCGAAATGTCCTGCGCCGGCGATGGATACGTAGCGGCCGTGCGGAGCGAAGTGCTGTGTG
Source organism: uncultured Actinomycetota bacterium (assembly GCA_963770125.1). Classification (GTDB taxonomy): domain Bacteria; phylum Actinomycetota; class Actinomycetes; order Mycobacteriales; family Mycobacteriaceae; genus Mycobacterium. The sequence continues at coordinate 165,118 of CAVYPI010000111.1, read as the reverse complement.
CGGTACACCGGATCGGCCAGCACGTACGGGTCGGCGTCTCCGCGCAAGTGCAGCACCGGCACCGCGAGCGGTCGTTTCATCGAGCGCATGAACCGCCTGCCCTCGCCGCGCAGCTGGCTGCGCACCGCCCAGCGCTGATACTCCAGTGCCGAATGCGCGGCCGACGGAATCTGAATGGCTCGTCGCATGTGTCGAATCGCCTCGGAAAAGTCTTCGCAGGCTTGCCATTTGCCACTGGCGCGGCTTCGCACCAGCCGCTCCAGCTCCTCGGCATTGTTGCGGGTCAGCGACCGCTCCGGCCACATCGGCACCTGATAGCGCAGCATACACGGCAGTAGCGCCCGGCCCTGGTCACGCCGGGTTAGCACCGAGGCCCGCAATGCGACGGGATGCGGCGAGCTGACGACGGCGATCGCGCGCACGATCCGCGGATGCAGCACAGAGGTCGCCCAACACACCAGACCTCCGTCGGCGTGCCCCACCAGCGTCGCCGCCTTGTGGCCGAGCGCACGCACCAGGCCCGCGGCGTCGCCTGCGAGCGTCCAGCCGTCGTAGCCGCGAGGCGGTTTGTCGCTGCCGCCGTAGCCACGCAGGTCGACCGCGACCACCCTGGCACCGGACAAGCCCCGCAACTGGTGGCGCCAGGACCACCAGAACGAGCCGAAGCCGTGCAGCAGGATGACCAGCGGGCGGTCCGTGACTGGAGCCGCTCTGGCGGCGACATTGAGCCCAGTGCCGTCGTCCCTCCAGTCCGCCTCCACGACGTGAAAGCGAATCCCGTTGGCGTGCACGTCGAGATGACGCCAGGGACCGTCGATGCGGACCACCGACGGGTCGGGTGGGGCCATTACCAGCCTGACGGATCGGCGGTCGAGTCAGAGGCGGCCTTGCCGTTCGGCGACGTGAGCGACTTGTCCTTATCGTGCCCTGGTGTGAGCGCCTCGCGGGTTTCCTTCACCGACTCGATGGTCTTCTGTGGCCCGCGGATGCGGCGCACCTTGAGATAACCGAATAGCGCCAGCACCGCGGTGGTGAGCACCATGATCCCGAACACAATCAGGAACGCCACCCACCGCCACAGCCAGGTGTCGAGCAATTCGGCGAGGAACAAGAAGAAAAAGAACGTGGAGTAGAACAGCACCACCAGCGCCAGGATGAAGAAGACGCTGCCGGTGAGGCCCTTCTTGACGTCGCGGGTGATCTCGGCCCTGGCCAGCTCGACCTCGGCCCGCACCAGCGTCGACACCTGGGTCGTCGCGTCCTTGACGAGGTCGCCGATGGACGGATTGTCCTTGGGGGCATGGGGGTCGACCAGCGGTATCGAGGTCACCGTCGTCGGTACGCCATCCCTGCGATCACTCACGGAACACTTCCTCCCCGCAGCCGGTGTCAGTCGCGTTCATGTTGCCACGTGGCGTCCACGGAAACGATCCCGGCCGACGATAGACTGGCGCGGTTGGACGGTCGGGCGGCGCGTCGATGGGGGTTGGATACTTGAGGACCAGCGTCCGCTGCCTGTGGATTTCCGCAGTGATCGTGGCGTTGGCGGCGGTATTCACTGTGCTCCTCGCGTCCGCGCTTGTGCTGCCTTCCGCCAACGCCGACGGGTTGATCCCGCTGGGCGGTGGTTCGGGGATCGTGGTCGAGGGCGACACGTTGTGCACACTCACCGCGATCGGCAACGACAACCGCGGCAATCTCATCGGCTTCACGTCTGCGCACTGCGGCGGGCCGGGCGAACGGGTGGCCGCCGAAGGCGCCGAGGCCGCAGGCGTGCTCGGCACGATGGTCGCGGGCAATGAGGCCCTCGACTACGCGGTGATCCAGTTCGACCCGCAGAAGGTGCAGCCGGTCAACAACGTCAAGGGATTCGAGATCGACGGCATCGGCCCCGAGCCGGTGGTCGGAGACATCGCCTGCAAACTCGGCCGGACGACGGGCTATTCGTGCGGTGTGACATGGGGACCGGGCGAGCAACCCGGCACCATCATCAACCAGGTGTGTGGACAGCCGGGCGACTCCGGTGCACCCGTCACGGTCAACAACCGGCTGGTCGGCATGATCCACGGTGCCTTCTCCGAGGAACTGCCCACGTGCATCATCAAATACATCCCGCTGCACACCCCGGCGGTGACCATGTCGATCAATGCCGTGCTCGCAGACATCTCCGCCAAGAACCGGCCGGGATCGGGCTTCGTCCCGGTCGGTGCACCGGCCGCGTAACTACTTGCTGGCGCGGATCGCCTCGAACACGCTGGGGTCCAACAACGTTGACGTGTCGCCGAGTTCGCGCCCTTCGGCGACGTCACGCAGGAGCCGGCGCATGATCTTGCCGCTGCGCGTCTTCGGAAGCTCAGGCACGACGTGAATCTCGCGCGGCCGCGCGATCTTACCGATCTCCTTGGCTACCTGGTTACGTAGCTCGTCGACCATGTCGTCATTGTCCTTCGCGTGCGACTCGAGAATGACGAACGCGCAGATGCCCTGGCCGGTTGTCTCATCCGAGGCGCCGACGACCGCAGCCTCGGCCACGCCGGAGTGCCCGACGAGCGCCGATTCAACCTCCGCGGTGGAAATGCGGTGCCCCGACACGTTCATCACGTCGTCGATACGGCCCAGCACCCAGATGTTGCCGTCGGAGTCGACGCGCGCGCCATCACCGGCGAAGTACCAACCCTGCTTGGCATACCGTTCCCAGTACGTCTCCCTGTACCGGTCGGGATCGCCCCAGATGCCCCGCAGCATCGACGGCCACGGCTGGTCAAGCACCAGGTAGCCGGTGACGTGTTCGGCCTCATCGGCGCCGGGGACCAAATCGTTGCCTTCGTCGTCGACCACCTTGGCCGAAATGCCGGGCAGCGGTTTCATCGCCGAGCCGGGTTTGCAGTGTGCGACGCCGGGTAGCGGTGCGATCATCGCCGCGCCAGTCTCGGTCTGCCACCAGGTGTCGACGATCGGGGTTCGGTTGCCGCCGAACACGTCCCGGTACCAGCGCCACGCCTCGGGGTTGATCGGCTCGCCGACGGTGCCCAGCAGCCGTAGGCTGGACAGGTCATGCGCGTCGGGAATCTGGCGGCCCCACTTCATGAACGTGCGAATCAGCGTTGGTGCGGTGTAATAGATTGTGACGCCGTACTTTTCGATGACCTGGAAATGGCGGTGTTCGTCCGGCGAAGCCGGGGTGCCCTCATAGACCACCTGCGTCGCTCCGTTGGACAGCGGGCCGTAGACGATGTAGGTGTGCCCGGTGACCCAGCCGATATCGGCTGTGCACCAATACACGTCGGTCTCCGGCTTGATGTCGAACACGTTGTAGTGGGTGTACGACGCCTGCGTGAGGTAGCCGCCGGAGGTGTGCATGATGCCCTTCGGCTTTCCGGTGGTGCCCGATGTATAGAGTAGGAACAGCGGATGCTCGGAGTCGAACGGCTCAGGGGTGTGCTCCGGCGGCGCGGTGTCGACGGTCTCGTGCCACCACAGGTCGCGGCCTTCGTTCCACGGCGTGTCAATTCCGGTGCGCCGCACCACAAGAACGTGCTCGACAGACTTCTGGCCGTCGACGGCCTCGTCGACGGATTCCTTGAGCGACACCGCCTTTCCGCGCCGGTACTGCCCGTCAGTGGTGATGACCAGCTTGGCCTCGGCGTCCTCGACACGGGCCCGCAGCGCCGAGGCAGAGAACCCGGCGAACACCACGCTGTGCAGCGCGCCGAGGCGTGCGCACGCAAGCATCGCCACAATCGCTTCGGGCACCATGGGCATGTAGATCGCGACGCGGTCACCCGCCGTGATCCCGAGGTCGGTCAACGCGTTGGCCGCCTTGGAGACCTCCGACAGCAGATCGGAATAGGTAAGCGCGCGGCTGTCGCCGACCGGCTCGCCTTCCCAGTGGATCGCGACCCGGTCGCCGTTGCCCTCCTCGACGTGTCGGTCCACGCAGTTGTAGGCGACGTTGAGCTTGCCCCCGACGAACCATTTGGCGAACGGCGCGTCCGACCAGTCCAGCACCTCGTCGAACGATGTGTCCCAGGACAACCGGTTGGCTTGTTTCGCCCAGAACGCCATCCGATCCTGCTCGGCCTCGCGGTACAGCACCTCTGCGGCGTTGGCCTGCGCGGCGAACTCGGGTGGATGGCGGGTAGGCGGACTGAACTTCGGTGTGCGCGTCGGACATGTCTGTGAGCGTAGTCACCGAACGTTGCATCGACGTTGGCATGTCACAAGCCCACTGTGCGGGCGGCACATGCGGCGCGATGAACGTCGTGGCCGACGGGTCCAGCCGTTGCGCACAATGGCCGCATGGGCGTCACGTCGAAGATCGCAAGTGCGTTCGGCATGACCGATGATGCGTGGAAGCGCCATGCCAACCCGTGGAGCGTCTGGACGCGGTTCGCGGCGATCCCGCTCATGATCCTGGCGATCTGGAGCCGGGTGTGGCTGGGCTGGTGGTGTCTGGCGCCGGTCGCCGCGGTGATCGTCTGGCTCTGGCTGAACCCGCGCGTCTTCGCGCCGGTGGAAACGCCGACGAGCTGGGCGGCGAAGGGCATTTACGGTGAGAAGCTGTGGCTGAAGGAGCGTGATCGGGTGCCACCCGATCATCTGAGGGTGCTGCGTCTGCTCGTCCCGGTAGGTGCCGCCGGTTTCGTACTCCTGGTTTACGGTCTGGTGTGGCTCGAGGTCTGGCCGACCGCATTCGGTGCCAGCCTGATCGTGCTGGCTCAACTCTGGCGGATCGACAGGCTCGTCGTGTTCTACGAGAGCACGCAGTAGCCTGTGCTGCCGTGACCGCCGCAGCCGATCCGTTGGCCCCGTTGGCCGAGTTGCCTGGCGTGGCCGCAGCCGGCGAGGAAGCCCGCGACGCGCTTGGCCGCGCGCATCGCCATCGCACCAATCTGCGGGGATGGCCAACGACGGCGGCCGAGGCCTCGGTGCGGGCGGCGCGCGCATCGTCGGTGCTCGACGGCGGTTCGATGCAGCTGCCCGACGATCGCTCGATCGCCGGGTCGGCCCGCGGTAGCGATCTCCCCAGTCCCCAGTCCCCAGTCCCCAGTCCCCAGTCCCCCCCAGTCCCCAGTCCCCAGCTTGCGCGGGGGCCCATGCGCGTGGGCCCAGACCCGGTGCTGGCGGGGGCGCTGCGGGTATCCGAGGCCCTGGAAGGTGGGGCGACGTCGTTGGTCGGCGTGTGGCAGCGGGCCCCGCTTCAGGCCATCGCCCGATTGCACGCACTGGCGGCGGCCGACCTGGCCGACGACGACCGGCTGGGACGTCCACGCGGCGACGCCGATGTCGGCCGGCGGCTGGCATTCTTGGCCGACATCGTCACCGGCGGGACACATGTACCGGCGCCGGTGCTCGCCGCGGTCGTCCACGGCGAACTGCTGACGCTGGAGCCATTCGGCACCGCCGACGGTGTGGTGGCACGAGCGGTCTCGCGGCTGGTGACCATCGCCAGCGGTCTGGACCCGCACGGCCTCGGCGTGCCGGAGGTGTACTGGATGCGGCACTCGGGCGACTACCGGGCCGCGGCGCGGGGGTTCTCGTCGGGCACGCCGGATGGCCTTGCGGCGTGGCTTGTGTTGAGCGCAAAGGCCTTACACGCCGGCGCGCGAGAGGCCTTGTCCATCGCGCAGGCCGCGTCCACGTGACCGCATCCTCGTAGAGGCCCCCAGCAACGCGAAGCGGGCGACGTTCCGAACTGATTCGGCTCGCCGCCCGCTAGCACGGACTCCGGTTACCATGCGTGCTTTATGGGTCGCGTGGGTGACCTCGGCGTCACTGCGATGCGCTTCGACTGCAACCCCACCCAAAGGGCCGTCGTGGTCGTCCGCTCTTCGCAATTACGCAGGCCCGCAACACTTCTACCTATTCCGCGGTATGTGCTCCGCGTGGGTGCCGGGATCCGTGCTGGGTTGCCTGGCTTCGGGAGATCGAGCCTTCTCTTCCGGCTCGGTCTTGGCCTCGACAGGCTTCCGTGGTTCCTTTGTACTCCGTGACCACGGTCACATCAAGGCCCAATTGCGGTCGACTCGCGATCGTTACACGGCGGTGCCAGCTACTACACGAAGTAGGGTTCAGAAAGCGAACCGGCGCAGCAGCGAGTACGTCAGCGCACCCGCGGCCAGTGCGCTGACCCCGACCGCCGCGGTGGTTGCGACGGCAGCGCCCGACGGGGCGGGAATGCGGTCGCGCAGCGACACCGGCTTGGAGAAGGTCAGCACCGGCCAGCCACGCGCCACGGCTTCTTTGCGCAGTGCGCGATCCGGGTTCACCACGGTCGGACGGCCGACGGCCCCGAGCATCGGCAGGTCGGTGATCGAGTCGGAGTAGGCGTAGCAATGTTCGAGCGCGTAGCCCTCGCGGGCGGCGAGCTGACGGATTGCCTCGGCCTTTCCCTCGCCGTAGCAGTAGAAGGCGATCTCGCCGGTGTAACGGCCGTCCTCGACGACCATCCTGGTGGCCATCGCGTGGGTGGCACCCAGTGCACGGGCGATCGGCGCGACGATCTCCTCGCCAGACGCCGAAACCACGACGACGTCGCGCCCGCAGATCTTGTGGTCGGCGATCAGGTCGGCGGCTTCGGCGAACACCAATGGATCGACGATGTCGTGCAGCGCCTCGCCGACGATCGACTTCACCTGCTCGACGTCCCACCCGGTGCACATATTCGTGACGTACGACCGCATCCGGTCCATTTGGTCGTGATCGGCACCCGACATCAGGAACAGGAACTGTGCGTAGGTCGACTTGAGAACCGCGCGCCGATTGATTAGCCCCTGATCGAAAAAAGGTTTGCTGAAAGCCAATGTGCTCGATTTGGCGATGACGGTCTTATCAAGATCGAAGAAGGCGGCGGTCCGAACGGGTCTGCCAGAGGACGTTGGTGTTTGCGGTGCAATCGACCCGCCGGCCGCCGGCTCGGATGCGGTCACAGCGCCCAGCATAGGGTCGGTGCGTGACAAGTGCCGACAGAGTGTACAAATTGGCAGTTCACGACAGGTGCCGGTGACTGCAATCTTTCCGGCTATCGGGTGCTTTCTCTGGTAAGCACTTACTTGCGCCCATCCCGAGTGCCGTGTGTATAGTGAGCATTACCCGGCTTATGCCGGGTGTGCATCAGCCCGACCCCCCGGGGCTGATACACGACGACCTCCGCCTCCTCCCCCCCTGGCGGGGGTCGTCCCTTTTTAGCGGCTTGCTTCGCGGTGCGGATAGTTCGTCGTTCTCGGTAGTTGCGGAACGCGATTTTCACTGCGGACATACTTCACGGTTTGTCTGCTTTGTCCCCAGATTCGCATTCATCCACAGACGCCACGGCGATGATGGCGTCGTGTCGTCACCCGGCCGCAGGCTGAGGTCATGACCGCAAGCAACGGGATCTTGGCGCTGGTCGGCGACCCCGCACTCCGAGACGATGTCGACCGCGTCGCGGCGGCCGTCGGGCTGCCGGTGATCCATGCGTCCGACCCGTCCAGCCGCAATGTATGGACCGGCGCGGTGGCCGTATTAGTCGATGTCGCCGCCGCCCGACGCTGCGCACACCGAGCGCTGCCGCGGCGTGGCCGGGTCGTTCTGGTCGGCCGTTCCCAACCTCAGGCCGCCGACTTCCAGGCCGCCATCGCGGTGGGCGCGCAACATGTCATCACGCTGCCCGCGCACGACGGTGAGTTGATGGCCGAGCTGTCCGACGCCGCCGAGGCGTCCCGCGACGCAGGTCGGCGCGGCGCGGTTGTCGGCGTGATCGCCGGCCGGGGCGGGGCCGGTGCCTCGGTCTTTGCGGCCGCGTTGGCGCAGACGGCCGCCGATGCGCTGCTCGTCGACGCCGACCCATGGGGTGGGGGCATCGAGCTGGTCCTTGGCTGCGAGGGCGACACCGGCCTGCGCTGGCCGGATCTCACGTTGCAAGGCGGTCGGCTCAGCTACACAGCGTTGCGGGACGCATTGCCGCAACGAAATGGGGTCAGCGTGTTGTCGGGCAGTCGCACCGGCAGTGACATCGATACCACCCCATTGGGCGCGGTGATCGACGCAGGCAGCCGCGGCGGCGCGACGGTGATCTGCGACCTCCCCCGGCGATCGACCGGCGCGGTGGAGACGGTGCTCGACGCGGCCGACCTTGTCGTCGTGATCGCTCCTGCGGACGTGCGATCGTGCGCTGCCGCCGCGTCGATCGCGCCATGGGTGTCGGCGGTCAATCCCAACGCAGGCGTGGTCGTGCGGGGCCCGTCGCCAGGCGGCCTGAGATCGGCCGACGTCGCGCAGATCGTCGGACTGCCGCTGCTGGCCGCGATGCGGGCAGAGCCGGGTGTGGCCGATGCGCTCGAACGGGGCGGCCTGCGATTGCGGCGGCGATCACCGCTGGCTGTCGCGGCGCGACGCGTGCTCGCGGTGCTGCACCAGCACCAGGCGGCACCGGCATGAGCGCCTCGCTGATTGAGCGGGTGCGTGAACGGCTGGCCGCCGAGTCGGGGCCGTTGCGGCCCAACGTGGTGGCCGCCGCGATCCGCGCGGAATCCGGTGGCGTGCTCGGCGACAGTGAGGTGCTGAGCAGTTTGCGGGTGCTTCAGACCGAACTCACCGGAGCGGGCATTCTGGAGCCGCTGTTGTGTGCTGACGGCGCCACCGATGTGCTCGTCACGGCGCCCGACGCGGTGTGGATCGACGACGGAAACGGTTTGCGCCGCAGCTCAATTCGGTTCGCCGACGAGGCTGCGGTGCGACGGCTGGCGCAGCGCCTGGCAACGTCGGCCGGACGGCGCCTCGACGAGGCGCAGCCCTGGGTCGACGGCCAGTTGACGGGCCTCGGCACAGGTCAGTTCAGCGTCCGGCTGCACGCAGTGCTGCCGCCGATCGCCACGGGTGGCACCTGCCTGTCGCTGCGCGTACTGCGGCCGGCCACCCAGGACCTTGCGGCGCTGACACGCTCCGGCACCATCGCGCCTGAAGTGGCCGCGCTGCTCGACGACATCGTCGCCGCGCGGCTGGCCTTCCTCATTTCCGGAGGGACGGGCGCAGGCAAGACAACGCTGCTGTCCGCGGTCCTGGGCGCCCTTCCCGCCGACGAACGCATCGTCTGCGTGGAGGACGCGGCGGAACTCGCGCCTGCGCATCCGCATCTGGTCAAGCTCGTCGCCCGCTGCGCCAACGTCGAGGGCGTCGGCGAGGTGACTGTTCGCGATCTGGTGAGGCAGGCTCTGCGGATGCGGCCGGACCGGATCGTGGTCGGCGAGGTGCGCGGCGCCGAGGTGGTGGATCTGCTTGCCGCTCTCAACACCGGCCATGACGGGGGAGCCGGGACGGTACACGCCAACAACCCCGCCGAGGTGCCTGCTCGCCTCGAGGCCCTTGCCGCGCTCGGCGGGCTCGACCGCGCAGCGCTGCACAGCCAACTGGCCGCGGCGGTGCAGGTGGTGTTGCACGTGAGCCGCAGCCGAACCGGGGCGCGTCGACTGAGCGAGATCGGAGTGCTTCAGCACGGCGATGACGGCCGTGTCCGGGTGGCCACCGCATGGCACGTCGACACCGGATCCGGCTGCGGTAACGATGATTTGACAACATTGCTACGCAGCAGGGGCCGGCCGTGAGTGGTGCGGCGTTGGCGCTGGCGTTGGCGCTCCTGATGATCCCAACAGGATCACGCTCGCAGGCTCGAAACACTCCGGCTTCTTGCGCCGGCGCGACGCCGGTTGCCGGTGTTGCCGTGCGCGGGCGCCGTCGCGGTGGCGCTCGCGGTCGTGCTGCCGGTCAGCGTCGTCGCGGCCTCCTCGATCGTCGGTGTCACGCTGTGGACGCGCAGGAGGCGACACACACGGGTGAGACGCCGCGCCGCCGAATCTTCAGCGCTGCAAGGCGCATTGGATGTCCTCGTCGGGGAGCTACGTGTGGGTACACATCCGGTTGCGGCGTTCAGCGTCGCTGCCACCGAGGTCGACGGCGTGGTGGCGGCATCGCTGCGCGCGGTGGCCGCCCGTGCGCGGCTGGGAGCCGACGTGGCCGCGGGCCTGCACAGTGTGACCCGCAGATCATTGATGCCGGCGCACTGGAGTCGGCTCGCGGTGTGCTGGCAACTTGCCCAGGATCACGGCCTGGCGATCGCGACTTTGATGCAGACGGCCCAACGCGACATCGTTGAGCGCGAGCGCTTCTCGGCCAAGGTCGACGCCGGGCTGACCGGCGCGCGCACCACTGCCGCGGTGCTGGCCGGGTTGCCGCTGCTCGGTATCGGCCTCGGCGAAGTGATCGGCGCAGAGCCGGTGAGCTTCCTGCTGTCGGGCGGTTCGGGCGGTTGGTTGTTGGTCATCGGCGTCACTCTGGCCTGCGGTGGCCTGCTGTGGTCGGATCGCATCACCGCGCGGGTGTTGACATGAGCTGGACCGCTTTGCTTTTGGCGGCAGCGCTGCTGATCGGCGCGGACTCGCGGCCACGGGTCCGGGCCGGGTTGACGGCGATGGAACCGCGGCGTCGGTCGGCGCCGTCCGGTGCGAATGATCCGTTGGCCGCGGCGTCAAGCTTCGACCTGCTTGCTGCCTGCCTGCGGTCCGGGATGGCGGTGTCGACGGCCGCGTCGGCGACCGCGCCGTCTGCTCCCGCCCCGCTGGCCCGGGTGCTCATCCGTGCCGCCGACCTGTTGGCGTTGGGTGCCGAACCGGCGATGGCGTGGACGGCCCCGGTGGGCCCGGTGGACAACCACGCCGACGCACTGTTGCGGCTGGCCCGTCGATCGGCGTCGTCGGGAGCGGCCCTGGCGCAGGGTGTTGCGGAGCTGGCCGACCAATCACGCCACGAGGCGGCCGATGCGGCGAGCGCAGCCGCCGAGCGGGCCTCGGTGTTGATCGCGGGGCCGCTGGGCCTCTGCTATCTGCCTGCGTTCGTGTGTTTGGGCATCGTCCCCGTCGTCGCCGGGTTGGCCGCTGACGTACTGGGATCAGGAATTCTGTGACGGCCGACAAGAGATGAGGGGAAACCATGATGGTAGGAAACAAAATTCGAGCGCTGGGGGCTCGGCTGACGTTGCTGGTCGTCGACGACGACGGCATGTCGACGGTCGAGTATGCGATCGGAACCATCGCCGCAGCGGCGTTCGGGGCCATCTTGTACACGGTGATCACCGGCGATTCCATCGTCAGCGCGCTGACCAACATCATCAACCGGGCGTTGAACACCAACGTCTAGCCGATGAGGCCGGCGGTGTCACCGTCGAGGCGGCGTTCGCGATCGCTGCGCTGGTCGTCGTGCTCATGCTGTGCGTGTCGGGGCTCACCGCGGTGTCGATGCAGGTCCGTTGCGTCGACGCCGCACGTGAGGCTGCCCGCCTGGCGGCTCGCGGTGACGATGGTTCGGCTTCCGGTGCAGCGCAAGGCATTGCGCCCGACGGAGCAGCCGTGCAGTTGCGGCGTGACGGGGAGTTGGTCGTTGCCACTGTCACCGCGAGATCGCCGCTGTTGCCGGGCATCACCATCGCAGCGCAGGCGGTCGCCGCGGCCGAACCTGGTCCGCGTTGAACGTGGCTCCGCCAGCCTGGTGGCGGTCGCCATGATGGCGGTGTTGCTGGCGATCACCACCGGTGGTGTGTACGTCGGGTCCGCGGTGATCGCTCGCCACCGGGCGCAGGCGGCCGCCGACCTGGCCGCGCTGGCCGCTGCGGTGCACCTCGCCGACGGCACCGACGCCGCCTGCACGCAGGCATCCGCGGTGGCGCGCGCAATGCACACGGCCGTCACCCTATGTGTCGTCGAGGATCTCGATGTGGTCGTCACGGCCGACGCCCCGGTGTCCTTCGGACGGCTGGGTGTCGGCCCGGCGCGCGCCGCGGCGAGGGCCGGGCCAGCAGGCCCAGACGGCTAGGACCTGGCGGATTCGTCCTTACGCGACCGGCCTTTTCGCTTGCCCGACACTTTGGTCTTGCCGACTCCTTCGATGCCCGCGACGGCGATCTCCTCGGCGGTGGGGAGGCGCAAGGCGACCAACCCGGCGTACGTGTTCTTGTCCAGCTCGACGCGGTTGATGGTCATGTGGACCGGTACCCATCCGCCGCCGTCGGCGGGCAACCGCAATACGCCTGAGGTAGCGCCTGAACCGAATTCTATTGTCATTCTTGCCATGTGCGGAGCATCGTCTTTGTGGACGATCGGAGCGCCGGTCTCACGGGCTCGCCAGTCGAAGAACGGAGCGGGTTCGTCGAGCCACTTCAACAACTTCCACTGATGCAGATCAACCAGGACCCTATGCACACCAGGTTGGGCCAGGCCGTTGAGGATTCGCTCCGCGAGGGTGTCGTGCGGGACGGTCGACGCCTCATGCTCGCTGCGCCAGTTCATGGCGCGGCATATCAGCCGTTCAGTCCCGTCGTCCTCAGCCTCCAACTGCGCCCGCGCGGTCCAACCCACGGTTATCCGGTTACCGGTGTAGTCGGTGACGTCCCAGGTGGTGCAGAACGACATGCCAGGCTCGGGCCTCATCAGCATGGAGAGCACCTTGGCTTCACTGGGGTTGAGGTCTCGCATCGGCAGGTCTTCCGCGAAAGCCCGCCCGTGCGTCGCCTCCTCCTCGGGGTCGCGCCCGCTGTTGAACAGCGACTCCGGTGTGTCGGTCGCGACGCCGCGACTGAGGTCCCATTTCAGCGGTCCGGGTATCAGCCGCTCGGGTGGCTCGAGGTCCGGCGGCCCGATCCACGCGTGCACGCCGTGGATGCGCCCATCGGACATCCGGACAACTTCAGTACGAATTACGCGGTCATTCTTCGGCGTGATGCTGCTCAGGCCGACTCCGGCGCGCACGGTCTCGCCGATGGCCGTCTGGATCGCCATCAGGTTGGGGTTTCGCCTCAAGAATGCGCTGATTGGAACCAGGTTCTTGGTTTGACGACCTTGTGCGACCACGGCGGGCTTGCTGCCCAGTGTTTCCACGAGCAGCCAGTCGTGGGTCATGGCGGCAGTTTACAGTCTGGCCAACGGCCGCCTCCCGGCCGAAGCCGTCTACGGAATCCGTAGATTTGCGCTGCTAGCCGGCCCCTGAGGGGGTTCGATAACGGATCCTCAAGTTGCAACGACCGCTCCGACAAGGTATTTTTCGTCTGCGCCCGACCTCCGGGATTGAGAACGGATCGCGTTGTCCGACCGTTCGCCGCACCTGGCTGTGTGCTCGGCGTGCTCGATTTCAGCACTGCCTTGGCCGCCGATCCATGGGGGCGACCGTCGAGGGGTCGGTCGGCCCCATGGGCGGATCACGGCGAGTTGCCTGCGAGTGCGCCGAGCACCAACCGCAGCACCCGCACCGCACCCTCCTTGTCGAGCGGATCATTGCCGCTGCCGCACTTCGGCGACTGCACGCACGACGGGCAGCCACGCGGGCATTCGCAGGCCTCGATGGCCGCCGCCGTCGCCGCCCACCATGTGTCGATCTTGCGGAAGCCGCGGTCGGCGAAGCCGGCCCCGCCGGGGTAGCCGTCATAGACGAATATCGTCGGCAAGCCCGCTACGGGACCCACCGCTGTCGACAGCCCGCCGATGTCGCCGCGATCACAGCTGGCGACCAACGGCAGCAGACCGATCGCCGCATGTTCTGCGGCGTGCAACGCGCCCGGTACTCGCAGCAAATCGATTCCGTCGTGCTGCAACGCCTCCGGCGTGATCGTGCACATCACCGAGGTGGTGTCCAGCGTCCGGGTCGGCATGTCGAGTTCGACGAAGTCGATCACCTCACCGTCCAGCCTGCGCCGCAGATAGCCGATCACTGTGCTGGTTACCGACACCGGTACCAGGGCGACCGTCACCGCGCCCGTGTGTTTTTCGCTCAAACTCGCCGGTCACCACGATGTCGGTGAGCTCGCGGGCGAACGTCGTGTAGCCCGGATCCTCCGCGTGCACAAAGGCCACGCCGTCCTCGAAATCCAGCGAGTCGACGACATAACTCTCACCCTGATGCAAATACACCGCGCCGGGGTGAACCGACGCAGGCGCCTGGCCGGCACCCGCGCTGCCCAGCAGCCGGCCGGTGTCGGCCTCAAGGATCGCGATCTGGCCGCCAGATGAGCCGCGAATGTCCACCGCCGGATGGGGATCGACACCCGGAGTGGGGAAGTAGCCGTTGGACCGTCGGCGCAGCAGCCCGTCGTCGACAAGCGTCTCCGCCACCGCGTCGGCGTTCCACATCCGCACCTCGGCGTCGGTCAATGGCAGTTCGGTCGCCGCGCAAAGCAGCTGTGGCCCAAGGACATACGGGTTGGCGGGATCGATCACCACGCGCTCGATCGGCTTGTCCAACAGCGCAGCAGGGTGATGCACGAGGTAGGTGTCCAGGGGGTCATCGCGGGCGATCAGCACGATCAGCGCGCTCTGCCCGCGACGGCCCGAGCGGCCCGCCTGCTGCCAGAACGACGTGACGGTGCCGGGAAAGCCGGCCAACACCACCGCATCCAGGCCCGCGATGTCCACACCCAACTCCAGTGCGTTGGTGGTCGCCAGGCCGCGCAATTCACCTTCGGCCAGAGCGCGTTCCAGTGCGCGGCGGTCCTCGGCGAGGTAGCCCGCCCGGTAGGATGCCACCCGCTCGGCCAGCTCCGGAGCGATGTCTTCGAGGCGTGCCCGCGCACCCAGCGCGGTCAACTCAGCGCCGCGGCGTGACCGCACGAACGTCAGCGTTCGGGCGCCCTCGGCGATGAGGTCGGCCATCACCCGAGCAGCCTCGGCGCCAGCCGAACGCCGTACCGGAGCGCCGTTTTCGCCGACGATGTCCTCGCGCAGTGCCGGCTCCCACAGCGCGACCGTGCGTGCGCCGTGCGGGGAGCCATCGTCGGTGACCTCTGCGACGGTTTGCCCGATGAGCTCTGATGCGGTGGCCGCCGGCTGCGCGGTGGTGGCGCTGGCGAAGATCACCGTCGGCGCCGAAGAGTAGCGGAAGCACAACCTCAGCAGGCGGCGCAGCACCATCGCCACGTTCGAGCCGAAAATCCCACGATAGTAATGGCATTCGTCGACGACGATGTACTGCAGGTTGCGCAGGAACACCGCCCAGCGGGCATGGTTGCGCAGCATAGACAGGTGAACCATGTCCGGATTGGAGAAGATCCATCGCGATCGCTCGCGCGCGAAGCGCCGCACCTCGCCGGGACTGTCGCCGTCGTATGAACTCGGTGCGACACTTCCCAACGTCGGTACGGCCTCGGTGAGTGCCACCGCCGACCGCAGTTGGTCGTGGCCGAGCGCCTTGGTCGGCGACAGATACAACGCCCTGGCACGTGGATTCGCTTTCAGAGCCGTTAATATCGGCAGCTGGTAGGCCAACGACTTGCCCGACGCCGTGCCGGTGCTGAGCACGACGTGACGACCGTCGTGCGCGAGATTGGCGGCCGCGAGTTGATGCGACCACAGCGCCTCGATACCGCGATCAACGAACGCCCGCACCACATCTGGGTCGGCCCACTGCGGCCAGGCCTGGGACCTGCCCTTACGCGGTGGCAGGTCTGCGACGTGGCGCAACGGCCGCTCGTCTGGATCCGTGCCGTCGATCGCACAGGCCAGCAGCGCGCGGCCGAAATCCGACCCCGGACCTGACACTGCCTGCCTCCTGAAACCCCGACGTAAATGAATTGTTCCCCACTTGATCCCCTCGAGACTGTCGCGCCAGCCCCGAACATGATTGACTTAGCGCGGTCGCAGCTTCTGTGTTCGTGTATTAGCACTCGCAGGATCGACGTTGCGATCGCGGTTCCTGCGAGGGTTGTAGGTCGGGTCAAGTTCCGATTACTCCGCGAAGGTATGGCGGTCGGAACGGGCCCGGTGTACCGAAACACGGTGGACCGCACCCGGAAAAAAGAAAAGGAAAGATCGAGAAATGCCACAGGGAACTGTGAAGTGGTTCAACGCGGAGAAGGGCTTCGGCTTTATCGCTCCCGAGGATGGCTCCGCGGACGTGTTTGTCCACTACACGGAAATTCAGGGCAGCGGATTCCGCACCCTGGAGGAGAACCAGAAGGTTGAGTTCGAGGTCGGCCAAAGCCCCAAGGGGCCGCAGGCCACGGGCGTGCGCGCCGTCTGACCAACCGAACCTGAATAACCCCCCGCGTCATCCCTCATGGGACGGCGCGGGGTGTTTTCGTTTTGGGGCCCAGCGGCCCGGCGACGCATTCGTCAGGCACCGCTGGCCTACTGTCGATTATGTGAGCCAGCTGTCGTTTTTCTCGGCAGAGTCGGTGCCGCCCGCGGTCGCCGACCTGACCGGGATTCTCGCCGCACCTGGCCAGGTGGTGCTGGTCGGGTCCAGGAACGACCAAGCCGCACGACTGTCGGTCGTCGTGGATCGGCTGTGGCGCGCTGAGGGCCTCGCGGAGATGATCACCGAGGCCGGCCTGCAGCCGGAGATCGCTCGCACCGACGAGAACACCCCGCTGGTCCGCACCACGGCGGACCCGCGGCTGTTGGCCATCGCCCGCGACTGGACCCTCGGGGCGGTCAAGACCGTGCCGCCGCAGTGGCTGCCTGGGCCCCGCGAATTGCGGGCCTGGACGCTGGCGGCGGGCACGCCGGAAGCCGATCGGTACTTGCTCGGCCTGGACCCACACGCACCCGACACCCATGCGGCGCTGGCGTCGGCGATGATGCGGGTGGGGATAGCCCCGACGTTGATCGGCACCAGAGGGTCGCATCCGGCGCTGCGGATCAGCGGGCGGCGACGGCTATCGCGCCTGCTAGAGAACGTGGGGGAACCCCTGGGCAACGTCGAAGCGTTTGAACAATGGCCCCGCATCTGACGGGCCGCGACGGGGGTGTCAGTTTGCGTCGGCTGGCGCGGGGTGCGAAATTGTCAGTTGCCAGCGGGGCCGGACCAACCGTCGAGGCATACACCCGGCAATCGGTGGCAATAGGAGAAGTGGAGCGTAGGCGAAGGTGGCTGACGGGGACCGCGGCAGCGGCCGCAACGGAAGTGTGCGGCGGCTCGTCATTGTCGAGTCGCCTACCAAGGCGCGCAAAATAGCTAGCTACCTGGGCTCCAACTACATCGTCGAGTCCTCCCGGGGGCACATCCGCGACCTGCCCCGTGCCGCCGCCGACGTCCCGGCCAAGTACAAATCCGAGCCGTGGGCGCGCCTTGGCGTCAACGTCGATGCCGACTTCGAGCCGCTCTACATCATCAGCCCCGACAAGAAGACCACCGTCGCCGAGCTGAAGGACCTGCTCAAGAACGTCGACGAGCTCTATCTGGCCACCGACGGTGACCGCGAGGGCGAGGCCATCGCCTGGCATCTGCTGGAGACGCTCAAGCCGCGCATCCCGGTCAAGCGGATGGTGTTCCACGAGATCACCGAGCCGGCCATCCGGGCCGCGGCCGAGGATCCGCGCGACCTGGACAACGACCTGGTCGACGCGCAGGAGACCCGCCGCATCCTGGACCGGCTCTACGGCTACGAGGTCAGCCCCGTGCTGTGGAAAAAGGTCGCGCCCAAGCTGTCTGCCGGACGTGTGCAGTCGGTCGCGACCCGCATCATTGTCCAGCGCGAGCGCGAGCGGATGGCGTTCCGCAGTGCCGGCTACTGGGACGTCACAGCCGAACTGGATGCCAGCGTCTCCAACCCGCAGGCGCAGCCGCCCACGTTCACGGCCAAGCTCAACTCGGTCGACGGGCGCCGGGTGGCCACCGGACGGGATTTCGACTCGCTGGGCCAGGTCCGCAAGCCCGACGAGGTGCTGGTGCTCGACGAGGTCCGCGCGCGTGCGCTGGCGACCGGGCTGCGCGCCGCGCAGCTGACGGTGTCGTCGGTCGAGCAGAAGCCCTACACCCGCCGGCCGTACGCGCCGTTCATGACCTCAACGCTGCAGCAGGAGGCGGGCCGCAAGCTGCGGTTCTCCTCGGAGCGCACGATGAGCATCGCGCAGCGGCTCTACGAGAACGGCTACATCACTTATATGCGTACCGACTCCACGACGCTGTCGGGGTCGGCCATCAGTGCTGCGCGCAACCAGGCCCGCCAGCTCTACGGCGAGGAGTACCTGCACCCGACGCCGCGACAGTACACACGCAAGGTCAAGAACGCCCAGGAGGCGCACGAGGCCATCCGGCCCGCCGGAGACGTGTTCTCCACGCCGGGGCAGCTGCACAGCCGGCTGGACACCGACGAGTTCCGGCTCTACGAGCTGATCTGGCAGCGCACCGTCGCCTCGCAGATGGCCGATGCGCGCGGCACGACGCTGTCGCTGCGCATCTCAGGTGCTTCGAGCGATGGGGCGCAGGTGGTGTTCAGCGCGAGTGGGCGCACCATCACGTTCCCGGGCTTCTTGAAGGCCTACGTCGAAAGCATCGACGACCTCGCCGGTGGTGAGGCCGACGACGCCGAGAGCCGGCTGCCGCAGCTCGAGCAGGGCCAGCGCGTCGACGCCAAGGAGCTGACCGCCGACGGGCACACCACCACCCCGCCGGCCCGCTACACCGAGGCGTCGCTGATCAAGGCGCTGGAGGATCTCGGCATCGGTCGGCCGTCGACGTACTCGTCGATCATCAAGACCATCCAGGACCGCGGCTACGTCCAGAAGAAGGGCAGCGCGCTGGTGCCGTCGTGGGTGGCGTTCGCGGTGACGGGCTTGCTGGAGCAGCACTTCGGTCGGCTCGTCGACTATGGCTTCACCGCGGCCATGGAAGACGAACTCGACGAGATCGCCGCGGGCAACGAGCAACGCACCAACTGGCTCAACAACTTCTACTTCGGCGGCGAGCACGGTGTGCCGGATTCGATCGCCCGATCGGGTGGGCTGAAGAAGCTTGTCGGCGTGAACCTCGAGGGTATCGACGCTCGAGAAGTCAACTCCATCAAGCTGTTTGACGACGAAGAGGGACGACCCATCTACGTGCGGGTCGGCAAGAACGGTCCGTACCTGGAGCGCATGGTCGCCGGTGATTATGGTGAACCCAAGCCGCAGCGTGCCAACCTCAACGATTCGCTCACACCCGACGAACTGACGCTGGAGCTGGCCGAAAAGCTGTTCTCCACACCGCAAGAGGGACGTTCGCTCGGTGTCGACCCGGAGACAGGTCACGAGATCGTCGCCAAGGACGGCCGCTACGGCCCATACGTCACCGAGGTGCTGCCGGAATCGGAGTCTGATGACGACGACGGCACAGGCAGCGGCGCCAAGAAGGGCAAGAAGCCGACGGGCCCCAAGCCGCGTACCGGATCGCTGCTGCGGTCGATGAGCCTGGACACCGTGACGCTGGACGACGCGCTGCGGCTGCTGTCGCTGCCGAGGGTCGTCGGCGTCGATCCCAACACCGGTGAGGAGATCACCGCACAGAACGGCCGCTATGGCCCATATCTCAAGCGCGGCAACGACTCTCGCTCACTGGGGACCGAGGAGCAGATGTTCGACATCACGCTCGACGAGGTGCTGAAGATCTACTCGGAGCCCAAGCGCCGTGCCGGGCAACGGGCGTCGACACCGCCGCTGCGCGAACTGGGCACCGACCCTGCGAACGGCAAGCCGATGGTGATCAAGGATGGCCGCTTTGGCCCGTACGTCACCGACGGTGAGACCAACGCAAGCCTGCGCAAGGGCGATGACGTGCTGTCGATCACCGACGAGCGCGCCGCCGAACTGCTGGCCGACCGCCGCGCGCGGGGCCCGGTCAAGCGGACGAAGAAGGCGGGCAAGAAGGCACCCGCGAGGAAGGCCAAGAAGGCCTAGCTAAGCTAGGCTCTGCGCCGAGCGTGGGCTTGTGTACGAGATCCTCGCGATTCTTCGATAACAGCTTCACGGTGGGCGCCAACTTCGTTGGGCGACACCAGGTTCAGCGGTCGGGCCAGCTGGGTGGGCGCGGTGCGTCCGCGCAGTTCGACGATTTCGCCGACGTCCCAGCACAGCGCCTCGGCGTCGAGCGCGCCGCTGACCGCGATCGCCGATGCCAGTACGTGCCCGGGCTCCAGTTTGGCCAGTTCGGTGAGGCGGGCGGCCTCGTTGACCGGGTCGCCGATCACGGTGTATTCGAAGCGAGCCTGAGCGCCGATGTGTCCGGCGATGGCACGGCCCGCGGACACCCCGATGCCGAACTCGGTTTCGCCCAACACCTGAATGAGATCGTCGTGCAGTTCCCGAGAGGCGGCCAGCGCGGCGCCGCATGCATCAGGGTGCTCGATCGGCGCGCCGAAGATGCACAACGCCGCATCGCCCTGGAACTTGTTGACGAAACCGCCGTGACGGTTGACAGTGTCGACGACGACGCGGAAGAACTCGTTGAGCAGATTGACGACCTCGGCGGCCGGGATCGTCGACGCCAGATGGGTCGACCCGACGAGATCGACGAAAAGCACTGCGGCGTCACGCTCTTGGCCGCCGAGCTCGGTGCCGCGCTCCAGGGCCCGGCGTGCCACGTCCTCTCCCACGTAGCGGCCGAACAGGTCACGGAGCCGTTGCCGCTCGGCGAGATCGCGCACCATGTCGTTGAATCCGGCCTGCAGCAAACCCAATTCGCTGGCGTCGTAGATCTGCATGTGTGCGTTGTAGTTACCGCGCTGCACCTCCCCCAGGGCCCAGCGCAATTGCCGCAACGGGTCGGCGATTGACATCGCGACCAGCACGGTGCCGAACAGCCCGATCACCAGCGCGGCGATGGCCAACAGCAGGATCGGCGTCGTCAGCTTCTCGGCGGGTGCGGTCAGAATCTCGAACTTACTGGCGACGACCGCGAGCACGATCGCCAGCACCGGAACCCCGGTGGACAACACCCAGGTCAGCACCTGGCGCAGGATGACGCCGGCCGCGCGGAAGTTCTCCGGCACTCCGCCGCGCAGGGCGGCCACGGCGACCGGGCGGAGCACGCGTTCGGACTGCAGGTAGCCGATGATCGCCGTCGCGGTGGCGCCAAGCCCCGTGGCGACCGCCACCACCGGCGCGGATTTACTCGCGACCGGCCAGCTGGCGACGATGAAGACGATGGAGCCCAGCAGCCAGTTCGCCACGTTGATCACCGAGCGGTAGAACGGCATCTTCAGCGCGCGGGTGCGGGCCATTTCGGTGGCGGCCGGGTCACGATCGGCCAGCAGCGTGTCGCTGCGTTGCCAGCGCATCACCGGGATCAGCAGCCGCAGGCTCAGGTACGAGCCGAGGGTGAACGACAAGAACAGATAACCCAGGAAGATCGCCAGGTTGAACGTTGGCAGGTCCTGCAGCTGGATGCGGTCCTCGGGGGGTAGTCCGAACCGGAGGAAGCCCAGCACGAGCAGTGCGCCGATGATGTCGGCCTGCAGCATGCCCAGCGTGAACACGGGCCATGGCGTGCGCGCCACCCAGCGGACGAATGCGCTGATTCGCCTGATCGGAATGGCCTCCGTGGTCACAGGTCAACCGTATCGGGCCGGGCGGACTGAAACCGGGCGCTGTGGGACGGACGTGTCGGTTCGCAGCATTACTGTTATCTCTGATGGTCGGTATTTTTTCGCGTCTGGTGGGGCAAGACGCCGTGGAAGCGGAATTGGTTGCAGCGGCGCAGGCCGCGCGTGGTGATTCGGCTCACAACGGCACTGCGATCGGGACCATGACACACGCGTGGCTGATTACTGGACCGCCGGGATCGGGCCGCTCGGTCGCGGCGCTGTGCTTCGCTGCGGCACTACAGTGCACCTCTGACGGCGTCCCCGGCTGCGGAGAATGCCGGGCCTGCACGACGACGATGGCCGGCACCCACGCCGATGTGCGCAGGATCGTCCCGGAGGGGTTGTCGATCGGCGTGGACGAGATGCGCAACATCGTGCAGATCGCGTCGCGACGGCCGGGCACCGGGCGATGGCAGATCGTGCTGATCGAGGACGCCGACCGGCTGACCGAAGGAGCGGCGAATGCGCTGCTCAAGGTGGTGGAGGAGCCGCCGCCGTCGACGGTGTTCCTGCTGTGCGCGCCGTCGGTGGATCCCGAGGACATCGCGATCACGCTGCGCTCGCGGTGCCGGCATGTGGCGCTGGTAACGCCACCGGTCGACGCGATTGCGCGGGTGCTGATCGAGACCGACGCGTTGCCGGAGGAGGAGGCGCGGTGGGCGGCGTCGGTCAGTGGCGGCCATGTCGGGCGGGCGCGGCGGCTGGCGACCGATGAGAAGGCGCGGGAGCAGCGCCAGCGTGCTCTTGGCCTGGCGCGCGACGCGGCGACGCCGTCGCGGGCCTACGCGGCGGCCGAGGAGTTGGTGGCGACGGCTGAGGCCGAGGCGCGGGCGTTGACCGAAGGCCGCAACGAGGCCGAGACCGAGGAGTTGCGCACGGCGCTGGGTGCCGGAGGCACCGGCAAGGGCACGGCCGGAACGCTGCGCGGCGCGACGGGTGCGATCAAAGACCTTGAGCGACGGCAGAAGTCGCGCCAGACGCGGGCGTCGCGTGACGCGCTGGACCGGGCGCTGATCGACCTGGCGACGTATTTTCGCGACGCGCTGCTTGTGGCATCGCAGGCGGGGGAGGTCCAGGCGAACCATCCGGATATGACGGACCGGGTCGCTGCGATGGCCGCACATGCATCGCCAGAGAAGCTGCTGCGCTGCATCGAGGCCGTGCTGGAGTGCCGCGAGGCGCTGGCGGTGAACGTGAAGCCGAAGTTCGCGGTTGACGCGATGGTCGCCACCGTCGGGCGGGCGCTGCGCGACTGACTTGGGCCGCCGGTATGGCCTGCCGTAGACTCGTGCCGCCCTGAGTCGATTGCTCCTCGCGCGAGCGCTCGTCGGAAGGGCACGCCACCTTAGCTCAGTCGGCAGAGCGGCTCACTCGTAATGAGCAGGTCAGGAGTTCGATTCTCCTAGGTGGCTCCACTGTGATCAGTCGATCGGCCGGTGGTCGGCCCTTCGGTGCGGGGCGGTATGTGCCTCCCGGGAGCGTCAACAAATGATGACGCGCGCGAGCAGGGTGGGTGCTCTGGCGGAGTCTCTCAGCCGCCGGACTCTGCGGTTCGCCGCATTCCATGTCATGACTCCGGCTCAAGCACGTCACGGGCGATCCTGCATGCGGTATTGGCGGCAGGGAAGCCGGCGTAACCGCTGGCGTGGTAGATGACTTCGGCGATCTCGTCCTCGGTGAGCCCGTTGGTGCGCGCGATCTGCACGTGAAACTTGAGCTCGTCGGTGGCGCGCAATGCGATGAGTACGCCCAGCGTGACGAGGCTGCGGTCGCGACGGCTGAGTCCCTCGCGGCCCCAAAGCCGGCCGAAGACGTTTTCGATGCCAATCTCAAGTAATTCGTCGCCGAACCTGCCGTCGCGCAAGTCGAGGTCGCCGTCGGGCAGCGCATCCGGCAGCAGCTCGCGGAAGACGTGGAGACCTTGTTCACGCACATCTGTCATGAGTTCCAGGGTGGCACGGGCGGGCCGCCTCAGCTCTCCGGCCACCCCGGGGTCGCGGGTGACGTTGGAAAATCGCTACGCGGATGCTCGCCGTCGATGAGAGCTGCGCGTCGCTCCGGTGGATCGGGCGCTTTGTCAACGCATGTCGCGACGTCCGCGTCGTAAGTGGGCCACTGCGATTTGAACCCCGGCTGACTAGTCGAGAACAAGTAGCCGGTGATTCGCCAATTGCCGAACACGTCGCCGCTCGGGGCTGGTGACGGCCCGGCTTGCGGTGGCAGCAAGGAGGATTCGTCGCTCGGCGCGGCAAGTGTGACCCGCTCGACGTATATCCCCTTGGGCTGCCAGTCCAATCTGCGCGCGACGCTTTGGTACTTGCCGTCCTCCAGCTGAGACGCGACCGAATAGGAGTATCTGCACACGGTGGCGGTGACAGTGTCTGCCGAGCGGCTCAGCGAAAGGAAGTGATACCTCTCGTTGCCAACGAGCGCGTTGTCCAATGAGTGATTGACGTTCGGCCGGATGTCCCAGGCAGCGTCGTCGGGATCATCGGGAGGTACCGCCCGAGTGAATCCGGGATAGGCGTAGTCCAGGTTGCCCGCCGACTGGGCCAGCATCCTCGATTCGATAAACGCCCGCACGGGCACGGCGGCTCCGGTCAGGATGTCGATCCCTGGCTCTGCGTCCCACTGATAACGCAGCTCGCTGAGTAGGCCGCCCCATCGCTGGATCGAGGGTTGGCGGCGATTATCGAAGACGTGACAACCCGCCAACACCGTCGATGCCACCACGATGAGCGTGAGGAGTTCGCAACGACGCACGGCTACTTCTTGCCGTACGGGATCTTGATGATGTCTTCGTACTTCTGGCTGATCTTCGCGGCGGGGTTGTTCTCCTTGCCTACCGCGTCATTCAGGGCGTCGTTCAGTATGTCCTGATAGTTGGTGTCGGCCGGCACGGGCATGCCGTTGGCCTTCAATTCCTCCAGCGAAGCGACCCGTCCGTCGATCACGTATGCGTCGAGTCCCTGGACATGTACTCCGTCTGCGATGAGGGCGTTGACCACGAAGCGCGCCGATTCGTCGGATCCAATGTTGGGGATGGTCAGCGTTGAGGGGTCCGTGAGCGTGCCGATGACCGAGCTTTCCATCCCGCCGCCGAAGCCCTCGATCGCGGGGCCCGCCAGTGGACCCGCACCCGCGCTCGCCGCCGCGACACCGGCGGTGTAAGCCATCTTCCGCCACGTCAGCGCGTCGTCTTTGTTCAGTCCCATCGCGTGTGCCGCGTCGGCCGAACCGGACGACACCAGGCCCTTGAGGACTGCGGCATCAAGGAGTCGCTTGTCGTCGGCGCTGACGGGGACATGATTCTTGACGTCCTCTGCGTACTGGTGGCTCTCTTCGAGCGTCAGTTTGTCGGCGGCCCCGTTGAACTCTTTATAGGCCTGCTCGTCTGTGCTCAGCACTGAGAACAGGCCCTTCGCATTGGGCCTTTCCGGATTCGCGGGGTCGAGGAAATCGAACGCATCGTGCGTGTTCGCGCTCGACAGGCTTGCGATGTCCGCCATGTACGGCGTCAACCCGTGAGCGTAACCGCGCGCCAATTCGGGATTGGCCTGACCGAGCGTGGTATGGCTGAAACCGTCAGGCATGTGCATCAACTGGTCATGGTGGCTGCCGATGTAATTGGCGTACTTCTCGGCGGTTTCCGCCGCGATTGTGGATTCCGAACCTATGTGGGATTCATTCGTCCAACTGAACAGTCCCGCCGCCGCCTTACCGTCATCGTGCCAGCGGTAGTTGTTGACGTCGTTCAGGAAGTCGTCACCGTCGTCGCCGTGCGTGCCCAGAATGTGGTCGTGAACGATCTGATGATCGCGCCCCGCTGAGCCGAAGATGTCGGTGACCACATCTTCCTGCGACCCCATCGCAGTCGGCTGATCCATGATGCGATCGCTGAGTCGCATCATTTCGCGGTCAATCTCGGTACCTGTCTGAAGCGAGGGATCTCCGTCGCGAACGATCTGCGCTATGGCCTTCGCGTCCGTCACGTCGCCGGCGTTTACCGCAGGCGATGCTAAGCCCTCCTTCGAGAGGATGCCCTTCACGGACTCGGGCAATTGCCCGAATCCGCCTTTCTCAATCTGACTGGGGTCGTCGAGCGCGCCGACCTCGGTCTCGGTCTTCGGGAGGTAGACGTCGTCGTTGCTCATCAATTGCCACGAGTCGCCGATGATGTGTTTCGCCTCGCCCAGGCGCTCTTCGGCCCTTTTGAGGTCTCTGACACTCATTCCGTTCTGTTGGGCTTGCATCTGGCTCAGATACGAACCCTGTTCCGGCGACAACTGCTGCCCCGGTTTGATCGAACCCAGGACCGACTCCACGCGCTTCGCCGCCTCCCGGTCACCTGCGAGAGCGTCGTGGACATCCTTCTCGGCCTGTCGACGCTTCGCTTCTTCGTCCTTCCCCACGACGAATTCCGGCCCCTCTTTGGGGTCACCGAATTTCTGGTTGCCCAGCGCCTGGTACTCGTCGCGGAGGCCGCTGATCTTGCTTCCGA
The DNA here is from genome assembly GCA_963770125.1 of uncultured Actinomycetota bacterium. GTDB lineage: Bacteria > Actinomycetota > Actinomycetes > Mycobacteriales > Mycobacteriaceae > Mycobacterium. Next base: position 139,265 of record CAVYPI010000111.1, on the reverse strand, counting down.
TGGCGTTGAGGTCGCCGTTGGACCGCTGGATGATCTCCTGGACCTGGCTGAGCCCCTTTTGCGCGATCGCCATCTGCATCCGCTCACCGGCCGCGTTCTGGGGTGCACTCGCGGCTGCGTCGATCACCCATTTGCGCACCGCGTCGAGATCGCGCCGTCCAGCGGCGACCACCTCCGCCGACTCGTTGACATGTGCGCTCAGCCGTTGGTCCAGTCCGGCGAGCTGGCCCAGTACCCGACCGTGTTCGGTGTTGGCCGCTCCGTAGGCGTTGGCCGCGCCGCCCGTCCATCGCGACCCAGGCGCGGCCGACTCCACGGTGGATTGCAGACCGCGGAGGGTGGCGCTGTTGTCGTACTGCGCCCCTGTTTGCGGCGTGCCCTCACCGAATGTCTGTCGCGCCTTCGACCATGTCGACAAGAACGCATTCAGCACGCTCACCGGCGGACCCCGCTCACTCGCCCATTATCCCAGGCGCCGACTACCGAGGAGCCACGAATCCAACCGGCCCCGCGGCGATACATACCGACAAGGCGGCGGTGTTCGCCCGCACCTTGATCGCGTCACCGGCCCCCGACAGCCGCACGAAGACACGATTCAGCCCGGGCCTGATCGGCACCTTCGTCTCCGTGCCCTCCGACAGTGACATCGTCATCGAGCCGTCACTGTTCGCGAGGTAGTTGATCTCCGCTGTCCAGTCAGCAGGCAGCAACGGGCCATCCAGCCGCATCGACACCGGGAAGTCGGGCTGCACGAGATAGCCACACTGTGGCGCGGGCCCAACAACGATCGACCGCACCCAAGTGACCTTCGCGTCGACGACGTGACCGCTCACATCCAGCATGCGCAAATCGCTTGTCGCGCCCGCGAATTCCGGCCGGTCGCGCAGTAAGGCGAACATGTGGCTGGCCAAATTCTCCGGCCACGCCACACGCTGCAACACCAACGGATCGACCTCCTGGTCGAGAAGCGGTGCACTTGAGGCGGCGTTCGCCGCGGCAAGGCCGGCCCGGGCGTTCTGCAGATACGGTTGTGCCGGGTTGTCGCGCCAGCTGGTCAGGAACGTCGCGGTCGAGTACAGGCTGCTCGCAACGAATGCCGCTGTGGCGCAGACCGTTACCACCTTCCGCGTTGGTGACGTATCCAGCCACGCCGATCCCTCGCGGTTCCGCGCGCACAAGCCGACCGCCAACAACAGTGCCAACACCACCACCAGGTCCGGCAGGTAGCGCAGCGTCTGCGCCAATTCGAGCGCAGTGAACCGCGACGAACGCATCAGGTAGATCGGGATCTGGCACGCGACCGCGTAGCCGACGGCCACCAGCCACACCGGCCCGATCCGCTGCTTGCGGATGAATGAGATCGCCACCACGACCGCGAGCGCCGCCCAACCCAGCACCATCACCGCCACCGGCGGCGTCGCCCACGGTGACGCCGGGGCCCAGCGCTGCCAATCCCACGGTCCGCCAACCAAACCCGGTACGATGCCATGAGTCACCGAGCGGCTCAACAGGTCCCACGTCATCGTCACGTCGAAGCTCCACCGTTTCTGATCGACCACAACCAGATACACGGCGATCCACGCCGCCGTCACGATCAGCGCCGACACCCACAGCCGAAGCCCCCGCCGCCACACCTTCACCACTGAGCCCGACGACGTCACATGGGCGTACAACACCGCGATCGTGAAGGCCGCGAACGGGATGACGGCCGCCTTCTCGAAGAACAGCAAGCCACCGAAGTACACCAGCAGGCCCGTCAGCGCATACCGCTGGTTGCCAGTACGCACCAACAGCACCGCGTCGGCGCACACCCACGCCAGCGCGGCCAGCATCGGCAGCGAGTTCAGCGCCGCCGCCCACCACGCAAACGCCGGCACGCCGAGCGGGGTGAACAACGCGAACGTCAACGGCAGCAGCAGCACCGGCCGCCAGCCGAGAATGACGTGCAGTGCCCGCAGCAGCGCGAGCGACGCCAACAACTGCAGCACCACGAGGCTGATCGCCGGCCCGATCCAGTTCAACGGCGCGAGCCGGGTGATGCCACCCGCCACCAGGAACGCCCCCGGCATGACGTGCCCGTCGTGATCGTCGAAAAGATACGTAGGCGACAGCAGTCCCTGCGTGCTTGCCCGGCCGGTCAGGATCAGGTCGTCCCAGTAGAAGTAGCCGCGAAACGCCAGCACCGCCCGAACAACCAACTGCACCGCGATCAACGCGGCGGCGGTGCGGGCGACCCAGTTCATCGCTCGCCGAGCCTACGGTCCAAGCTTGCGCATTGCGGTCGTCGGTATGGTGTGCCGATGCGCACACTGGTCACAGGGGCAGCGGGCTTCATTGGATCAACACTGGTAGACCGGCTGCTCGCGGACGGACACACCGTCATCGGCGTCGACGATCTCAGCTCGGGCCGCAGCGAGAACATCGTCGCGGCCGAGCGGCACGACGACTTCGAGTTCGCCAAGGCCGACATCGTCAGCGCCGACCTCATCGGGTTGCTCGCCGACACCAAGCCCGAGGTGGTTTTCCACCTGGCCGCTCAGATCGACGTTCGTCGCTCCGTTGCCGACCCGCAGTTCGACTCGACGGTCAATGTCGTCGGCACCGTGCGGGTCGCGGAGGCCGCTCGCCAGGCCGGCGTCCGTAAGATCTTGCACACGTCGTCGGGCGGATCCATCTACGGCGCCCCGCAGACCTTCCCGACGAGTGAGGACGCGCCCGTCGACCCCGCATCGCCCTACGCGGCGGGCAAGTACGCCGGCGAGGTGTACCTCAACATGTTCCGCAACCTGTACGGGCTGGAGTGTTCACACATCGCCCCCGCCAACGTGTACGGACCCCGCCAGGACCCCCACGGCGAGGCCGGCGTGGTGGCGATCTTCTCGCAGGCGCTGCTGGCGGGCCGGCCGACCAAGATCTTCGGCGACGGCACCGACACCCGCGATTACGTGTTCGTCGACGACGTCGTCGACGCCTTCGTCAAGGCTGCAGGCGAGGCCGGCGGAGGCCAGCGATTCAACGTCGGCACCGGAGTGGAAACCTCGGTGCGGCAACTGCATTCACTGATCGCAGCGGCTGCCGGCGGTCGCGACGAACCCGAGTTCTACCCGGCGCGGCTGGGCGATCTGAAGCGGTCAAGCCTGGACAACAGCCGCGCGAAGCAGGTGCTCGGGTGGGCACCGAACGTCGATCTCGCCGAGGGCGTCGCCCGAACGGTGGACTACTTCCGCCAGTCGCTCTAGCGCTCCTCGGGCACCCGGGCGGTTTGCAAGGCCACGGCACGTGCCAGCCGCGCGTACTTCAGCTCGAGGTCTTTGAACCGCATGTAGGCCGACAGCGTCGTGAACACGAACGCAATGATCAGCATGTACTCCATCAGGTCCGCACCGCGGGCCACGCCAAGCCAATTCGCGACGACAGTGGTGTCGTCCGGGCGAAGGATCGCATATATCCCCGCGATCACGAACAGCACGTAGCCGACCTTCACCCACGCCTTGGACCGTGCGCTGCGGCGTGAGCGCAGCAGGTAGACCAACAACGCTAGGACCGACACGATCAGAAGCGCCTGGATCCAGTTCATCGCGACATCCTCCCTCGCAACCAACCGTCGAAGATGATGTTGACGCCGTTCAGCAGCGGCTGCCCCTTCGACATCGAGTATTCGGTGTAGAGAATTTCGACCGGTTCTTCCGTTACGCGCCAATGGTTTTCATAGGCCAGCGCGATGAACTCGTCCGCATGGCTCATGCCGCTCATGGTGAGGTTGAGCCCGTCGGCCACCTTCTTGTTGAACACGCGCAGGCCGTTGTGCGCGTCGGTCAGGCCCAGCTTGCGGCTGCGCCGGCTCAACGCGGCCGCCGACCGCAACACCAACCGCTTCAACAGCGGCGTGCGGCTGACCACGCCGGGATCGGCGAACCGGGTGCCGACGACGAGGTCGACGTCCTCGGCCGACAGCCGGTCGATCATGCGGACGACGTCCTTGACGCGATGCTGGCCGTCGGCGTCGAACGTGGCGAACACCGCCGCTTCCGGCTGCTGGCGGGCGTACTCCACGCCGGTCTGGATCGCCGCGCCCTGGCCGAGGTTGACTGGATGACGCACCGCATGCGCCCCCGCGCGCAACGCTAAGTCGCCGGTGTCGTCGCGGCTGCCGTCGTCCACACACACCACGTGGTCGAAAACGGAGCGAACGTCAGCGATGACGTCGCCGATAACGCTCGCCTCGTTGAAGGCCGGGATGACGATCCAAACGTCGTGGTAACGCATGTCGATGCAGAACAAAGTACAGGGTCACGAAGGGGACATCCTGGCAAGCGCCGCCAGATGCACCGCGATTCCGACCAGCGGCCCGCACAGCAGCGCGATCACCGTGCGCGTCTCCAGCCCCAGCGGTAGCAGCAGCAAGAGTGCGGACGCCACCGTCGCAGACACCCAACCCACCGAATAGGCGCGGTGCAGGGCGGCCGCGACCGCCGCGGCACCCGTCAGGGTCAACAACGCGATCGCGACCGCCGCCGCGGTCAGCCAGGCCAGCAGTTCGCCGTCGGCCAGATACTGGGCCCCGAACGCCTCCCGTAGCAGCCACGGCCCGAACACGCCTGCCAGCAGCACCCCCAACACGCCAAGGCCGATCACCACGACCGCCGGCCTCACCAGCGCCCGCAGCCGCTCCGTGCGCTGGTCCACGAAATGCGCGATCAGATTGCCCTGCATCGCGGTCAGCGGCACCAGCAGCGGTGCCCGGGTCAGCGTCACGGCCAGAATCACCACGCCGCCGGCCGCGCCCAGATCCCCCGAGGTCGCCTTGAGCAGCACCGGAAAGCCCATCACCAGGATCGCGCTGGCCCCCGCGGCGGCGATCGAGTGCGCCGCGCCGCGCAGGAAGGTCACCGTGCCGCCCGGCGTCAGCAGCCGGGCTGCGGCGCGCGTCGCGGGCGACGCGATGAGCAAGATCAGCCACGCGACCGCACCGGCGACGGTCGCCCACAGGTATCCGACCAGCCCCCAGCCGACCACGAACGTCGCCGCCGCCACCGCCACCCGGAGGCCGGCGTCGGTCACCATCAACGACCCGTACTGCGTCCACCGGCTCACCCCGGCCAGCATGCCCAGCAGCGTGGCATGCAGGCAGAAACCGGCCAGCCCGACGCTCAGCAACGCGACACTCAACCACTGCGACTCCACAAACACATGCGCCGACCACAGCGGCGAACTCGCGGCGATCACCGCTGCCGCCACAACGCCGACCATCGCCGCCACCCGCATCGGATGCGTCCGCGGCCCGGCGACGACCTCCGCGTAACGTGCCGAGCGCACCTCGCGGGTTGCCTCCTGGAGCAGTCCGAACGCTGCACCGGTGGCCAAACCGAACGCACCCCAGAACACGCCGAAGACCGAGAAGCCCGCAGGCTCCAGATCGCGCGCGGCCAGATACAGCACCGTGTACCCGCACAGCGCGGTCAGCACGGTCGCCGTGCCGACTCGGGTCACGCTGGCGCGCGTAATCGGGCCGGTCGGCGATGAGCCGCTTGCGCGAAGAGGATCAAACGGGGTTGCCGCGTCCGTCAAGACGGGCTTTCGAGGGCGGGGACCGGCGTCGAGTACAGCCACGCATCCCAAAGCGGTCGCAGCGACTCGTTTGCGTAATTGGCGGCCAAACCGGTGAAGTCGTCGGTGACCGCGGTGCTGTGCCGGTAGCGCGTCGTCCAATCCCGCAGCAGTGCAAAGAAACTCTCGTCGCCGATGCGCCGCCGCAACACGTGCAGCGTCAGCGCGCCGCGTTTGTACACGCGATCGTCGAACATGTCCCGCGGTCCCGGGTCCGCTAACAGCAGATCCGGCGGCGAGTCCATCAGCCGCTCGTAGTAGTGCCGAGCCCATTCGTCGGCAGTGTCACCACCGGAGTTCTCGGACCATAACCATTCGGCGTAGCAGGCGAACCCCTCATGCAGCCAGATGTGCCGCCATCGTTTGGCGGTGACCGAGTCGCCGAACCACTGATGGGCCAGTTCGTGGGCGATCAGCCGTTCGGCGCTGCGTTTTCCGTCGCAGTGGTTGGCGCCGAAGATCGAGATACCTTGTGCCTCGAGCGGTATCTCCAGATCATCATCCGTGACCACCACCGTATAACCGGTGGACAGCGGGTACGGCCCGAACAGCTTGATGAACAACTTCATCATCTGGGGCTGACGACCGAAGTCGTAATCGAAGTTGCCACGCAAGTGGCCGGGCAGCACGGCGTACATCTGGACGCTGTTCTTGGCCATCCGGTGCCTCTCGTACATTCCGATCTGCAGCGTGATCAGATACGTGGACGTCGGCTCCGCCTGCTCGTATGTCCAGGTGGTCATGCCGGCGCGGGCGCGGCGCGACAACAACTCGCCGTTGGCCAACGCGTAGTAGAGACTCTCGGTGCTGATCCGGATGCGGCAGCTGGCCTTGGCGCTGGGATGGTCGTCGCAGGGAAACCAAGATGCGGCCCCGTTGGGTTGACCCGCGACCAATACGCCGTCGGTCAGCTCCTCGAAACCGACATCACCCCAATAGGAGCGGATCGGACGGGGCGTGCCGCCGTAACGAACCGCGATCGTCATCGCCGCCCCCGCGGGCAGCGCCTCCTGCAGCGCGATGTGCAGCTTGCCGGCCGACGACCGGAACTGAGCTGGGCGTCGACCGTTCACCGACACCTTCGTCACCGACAGCGCGTCCGACAGGTCCAGGGTGAATGTGCGCAGGGCCGCCAGGGTGACCGCGGTGATGGTCGCCGATCCGGAAAGCCGGTTGATCGGCACCTTGTATTCGAGGTCGAGTTCGTAGCGCGACACCCGATAGCCGAAGTTGCCATTGGCCGGCAGGTAGGGGTCGATGACCGGAGGGGCCGCTTTCTTTGCCGCTTTCTTGCTCCTCGTCACGCGGCGCTTGCTTCTGTTTTCTTGGGCGGTGGCTCCGGCGCATCGTCACGCTTCTTGCGGAACAGGTTCCACGGTGCGATCGGGTTACCCTGCCAGCGCGTCGACGGCGGTACCTCGTCACCGCGCATGACGAGCGAGGCCGGGCCCACGGTGGCGCCCGCACCGATGCGTGCGGCGGGTAGCGCGACACAGTGCGTGCCCAGCGTCGAACCCTCTTCCAGCACAACGGTGTCCATCCGCATGATCCGGTCGTGGAACAAGTGGGTCTGCACGACACAGCCACGGTTGACCGTCGCGCCCTTCTCCAGCGTGACCAGGTCGGCCTCGGGCAGCCAATACGTCTCACACCAGACGCCGCGGCCGATCTTGGCGCCCAGCGCGCGCAGCCACACGTTCATCACGGGAGTGCCGCTGGCGGCACGGGCAAACCACGGTGCCGCCACCGTTTCGACGAAGGTGTCCGACACCTCGTTTCGCCACACGAACGACGACCACAGCGGATGCTCGATGGCCTGGATAGGCCCGACCACAAGCCATTTCGCAATCACGGCGATACCACCGGCGAGCGCGCCTGCGGCCAGCAGCACCACGCCGCTGGCCAGCGCAGTCCACCCCCAACCGACTTCGACCGCCAGCCATTGCAACGCGAACAGCACAGCCACACCGATCGCGAACGTCACCATCATCGGGATCAGCCGGCAAGTTTCCACCGACGCGCGCAGGATCTTCAACCGCAGAGACGGATGGAAGGTACGCAGCGCGTCGGCCGCGGTGGGCTTTCGGCGCAACCGAACCGGCGGGCTGCCCAACCATGACGAGCCCGCCTTGGCCTTGTGCGGCGTCGCGGACAGCACCGCGACCAGCCCGTCGTCGGGCACTCGCCGTCCCGGCTGGGTGATGCCCGAGTTGCCAAGGAACGCCCGCTTGCCGATCGTCGCCTTGGCGACGTGGATCCAGCCGCCGCCCAATTCGTAGGACGCGACCATGGTGTCGTCGGCCAGGAATGCGCCGTCCTCGACGACCGTGAACTTCGGCACCAGCAGCGCCGTCGAGATCTCGGTTCCGCGACCGACTTTCGCCCCCAGCACGCGCAGCCACCACGGCGTCAGCAGGCTGGCATAGATCGGGAACAGGTAGTTGCGGGCGGCGTCCATCAGCCGCTCGGTCGCCCACAGCTGCCAGCCGACGCGGCTGCGCACGGGGTGATAGCCCTCGGGCATCCACATCGACAACACGCGGACCCCGATCACTGTCAAGACCGCATAGGTGATGACCGCGGCCAGTGTCGCCGCGGGTGTCCACAGCGCGGCGGGTGCGATCGCCTCGGTGAGCGAATCGGCATCGCGTACGCCCCAGCCGATCACGGCCAGGCCTACGCCAAGCGCCAGCAGGGGAACCCCGCCAAGCAGGATCGACGTCACGCCATATATCGCCACCCACACTGGCGCTCGCCGTGGACGGTGGTCCGGCCACGGGTGCCGGGCCTTGCCGGATTTCACCGCGGGCGAGCCTTTCCAGTACTGCCCGTTCTTGACCCTGCCGACCACGCCGGAGCCGGGTGCGACATCGGCGTTCTTGCCCACGACAGCACCGGGCAACAGCGTGGTGCGCGCCCCGATGGTGGCGTCGTTACCGACGGTGATCGGGCCGACGTGGAACTGGTCGCCATCGATCCAGTGCCCAGACAGATCGACCTCGGGTTCGATGGAGCAGCGATGCCCCAGCCACAGCATCCCGGTGACGGGCGGGGCGGAGTGCAGGTCGACGCCCTTGCCGACCTTGTTGCCCAGCATGCGGGCGTAGTACACCAGCCAGGGCGCACCGGCCTGGTTCTCCGCGCCGCTGGCATCCGTCAGCCGCTCGGCCAGCCATACCCGCAGGTGCACAGGGCCGCCGCGGCGATAGGTTCCGGGTTCAAGGCCGCTCAATAGCATCCGCGCGCCCAACGCGGCGATGGACATGCGGCCCAGCGGGGTGATGAACAGCAGGAAGCCGACGGCGATCCACCACCAGTTGACCGGCACCAGCCATGGCATCGCATGTAGTTGGGCGACGACGTTGTTGAGCAGGGCGAGCCACACCACCCACTGCAGCCCGGTCAGCGTGGCGAGCGGCAGCGACAGCGCCACCTGTGCGGCCTGGGTCAACCGCGGTGTGGGTTTCACGACGCGGGTCTCGACCGCCGGTGGCGGGTCGAGCTCGTCGAGGTAGCCCGCCAGCGACCCGAGCCGCGGATGGTCGTAGAGATCGGCGACGGTCACCTGCGGATAGCGTTGGCGCATGGCCGCCACCAACTGCGCCGCCGACAGCGACCCACCGCCGAGCGCATGGAAGTCGGCCTTCGGCCCGTCGACCGGCGCGGCGAGGACGTCGCGCCACAGCCCGGCCAGCCACCCCATGGTGCCGCCGAGATCGGGTTCCTCCTCGGCGCTTTCGCCCGGCGGCGGCCAGGGCAGCGCGTCGCGGTCGACCTTGCCCGACGTGCGGGTGGGCAGCTCGTCGACGAGCACCAGCCTCGGCACCAGTGCCGCAGGCAGCGTCTCGGCCAGAGTGGTGCGGGCCGTGGCGATGTCGAACGTCGGGTCGGCGCTCGCGACATAGCCGACCAGCAGGGGAGTGCCGCCGGCGGTCCGTCGCACCGCGGCAGCGCCGCCGCTGACCCCGGGCAAGTTCACCAACGCGGCGTCCACCTCGCCGAGCTCGATGCGGCGGCCGCCGACCTTGACCTGGTCGTCGGCTCGGCCGACGAAGAACAGGCCATCGGGTTCCAGCCGCACCAGATCGCCGCTGCGGTACGCGCGCGACCATCCGAGGGTTGGCATCTCCGCATACTTTTCGGCGTCCTTTTCCGGGTCGAGGTAGCGGGCCAGACCCACCCCACCGATGACGAGTTCGCCGACCTCGCCGACGTTCACCGGGACGCCGTCCTTGTCGACCACGGCCAGATCCCAGCCCCGCAGCGGTAGTCCGATGCTCACCGGCCCCGTGCCGTCCAGCCGGGCGGCGCACGCCACGACCGTTGCCTCGGTCGGGCCGTAGGTGTTCCAGACCTCGCGGCCCTCGACGGCGAGCCGCTCGGCCAGTTCAGGCGGGCATGCCTCGCCGCCGAAGATCAGCAGCCGCACCGCCTCGAGCGCCTCGGCGGGCCACAGCGCCGCCAGCGTCGGCACGGTCGACACCACGGTGATGTCGCGGGACACCAGCCATGGCCCCAGGTCCATGCCGCTGCGCACCAGCGAGCGTGGCGCGGGCACCAGGCAGGCCCCGTGCCGCCAGGCCAGCCACATCTCCTCGCACGACGCGTCGAACGCGACCGAGAGTCCGGCCAGCACCCGGTCGTCCGGCCCAATCGGGTTGTCCTGCAAGAACATTAGGGCTTCGGCGTCGACGAACGCGGCGGCGCTGCGATGCGTGACCGCGACACCCTTCGGCGTGCCGGTGGATCCGGACGTGAAGATGATCCACGCGTCGTCGCGACCCAGTGGCGCACCTGCGCGCCATCCCCGCGACGAGCCGTGCCCGCGCACGAGGCCCTGCTCGGTGATGACCCCCACCACGTCGGCCTCGCCGAACACCAGCTCGGCCCGTTCTTCCGGGTCGTCCGCGTCGACCGGCACGTACGCCGCTCCGGCGGCCAGTGTCGCGAGGATCGCCACATACAGCGCGTAACTACCCGACGGCATCCGGATGCCGATGCGGTCGCCGCGGCCGATGCCGCGGGCGGCGAGCCACTCGACGCTTTCCTGGATGTCGGAGATCAACTCGGCGTAAGTGAGCTGGACCGCGCCGTCGTCGAGTGCGGGCGCATCCGGGTATTGGGCCGCAGTGGCGTAGAGGATGTCGATGAGCGTGCGCGGTTCCGGCGCGGCCGAAGACAGCAGGTACTGCGCGGCGATTTCCAGGCGGTGGACATCCTGCTCCTCGCGTGCGCGGTCGTCGGCTGTCACGAATACAAACTACTAAGACATGCGGCTCGCTCATCAGCCTGATCGGGCATGTCGCACGCGATAGGTGATCACAATTGCGACAACGACGACCACCGCTGCGATCACGTACCACTTGTACCGCTCGAACGTGTCGTAGATCTCGACGATGTGCTCGCCCGGCGAGGTATCCCAGCGCGCTCCAGGTGCCCACCCAGCAGCGCCGCGCCCAGCGCGTTGTAGCCCAGGAAGTTCAGCCAGTGCATGCCGGCGATCCCGGCCAGCAGCCCGTTGACCTGGCGCAGCCCGTCGATGAAGCGCGCAATGGTGACGACCTTGCCGCCGTGCCGGTCGAAGAACGCCTCGGCGCGGTCCAGCCGCTGCGGGGTCAGGAAGACGTAGCGGCCGAACCGCTCCGCGAGGGGCCGACCGCCGAAGTGGCCGACGACGAAGCCGATGTTGTCGCCGATGACGGCGGCGAGCACCGCGACTCCAAGATCACCACGATGTTCATCTGGCCTGCGCCGGCGAAGACCGCGGCGGCGATCAACATGATCTCGCCGGGCACCGGAACGCCGAAGTCTTCGAGGAACAGCATCCCGCCGACTCCCAGGTATCCGTAGTGCTCGAGCAGCGGCTGCACGTCGGAGAAAACACCGGGCAGTTGCGTGTCGACCACGGGTGTAACCGTATGTTCACGCGCCCCCGATTTCGGTTGACGGCACCTACCTGGCAGAATCAGAGGTGGAGGGGAGTATTCCCCCGCCGCGGTGTCGTCATCACGTCGACCGTCATCGGACGACCGGTACCGCGGGCCGACCGCGGATCATCGTGTCGGTGGAAGAGACCTCCGGCGTTTAGCGACGACCGGAGGTTTTACCTATGCACGTATCCCAACTCGAGTGGATCATCACGCTCGGCGTGACGATCGCCGTGCTGCTGTTCGACGTGGTCGTGATCGGCCGTCGTCCGCACGAGCCGTCCAGGCGCGAGACGGCGACCTACCTGACGATCTATGTCGGGCTCGCCGTGGCGTTCGGGCTTTGGGTGTGGTTCTTCCACGGCAGCCAGTTCGGGCTGGAGTTCTTCGCCGGCTGGCTCACCGAGTACAGCCTGTCCGTGGACAACCTGTTCATCTTCTTGATCATCATGGCCAGCTTCAAGGTGCCGAAGATCTACCAGCAGCAGGCGCTGTTGGTCGGCATCATCCTGGCGCTGATCTTCCGCGGCATCTTCATCGCGCTGGGCGCGGTGGCCATCAACGAGTTCTCGTGGGTGTTCTACCTCTTCGGGGCGTTCTTGGTGTACACCGCGATCAACCTGGCGCGTGACACGGATCACGACGACGACGCAGAGAACTTCGTGGTCCGGTTCGCCCGCAGGCACTTGAAGCTCACGGACAGGTGGGACGGCCTGAGGCTGTGGATCAAGGACAACGGCAAGCGGTTGATGACGCCGATGTTCCTCGTCATCGTCGCTCTCGGCACCACCGACCTGCTATTCGCGCTGGACTCGATTCCCGCGATCTACGGCCTGACCCAGGAGCCCTACCTGGTGTTCACCGCCAACGTGTTCGCGCTGATGGGCCTGCGCCAGCTGTACTTCCTGCTCGGAGACCTGCTCAAGAGGCTGGTGTACCTGTCGCAGGGGCTGGCATTCATCCTGGCCTTCATCGGACTGAAGCTCCTGCTACACGCGTTGCACGAGAACGAGCTGCCGTTCATCAACGGCGGTGAGCACGTGCCGGTGCCGGAGATCCCGACGCTGCTCAGCCTTGGCGTGATCGTGCTGACGCTCGTCGTCACCACGGCGGCCAGCCTGTACAAGACCCGGGTCCACGACGTGAAGAAAGAGGCCTTGGATTCGGCCTGATTCGAACCGTCGACACCGCTGCCGCGTTTCTCTAGCGTGACCGAGGTGCGGCTCTTCGTGGCAGACGGGTGCGGTGGCGCCTGGAGCGAACTAACGAACGGTGACCAGCGCACGGTGCGCGTCGCGGCGCCCGATCTGCAGCACGCCCGACGGGCCCGCGCGCGGATCCGGGCCCGCGGCGAGGACGTGGCGGTCATCCTCGACGTCACCGTGGCAGTCGCCGGCGACTTCCGTTCGGCGCGGAGCGTTCTCGGGCCGGCCGATCACACCGTGCACTACGCGGGCACGATCGACGGGCTGGCGGGGTTGATCTCCGACATCGCCAGCGCCGACGTGGCCGACGGCGTCACGTTGATTTCGGCGTCACCACGGCAGGATCTGCGTGACCTCGGGCGCGACGTGCTGCACCGGCTCGCCTCGCGCGATCAGCCCAAGGCTTCGTAGATCAGCTCGGCGTAGCGAATCGTGCGTTCTGTGCCGGTTGTGCCGGGGCCCATCTTGTTCATCACATAGGTGATCGTGGCGCGGCGATCGGGGTCCATCACCGCCATCGAGCCGCCCCAGCCGCCCCAGAAGCAGATCTTTTCGTCGGGAATCGCGGGAACGCTTTCCGGACAAGGCAATCCGAAGCCGATACCGAATCGCAAGGGGATCATGAGCACCAGGTCCATGCCGTTGGACTGCTCTTCGAAGATCAGGTCGACGGTATCCGGGCTCAGCAAATGCGCACCGTTCGCCGTGCCGCCCAACGAAATCGGTGAGAGCGCTCGCGCCAGCGCCCGCGCGTTGCCGTGCCCGTTGGCGGCGCCGATGTCTGCGCGACGCCACGCTGCGCTCTCCGCGATTGCGGCTCCATCCGAATCGGGCGGGAAAGACGCGAACGTCTTGATCATCGGATGGTCCGCCGGTATGGCTTCCAAGGGAAGCTCCAAAGGCGGCGGCGGAATCAACTCGGCGATGCGGTGATAGTCCTCGTCCCGTGCGCCGATCTGAACGTCGGCGCCGAGCGGCTCCGCGATCTCCTCACGGACGAATTCTTTGAGTGTCTTACCGGTGGCGCGCCGGATCACCTCGCCGATCGGGTGGCCGTAGTTGACCGCGTGATAGCCGGATGCGGTTCCAGGTGGCCACCACGGTGCCTGGCGCGCGAGGTGGCTGGTTGCCTTCTCCCAGTCGTAGATGTCCTCGACGCTGCAACGGTGGCTCCCATCCGGAGACGCCGGATGTGTGCGACAGGAGGTGGCGCACCTCGATGTCCTGTTTTCCATTGTCGGCGAATTCGGGCCAATACTTCGCCACCGGCGCAAAAGCATCGACCAAGCCACGGTCGATCGCGATCAACGCGGCGAGGGCGGTGAGTGTCTTTGTGCAGGAGAAGAAATTGACGATTGTGTCCTGCCCCCACGGCAGAGTCTTCGCGCGGTCAGCGTGACCGCCCCAGATATCGACGACGAGCTCGCCGTCGATGTCAAGAGCGATCGAGGCACCCAGTTCCTCGCCTTTGGCGATCTCATCAGCCAGCGCGTCGGCGACCTTTCCGAAACGGTGATCGCAGTGGCCGTGCACGACATCGTTCATCGGGCCATCATGCGACGAGTGGATCAATTTCGGGGCCGCTTCGAGTCGACTGAGCGTCAGCCGGTGCCGTTGTCCTGCGCGATGGGGAAGCCCGGGGCAGAGTTCGGTATAGCCGATGTCGGGCGCAATCCATTCGTGCCACTGCTGCTGGCTCGGGTTCTGAGTCAGCTTGGCGCACACTAGGTTTGACCAAGCCATGAGTTCCGGCGGTGGGAACAACCGCCTGTTTGGTTCGGCGCTGGTCCGAAGCTGGCCGCTCACTCAGCCGAGCCGAAGCGTCACCAGTTGTCGTAGCCGCCTTCGGGTCCCAGCATGCGCTCCAGCCGGGTGCGGTTGATCCGGGCCAGATCGTTGCGCACCACCTTGCGCTCGGTTTCGAGGTCGTTGAGCAGACGGTCGGTCATCGTCGCGAGCACGTCCTGTGCGGTGTATCCGTTGACGAACATCACGAAGCCGAAGCCGAAATGCTGGAGGTAGCGCTTGGACGCCACCGCCAACTGGTCCATCACCTCGGGCTGGTCGCACCACACCGCGCACTGTTCGGCCTGCGACTTCTCGCTGCCCGGCCGCCGTCCGACGTCGGGATAGGCCTGCAGGATCGAGTCGATCGAGTCCTCGGAGAGGCCGAACAGCAGGGTGTCTGCCTGCCGGAACAGCTGATCGTGGCTGCCGTACGGCCGGCCGCGGGCCAGATCGGCGGCCATGGGCACGCTGTAACAACACTCGTAGACCGCGTGCACGGCCCGTCGCATCGGCATTGCGTTGAACGCCTCCAGGCCGATCCCCTGATGCATCAACACACCGCCATCATCGGAAACGCATGGCACGTGCGCGTTACGCCGTGTTACGGGCGCGCTAAATCGTGTAGCGGGTCTGCTCTCAGTGGCCGGTTGTCTTGAAGCGCTCCAGCGAACGCAGCACCTCGGCCTCGGCCGCCTCGCGCCCTACCCAGTCGGCGGCCTTCACGAACTTGTTCGGCTCGAGGTCCTTGTAGTGGACGAAGAAGTGCTTGATCGCCTCGAGCTCGAAGGGCGGCACGTCCTCGATCTCCTTGATGTGATCCCACCTCGGATCCCCGGCCGGCACACACAGCACCTTGTCGTCGCCGCCCGCCTCGTCGGTCATCTGGAACATGCCGACAGGCCTCGCCTCGACCACGCACCCGGGGAACAGCGGTTCGGGCAGCAGTACCAGCGCGTCCAGCGGGTCGCCGTCCTCGCCCAAGGTGTTCTCGATGAAGCCGTAGTCGGCCGGGTAGCCCATCGCGGTGTACAGGTAGCGGTCCAGCTTCACCCGTCCGGTGTCGTGGTCCACCTCGTATTTGTTGCGCGAACCCTTCGGGATCTCGATGACGACGTCGAACTCCACCGCCGCGACTCCTTCGCATGTGCTCCGGTCTTGAGGTACGGAGCTCACCCTAACGGAGCGATACGCTGCTGTACGGGGCGGTCAAGAGAGCAGGAGAGTTATGCGGCCGACGCAGTGGCGGCGATCCACGCATGTCGTGATCGGCGTGGCGGTACTGCTGCTGGTAGCCGCCATCGTCGTAGTGGCTGCTGCGCGCACCACCGGCAACTCCACCAGCGACGCCCAGGCCGTCAAGCCCGCGCCGGTCGCGGCGACCGCTGCGCCCGGCATAGTGCCCGTCGCCGACTCCGCAACCAAGCCGACGCCCGACCGGCTGGCCGTGACGCTGGCACCGCTGGTGGCAGACCCGAACCTCGGCGCGCTGACCGGCAGGATCACCGACGCGATCACCGGCGCGCAGCTATGGGCGCAGCGCGCCGACGTGCCGATGCAGCCTGCGTCGACGAACAAGGTACTCACCACCGCCGCGGCGCTGCTGGCCCTCGACCGCGACGCCCGGCTGACCACCCGGGTGATGGCCAGCGGGCAGCCCGGCGTCGTCGTGCTCAAGGGCGGCGGCGACCCGACGCTGTCGGCCGCGCCGGCCGGCCAGGACACCTGGTACAAGCACGCCGCGCGGATCACCGACCTGGCCGACCAGGTGCGCCGCAGCGGCATCGCCGTGACCACGGTGCAGGTCGATGTCAGCGCCTACAGCGGACCGACGATGGCGCCGGGCTGGGATCCGGCCGACATCGACGGCGGCGATATCGCGCCGATGGAAGCGGTGATGCTCGATGGCGGCCGCACTCAGCCGGTGAGCGTAGAGTCGCCGCGGTCCACCACGCCCGCCCTCGACGCAGGCCGCGCGCTGGCCGTCGCACTAAGGGTCGACCCCGGCACGGTTACGGTGTTGCCCTCGGGGTTGCGCGGAGGCCAGGAGATCGCATCGGTGCAATCGCCGCCCCTGATCGAGCGGCTGCAGGAAATGATGAAAGTGTCCGACAACGTGATGGCAGAGTCGATCGGCCGCGAGGTCGCCGCCGAACAGAACCGGCCGCAGAGCTTCGACAGCACCGTGCAGGCGGTGCTGAGCCAGCTCGACAAGGCCAAGATCGACACCGGTAATGCGCGGCTGCTGGACTCCAGCGGGCTGTCCGTCGACGACCGGCTGACGGCCGAAACGCTCGACGGTGTGGTGAATGCCGCGGCCGGTAGCGACCAGCCCAACCTGCGGCCGCTGCTGGATCTGCTGCCGATCGCGGGCGGCAGCGGCACGCTGTCCAACCGCTACCTGGACACCGACGCCGGCCGCGCCGCCGCCGGATACCTGCGGGCCAAGACCGGATCGCTGACCGGAACCAATTCGTTGGCCGGCATCGTCACCGATGCGAGCGGGCGGGTGCTCACATTCGCGTTCATCTCCAACAACGCCGGGCCAACGGGCCGGACGGCGATCGACGCGCTGGCCGCCGTCCTGCGGTCGTGCGGGTGCAGCACATGAGCACCCCGGCCAAGTCCAGGCTCACCGTCGGCCGCGCCGTCGACTGGCAGTTCGCGGCGACCGTAGGCGCCAAGCTCGTCAAGCCCGGCCCCCCGGCCACCGACTACACGCACAGGCAGATCATCGATCAACTGGCCGAGGCTTCACGCAAAGCGGAGCTGCCGGTGCGCGACGTGACCGGGCTCAACGAGGGCGGTGAGATTCCCGAAGCCCACGTCGTCGACCGCGTCGAATGGATCCGCGCCGCAGCGCAATCCATGCGAGTGATGACCGGCGGGTCGGAGCAGAACGGGGCCAAGACGCGCTTCATCACCGGCCGCATCACGGGGGCGCAGACCGGCGCCGTGCTCGCGTTCGTGTCGTCGGGCATTCTGGGCCAATACGACCCGTTCGGGCCGAACGGGGGCGAGCTGCTGCTGGTTTACCCGAATGTGATCGCCGTCGAGCGTCAATTGCGAGTGCTGCCTGCCGATTTCCGGCTGTGGGTATGCCTGCACGAGGTCACCCACAGAGTGCAGTTCCGGGCCAATCCCTGGCTGGCCGATCACATGTCGCAGGCGCTCGCGGTGCTGACCGAGGACGCAGGCGAGAATGTCGGCGAGGTGGTCGGGCGGTTGGCCGAGTTGGTCCGCAACAGGCGTGATGGCGTTGCGCCGGAACCGAATTCGAGCGGGGTGCTGGGATTGCTGCGGGTGGTGCAGTCCGAGCCGCAGCGGCGTGCGCTCGATCAGTTGCTGGTGCTGGGCACGCTGCTGGAGGGTCACGCCGACCATGTGATGGACGCGGTGGGTCCCGCCGTGGTGCCGACGGTCACCACCATTCGGCGCCGGTTCGACGAGCGCCGCGGGCGTAGGCAGCCGCCGCTGCAGCGCATCGCACGGGCACTGCTGGGTTTCGACACCAAGCTCAGCCAGTACACCAGGGGCAAGGCGTTCGTCGACCACGTCGTCGGCAGGGTCGGGATGGCCAGGTTCAACGTCATCTGGTCCAGCGCCGAAACCCTGCCGCTGCTAACCGAGATCGACGAGCCGCAACGATGGATCGACAGGGTGCTGTAGCGACGCTGAAGGCGGCCGTCGCCGCGTTTGTCAGCGACCACGCCGCAGGCGACGAACGCTGGTGTGTCGCGCTGTCCGGCGGCGCGGATTCGTTGTCGCTCACGGCCGTCGCGGCCGCGGCCAAGCCAACCACCGCGCTGATCGTCGACCACCGGCTGCAACCCGACTCCGGGCGGGTGGCTGCGACGGCAAGGGATCGGGCACTGGCGGTGGGATGCGTTGACGCCCAAGTGCTTTGCGTTGACGTTGGCACAACCGGCGGGCCGGAGGCGGCCGCCCGCACGGCCCGCTACCGCGCGCTGGACGACGCCCGCGGCGATGCCCCGGTCTTGCTTGCGCACACGCTCGACGACCAGGCCGAGACGGTGCTGCTCGGGTTGGGCCGCGGATCGGGCTCGCGGTCGATCGCGGGCATGCGGCCATCCGATCCACCGTGGTATCGCCCGCTGCTGGGCATCCGTCGTGTGCTCACCCACGCCGCGTGCGCGGAGTTGGGGCTAACGCCGTGGCAGGACCCGCACAACACCGATCGCCGGTTCACCCGCACGCGGCTGCGCACCGAGGTGCTGCCCCTGCTGGAGGAGGTGCTCGGCGGCGGAGTCGCCGAAGCGCTGGCGCGCACCGCGACCGCGCTGCGCGAAGACACAGACACGCTCGACGAGCTT
The DNA here is from genome assembly GCA_963770125.1 of uncultured Actinomycetota bacterium. Lineage (GTDB taxonomy): Bacteria > Actinomycetota > Actinomycetes > Mycobacteriales > Mycobacteriaceae > Mycobacterium. The sequence continues at coordinate 120,407 of CAVYPI010000111.1, read as the reverse complement.
GCCCGGCAGGCGCTCGCCGAGGTCGGCATCGGTGGCGGGCTCGACACCGCCAGGTTGGCGGGGCTGCCGGAGGCGGTCCGACGCAGGGTGATTCGTGGCTGGCTGCTGGCGGGCGGTGCCAGCGGGCTGACCGAGAAGCAAATCCGCGGGGTGGACACCCTGGTCACCGCTTGGCGCGGTCAGGGCGGCGTGGCCGTCGGGTCGCCGCTGCGCAGCCAGCGTCTGATCGCCGGGCGCCGTGACGGCATGCTGACACTGCACACCGAGCCGGTCTGAGAATATGGCACGCTGTGGACGTGCCCGAGCAACTTGCCGAGCTCTACCCCGGCGACATCAAGTCGGTGTTGCTCTCGTCGGAGGCGATCCAGACGCGCGTCGGCGAGCTCGGCGCACAGGTCGGCGATGACTACCGGGACACGATCGGTACGCAGGACCTGCTGCTGGTCACCGTGCTGAAGGGCGCGGTCATGTTCGTCACCGACCTGGCCCGCGCGATTCCGATGCCCACGCAGCTGGAGTTCATGGCGGTCAGCTCATACGGCTCGTCGACGTCGTCGTCGGGTGTGGTGCGCATCATGAAGGACCTCGACCGCGACATCAACGACCGCGACGTGCTGATCGTCGAGGACGTCGTCGACTCCGGCCTGACGCTGTCCTGGCTGCTGCGCAACCTCGCCACGCGCCATCCCCGCTCGCTTCGGGTCTGCGCGCTGCTCCGCAAACCCGACGCCGTGCGCGCCGACGTCGACATCTCCTACGTGGGGTTCGACATCCCCAACGAGTTCGTCGTCGGATACGGCCTTGACTACGGCGAGCGCTACCGCGACCTGCCCTACATCGGCACGCTCGACCCCAAGGTGTACGAGGACGGGTAACTCCTGTCGCCCAAACCCACGTTTGGGCGGGAGAGTGCGAGAAGAATTCTGCAAAACGTCGATCTCGGCGCACGCAGGTTAGGTCAGTTCGAAGATCACCGTCACCGAGAAGGCGACTGTCTGCTGGCCGGGCTCCAGCGGCACGGCGGCCATCTCGGCGCCACGCGTGCTCGGCAGCGGCGTTGGCGGTGTCGCGCCGCCCGACTCTGTGATCGAGATGACCTTACCGAGATCAAGCCCGGACAGCTGGGCGTACTGCTGGGCGCGGTCCTTTGCGTCGTTGAATGCCCTTGCCCGCGCGTCCTTCACGAGCTGTGAGTCATCCTCGATCGAATAGTTCACCGAGTTGATTCGCGTGGCGTCGCCGCCCGTGCTGACGATCAACGCCAACGCCTGCGAGGCGGTGTCCAGCTTGCGGATCTTCACGTCGATCGAGTTGCTCGCGCGGTAGCCGATGATCGCGGTGCCGTCGCCGCCTGCGAACTGCGGTTGCAGACTCACCTGCGTCGTGCTGATGTCCTTGCGGTCGATACCGGAGCTCACCAACGCGTCGATGACGGCCTGCTGACGGTTGCTCGTCTGATTCATCGCGCCGCTGACGTCGGGCGCGACGAACTCGATCGACGCGTTGACGGTCAGCGTGTCGGGCGTGCCCTGTACCTGGCCTGCGCCCACGACGGTGACCTGGCGGGTCTCCTTATCCGCCGTGCCCGTCGGGCCGGATGAGGAATCGCAGGCCGAAAGTCCGACGGTCGCGAGTGCGGTGGCGGCGAGAAGCAGGAACCGGCGGGACAACTTCGCTCTCGCTGCGATCGGCATGCCTGGCACCCTACCGTCAGGGAGTCACCAGGATCTTGCAGTGCGCGTCGGGGTGGGCCAGGTCGTCGAACGCGTCGCCGACCCCGGCGAGCCCGACCTCACCGGTGATCATCGGTGCCACGTCGATGTCGCCCTCGGCGATCGCCCGCAGGCAGTCCGTGAATTCGGTGGGGTCGTAGGCCAACACGAACTGCACGTTGATCTGCTTGGCGATGGCGAAATAGGGATGGACGGTGTCGGCCTGCATGCAGACGCCGGCGACGACGACGCGTGCGCCGACCGGTGCGCGGCGCAAGATGTCGTCGATGATGCCCGGCACTCCGACCGCCTCGAAGACCACCGCCGGGGTAGTGCCGTCGAACGGCGAACCGTTGGCCGCGTCGACGGTCGTGGCGGCGCCCATCGTCTCGGCCAGTTCGCGTCGCCGCGCTGAATAGTCAGCCGCCACAATGGTTTCCACGCCGCGGTGGCGCAGCCCGGCGATGATCGCGATGCCGATCGGTCCGCATCCCAGCACCAAGGCGGTTTCACCACGCTGGATCGCCGACTTGTTCACCGCGTGAAGGCCGACGGCCATCGGTTCGGTCAGGGCGGCGTGACGCGGGTCCAGCCCATTGGGGATGGGTGTCAGGAGCGGCGCCGACAACAGCATCCGTTCGGCATAGCCGCCAATCGTCTTGTTGGAGTAGACAATCGGTTCGACACCAGTTGCCGACACAAGCACCGGCAGAGACGTGACGAGCGTGCCCCGTGCCGGGGCTTCGGTGTCAGGGCCCGCCTCGAGCACCTCGGCGCTGAACTCGTGACCCATGAAGACGTCGCGGTTCAGGTCGATGTTCATGCCGCCGTAGCCACCGAAGCCGTCGATCTGGTTGTTCAGGTCGATGACATCCGCACCGTGTTTGGCGAAATGCAGGTCAGAGCCGCAGATCCCGCAGGCCTTCACGCCGACGAGCACCTGCCCAGGACCGGGAACGGGCTCGGGCACGTCGTCGCGTTCGACCATTCGGCCGTTGCGAAGGACCGAGGCGCGCATCAGCCTTGCTCCCGTTCTTTGAGCTCGTCGGTGTGCTCATTGATCGCCTTGACGATGGCCTCGCCGGCGCGGCCGAGGAGCTTGTCGCGCATGCCCTTGGCCCAATCGTGCGACGCGCGCGGTGCGATCAGCTGACCCTTGAAGTGCGGCATGACCTCGCGAGCGAACAATTCGTAGGAGTGGTAGGTGGCCGCAGGCGGCGCCCAGTCGTGGCCGAGCAGCAGCAGGGTACCGAAGCCGCCGGACTGCTCGAGCAGATCCTGGATGTAGGCCACCGCGTCGCCCGGGGTGCCGATGCAGCAATTGCCTTTGCCCGCATACTCCGCCACGAATTCGCGCGGCGACTGAGTTCCCTCAACGGAATTCGACAGCGGCACGAAACCGGCCGCGCCGAAATAGTTTGCGAAATCCTGCAGCCCGTAGGTGCAGTCGTCGATCGCCTGGTCGCGGGTGTCGGCGAGATGCATGATGGCCAGCACCCGCCAATCGGTGCGGTCCGGCTCGTCGCGGCCGGATTGCCCGGCCTGGTCGACGACGATCTGCCACGTGTTCTCCAGCGCGGCGTAGCCACCCGGCACCGACATCGACAGCGACAGCAGCGACGTGCCCAGCGCGCCTGCCAGTCGCGGGCCGGACGGGGAAATCATTGCTGCGCATGCGATCTCGGGATACGGCCAGGTGTACGGGCGGATATGAAGCTGGGCATCGCGCAGCGTGAACCAGTCGGAGTGCCGATTGATCCGCTCCTCTGGCGATGCGCGGAACAGCGCGAGGATCGCCTCAAGTGATTCCTGCATCATCCTGCGCTGCTCGATCGGGTCGATGCCCATCATGTACGCGTCGGACGGCAGCGCACCCGGTCCGGTGCCGAAGATCACGCGCCCGCGGGTGAGGTGGTCGAGCAACACCCATCGGTCGGCGACCATCAGCGGATGGTGATACGGCAGCGACACCACGCCGGTGCCCAGCCGGATGTGCTTCGTCCGCTCGGCGGCCGCAGCGATGAACACTTCAGGGCAGGCGATGAGTTCGTATCCACCGGAGTGGTGTTCGCCGAACCACACTTCGTCGTAACCGAGCCGGTCGAGCGCTACCGTGCGCTCGAGGTCGTATTCCAGTGCGACGGTGGGAGATTGGCCGACCGGGTGAAACGGCGTGATGAACACCCCGAAGTTCAATGGGCGAGTCATCTGATCTCCAATCTGGACAGGAAGTCGAGCAGCGTCTCGGTGACCTCGGCGGGCCGCTCCTGCTGGACCCAGTGACCCGCGCCTTCGATCATCACTTCGCGGTAGTCACCGCTGACCACCTCATGAACGCGGTTTCGCGGCGTGTAGGCCAGCGTCGGGTCGGCGGTTCCGCAAATGAACAGCGACGGCGCATCGATAGTCGCGGCAGGCGTCGTCGCGGTCAGCTCCCAGTTGCGGTCGAAGCAGCGATACCAGTTCAGCGGCGCCGTGAAGCCCGTTCTGGTGAATTCCGTGACGTAGTGGTCGAACTCGTCCTGACTGATCCAGTCGGGCAGCCCGCCCGGCTCCGGAATGCGGTCGATGAATCCTTCCGAGCCGGGTTGCAGCAGCTGCAGCGAGGCTGTCTGGTCTGTGGTTGTCAGCGAGCCCATCAGCCGGCGCATGGTGGTGGCAGGGTCGCGGTTCAGTTCGGCGTCGGCCGGACCGGGCTCCTGGAAGTAGAGGATGTAGAAGAAATTGTCGCCGAAGACCTTGCGGAATGCTTGCGTCGTCGGCACCTTCGGCCGCGGCACCGGCGGAACGCTCAATCCTGCAATGCCTGCGAATCGGTCCGGGTGTAACAACGGAGCGTTCCATGCCACCACGCCGCCGAAGTCGTGACCGATGAGCGCGGCCCGTTCGGCGCCGACGTCATCGAGCAGGCCGACGAGGTCGGCGCTCAGCTCGACGACGTTGTAGGCGTCGACGGCCCCCGGTTTCGACGAGCCGCCGTACCCGCGCTGATCGGGCGCGAGCACGCGGTATCCGGCCTCGGCCAGCGCCGGAATCTGGTGACGCCAGGAGTACGCGAGTTCGGGGAAGCCGTGGGCCAGGACCACCACCGGTGCATCCGGGTCACCGGCATCGATGACCCGAAGCTGGACCCCGTTCGTCTCAACTAACCGTTCGGTCGATGTGAGCACGACCACAGCCAAGCACAGGCCAGCGTGGGCCGAAAGTACGGTTGTGAACACAAAATGCTCGTGAACCGCTAACAACCGTGCGATCGGCCGAGAACCGTCGGGAACTGTCTTTCGTTGGTCTAGCGGTAGCCTGATATATCCCAGCTGCGCGTATTGGAAGGACACCGGCCGCAGGCGGCCGAAAAAGATGAAGTCGACGACGGATATTTGATGAACCGGAAAAATGTGATCCGCACGCTCACCGCGATCGCCGTGGTGCTGTTGCTGGGCTGGTCGTTCTTCTATTTCAGCGACGACACGCGCGGATATAAACCCGTCGACACCTCGGTGGCGATGGCCCAGATCAAGAGCGACAACGTCAACAGCGCGCAGATCGACGACCGTGAGCAGCAGCTGCGGCTGGAGCTGAAGAACGGCAACGCCGACACCGACAACAGCGACAAGATCATCACCAAGTACCCCACCGGGTACGCCGTGCCTCTGTTCGATGCATTGAACGCAAAGAACACCAAGGTCAATACCGTCGTGAACCAGGGCAGCATGCTCGGCTCACTGCTGATCTACCTCTTGCCGCTGCTGTTGCTCGTCGGGCTGTTCGTGATGTTCTCCCGCATGCAGACCGGCGGCCGGATGGGCTTTGGCTTCGGCAAGTCGCGCGCCAAGCAGCTCTCCAAGGACATGCCCAAGACCACCTTCGCCGACGTGGCAGGCGTCGACGAGGCGGTCGAGGAGCTCTACGAGATCAAGGACTTCCTGCAGAACCCGTCGCGGTATCAGGCGCTGGGCGCCAAGATCCCCAAGGGCGTGCTGCTCTACGGCCCGCCCGGCACAGGCAAGACGCTGCTGGCCCGCGCCGTCGCGGGTGAGGCGGGGGTTCCGTTCTTCACGATTTCAGGTTCGGACTTCGTCGAGATGTTCGTCGGCGTCGGTGCCTCCCGCGTGCGCGACCTGTTCGAGCAGGCCAAGCAGAACAGCCCGTGCATCATCTTCGTCGACGAGATCGACGCGGTCGGCCGCCAGCGCGGCGCCGGCCTCGGCGGCGGCCACGACGAGCGCGAGCAGACCCTGAACCAGCTGCTGGTCGAGATGGACGGCTTCGGTGACCGCCAGGGCGTCATCCTGATCGCGGCCACCAACCGGCCCGACATCCTCGACCCGGCCTTGCTGCGGCCCGGCCGCTTCGACCGCCAGATCCCGGTGTCCAGCCCGGACCTGGCCGGCCGCCGCGCGGTGCTGCGCGTGCACTCGCAGGGCAAGCCGATCGCACCCGACGCCGATCTCGACGGACTGGCCAAGCGGACCGTCGGCATGACCGGCGCCGATCTGGCCAACGTGATCAACGAGGCGGCCCTGCTGACCGCCCGCGAGAACGGCACCGTGATCACGGGCCCTGCGCTGGAGGAGGCCGTCGACCGCGTGGTCGGCGGGCCGCGCCGCAAGAGCCGCATCATCAGCGAGCAGGAGAAGAAAGTCACCGCTTACCACGAGGGCGGGCACACCCTGGCCGCGTGGGCGATGCCCGACATCGAGCCGATCTACAAGGTGACGATCCTGGCCCGCGGCCGCACCGGCGGGCACGCCCTCGCGGTGCCCGAGGACGACAAGGGCCTGATGACGCGCTCGGAGATGATCGCGCGGCTGGTGTTCGCGATGGGGGGACGCGCGGCCGAGGAGTTGGTGTTCCGCGAACCGACCACCGGCGCGGTGTCCGACATCGAGCAGGCCACCAAGATCGCCCGCGCGATGGTGACCGAGTACGGCATGAGCTCCAAGCTCGGCGCGGTGCGCTACGGCACCGAGCACGGCGACCCGTTCCTGGGCCGCACCATGGGCACGCAGGCCGACTACAGCCACGAGGTCGCGCAGATCATCGACGACGAGGTCCGCAAGCTCATCGAGGCCGCGCACACCGAGGCGTGGGAGATCCTCACCGAGTACCGCGACGTGCTCGACACGCTGGCCGGCGAGCTGCTGGAGAAGGAAACGCTGCACCGCGCCGAACTCCAGGCGATCTTCGGCGATGTCAAGAAACGCCCGCGGCTGACCATGTTCGACGACTTCGGTGGCCGCGTGCCGTCCGACAAACCGCCCATCAAGACGCCGGGCGAGCTCGCGATCGAGCGCGGCGAAGAGTGGCCCAAGCCGCAGCCGGAGCCGGCGTTCAAGGCTGCGATCGCGCAGGCCAGCCAGGAGGCCGCAGCGCGCCAGGCTCACCAGAACGGCACAAATGGCTCGAATGCCGCCGCATCCAACGGAGTTCCCGCGAATGCGCCGACGCAGCCCGACTACGGGGCCCCCGCGGGCTGGCACGCGCCAGGCTGGCCGCCGCAGGGACAACCACCGGCCCAGCAGCACCCGCAGCAGGGGTACTGGTACCCGCCGCCGCACTGGCAACAGCCTTACCCGCCGTATCAGCCCTATCCGCAGCCCGGACATCCTGCACCGCAGGTCGGCGCACCAGCGCCGAAGCCGAACGAGGACCCGGGTCAGGAGAACAGCCGGCCCAATCCGCCGGCTCATGGCTGATAACTGAACGGAGGCATCGATGACGCGGTCGCACAACAATTCGGCCACGTTCACCATCCCGGCATTCGACCAACCGCGCGCTGAAGCTGCGGTGCGTGAGCTGTTGATCGCCGTCGGGGAAGACCCCGACCGGCACGGGCTGGAGGAGACGCCTGCGCGGGTGGCGCGGGCGTACAAGGAGATGTTCGCCGGGCTCTACACCGATCCGGATACCGTGCTGGACACCACCTTTGACGAGCAGCACGACGAACTCGTCCTCATCAAGCAGATCCCGCTGTACTCCACCTGCGAACACCACCTGGTGGCGTTCCACGGCGTTGCGCACGTGGGCTACATCCCCGGTGTGGACGGCCGGGTCACCGGCCTGTCGAAGATCGCCCGGCTGGTCGACCTGTATGCCAAGCGGCCGCAGGTGCAGGAACGGCTGACCGCGCAGATCGCAGATGCGCTGATGCGCAAGCTGAATCCTCGCGGTGCCATCGTGGTGATCGAGGCCGAGCACCTGTGCATGTCGATGCGTGGCGTGCGAAAGCCCGGTGCTCTGACCACGACGTCGGCGGTGCGCGGCCAGTTCAAGAGCGATGCGTCATCACGATCCGAGGCGCTGGATCTCATCTTGCGAAAGTGACCCCGACACGCGTGCAGGTCATGGGGGTCGTGAACGTCACCGACGACTCCTTCTCCGACGGAGGACTGTTCCTCGACCGTGACCGCGCCGTCGAACATGGGCTGACACTGGCCGCCGAGGGCGCCGCGATCGTCGACGTCGGCGGCGAGTCGACCCGTCCCGGCGCCACCCGCATCGACCCCCGGATCGAGTCCGCACGCGTGCTGCCGGTCATCAAAGAGCTTGCCGGACAAGGTATCACGGTCAGCATCGACACCATGCACGCCGAGGTCGCGCAGGCGGCGCTGGAAAACGGTGCCCAGATCGTCAACGACGTGTCCGGAGGACGCGCCGACCCCAACATGGCCCGGCTGCTGGCTGACGCGAAAGTGCCGTGGGTGCTGATGCATTGGCGCTCGGTCGGCGCGGATCGCCCCCACGAGGTGCCTGGCTACGGCGACGTCGTCGCCGAGGTGCGCGACGAGCTGCTGGCCGGTGTCGAGGCCGCTGTGCACGCCGGGGTCGATCCCGCCAGGCTGATCATCGATCCGGGCCTGGGTTTCGCCAAGACCGCAGAACACAATTGGGCCTTGCTGCGCGGGCTGCCCGAATTCGTCGGCACCGGCATCCCGGTGCTCGTGGGGGCGTCTCGCAAGCGTTTCCTCGGAACATTGCTGGCCGGTCCGGACGGCGAACCGCGGCCACCGGTCGGCCGGGAGACCGCCACCGCGGTGATCTCCGCGCTGGCAGGCCTGCACGGGGCGTGGGGTGTGCGGGTGCACGACGTGCGCGCCTCCGTCGACGCGCTCAAGGTGCTCGAGGCGTGGTCGAATGGCTGACCGAATCGAATTGCGCGGCTTGACCGTTCGCGGGCATCACGGCGTGTTCGATCACGAGCGACGCGACGGCCAGGACTTCGTCGTCGACATCACGGTGTGGATCGACCTGGCGGCCGCGGCCGCCAGCGACGACCTTGCCGACACGCTCGACTACGGCGCGCTCGCCCAGCGGGCCGCCGACATCGTCGCCGGGCCGCCGCGCAAGCTCATCGAGACGGTGGCGGGCGCGATCGCAGAGGATGTGATGACCGACGAACGCGTGCACGCCGTCGAGGTGGTCGTGCACAAACCCGCCGCGCCCATTCCGCTGACGCTCACCGACGTGGCGGTGGTGGCGCGACGTTCCCGACGCGGCGGCCGCGGTGGCGCGGCATGAGGGCCAGCGAGAAGGCGACGGCGGATCGCCCATGAGCCGCGTGGTGTTGTCCATCGGGTCGAATCTCGGCGATCGGATGGCGCGGCTGCAGTCGGTGGTCGACGGGCTCGGCGGCGCGGTGCGCGCGGTGTCGCCGGTGTACGAGACGAAGGCCTGGGGCGGCGTCGAGCAGGGCCCGTTCCTCAACGCGGTGCTCATCGCCGAGGACCCCGCGCTCGACTGCCACGACTGGCTGCGTCGCGCACACGAGCTGGAGGCGGCGGGCGACCGGGTACGCGCGGAGCGATGGGGCCCGCGCACCCTCGATGTGGATCTCGTCACGTGCCATGACGGACAGCGCGAGGTGATCTCGCGTGGCGACGAGCTCACGCTGCCCCACCCGTTGGCGCATCTGCGGGCGTTCGTGCTGATCCCGTGGCTGGCGGTGGAACCAGACGCCACGCTGACGGTCAAGGGCGAACCGCGTGCCATCGCGGGCCTGCTCGGCGAACTCGAGTCGGCGGATCGCGAATGCGTGCGCCTCACCGAGTTGGCGCTGCTCTGATGGGACCTACCCGCAAGCGTGACCTGACGGCCGCGACGGTGCTCGCCGCCGTGCTGGGCTACATGCTCGTTGTGCTGCTCTACAGTCATTTCCCGCCGATCGACGTATGGACCGGGTTGTCACTACTGGCCGTTGCGGTCGTCGAGGGCGGCTGGGCGTTCTACGTGCGGGCCAAGATCAACGACGGCGAAATCGGCGACGCGCGCGGTTGGCTGCATCCGCTGGCGGTGGCGCGGTCCGTGTTGATCGCGAAGGCGTCGGCATGGGTGGGCGCGCTGGTGCTGGGCTGGTGGGTCGCTGTGCTGGTTTATCTCTTGCCCCGCCGCAGCACGCTGAGGGTGGCAGGCGAGGACACCGCGGGAGCGGTCGTGGCCGCGGTGAGCGCGCTCGCGCTGGTGGTTGCTGCGCTATGGCTTCAGCATTGCTGCAAGTCGCCACAAGAGCCGCCGGACAACGCCGACGGGGCGACCGAGTAGCTGACCGCGGCGTCGTCGGCCGAATCGCCGAAGTGGTCGACACGCGAGATGACCTGTGGCGGGTACAGTCGGCCCATGTCCGATCTGTCCCGCGGTACGCGCGCTCGGCGCGGCGGCCGCAGGCCGAGTTGGTTGCTGCTGACGGTGTTGCTGGTGCTCGCCATCGGGGCGAGTTCTGCCCTGGTATTCAGCAGCCGGGTGGAGTTGCTGAAGCTGGCGGTCATCCTGGCGTTGTGGGCCGCAGTGGTGGCGGCGTTCGTCTCGGTCATCTACCGCAGGCAAAGCGATATCGACCAGGCCAGGGTGCGGGATCTCAAGCTGGTCTACGACCTTCAATTGGACCGGGAGATCTCGGCGCGCCGGGAACACGAGCTGACGGTGGAAACCCAACTGCGCCGTGAACTGACTTCCGAGATACGGGCCCAGGCGGCCGATGAGGTAGCAGGCTTACGGGCCGAGTTGGCAGCGCTACGCGCTAGTCTGGAGATTCTGTTCGACGCCGACCTGTCGGATCGGCCTGCGATCGAAACCGATCGCAGTTCGGTCGGCGCCTACAGCGACTGGGTGCGCAACGCAGAATCTGCGGGCCGGGTCACCGCTAGCCGGATCGACACCGAAGACGGCGAGGAGGTCGACGCGAACACCGAGGAAAGCCCGATCATCGACGTGCCGGCGGAACCCCATCCGGCCGAGGCCGAGTGGGAGCCGCCGAGTTACGGGGGTGCGCACCGCAGGCCGTCGGAGACCGAACAGGAGGCGCGGCGTCGCGTGGAGGAGCCGCCGCGCGCGTGGTCACCTCCGCCTCCGCAGCCGCCGCCTCAGCCGGTCTCCGAGCCCACACCCGAGCACCAATTCACCGCAGCCACCGGAACAGGAACGTCCGCCGGCCCCGCCGCCCGAACCGGGCCCACCGTCGCCCCCGCCGGGCCCCGAGCCGGAGCTGGTCACGGAGGCACCGCCGCCGGACTGGGAGCCTGCACCCGCCGAGGGACAGTGGATACCCGCAGGCGCACCTGGCAGCAACTGGGAGTCGCCGGTCGTGCCAGATTCGTCGGCTGAGCCGACGGGTGAGAACGGCTCGGCCGACGAATATGTCGGCAGGAGACGGGCAGCCGAGCCTGCGATGCAGTCCCCGCCCGCCGGATCCCGCAGCGGCCGCCACTCAGCGCCGCCGGACGCCGTCGATCCTGGACGCCCGCCTACGCCACCGACGTTGGCCGCCGAATCCGGGGGTCCCCCGCCACATCCCGAGCCCGAACCGCCGCCTGTGCAGCCGGAGGCGCGGCGACACCGCAGCACGGAGGACACCGGCGGGCAGTCGGTTGCCGAGCTGATGGCAAGGCTTCAGGCCACCTCGACGGGAGGCGGCCGTCGCAGGCGCCGCGACGAGTGAGTTAGGCTGATATCGACCGTCCGGTACCCGCAACGCAGGACCGGAACGAAGAAACCACGACAACTTGCGAGGTCGTCTGCGATGGAGCATTCCCACGCGAGCGGGTGGGCCCCCAGCTCGCGAGGGGAGTGCCCCCACGACGGACTGCGTCCGGCGCGGCTCACGATCGGCATCATTTCGGCTGGTCGGGTCGGCACGGCGCTCGGTGTGGCGCTGGAGCGCACCGATCATGTAGTGGTCGCATGCAGCGCGATTTCGCGGGCGTCGCGGCAGCGCGCCCAACGCAGGCTGCCCGACACCGCCGTCCTGCCGCCCGACGAGGTCGCCGGCCGCGCCGAACTGTTGCTGCTGGCCGTTCCCGACGCCGAGCTCGCCGGGCTGGTGTCGGGCCTCGCGGCCACCTCGGCGGTGCGGCCCGGCACCATCGTCGCCCACACGTCGGGTGCCAACGGCATCGGCCTACTGGCGCCGCTGACCGAGCAGGGCTGCATCCCGCTCGCCATCCATCCCGCGATGACCTTCACCGGCTCCGATGAGGACATCGCACGACTGCCCGACACCTGTTTCGGCGTCACCGCCGCCGACGAGGTGGGGTACGCGATCGCGCAGTCGCTGGTGCTCGAGATCGGTGGCGAGCCATTTCGGGTCCGCGAGGACGCCCGCATGCTGTATCACGCGGCGCTGGCTCATGCCAGCAACCACGTCGTCACGGTGCTGCTCGACGCGGTCGAAGCGCTGCGGGCGGCGCTGTCGGGACAGGGGCTGCTGGGGCAGGAGCTGGTCGGCGACGCGCCAGGCGGTATCGCCGAGCGCGTGATCGGCCCGCTGGCGCGGGCATCGCTGGAGAACTCGCTGCAGCGCGGGCAGGCGGCGCTGACCGGCCCGGTGGCGCGCGGCGACGCGGACGCGGTCGCCGGTCACCTGCGGGCGCTCGCTGAAGTGGATCCGCAACTCGCGCAGGCGTACCGGGCCAACTCGTTGCGCACCGCGCAGCGCGCCCACGCCCCCGACGATGTGTTCGCGGTACTCGCCGTGGGCCCACGCGCCAGCCGGGGAGCGGGACAGCCATGACCAGGCCGCAGTTCACCGCCGGTGACCTCAACGTCTACTCCAGCCCGCGCGACGTCTCCGATGTCACCCGAGCGCTGCGAGCCACCGGCCGCAGGGTGATGCTGGTGCCGACGATGGGCGCGCTGCACGAGGGCCACCTCACGCTGATCCGGGCCGCCAAGCGGGTGCAGGGCGCCGTCGTGGTGGTGTCGATCTTCGTCAACCCGCTGCAGTTCGGGGCGGGCGAAGACCTCGACGCCTACCCGCGCACGCTCGACGACGATCTCGCGGTGTTGCGCGCTGAGGGCGTCGAGATCGCGTTCACGCCGACGGCCGCCGACATGTACCCGGACGGCACACGCACCTCCGTGCATCCAGGGCCACTGGGTGGCGAACTCGAAGGTGCCTCCCGCCCAACGCATTTCGCGGGTGTGCTGACCGTCGTACTCAAACTGCTGCAGATCGTGCGCCCGGATCGCGCGTTCTTCGGCGAAAAGGATTACCAGCAGCTGGTGCTGGTGCGGCAGATGGTCGCCGACCTGAACGTCGACACGCAGATCGTCGGGGTGCCCATCGTGCGGGAGGCCGACGGACTGGCCCTGTCGTCGCGCAATCGCTACCTCAATGAGGTCGAACGCGAGCAGGCGGGCGCGCTGTCGGCGGCATTACTGGCGGGCATGTACGCCGCCTCCGGCGGCACCGCAGCCGCGCTGGACGCCGCCCGTGCCGTGCTGGATGAGGTACCCGCCATCGACGTCGATTATCTGGAGGTGCGGGACGCGATGCTGGGTCCGGCGCCCGCCGAGGGCATCGCCCGCATGCTTTTGGCCGCCCGGCTGAGCAGCACCAGGCTTCTCGACAACATCGCCATTGACATCGGAGCAACCGCCGGCACCGACGGACATCCACGGGTCGGGTCGGGCGTAAACCATGAATTGCCCTGGAGGAATTGATGTTACGGACAATGCTGAAATCGAAGATTCACCGCGCCACGGTGACCCAGGCAGATTTGCACTACGTCGGGTCGGTGACCATCGACGCCGACCTGATGGACGCGGCAGACCTGATCGAGGGCGAGCAGGTCACGATCGTCGACATCGACAACGGCGCGCGGCTGGTCACCTACGCGATCACCGGCGAGCGCAGCAGTGGTGTGATCGGCATCAACGGCGCCGCAGCGCATCTCGTGCATCCCGGTGACCTGGTGATCCTGATCGCCTACGGCGCGATGGAGGACGCCGAGGCCAGGGCATACCAGCCCCGAGTGGTGTTCGTCGACGCCGACAACAAGCAGATCGACCTTGGTCACGATCCCGCCTACGTGCCGGCCGATGCGGCCGAGCTGATCTCGCCGCGGTAAGCCCGTGCTTCTCGCGATCGACGTCCGCAACACCCACACCGTCGTTGGCCTGATCTCCGGATCGGGCGACCACGCCAAAGTGGTGCAGCACTGGCGGATTCGCACCGAATCCGAGGTCACCTCCGACGAGCTGGCGCTCATCATCGACGGTCTGATCGGCGACGACTCCGAACGCCTTACCGGCGCGGCGGGGCTGTCGACGGTGCCGTCGGTGCTGCACGAAGTGCGACTGATGCTCGAGCAGTACTGGCCGTCGGTGGCGCACGTGTTGATCGAGCCCGGTGTGCGCACCGGCATCCCGCTCCTGGTCGACAACCCCAAAGAGGTTGGCGCAGATCGCATCGTCAACTGCCTGGCCGCTTTTCACAAGTACAACACCGCGGCGATCGTCGTCGACTTCGGCTCGTCGATCTGTGTGGACGTCGTCTCCGCGAAGGGCGAATTCCTCGGCGGGGCTATCGCTCCCGGCGTGCAGGTGTCCTCCGATGCCGCCGCAGCGCGCTCAGCGGCGTTGCGCCGCGTCGAGCTGACCCGGCCCCGTTCGGTGGTCGGCAAGAACACCGTCGAGTGCATGCAGTCCGGCGCCGTGTTCGGATTCGCCGGCCTGGTCGACGGATTGGTCAACCGCATCCGTGAGGACGTCGACGGCTTCGCCGGTGACGACGTCGCTGTGGTGGCGACCGGCCACACCGCTCCTCTGGTGCTGCCCGACCTGCACACGGTCGAGCGTTACGACCAGCACCTGACCCTCGACGGCCTGCGACTGGTGTTCGAGCGCAACCGCGACAGCTCGCGCGGCCGACTGAAGCAGGCCCGCTAGACGGCCGAGCGGCCTGCCGGTCGGGGCCGCTCAGAAGTAGGTGCGGATCAGACCGACCACGCGGTCGTCGGCGTCGAGCTCGGGGATGAGCTGCCACTTGTCGAACACTGTGCACGGATGCGAGATGCCGAACCCGAGCCAGCGGCCGACCTCGACGTTGTCGCCTGCGCCCAGCCGCAGATACGCGTGCTGATCGTTGAGCTTGGTGACCACGCTGTCGGCCAACTCCAGCGGCACCGGCAGATCCTGGTCAAACGACACGTCGCGGCGGCCCATCGTCAGTACGGCCAGCCCGGGCTCCGGACGTGACACCACCTGGGCCCACACCTGCAGGGCCGGCAGCAGCGCAGCGCGAAGCGGCGACGACCGCGCATACAGCCCGTCGTCATGGGTGAGATACGCGCCGCTGCGCACTATCGTGCGCACCGCCAATCCTGCGGGCCAGTCGCCCGTCAGCACGTCGGCGACCGCGTCGAAATAGGTGCTGCCGCCCGCGGTCACGATCACTCGATCCGCCTCGAACAGCGGGGCCAGTCGCACCGCCGCGGCGCGCATCTGGAGTAGGTAGCCGGTGACAGCGGCCAGGGCGTCGGGTGCGATGTCGTGACCGAGCGCTGCCTCGTAGCCGGCGATACCGACCAGCCGCAGCCGCGGCGACGCGACGGCCGCGCGCGCCACCTCGTCGACCGTGGCGGGCCCGCGGCAGCCGGTGCGCCCGCCGGGCATGCCGACCTCTACGCAGACGTCGACCGGTCTGTCCGCTCCCGCTGCGGTCAAGGCCGCGGTCATCAACTCGACGCCCCGCACCGAATCAACCCAGCACACCATCGAAAAGTCGGGATGGGCGTCCAGTTCGGCTGCCAGCCAGCGCAATCCGGCCACATCGACCAGCTCGTTGGCCAGCACCACGTCACGCACGCCGAAGGCGCGGTAGGTGCGGACGTGGCTCAGCGTCGCCGCGGTGATCCCGCAGGCGCCCGCGTTCAGCTGGCGGGCGAATAGCTGCGGCGCCATGTGCGTCTTGCCGTGTGGCGCGAGCTCGACCCCGCGGGCGCGGCACCAGCCGGCCATCGCGGCGAGGTTGTGCGTGAGTGCCTCGGCGCGCAGCGCGCAGACCGGGCCGACAGCGCCACCGCCGCCGGCCGAGCCGGCAATCGCACCGCCGCCGGCCGAGCCGGCAATCCCACCGTCGAACAGATCGGGTGCCTCCGTGCAGATCTGTGCGGTTGTGCGTCCCCACCACGCCGCCGGCAGGCCCTTGAAGCGCCAGTCGATGACCTCGTCGGCCAAGGCGGCTACCGCCGCCGCGCTGATGGGAGCGGCCATGCGTTCATTTAAGCTGGCAGGTCGTGACCTCTGCTGATCAGCCCGACTCCGAGTCCGATGTCCCCGAGCAGTTCCGGATCCGTCAGGCCAAGCGGGAACGGCTGCTTGCCGAGGGCCGTGAGCCCTATCCGGTCGAGGTTGCGCGCACCCACACGCTGGCCGAGATCCGGCAAGCCTATCCAGATCTGCCTGCCAACACCGAGACCGGCCAGATCGTCGGTGTCGCCGGTCGGGTGATGTTTGCCCGCAATTCCGGAAAGCTGTGTTTCGCGACACTGCAGGAGGGCGACGGGACCCAGCTGCAGATGATGATCAGCCTCGACCGCGTCGGACAGGAATCGCTCGACGCCTGGAAGACCGACGTCGACCTCGGCGACATCGTTTATGTGCACGGCGAGGTGATCAGTTCCCGGCGCGGGGAACTATCTGTGCTTGCCGACTTTTGGCAAATTATTTCTAAGTCGTTGCGCCCGCTTCCCGTCGCCCATAAGGAGATGAGTGAAGAGTCCCGCGTGCGGCAGCGCTATGTCGACCTGATCGTTCGTCCGGAGGCCCGCACGATTGCTCGCCAACGGGTCGCGGTGGTGCGTGCGGTGCGCTCAGCGCTGGAGCGGCGCGGCTTTCTCGAAGTCGAGACGCCGATGCTGCAGACGTTGGCAGGCGGTGCGGCAGCCCGCCCGTTCGTCACACACTCCAATGCGCTCGATGCAGACCTGTACCTTCGGATCGCACCGGAACTGTTCCTGAAGCGTTGCTTGGTCGGCGGAATCGAGCGAGTCTTCGAGTTGAATCGGGTGTTCCGAAACGAAGGCGCGGATTCCACGCATTCGCCCGAATTCGCGATGCTCGAGACATATCAGGCCTATGGCACCTACGACGATTCCGCCGTCATGACGCGGGAGGTTATTCAGGAGGTCGCCGACGAAGCGATCGGCACCAGAAAGCTGCCATTGCCGGGTGGCACTATCTACGACGTGGACGGCGAATGGGAGACGATACAAATGTATCCGTCGCTGTCTGGAGCGCTCGATGAAGAGATCACCCCGCAGACGCCGGCTGATCGGTTATGGGAGATCGCCGATCGGCTCGGTTTGGAGATTGCGCGCGATCGTGGTTACGGGCACGGGAAATTGGTTGAGGAATTATGGGAGCACACCGTCGGTAACAAGCTTTGGGCGCCAACCTTCGTGCGTGATTTTCCGGTGGAGACGACGCCGCTGACTCGCTCACACCGCAGCATCGAGGGCGTCACCGAGAAGTGGGATCTCTACATCCGGCGGATCGAATTGGCGACCGGCTACTCCGAGCTGATCGACCCCGTTATCCAGCGCGAAAGGTTCGAAGCTCAGGCCCGTGCAGCCGCCGCAGGCGACGACGAGGCAATGGCTCTCGATGAGGATTTTTTGGCCGCATTGGAGTATGCGATGCCACCCTCTACTGGCACCGGAATGGGTATCGATCGGTTGTTGATGGTACTGACGGGACTGTCGATTAGAGAGACAGTTTTGTTCCCGATTGTTCGTCGACACGGCAACTGAACTGCTTCGATTCGACAAGTTGTTGAATGGTCTGCGTTTATATGGCACATTGGTGCGAGGGTTCGAGGTCTAAACTAGAGATCTAGCGCTGACGCAGAAGGGCAGTGTGGGGTAATGGCGAAGAAAGTGACCGTCACGTTGGTCGATGATTTCGACGGCGAAGGCGCCGCGGATGAGACGGTCGAATTCGGGCTCGACGGCGTGAGCTATGAGATCGACCTTTCCTCCAAGAATGCCGCAAAGCTGCGAACCGACCTGAAGCAGTGGGTCGAGGCGGGGCGCCGGGTCGGTGGGCGTCGGCGCGGGCGTTCGGCCGGATCAGGCCGCGGGCGGGCGGCGATCGATCGCGAACAAAGCGCCGCAATCCGCGAATGGGCACGTCGCAACGGGCACAACGTGTCCACCAGGGGACGCATCCCGGCTGACGTCATCGACGCATTCCACGCGGCAACGTAATAGGCAGTTGCCAGAATGCGGACCTGTCGTCGGGTTCGCTGGTAGGGGCTTTCGCTAGCGGCGAACTCGTCGCCGGCCGGAACGGGAAACGTTCCGGCCGCGCACGGCGTTGCTAATCAGCAGCACCGGATAGATGAGTGCTAGCGCCTCCCTTCGCTCGATATGTCCGCCAAGAGCAGACGGCCAAGCGGGGCGGTGGGGGCGGCCGCCCATTAGAGTGGACGGTAGGTGCAGTGCGCTTTTCAGGCGCAACGCGCCGGACTATTTGATGGAGAGCAGGTAACCGCCGATGTTTGAGAGATTTACCGACCGTGCCCGCAGGGTCGTCGTCCTGGCGCAAGAAGAGGCCCGGATGCTCAACCACAACTACATCGGCACCGAGCACATCCTGTTGGGACTTATTCACGAGGGCGAGGGCGTAGCGGCCAAGTCGCTGGAGTCGCTGGGCATCTCGCTGGAAGGCGTTCGCAGCCAGGTCGAGGAGATCATCGGCCAGGGCCAGCAGGCGCCGTCGGGTCACATTCCGTTCACCCCGCGCGCCAAGAAGGTGCTTGAGCTGAGCCTGCGCGAGGCGCTGCAGCTCGGCCACAACTACATCGGCACCGAGCACATTCTGCTCGGCCTGATTCGCGAGGGTGAGGGCGTCGCGGCCCAGGTGCTGGTGAAGCTGGGCGCTGAACTGACCCGGGTGCGTCAGCAGGTCATCCAGCTGCTGAGCGGATACCAGGGCAAGGAGACCGCGGAGGCCGGCACCGGCGGCCGCGGCGGCGAGGCGGGCAACCCGTCCACCTCGCTGGTGCTCGACCAGTTCGGCCGCAACCTGACGGCGGCCGCGATGGAGGGCAAGCTCGACCCGGTCATCGGTCGTGAGAAGGAAATCGAGCGGGTCATGCAGGTGCTGTCCCGCCGCACCAAGAACAACCCGGTGCTGATCGGTGAGCCCGGCGTCGGCAAGACCGCCGTCGTCGAGGGCCTCGCGCAGGCGATCGTGCACGGCGAGGTCCCCGAGACGCTGAAGGACAAGCAGCTCTACACGCTTGACCTGGGATCGCTGGTCGCCGGCAGCCGGTACCGCGGTGACTTCGAGGAACGCCTGAAGAAGGTGCTCAAGGAGATCAACACCCGCGGCGACATCATCCTGTTCATCGACGAGCTGCACACGCTCGTCGGTGCGGGCGCCGCCGAGGGTGCGATCGACGCCGCGTCGATCCTCAAGCCGAAGCTGGCCCGAGGCGAGCTGCAGACCATCGGCGCCACCACGCTCGACGAGTACCGCAAGTACATCGAGAAGGACGCCGCGCTGGAGCGCCGGTTCCAGCCGGTGCAGGTCGGCGAGCCGACGGTCGAGCACACCATCGCGATCCTCAAGGGTCTGCGGGACCGCTACGAGGCCCATCACCGGGTGTCGATCACCGATGGCGCGATTGCCGCCGCGGCCACCCTGGCGGACCGCTACATCAACGACCGGTTCCTGCCGGACAAGGCGATCGACCTGATCGACGAGGCCGGTGCCCGGATGCGGATCCGTCGGATGACCGCGCCGCCGGACCTGCGTGACTTCGACGAGAAGATCGCCGAGGCGCGCCGCGAGAAGGAGTCCGCGATCGACGCGCAGGACTTCGAGAAGGCGGCCAGCCTGCGCGACAAGGAGAAGCAACTGGTCGCTCAGCGCACCGAGCGTGAGAAGCAATGGCGCTCAGGCGATCTCGACGTGGTGGCCGAGGTCGACGACGAACAGATCGCCGAGGTGCTCGGCAACTGGACCGGCATCCCCGTGTTCAAGCTGACCGAGGAGGAGACCACTCGGCTGCTGCGCATGGAGGACGAGATCCACAAGCGGATCATCGGCCAGGAGGACGCCGTCAAGGCCGTGTCCAAGGCGATCCGTCGCACCCGCGCCGGGCTCAAGGATCCGCGGCGCCCGTCGGGCTCGTTCATCTTCGCAGGCCCGTCCGGTGTCGGTAAGACCGAGCTGTCCAAGGCGCTGGCGGAGTTCCTGTTCGGCGACCAGGACGCGCTCATTCAGATCGACATGGGCGAGTTCCACGACCGGTTCACCGCCTCGCGGCTGTTCGGTGCCCCTCCGGGCTACGTCGGGTACGAGGAGGGCGGCCAGCTCACCGAGAAGGTGCGGCGCAAGCCGTTCAGCGTGGTGTTGTTCGACGAGATCGAGAAGGCGCACCAGGAGATCTACAACAGCCTGTTGCAGGTCCTGGAGGACGGTCGCTTGACCGACGGTCAGGGTCGCACGGTCGACTTCAAGAACACCGTGCTGATCTTCACGTCGAACCTGGGCACGTCCGACATCTCGAAGGCGGTCGGCCTGGGCTTCACGCAGGGCGGCGGTGAGAACAACTACGAGCGGATGAAGCAGAAGGTCAACGACGAGCTGAAGAAGCACTTCCGGCCGGAGTTCCTCAACCGCATCGACGACATCATCGTCTTCCACCAGCTGACTCGCGACGAGATCATCCGGATGGTCGACCTGATGATCGGCCGGGTGGAGAAGCAGCTCAAGGGCAAGGACATGGCCATGGAGCTGACCGATAAGGCCAAGTCCCTGTTGGCCAAGCGCGGATTCGATCCGGTGCTGGGTGCCCGGCCGCTGCGGCGCACCATCCAGCGCGAGATCGAGGACGCGTTGAGCGAGAAGATCCTCTTCGAAGAGGTCGGGCCCGGCCAGCTCGTCACGGTCGACGTCGACAACTGGGACGGCGAAGGTTCGGGCGAGGACGCGGTGTTCACGTTCACCGGGACCAAGAAGCCGGTCAAGCCCGCCGAACCGGAACTGGAGAAGGCCGGGGCCGCGGGCGCGCCGAGCGCGGCTGCTTCGGAGTAACGATTGGCGGCTCGGCCGCCGTGTAACAACTACAACGAAACGGGCGGTTACCCTCATCGCGGGTAGCCGCCCGTTTCTTGTCAGAAACAAGGAGTGCTCGCTGTGCTTGTTGTTGCCACCAACGACCTTCCCGGATGGGAGATTCAGCGAGTCTGCGGCCAGCCAATTGGGTTAGGGCGCCGGAGGCTAGACCGGATGTTTAGGATGCTGATGTAATCGGCGGGCGAAGGAATCTGGTGAGAATCCAGAACGGTCGCGCCACTGTGACAGTCAGACCCTAGACCCGTCGTCGACCGATACTGGGACGCGAACTCCCGGAAAGGACTCGGCATGACCTCTTCTGAGGTACGTAAGAGCAGGGCTTCGGCCATCGATCTGTCCGGGGTGAGCGCCGCGCTTTGGCTGGCCGGCACTGTTTTCCTGGCGCTCCTGGTGCTGTATTTCGTCGGGGTCGATCAGGGCGCCACCTCTGTCTTCGGTAGCGACACCCACATCCACGAGTTCGTCCACGACGCCCGCCATCTCCTCGGCTTCCCCTGCCACTGAGCGCAGGTAATCAAACATGGAAAAGCGCATAATCGCGCGCGGTCTGCTGGCTGGCGCGCTCGCTGGAGTGCTCGCGTTCGTATTCGCACGGATCTTCCTTGAGCCGGTGATCGGGAGGGCCATCGACTACGAGGGCGGCCGTGGCGAGGTGGAGTCCGCGATGTCGGGTGTGCATGAGCACGAAATGGAGGTGTTCACCCGGGGTATCCAGGCGAACATCGGCATGGGCTTCGGCGTGGTGGCCTTCGCCGTCGCGATGGGTGCGCTGTTCTCCGTCGCTTTCATCGTCGCGTACTCGCGGTTTGCCGCCGTGCCGGTACGGGCACAGTCCATGGTGCTTGCGACAGGTGCATTCGCGGTCGTCTACCTCGTGCCGTTCTTGAAGTACCCGGCCAATCCGCCGTCGATCGGCAATCCCGACACCATCGGGAAGCGAACGGGGCTCTACCTGTTGATGATCGTGCTGTCGCTCGCGTTCGCCATCGCGGCAGTGTGGCTGGGGCGCCGGCTGTTGCCCAAGCTCGGTGTCTGGGGCGCAACGCTGTCGGGCGTCGGCGCCTACATCGTGGTCATGGCGGTGGTCATGCTGGTGTCGCCGCCGGTGTCCGAGGTACCGCAGCCGCTGCTCAACGACCAGGGCACCATCATGTACCCGGGCTTCTCCGCCGACGACCTGTTCCACTTCCGGCTCTACGCCGTCGGGACGCAGTTCATCATTTGGATGACAATAGGATTGGTCTTCGGTGCTCTGATGTCACGTCTGGTGGACACCAAGCACAAGGAGATGCTCGCTGCGTGAGTGAGGTCGTACGGCTGATCCTCGTATCCCACGCCATGACGGATGCGATGGCGGCCGGACGATTCCCCACCGACGAGCCGCTCAATGGGATAGGCCACCGCCAGGTCGACGCGTCCATCGAACTGGGTGTCAC
The DNA here is from genome assembly GCA_963770125.1 of uncultured Actinomycetota bacterium. GTDB lineage: Bacteria > Actinomycetota > Actinomycetes > Mycobacteriales > Mycobacteriaceae > Mycobacterium. Next base: position 97,897 of record CAVYPI010000111.1, on the reverse strand, counting down.
CGAGCGCGCCTACTGCGGACCCGAGAAACGGACCAGGCAGACCGCCGAATTGCTGGGCCTGCACGCCAGCGTCGACAACAGGCTGGCGGATCTGGACTGCGGCCGGTGGCGTGGCGATGTGGTGGGCGGGGTGCGGCCCGACGATCTGGCGATCTGGCTGACCGACCCTACGCGGGCGCCGCACGGTGGCGAGTCGGTCGTCGAGCTGATCGACCGGGTGCGCGGGTGGATGGATTCACTGACTACCCGTCGCACCCGGCTGGTCGCCGTCACGCACCCGTCGGTGATCCGTGCCGCGATCCTGGTGGCTCTCAATGCGCCCCCGAAGTCGTTCTGGCGCATCGACATTGCACCGGTGAGCCGCACGGTGATGCACTTCCGCGGGCACGCATGGACGCTGCGCTCCAGCCTGTGATCAGACCATCGGCACCATGTCGAACGCCTGATGCGCGACCGACAGCAGCCAGCCCGCCGCGGTAGGACTGCGGAACTGCGGCCAGTTCAACTGGAAGCTGACCACCCACGGCTGACCGGTGCGGTCCACGGCGTACCAACTGAACGTCAGGTCGCCGGGAAGGTTGCCGCCCTTGGCGCCGATGTAGGACCACTTCGACTTGTCCAGGTCGATACCCGGGATGGCCGAGAGGATCTGCTTCACCGGTGCGGCGCTGCCGACCGCGGCCGCCTGCAGCGCGGCATGCACGCGGCAGATATCGGCGGCGCTGCCGTACCACTCGACGCCGTCCGGAGACGCCGGCGTGTGTGTGCGGTTCGGATCCGGTTGGTATGGACGGGAATTCGTCTGCTCCAGCAGCTGAGCTCGGTCCTGCGGAGAGGCGTGTTTCCACTGCTCACGCAGATCCGGCTCGCCCCAGCCGACCGAAAACAGCTCGTGCGTCGTCGGAAACGGGGTCATGCTCGCCGGGTCATGGTGCCCGGCCGCAACCAGTGCCCGCTCGACCGCACCAGGTCCCAGCCGTTCCATCAGCAGGTCGGTCGCCATGTTGTCGCTGGCCGAAATCATCTGCTGCGCCGCGTTGCGGACCGACACCTGCGAGCCAGGGGGCAGTTCCTCCAGGCCGGCCGAGCCGACCGCCTTGGCCTGTTTGGTGATGGTCAGCTGATCGGTCCAGCTCACCGTCCCCGCGTTGACCGCCTCGGCAACCGCAAGCAGCACATAGAGTTTGAAGATCGAAGCCAGCGGCAGCGACAGGTCGGTGTTGGTGCCTGCCACAAGTTCGCACTTGCCGTTGTTGACGCGCGACACCTGATACGAGTAACGAGCGCCCGACTTGGTCAGCTCGGCGTCGATGTCAGCCCAGTTCTTGATCACCGGCGGCTGCAGCTTAACGTCGAAGCGGTCGACCAATCCGGCGTCATTGGTACGCAGTTCGATGTTCTGCGCGACGTTGTAGGACGTCAGCACGTGCAGAGTCGCCTGGCCGGCACCGACGTCCAGCCCGATCACCCGAAAGGGCCGGTCCCACCAGATCGAATCGAGCTTGGTGCCGACTTCGTCGACCATCTCCGGAGCGGCCAGCGTGCGCACGCCGACGGGGCCGATGGGCCAGTCCGAATTGAGCATGTCCATGGTCTGCTTGGCCCGCAGACCCTGGGGCGTATTGGTGTCGATGTGAACGCCGTATGCGGCCTCGGCCGCCGGCGCCGGTCCCGTGTTGGCGCAGCCGCAAGCCAGGGCGACGACGAGCGCGACCGCAACCGTGAGCCCGGCGGCCCTGTGTCGCACCCGGCCCGCGCTACGCCTTGGCGCCGGACCCCGCAACGTCCAGCACGACCTCGAACTCGAGCAGCGACGCGCCTGTGGCCACCGGGTTGGCGTGCTGACCGGCGTGCGCCTCGACGGCAGGACCCGTCGCCCATGCCTGGAACGCCTCTTCGGACTCCCATTGCGTGACCACGAAGTAGCGGTCTTCGCCCTTGACCGGGCGCAGCAGTTGGAAGCCGAGGAAACCGGGCTGGTTGTCGACGGCATGTGCACGGTGCGCGAACCGCTTTTCCAGCTCCGGACCGGCGTCGGGCGGGACCTCGATTGCATTGATCTTCACCACGGGCATGTCGTTAGGCTACCGTGCGCTGCCATGCCCCCCGACCTGCTGACCCCCCGCGGCGGCGAGGGCGAGCCGCTGGTCCTGGTGCACGGGCTGATGGGGCGGGGCAGCACATGGTCGCGTCAGCTGCCGTGGCTGACGAGGCTGGGCGAGGTGTACACCTACGACGCGCCGTGGCACCGCGGCCGTGACATCGCCGACCCGTATCCGATCAGCACCGAGCGATTCGTGTCCGATCTCGGCGACGCGGTGGGCGCGCTGGCACGGCCTGCCGTCATGATTGGCCATTCGATGGGCGCGTTGCACTCGTGGTGTCTGGCCGCTATCCGGCCCGACCTTGTCAGCGCACTCGTCGTCGAGGACATGGCACCGGACTTCCGCGGCCGCACCACCGGACCGTGGGAGCCCTGGCTGCACGCCCTTCCGGCCGAATTCGATTCGGCCCAAAAGGTTTACGACGAGTTCGGACCGGTGGCCGGCCGATACTTTCTGGAGGCATTCGATCGGAGCGCGACCGGCTGGCGGCTGCACGGGCACACCGGCCGCTGGATTGAGATCGCTGCCGAGTGGGGCACCCGTGACTATTGGAAGCAGTGGACGGCCGTGCGGGTCCCCGCGTTACTCATCGAGGCGGGCAACTCCGTCACACCTGCCGGCCAGATGCACAAGATGAATGAAACCGGCTACCGGACAACGTATTTACACGTTCCCGGCGCCGGCCATCTGATCCACGACGAGGCGCCGCAGCTCTACCAGGAGGCTGTCGAGTCATTCCTAGCGTCGCTCGCCGGTGGCACCTGAGGCGGGCCAGAACGGCTGCTGCTCAAAGCGTGTGCGGATCGCGTCGACGTCATGCGCGATGCGAAAGCCGTCACGGTCGTCCTCGAAAAGCCTGCCCATCATCGGGGCAGACCAGCGGAACTGGTCGAAACGGATGCGAAGCGAGTCAGAGCGATGGGCGGCCCAGCTGAGCGCCGCTGCCACCGCGAACGGGGCGATCAGGATGAGGAAGGTCAGTGCAGTGGTCATGGCAGTAATGCTCCGCTGATAAATATCCCGCCAACAGTGGCAGGAAGGACACCTTGCGATAAAATGCTGCCATGGCATTAAAGAGCGTATCTGCGCTGGTGCTGGACGGTCTAGCGATTTTCGAGTTCGGCGTGATCTGCGAGGTCTTCGGCATCGACCGCTCCACGGACGGTGTTCCCAACTTCGATTTCAAGGTCTGCGGGCCGGAGCCGGGCAAGCCGCTGCGGACGTCGGTCGGCGCCACCATCACCCCTGACCACGGCCTCGACGGCCTGATGGGAGTGGACCTGGTCGCGATTCCGGCGATCAGCAGCCAGCACGGCGGGTATCTGCCGGAGGCCCTCGAGGTCGTGCGAAAGGCCGCCGACTCGGGCTCGATCATCCTGACGGTGTGCTCGGGCGCGTTCGTCGCCGGTGCCGCGGGACTGCTGGACGGCAGGCCGTGCACCACCCACTGGATGCACGCCGACGAACTGGCCCGGATGTATCCGACGGCGAAGGTCGACCGCAACGTGCTGTTCGTCGACGACGGGAATCTGATCACCAGTGCGGGCACCGCGGCGGGCATCGACGCCTGCCTGCACCTGGTGCGTCGCGAGCTGGGCAGCGAGGTGACCAACAAGATCGCGCGCCGGATGGTGGTGCCGCCGCAGCGCGACGGCGGTCAGCGCCAGTACATCGACCAACCGATCCCGGTTCGATGCTCGGAAGGCTTTGCGCCGCACCTGGATTGGATCCTCACCAACCTGGACAAGCCGCATTCGGTCACAAGGCTGGCCACCCGCGCGCACATGTCGGCGCGCACGTTCGCGCGTCGGTTCGTCGAGGAAACCGGTCGCACCCCGATGCAGTGGGTGACCGACCAGCGGGTGCTCTACGCGCGACGGCTGCTGGAGGAGACCGACCTCGACATCGACAGGATCGCCGACCGATCCGGTTTCGGCACGTCGACGCTGCTGCGTCACCATTTCCGCAGGATCATCGGCGTGACGCCGTCGGATTACCGGCGCCGATTCTCCTGCGGCGGTCCGTGCGAGGAGGCCGCCGCAACGGCCTAGCCGCGCTGGCTACGGTGCGTCGGTGCAAAGTAACGTGTCTCGGCGCGAAATGCTCGAATACGCAGCGGCCGCGCCGGTTTTCATCGGCCTGTCGGTCCTGGCTGCGTCGACCTCGCGGCCGCGGCGGTGCAGGGGATCAGCGCTTACCTTGCTCAGCGCTAGTCGTCGCTCGACGGGCAGGAGATGTCGACGTAGGCGGTGGTGAACACCGTCGGGTCGCTGCTGGCCAGCCCGTGCACACCGGTGGCGATGCACTGCGAAAGTGGGCCGCTCACCGTTCCGTTGATCTGCACGGCATATCCCATGTCCTGCAACGCTTTTATGGTGTCGGCGGCGGATCCACCTCCCGTTGGGACCGCGGCGGCCGTACCTGCCAGACCGATCGCACTCGCGGCGAGCAGGCCTGCGATGGCGGTGCTGATGGCGAACTTCTGCATGACTGAACTCCTTTACCTCTGTCACGAAGAGGTAGTGACAGGGGTTACGCGAGGGCGGTCAGCGCGTGACAGGGGTGTTCTCGCGGACGAGCGCGTGCACCCGCCAGTGGCCCGGCACGCCCTTGAGGTCGTACTCGCCTCGTTCGGTGAACTTGCGCCGAGACCCGCTGACGATCTCACGCACCGTCGACGACACGAGCACCTCGCTCGGTGCCGCCAGCGCGGAGACGCGCGCTCCGATATGTACCGCCATGCCGGCGATGTCGGCACCTCGCACCTCGACCTCGCCCGCGTGAATGCCCACTCGCACCTCGATGCCGAGCGGGCGGACGGCGTCCACGATCGCGTCGGCACAGTCGATTGCGACGCTGGGGCTGGTGAACATGGCGACGAATCCGTCGCCGACGGTGTTGACTTCGCGGCCGCGGAACCGTTCGAACTCGTGGCGGACCACGATGTCGTGACTGTCCAGAAGCGCGTGCCACCGGTCGTCGCCCAGCGCCGCGGCGCGCTCGGTTGACCCAACGATATCGGTGAAAACGATTGTGGTGAGCACACGTTCGGCGTCGGAGCCGCCGCGCATACCGGTGATGAACTCCTCGATCTCGTCAAGCATCGGCGCGGTCTCGCCGACCCAGTGCAGCGAGTCGGCGCCAGGCAGTTCGACATAGCGTGATCCTGTGATGTGTTCGGCCAGGTAGCGGCCGTGGCCGACAGCGACGAACGTGGCGTCCTCGCGGTGCAGGATCAGCGTCGGCGCGGTGATGCGCGCGAGCGAGTCGCGCACGTCGGACGCGATAAGGGCCTCGCTCACTGCGCGGGCCATGCTCGGCGACGCCGCGCGATTGCCGGCGTTGTCCCACCACGTACGGAACGCTTCGTTGTCCGCGACGCCCGGTGCGATGTTCCTGAGGACATCGAAACCCTGCTCGAGCGCGTCCGGTTCGATGGCGATCGTACTGAACGAGTCGGCGCGCGTCAGTTCCGCGCCTGCCGGGTAGTCGGGCGCCCAGACCGCGCGAGCAGCGCCGTTCACGATCACCAGGCTGCGCACCCGTTCGGGGTGCTCGGCGGCCAGCACGAGTCCGGTCATCGCGGTGAACCCCGACCCAAAGATCGTCGCCTGTTCGCATCCGACCGCGTCCATCACCGCGACGGCGTCCTCGGCCCAGAACCTGGGACCGATTTCGTCGAGCGAAGCGCGTGACGACAGCCCCATCCCGCGCTGGTCGAACCTGATCACCCGGGAGAACGACGCGAGACGGCGATGGTAGCGGTACAGGCCCGGTTCGGCTTCGATCGAATCGAACGGGATGAAGGGGCCGGGCAGCACCAACAGGTCGACCGGGCCGTCGCCGAATACCTGGTAGGCGATGTCCATGTCGCCACAGCGGGCGTAGCGAGTCCGCGGAACCTGCGCCACAGCCTCAGGCTAGCGCCACTAATGACACAATCGAGACGTGTCACGCAATTGTGCTGCGGCTTATGCACGTTCAGCCGTTGAGGGTGCCCGGGACGACCCGATGGCACGCTTGGCGCTGCTGCGTCGGCTATACGAAGTCCCCCGAGGTGTGGATCGTGGATATCTCCCTTACCGGCGGGCGGCATCTGCATTCATGGGTTGGCAACTGCGGCGGGGGCTTCTGAACCCGCAGAGCGATCCCCGGCCAGGCAGCCCATGGTGGCGGGCGCTGAACGAAGGGCTGCTGCGCGATACGGCCGAAGCCCGGGCGTTCGCGTTCGGCTATGCCGGTGAGCCCAGTGGCCCGGGCGTGACTGCGCACCTCGACTTCATCCGGCGGCCCACGGCGCGCAATTGGTACCGCGCACACAACGTCAGCATCGTCGGGGGCTATCTGGCGAACGAGGATCTCGCTGTCGCCGAGGGTCGTGTGGAGCGGTTCTTCATCAACGTGGTTCTCGTTCGTGTGCTGTTCGCCCACGCCCTGGTGGCCGCACCACGGCTGGCACTGGGTTGGCTTGCCCCGCTGGGCCGCCCAGTCGGCGATCCACGCGTGGGCATGACGGGCATCTTCATGTCGCTTTCGCGCGTTTTGCCGGATCAGTATCCACTCGGTGATGACGTGGACACCTACGTTGCGGTGGAGCATGGGTTCGGCCACATGCTGGACATCGGTGTCATCCTGCCGAGGATCGGCCATCTCTACGACTGGTCTTCCTATGAGCTCGCGCTGCCTGCGCTTCGTGCGTTGCGCGACGGCGATACCCCCACGTATGCCTGGGATGTCGCGGACGCCGACCTTTGGCAGTTCGAGCCATCACGACTTGCGAGGGCCGCACGGCGGATTGTTCCCCCGCCGAGTGGCTAGTCGCCCTCACCCGCCAGAGCAAAACGGCCGTCGGCGGTCTGCTCGACCAGGCCGTCGACGAGCAGCGAATCCAGCGCACGGTCACGCTGCGCGGTGTCGGTCAGCCACGCCACGTCGAGCTGACCACGCGTGACCGGAGAGTCGTTGCCGCGCAACACATCCAGCAGCCGACCGCGGACCTGGCGATCGGTTCCTGCGTAGCGCTGAACGCGGCGCGCCGCGGTGCCTGCCGGATAGCCACGCGACCGCCATGCACAAGCGCTCAACGGGCACAACCCGCATTGCGGTGAGCGCGCCGTGCACACCGTCGCACCCAGCTCCATCAGCGCGACCGAAAACCGTGGCGCGTCACCATCATTGGGCAACAAGGCGGCGACGTCGTCGAGATCACGCGGTGACGAGGATGCGGCGGCGTCGGCCCTGCCGCGCACGGCCCTGGCGACCACGCGACGCACGTTCGTGTCGACGACGGGCACCCGCTGTTGGTACGCGAAACAGGCGATTGCGCGGGCGGTGTAAGTGCCGATCCCGGGCAGCGTCAGCAGGGTTTCGACGTCGGACGGCACCGCATCGTCGAACAGTTCGGCGATCACCGTCGCGCATTCATGTAGCCGCTTGGCCCGCCGCGGATATCCGAGCTTGCCCCATGCCCGCAGCACATCCGCCGCGCTGGCGGCGGCGGTCGCGGATGGTGTCGGCCAGCGGGCCACCCACGCCAGCCAGATCGGTTCGACTCGCGCCACAGGCGTCTGCTGAAGCATGAACTCGCTGACCAGGACCTGCCATGGCGTCACGCCCGGCCGACGCCACGGCAGGTCGCGCCGCGCGCGCTCGTACCACCGTAATAACTCACGTGAATCGATCACGGCCGCATACTCCGGCACAATGTCGGCCATGCCCAACACGAATCCGGTGACCGCGTGGAAAGCACTCAAGGAGGGTAACGAGCGCTTCGTTGCGGGCAAGCCCGAACACCCCAGCCAGAGCATCGAGCATCGAGCCAGCCTCGCCGAGGCGCAGAAGCCCACCGCGGTGGTGTTCGGCTGCGCGGACAGCCGGGTGGCCGCCGAGATCATCTTCGACCAGGGTCTGGGCGACATGTTCGTGGTGCGTACGGCAGGCCACGTCATCGACTCGGCGGTGCTGGGCTCGGTCGAATACGCGGTGACAGTGCTGAACGTGCCGCTGATCGTGGTGCTGGGCCACGACAGCTGCGGCGCGGTGAAGGCGACGTTGGCTGCGCTGGATGAGGGCGCGGTGCCCGGCGGTTACGTGCGCGACGTGGTGGAACGCGTCATGCCGTCGATTCTGGTGGGCCGCCGCGACGGGTTGACCAGGGTTGACGAGTTCGAGGCCAGGCACGTCACTGAGACCGGCGCGCAGCTGTTCAACCGGTCCACGGCCATTGCCAAGCGGATCGACGCGGGCACATTGGCGATCGTCGGGCTGACCTACCAGCTGGCCGACGGCCGGGTGGTGTTGCGGGATCACTTGGGCGATATCGGCGAAGGCTGACCCGCGACACGCCGAGCCACCTCGGACGACTGGGCGTGACCTGGCCTTACCGTGAGCTTGTGCTGGATCTGGAACCGCATGGCCCGCTGCCCACCCAGATTTACTGGCGGCGCAGGGCACTCGCGCTGGGCATAGCGGTACTCGTCATCGGCGTCGTCGCCGCCGTGGTGGTGATGGTCGTGATGAACAGCACGGGCACCGAGAACAAGACCGCCGATAAGCCGACCTCCACGCACGCCGCCGGACCGACACCGCTTCCCGGGGAGAACCCCGAGGTCAAGACCCCGGTGATGCCGCCTGCTCAGCAGGCCCCGCCCCCGACGCCCACTCCGACTGCGGCCGTCATGCCGCCGCCGGTGCTCAAGGAGGGGGACGACTGCCCCGACTCCACACTCGCGGTCAAGGGCATCAGCAACGAGCCGCAGTACGTCGTCGGGGACCAGCCGAAGTTCACCATGATCGTCACCAACATCGGCCTGGTCGCATGCCAGCGCGACGTCGGCGCCGCGGTGCTCGCCGCCTACGTCTACTCGCTGGACAACACCCGCCTGTGGTCGAACCTCGACTGCGCCCCGTCGAACGAGACGCTGGTCAAGACGTTCCAGCCGGGTGAGCAGGTGACGACCGAGGTGACCTGGACCGGCATGGGCTCGGCACCGCAGTGCCCGCTGCCACGTCAACCGATCGGGCCGGGCACGTACAACCTGGTCGTACAGCTGGGCAATCTGAGGTCGGCGGCGGTGCCGTTCATCCTCGCCCCGCCCGCTCCGGCGCCGGCACCGGGCGAGGGCATGCCACCGGCCGAACCCGCGCCCGCGCCGCAGGGCGGCTGACCCGGTAGTTGCCGCTAAAGTTGCGCCGTGCCGAGGGCTCGCGTGGGAGCTGCTCCGAACCGGGCTCGACAACACCTGAGCCGCAACGGAATAGGAGCGAACTAGGCCAGCCGGTCGGCGATCGTCGACTCGGCCAGCTGCGACAGGCCTTCCCGGATGTGGCGGGCCCACATCGAGCCGATGCCTTCCACCGACTGCAGGTCGTCGGACGTTGCGGCCAGCAGCCCCTGCAATGAACCGAACGACCGCACCAGCAGGTCGACGTGAGCGAACTGCAGCCGGGGGATGCCTGCCATCGCGCGGTAGCCGCGCGAGCTCATCGCCGAGTCCTGCGCCTCGGCCGTCGAGGGGTAACCGAAAACCCTTGCCAGCGTTGTGAAGTCGAGAAGTTCGTTGTCCGACAGCGAGTCGAGCTCGTCGAGCGTTGCGCTGACCTGATCGGCCGTCGGCGCCTCGGGGTTGGCGTGGTAGTCGCGAACGATCAGCTCACGGGCGGTGTCGTTGTCGCCGACGAGTTCTTCGAGCTGCAGCTTGAGCTGGCGTCCGTCGGTGCCGAGTTCGACGACGTCGCTGTCGATCTCCAGGCTGATCCGGCGCACCATCTCCAGTCGCTGCACGACGGTCATCACATCGCGCAGCGTCACGAAGTCCTCGATCTCGGCGGTCGAGAGCTGCCTGCTGACCTCGTCGAGGCGGGTCTTGTAGCGCTCCAGCGTGTCGATGGTCTGGTTGGTCCGCGAAAGGATGGCTGCCGAATCGGGGATTACGTGGCGCTCGCCCGCCACGTAGACCGTGACGATGCTCATCGAGTGGCTCACCGAGATCACCGGATAGCCGGTCTGGATCGCGGCGCGCTCGGCGGAACGGTGCCGAGTCCCGGATTCCTCGGTGGGGATCGACGGGTCGGGTACCAGCTGCACGTTGGCCCGCACGATGCGGCCGCCGTCAGTGGACAACACGACCGCGCCGTCCATCTTGGACAGCTCCCGAAGCCGTGTCGGCGCGTAGCGCACGTCGAGTTCGAAGCCCCCGTCGCAGATGGCCTCGACGCTGTCGTCGTACCCGATGACGATCAGCGCGCCGGTGCGGCCGCGCAGTATCCGCTCCAGCCCATCGCGCAGCGCGGTTCCCGGCGCCAGCCGCGCAATGGTCTCCCGCAGGGTCGGCCGGGCCAGCTGCACCACGTTGCGGCTCGACCTGCCGCTCGCCTTGACGGCCATCGCCCCTCCTAGGATCGGCCGTTGGTGCCGTCAGTTTGGCTGATTTGCCTGAGCACCCGCAACGCGGTCTGGATGTTGTCCGCGGGAAGGGCGCGCAAACCCGCTGGCACCGCCGTGACGCCCTCCGGCACCACGGCGCAGCCGAAGCCCAGCCGTGCCGCCTCGGCGAGCCTACGGTCCATGCCGCTGACCCGGCGCAGATCGCCGGCCAGCCCGACCTCGCCGATCGCCACGGCGTTGGTGGGCATGGGCAGGTCGGTGAAGGCGGATGCGATCGCGAGCGCCACCGCCAAATCCGACGACGGGTCGGTCAGCCGCATGCCGCCGACGGTGGACAGGTAGATGTCGTTGGCCCCGACGGGCAGCCTGGCGCGCTTCTCCAGCACCGCGGTGATCATCGCGGCGCGCGACGAGTCGATGCCGCTGACCGCGCGGCGCGGCGACCCGCTGGCGGGTGAGCCGATGAGCGCCTGCACCTCACCGATCAACGGTCGTTTGCCGTCGAGCGTGACCGTGACCGCCGTGCCCGACACCGGCTTGGGCCGTTGGTCGAGGAAGAGGCCCGACGGGTCGGCGACACACTCGATTCCGTTGTCGTGCAACAGGAAACAGCCCACTTCGTCGGCGGCGCCGAAGCGGTTCTTCACCCCGCGCACCATGCGAAGGGCCGACGTGCGGTCGCCCTCGAAGTGCAGCACGACGTCGACGAGATGTTCCAGCGAGCGCGGCCCTGCGATGGCGCCGTCCTTGGTGACGTGGCCGACCAGAAGCATCGCCACCCCGGACGTCTTGGCGGCCATGGTCAGCGCCGTCGTCACCGCGCGCACCTGGGTCACCCCGCCGGTGACGCCGTCGGCCTCGGTGGTGGACATGGTCTGCACCGAGTCGACCATCACAAGGGTCGGCCGCACCTCGTCGATGTGGCCGAGCGCCATCTGCAGATCCGATTCCGCGGCCAGGTAGACCTCGTCGTGGGCGCAGCGGGTGCGTTCGGCGCGCAGCCGGATCTGGCCCGCCGACTCCTCACCGGACAGATACAGTGCGCGCCTGCCCGCCTGCGCCCAGCGATGGGCGACCTCGAGCAGCAGGGTCGACTTGCCGACGCCGGGGTCGCCTGCGAGCAGTGTCACCGAGCCGGGGACCAGACCTCCGCCGAGGACACGGTCGAGTTCGCTGACCCCGGTGGGGAAATGGCGGGTGCTGCCGGGGTCGATCGAGCTGATCGGCACGGCGGGCGAGGTTGGCGCGACCGCGCGCCTGGCGGACGAGCCGTTGACGGCGGCCAGTACCGCCACTTCGTCGACGGTGCCCCAGGTGCAGCAATCAGGACAGCGGCCGACCCATTTGGCGGTGACGTGGTGGCATTCCGAGCAGCGGTACTGCGAACGCGCTTTAGCCACGCCGCGACCGTAACCGGTCCGACCGACAGAACCTCAGTGGTGTCCGCTCGTGTCGCCGGCCTCTACGGAGGCTTCGCGTCGGGGAGCCTCGCCGGCCGAGATCGGCACGGCCACCGTGGTTTCGCCGGCCTTTTCGAAGTCGAACGTGAAGGTGTACGTCAGCCCGTTGCTGATCGCCTTGGACAGCGCAACGGTCGCCTTGGCGGCTTCGGCACGCTCGGCGGACTCCAGCGGCGCGATCTGGCCGTCGGGCTCACCGACCGTCAACACGCCGTTGGCGAGCACCGAGGTGTCGCCGGAAAGCTTGACGGTGCCGACGTCGGAGGTGATCGAGACCAGCTTGTCGTTGGTGTCGGGCGAATTGTTGACGGCGACGAACAACAACTCGGCTTCCCGGCCTGCCTGCACGTAGTCGGTCGACTGCGCGGCGCGCAGGTGGATGTTGCGCAGCAAAATCGGACCGACGGTGGCGCTCGTGCCGTTCACCGCTGGTTCCTGCACGGCCGTCTGTGCGACCTGCCCGGCGCTGCAGCCGGACAGCGCGACGGCGGCGGCCAGCCCGCACGCGGCCAGTCCGGCAGTGAGGACAGAAGTACGCGGTTTGAAGCGGTTCATCCAGGCCTCCTGCTCGCCGACGAGGCGACCGTGCGGTCGCGGTGATTCGACTATGCAGAGTAGTAGGTGGTGGTCGGGGGCGGTAGCTGAGGGCTGGCGGCGCGTTGGCAGCTACCTCGAAGCGGACCACAAGCCGCAAGGCCAGCGACCCTCGTCTTGCACGGATTTGTCACCGTGTCAACCCCTATTCTTCACCTGAGGTGCCCCTGACCTGCACCGTTGATCTACGCCTGTCTGAGCCCCGTGTTAGCATTGAGTAGCGAAAGGGGCTCGAATCTGATGATTTTTAAGGTCGGAGACACCGTTGTCTATCCACACCACGGTGCTGCGTTGATCGAGGCGATCGAAACCCGGACCATCAAAGGCGAACAAAAGGAATACCTCGTCTTGAAGGTCGCCCAGGGGGACCTCACCGTTCGAGTACCCGCAGATAATGCCGAGTATGTCGGTGTGCGTGACGTTGTCGGACAGGAGGGCCTCGACAAGGTCTTCCAGGTTCTTCGCGCCCCCCACACCGAGGAGCCGACCAACTGGTCGCGCCGGTACAAGGCGAATCTCGAAAAGCTGGCGTCCGGTGACGTGAACAAGGTCGCCGAGGTCGTTCGTGACCTGTGGCGCCGGGATCAGGAGCGCGGGCTGTCCGCCGGCGAGAAGCGGATGCTGGCCAAGGCGCGGCAGATCCTGGTCGGCGAGCTCGCGCTTGCCGAGAACACCGATGACGCCAAGGCTGCGATCATCCTCGACGAGGTTCTGGCCGCCGCCTCCTGAAGGCGATGATGTCGATCCCGAGAGTCGGGCTCGGCACCGACGTACACCCCATCCAGGCCGGTAGGCCGTGCTGGCTGGTGTGCTTGTTGTTCGACGAGGCCGACGGCTGCGCCGGTCATTCCGACGGTGATGTGGCCGCTCACGCGCTGTGCGATGCATTGCTGTCCGCCGCGGGACTGGGGGACATCGGCGATGTCTTCGGCACCGACCGCCCGGAATGGCGCGGCGTCAGCGGCGCGGACATGCTCCGGTACGTCAGGGGGCTGCTGACGGCCGAGGGCTACCGCATCGGCAACGCCGCCGTGCAGGTGATCGGTAACCGGCCCAAAGTCGGCGGGCGACGCGCCGAGGCGCAGAAGGTCCTGTCCGGACTGCTGGACGCCCCGGTTTCGGTGTCCGCCACAACCACCGACGGCCTCGGCCTCACGGGCCGCGGCGAGGGCCTGGCCGCGATCGCCGCCGCCCTGGTGGTCGGTACTGGTCAATAAGGTCCGAAAAGGCCGGTAAGCTGGCGCGTCGTGACCGACGGCGACTTGCGGCTGTACGACACCATGGCGGGTGCCGTGCGCGATTTCGTGCCGCTGCGACGCGGCCGCGCGTCGATCTATCTCTGCGGCGCCACGGTGCAGGGTCTGCCGCACATCGGGCACGTCCGCAGCGGGGTGGCGTTCGACATCCTGCGCCGCTGGCTGATGGCCAAGGGCTACGACGTCGCATTCATCCGCAACGTCACCGACATCGAGGACAAGATCCTCAACAAGGCAGCCGAGGCGGGCCGTCCATGGTGGGAGTGGGCCGCCACCTACGAACGGGCCTTTTCGGCCGCCTACGACGCGCTGGGGGTGCTGCCGCCGTCCGCCGAGCCGCGCGCCACCGGGCACATCACCCAGATGATCGAACTGATCGAGCGGCTGCTCGAGCGCGGGCACGCCTACACCGGACGCGGTGACGTGTACTTCGACGTGCTCAGCCTGCCGGATTACGGCAAGCTGTCCGGCCACAAGATCGACGACGTGCACCAGGGCGAGGGCGTCGCAACCGGCAAGCGCGACGAGCGCGACTTCACGCTGTGGAAGGGTGAGAAGCCGGGCGAGCCGTCCTGGCCGACGCCGTGGGGCCGGGGTCGCCCCGGCTGGCACACCGAATGTGTCGCGATGTGCGAGGCATACCTGGGGCCCGAGTTCGACATCCACGCCGGCGGCATGGACCTGGTGTTCCCGCACCATGAGAACGAAATCGCGCAGGCCGAAGCGGTGGGCGATCCGTTCGCCCGCTACTGGCTGCACAACGGCTGGGTCACCATGGGTGGCGAGAAGATGAGCAAGTCGCTGGGCAACGTGCTGGCGATTCCTGCTGTGCTGCAACGGGTTCGGCCCGCCGAGTTGCGCTACTACCTCGGCAGCGCGCATTACCGCTCGATGCTCGAATTCTCCGAGACCGCGCTGCAGGACGCGGCCAAGGCCTACACCGGCATCGAGGACTTCCTGCACCGGGTGCGCAACCGCGTCGGCGCGGTCGTGCCAGGCGAGTGGACGCCGAGGTTCGCCGCGGCGCTCGACGACGACCTGTCGGTGCCGATCGCACTGGCCGAAGTGCACGCGGCCCGCGCGGAGGGCAACCGCGCGCTGGACGCCGGTGACCACGAGACGGCACTGGCCCAGGCGATGTCGATCCGGGCGATGATGGGCATCCTCGGCGCCGACCCGCTCGACGAGCGGTGGGAATCCCACGACGAGACGTCCGCCGCGCTGGCCGCCGTCGACGTGCTCGTGCACGCCGAGGTGCAGCGCCGCGAGGATGCCAGGGCACGGCGGGACTGGGCGGAGGCCGACGCAATCCGCGACCGGCTCAAGGAGGCCGGCATCGAGGTCACCGACACCGCCGACGGGCCGCAATGGACGCTCCTCGACGGGTACACGAAATAAATGGCTGGAAACTCACGGCGCCGGGGTGCGGTACGCAAACCCGGGACCAAGAAGGGGCCGACGGTCGGGTCCGGCGGTGTGCGCCGTCGCGGGCTGGAGGGCCGTGGCGCCACCCCGCCCGCGCATATGCGGCCCAACCACCCCGCCGCCAAACGCGCTGCCAAGGCCCAGCAGCAGCGGCGGCCTGCCCGCAAGACCGACGACATCGAGGTCGTGCTGGGCCGCAACCCGGTGCTCGAGTGCCTGCGGGCCGGGGTGCCCGCCACCGCGCTGTACGTCGCACTCGGCGCCGAGGCTGACGAGCGGCTCACCGAATCCGTCAAACTGGCGGCCGATTCCGGCATCTCGATCCTCGAGGTGCCACGGCACGATCTGGATCGCATCGCCGCCAACGGGCTGCATCAGGGCATCGCGCTGCAGGTGCCGCCCTATCACTACGCGCATCCCGACGACCTGCTGGCCGACGCGATGAGAGACAGCACCCCCGCGTTGATGGTGGCACTCGACAACATCTCCGATCCGCGCAATCTCGGTGCGATCGTGCGATCCGTTGCGGCGTTCGGTGGCCACGGCGTGGTGATCCCGCAACGGCGATCGGCGTCCGTCACCGCCGTCGCGTGGCGCACCAGTGCGGGTGCCGCCGCGCGGATGCCGGTGGCCAGGGCGACGAATCTCAATCGGACGCTGAAGAATTGGGCCGACGCGGGACTGCAGGTGGTCGGCCTCGACGCGGGCGGCGACACCATCATCGACGAGCTCGACGGCAGGGGTCCCATGGTCGTGGTGGTCGGTTCCGAGGGCAAGGGACTGTCACGGCTGGTGCGCGAGAACTGCGACGCCGTGGTGACCATCCCGATGGCCGGGCCGACGGAGTCGTTGAACGCCTCGGTGGCCGCAGGCGTGGTACTGGCCGAAATCGCCCGCCAGCGGCGTCACCAGTAAGCGCGAGCAGACGCAAAAGTCCCGAAAATCTGAGAAAATAGGGTCCTTTGCGTCTGCTCGCCATGGGAACTTAGCCGCTGTCACTGCGAGGCCGCGTCAACGTGAACTTGTCGACCGGTGTCACTTCTCCGAACGGCCCGTTGACCGCGTAGTACGTCGCGGCCATCGACGTGTTCCCGCCAGGCTGCCCTGGGTCGACGTCGAATGCGACGAAGCCGCAGGGATTGTCGCGATCCCGAAACACCGACCACGGTGCGGCTTCCTGGATGTACCTCGGCGTCTTGTGACCGGTGTTGGGGTTGACATCCCCTGCTGCCATCAGGACCTGGCATCGCGGTTCGGGAAAGAACATCTTGTTGGACGGGATCGACGTGCCTCCGCCGCCGATGACCAGATGAACCGTGCCCTTGGTGGTGTCGATGTGATCCGGTTGGGTGTCGACCGGGTTCGGCGTAAGCGTGTCGGTCGGCAGGATTCCCCGAATCGCGTGGGTGCGTTCGTAGTGATGCTCATGTCCACAGACCACAAGGTCGACGCCGAAGCGGTCGAAGAGCGGCAGCCAGTTCTGCCGGATCCCGAGGTCTGCACCATTGGTGCGCTCGCCCGTGGAGACCGCAGTCTGATGCATGCACACCACGATCCAGTCGATCCTGCTGTCACTGCGCGTTCGTTCGAGTTCCTGCTCGAGCCAACGCTTTTGGGCATCGCCGGAGTAGCCGCGCACGTACGAGTTGCCGCCGTCCTGATAGCAGACGTCGTCATTGGCCAGGCTGATCACCCGGACCGACCCTGCCGTGAACGCGTACCACAACCCCCGCAACTCCGGATCCGAACCGGAGTCCGGCAGTGCGAAGTAGGCCTGGTACGCGCCGTAGCCGATCGGGCCGTTGCCCAGCTCGTTTTCGTGGTTTCCCGCCGCAGGCATCCACGGGCGGTAGCGCGCGGACCTGGAATTGTTCTCAAACCAGTCCGACCAGGTCCTCACCCTGTCGCGCGCCAGGTTGGCGTAGCAGAGATCGCCGTTCACCAGATTGAACAGCGGTGCGGCGCGTTCCACCGCAGTGGTGATGTCGCCTGCCGACGGCGAGCCGCGGTTGTCGCTGCCGAAGGCGCTGGCGACAAGGGCGTCCAGCGTCGGGGTGGACTGGTCGCCGAAGCTGGTGAAACGCACCGGGGCGCGACCGCGCGGCGCCGTCCGCACCGTCCCCACCTCGGGACTGGCGCCGTCGTGCACCGCGGCGTAGACGTAGTCGGTGTCGGGCGCCAGATTGGCGAGCCGCCCGTGGTGCACCCGGATCTCGGTGCGGGAGGCGGCGTCCCGATAGGTCACCGTCTCCGCGGCGACGGTGCGGCCTACACCGTCGTCGGGCGTGCCGACCATGACTCGGGGATTGTTCACCGCGGCGGCGGTGTGCCACGACACCACCACTTCGGACGCCGCGTCGGCACCGTACTGCAGATGCAGCCCGCCGACCCGCGGTGCGCCGCTGCGGTCACCGCGCTGCCACAGCGTCGGACCGGTGCGGTCGGCCGTGAGGAACCCGGCTGCGCCGGCCCCGACGCCCGCGCCGACGAGCGCCGACGTGCCACCGACGATCAGCGTCCTGCGGTTCACATCCATCACAGTGGCGGTCAAACGATCTGGGCGAGTGTCGGGTACTTCGGTTCGACGCCGGCTCCCGGCGTCACGCGCCGTAGCCGCTTGGCCACCCATGGCGCCGCGAACGCGAGGGCCCATTGCAGATTGCCCCAGAAGTTGCGCACGGGCGGCGACGAGGCCAACAGGGCGGCCGATCGCGTGGTGAGTTGATGGGAAACCGTCAGCGTATCAAGAACTTTGGCGGCCATGCGCTGATGACCTAGCGGTGAGAGATGGATGCGATCTCCTGCCCACAGGCGTGGATCGCGAAACTCGCTGAACCGCCAGAAGTCCACGAGCTGCAGACCGAGGTCGTCGGCGATACCGCGCAACAGTTCGTTGTAGACCGCGGCCCGGCCCCTCAGCCGCCGAAACAGCGGCACCGTGCCGAGGTCGCCCGCGGTGAACGCGAGCACGTGGGCGCCGGTCTGCTGCAAGGTCTTCAGGCCGTCGGCATACCTGGCCATCATCGCGTCGATGTCGTTGCGCACGAACAGCAGGTCGTTCATGCCCGCGTAGACGGTGACGAGGTCGGGTTCGAGCATGACGGCGGTCTGAACCTGCTCCACGAGAATCTCGTCCATCCTGCGGCCCCGCACCGCGAGATTCGCATAGCGAAGCCCTGGATTGTTCTGCGCCAGCGCGATGGCAACGTGATCCGCCCATCCGCGCAAACCGTTGGGGCTGGTGGGGTGTGGGTCGCCGACACCCTCGGTGAACGAGTCGCCGAGCGCCACGTACCTGCTGAACACTGCCGGCGGAGCCGGCGATCCGGTCATGGCCACGACACCAATCTTGCCGATCCTACGGCGAATTTCTCGCCGGCGGCGCCGTCGGTGGGCGAATCGACGTCAGCCGTCCTACCGCTGTTCGCGTCGATGTAACCGTCGCTTAGGCCGACGCCGTCGATGATGTGGCCAACAGGACGAGGAGACGTCATGGCGGCCCTGAAGTCAGACACCCGCGTCGAGCTCTCCTTCCGCGGTCGATTCAATTTCGGCATCGACCAATGGGCCTACGTGGCGTTCGACGTGCCCACGGGAACCCAGCGAATCGACGTCAGCACGTCGCACGACCAGTTCTCGCTGCTCGGCATCGGCCGCAATGTGCTGGATCTGGGCATCTTCGGGCCCGCCGGCCACGAACTCGGCAACGCCGAGGGCTTCCGTGGCTGGTCGGGTGGAGCCCGTGCAGGGTTCATGCTGTCCGCGGTGAACGCGACGCCCGGCTACCTGGCGGGCCCGATCGACCCCGGCTGCTGGGCGTTGGCGCTCGGGCCGGTGGTGCTCAACCCGCTGGGCATGGACTGGCACGCCCAGATCACGCTGACGCGGGGTGTCCAGCCGTCATTGCGGCCGGCTCCGGCCTTCTACCCGGACACCCGCCGCGACATTCAACCGGGGTGGTATCGCGGCGACTTACACACGCACACAGTGCATTCCGATGGGCGACGGCGGATCGCCGAGATGGTCACGGCCGCCACGTCGGTCGGCCTGGATTTCATCGTCTCCACCGATCACAACACCAGCTCCGCCAACCGGGCTTGGGCGGCGGTAACCACAAACGATGGCCTTGAGGTCATCGCGGGTGAGGAGGTCACCACCCGCCACGGGCATTGGCTGGCGATCGGGCTGCCTCCCGGCGGCTGGATCGACTGGCGGTACGCACCGCGCGACGGCGTTTTTGCGACGTACGCCGCGCGGGTGCGCGCCGACGGCGGCCTGGTGGTGGCCGCACATCCATCGGTGCCGCTGCCGGGATGTGCATGGGAGTTCGGCTACGGTGATGTGGACGCGATGGAAGTCTGGAACGGGCTGTGGAACGTCGATGACGAACTGTCGCTGCGCATCTGGCAGCAGCTGCTGCGGCAGGGCAGGCGGATAACCGCCGTGGGCGGCAGCGACTCGCACGCGTCGACGCAACCGGTCGGGCGGCCGCAGACCGTCGTGTACGCGCAGGGCTTGGCGACGCCTGACCTCGTCGAGGGCCTCCGTCGTGGTCGCTGCTATGTGGCCGAGTCGAGCGCGGTGACGTTGGTGCTCAGCGCATCTCGTGACGACGGCACGGCGACGGCAGGACCGGGCGAGACACTGATTGTGCCGCCCGGCGCCGCGGTGACCGTGACGGCCCGGGTGAGTGGTGCGCCCGACACCAGTATCGCCGTGCTGACCGACGGCGGTTGCGTGGGCCGCGCGAAGACCGATGCGTCCGGGGAGGGGCGGCTGACGTGGACCTCCTCCGGCGGCCAGGCGCGGTTCGCCCGAGTCGAGGTTCGCCGCCGCGCGCGCTTTCCCTCGATGGTGGCAATGTCCAACCCAGTATGGCTGGGCTGTGCATCCCCTCGATGAACATCCGATGACCAGCGGCACTCGATGGCCCACCGAGCGGGCGGTGGCTGGGGCACCGTCGATAACGTGGCCGTTCATGCGTAAAGTCGCCATCGTCATGGCAACCCTTTTGGCCGCCGCCGTCGGCGGACTGCCACAGGCCACGGCCGAATCCACCGGGTTCGACCTCCAGTCGCACCGTGGCGGTCGTGGGGAGACGACGGAGGAATCCCTACGGGCTTTTGCCAAATCGTTGGAACTCGGTGTCAGCACGCTGGAGTTTGACATCGTCATCACCAAAGACGCACAACCGCTGGTCTGGCACGACCCGAAGATCGAGCCCACCAAATGCGCCGACACCGCGCCGGCCTTTGCCGGCGACCCGCAGTACCCCTACGTCGGCAAGCTGGTTCATGACCTCACTCTCGCCCAGATTCGCACGCTGGACTGTGGCAAGCTGCTCAAGGATTTTCCCGCCGCCGAGGTGGTCCGGAACAACAAGATCGCCACGCTACCAGAGGTTTTCGCGCTCACCGACTCCTACCACGCGGACGTCAGATACAACATCGAGACGAAGGTCGAGGCAGACAAGCCCGAAACCTCGGCGGCGCCACAGGAATTCGTTGATGTGATCATTGGCGCGGTGCGAGCGGCGGGCAAGATGGACAAGGTCGAGATTCAAAGCTTCGACTGGCGCACTCTGCCGATGGTGCGAGCGGCCGAGCCGTCGATCCCGCTGGTCGCATTGTGGGACGAAACCACGTGGGTGCCCGGCTCGCCGTGGTTGGCCGGCGTTGATCCCGGGTTTGTTCCTGATCCGATCACCGGTGCCCAGCTGGTCGGCGCAGGCATCCTGTCGCCGGGCTATTCGGTCCCGTACGGCATGACCCCGAAGGATCCCGGCTTTGCGCTGGTGGCCGACCGCGGGTTCAACGAAAGGGCGCACGCGTTGGGCCTGAAGGTGATCCCGTGGACGATCGATGACCCGGATGCGATGCGGGCCCAGATCGCGGCAGGCGCCGACGGCATCATCACCGACTATCCGAGCCGACTGCGCGCGGTGATGAAAGAGCTTGGCATGCCGCTGCCGCCGGCCTACCGGACCAGCTAGCCGCCACAATCTAGACGCCGAAGAGTCGGATCCCCACCCATAGGCCAAGCACCGCGATGCCGAGGGTGATCGGCACTGTGAGCAACCCGATTCGGGTGAACTCGACGAAACCGGCCCGGATATCGCGGCGCACGACACTGCGCCACAACAGATTCGCCAGCGAGCCGACGTAGGTCAGGTTCGGCCCGACGTTGACGCCGATGAGCACCGCAAGCACGGCGGCGGGACCAGATGCCGTCACCAACGGCAACAGCACCAGCACCGCAGGCAGATTGTTGACCACGTTGGACAGCAGCGCCGCAACGGCCGCGATCCAGAGCAGCGCAGGCAGCGTGACGCCGCGAGGCAGCACGTCGCGCATGGCACCGTCGAGGCCGTTGAGCATGACCGCGGCGACGACCACACCCAGGCACAACACGAACGCCAGGAACGGCACGTCCAGCGCGTCCGCGATTCCGGAGACGGTGCTGCGGCCACGGGCCAGGCCGTGCACGCCGAGCACGACCGCACCCGCGAGCGCCGACCACGCAGGCGGCAATCCGAACAGCGAGGTAACGGCGAATCCGACGAGCGTCAGCGCCAACACGACCAGCACGAACACCGGCACCTGCGCATCCTCGGAGACGGTGTCACGCGTCGGCTCGACCGACAACTCGCGTGCGAAAAACCAACGCAGCAATACGAATTCGACGGCGACCGCGGCGAGCCACGGCAACATCATGAGCGCGGTGAAGTGGACGAACGACAGCCCCGCCGCGCCGAACGCCAGCAGGTTGGTCAGATTGGACACCGGAAGCAGCAGCGAGGCACTGTTGGCCAGGTGGGCGGTGGCGTACGCATGCGGCCGCGCAGGCACCCGCAACGCACGGGCGGTCGCGAGCACCACCGGGGTCAGCAGCACCACCGTCGCATCCAGGCTCAGGATCGCCGTTGTGGCCGCCGCGATCACGAAAACCATTGCAAGCAAACGCTGCTGGCTGGCGGAGCTCGACCGTGCCATGGCCGCACCGGCGGCGCGGAATAGCCCCTCGTCGTCACACAGCCGGGCCAGCACGAGCACCGCCGCGAGAAAGCCGACGACCGGCAGCAGTCGGCTGACCTCGGCTGCTGCGTCGTGCCAGGAGATCACACCCAATGCGATCAGCAGGCCGGCCGCAGGCACCGCGGCGACGGCCTCGGGCCAGCCACGCGGACGGACCATCGCAAATCCGAGCACCACGGCCAGCGCCACCAGCGCCAGCGTCAGCTCCAAGGGTCGCAGCGCTGCCAGAGCGTGGGCAGGTGCAGCGGCACGCCGTCCTCCTCGGCCAGCAGGGACAGCACCCGCATCGACACGTCGAGATCGTCAGCGGCGTACGGCAGCGCCCGCAGCGGCTTGTGCAGCGGGCGAAAGAAGTCGTCCCAGTGAATGAGCACGACCCGGCGGGCGCCGACGGTGCGCACGGTCTCGGTCCAGTAGTCGATGAGGTACTGCTCGGGCTGCAGTCCGAGTTGCCCGACGCCCAGATACACGACCGCGGCCCGCTGTCCGTCAAGCGCGCCGCGGACGAAGCCTGCGCTGCCGACGATCAACATCCGCCGGTCCGACGGCCGGTGGTGCACCAGCGTTGACCACGCCTCGCCGCACTTGTAAGCAGAGACCTTGACCGGCGGGACGACGGGTCCGGTGATTACGCCCGGAATGCGGTCGGGCGGGCAGTGTTCGGCCTCGATCAGCGTGACGTCGTATGCGCCAAGCGTTATCGGCTCGCCCGGCGTGACGGCAGTGAGACGGTCGTCGGGCAGGCACGCGCCTCGGCCGACCTGCACCGCCGACGTTCCGCCGACGACGCGCGCGCCGGTTCTTTCGGCGACCACTGCCGAGTCCATTGCGTGGTCGAAATGCGTGTGCACCGGTAGCACCGCCTCCAATCGGTCCACTCCGAGACGGGTCAGGCAGCCGTCGATCCGCGGCGCCGACGGTGACAGTCGCCTCAACCCGACCTCGAGCAGGCCGGGCCGGGAGAAGAAGCCGTCGGTCATCACCGCCGATGTGCCGTCGTCAATCAGAAGCGTGGTGACGCCCGCCCACGTGACCGTCAGCGGTGCGTCGGGCCCGGCCGCAGGCGCGCCGAAGGAGCCGGCGTAGTTCCTCAGGTCTGGGCGGCCGAGCTTGAGGCGCATCAGACGAACGCCTTCAGCTCGACGCCGTCCGCCACCAGCCGGTCGCGGACCGCATTCGCGATCTGTACCGCGCCGGGCGAATCGCCGTGCACGCATACGGATTCCACGGTGACCGGGATCGTCGACCCGTCGACTGCGGCGACCCGGCCCGCGGTTACCATCGACGCCACTCGATCGGCTATCTCTGCAACCTCGTGCAGCACCGCGTTGCGTTCCCGTCGCGAAACCAGTTGTCCATCAGAGCGATACGCGCGGTCGGCGAACGCCTCGGGTACCGTGCGCAGCCCCAGCTCCTGTGCCTCGGCGAAGAACACCGAACCGGAGAGCCCGAGCACCGGGAGACTGGGGTCGACGGCGTGCACGGCCTCGGCAACGGCACGGGCCTGACCGTGGTTGTTGACGATCGTGTTGTACAGCGCGCCATGGGGTTTGACATAGCTGACCGTTGACCCGGCGGCGTGTGCCAGCGCCTGCAGCGCGCCGATCTGGTAGATCACATCGGCCGTCAGATCTTCGGGCGTCGCGTCGATGAAGCGACGGCCGAAACCTGCCAGGTCGCGATAGCTCACCTGCGCTCCGATCCGCACCCCGCGCTGTGCGGCCGCGCGGCAGGTCCGCGCCAGCGTGGCGGCGTCCCCGGCGTGGAAGCCGCACGCGACGTTGGCGCTGGTGACCACGTCGAGCATCGCGTCGTCGTCGCCGAGCCTCCACACCCCGAAGCTTTCGCCCAGATCCGCGTTGAGATCGACGGTTGTCATGGTGTCCAGCCTATGGGCGGTGCCGCAGGACGTGCTCGCGAGGCTGCTGCGGGCCGCACACGCCGCGCCGATGCCGCTCCATTGTGCTTAAGGCGTGCTCGGTCACGCCGGACAGCCTAGGTGGCAGCATCGTCTGTGTGAGCCGCGACGAGGTATTGATCACCGCAACTGAATTGGCTCAGCGCCTTGACGCCGGCGAGCCGTTGACGATCCTGGACGTGCGCTGGCAGTTGGCTGAGCCCGACGGGCGGGCCGCCTACGAGCGGGCCCACCTCCCCGGCGCGGTGTATGTGTCCCTCGAGGACGAGCTCAGCGATCATGCTGTCTCCGGGCGCGGGCGCCACCCGTTGCCGTCGGGGCGCAGCGTCGAGGCCGCGGCCCGGCGGTGGGGCGTGCGAAACGGAGTCCCTGTCGTCGTCTACGACGACTGGAATCGCGCCGGTTCGGCCCGGGCGTGGTGGGTGCTGACCGCGGCGGGCCTGCCCGATGTGCGCATCCTCGACGGTGGCCTGGGCGCGTGGACTGGCGTCCTCGAAACCGACTCCGTCGTACCGCCACCCGGCGATGTGACGGTGGCGCACGACGATCTGTACGTCGGCGCCCTGCCGACCTTGACGGCCGAGCAGGCCGCCGATGCCGCGACGCTGCTCGACGCGCGTGCGCCCGAGCGTTTCCGCGGTGAGGTCGAACCCGTCGATCCGGTGGCCGGGCACATTCCCGGAGCCACGAACGTGCCGAGTACCGGGTTGCTTGCCGAGGACGGAACCTTTCTGCCCGACGACGATCTCACCCGGGTGTTCGACGGCATCGAACCGACTGGCGTTTACTGCGGGTCGGGCGTCACCGCATCGGTGGCGCTTGCCGCACTGGCTGCGGCCGGCGTCCATGCCGCGCTGTATCCGGGCTCGTGGTCCGAATGGTGTTCGGATTCGACGCGTCCCGTGGAACGCGGGGCCGCACGGCCGGAGACATCGAGCAGGGGTTAGGCGGGTTCCGACGAGCGATCGCGCCGCCCGATCAGCCAGCACACCAGGAAGATCGCGAACGAGATCGTGGTGACGAGCATGCTCACAGCCAGACCCACCGGCGCCTTGATCGCGCTCATGGTGTGCTCCTAATACAAAATGAAAAACCGTTTCCAGTTACTCAGAGCGCACGGCAACCAGGGTTAATCAACTCGATCCGCTAACCTCGGGGAGCATGTCGAGGAGTCCCACGCCCAGGAGGCGGGCGACTCTGGCCTCGTTGGCCGCCGAACTCAAGGTCTCGCGAACCACCATCTCCAACGCCTACAACAGGCCGGACCAGCTGTCGGCCGACCTCCGCGAGCGTGTGCTGGCCACCGCCAAGCGGTTGGGATACCCCGGACCCGATCCGGTCGCACGGTCGCTGCGCACCCGCAAGGCTGGCGCCGTCGGCCTGATGATCACCGAGCCGCTGAACTATTCGTTTTCCGACCCGGCCGCGCTGGATTTCGTTGCCGGACTTGCCGAATCGTGCGAGGAGGCGGGGCAGGGCCTGCTGCTGGTGGCGATCGGACCGAACCGCACCGTGAGCGACGGGTCGGCGGCCGTGCTCGCGGCGGGTGTCGACGGGTTCGTCGTCTACTCGGCCTCCGATGACGATCCGTACCTGGCCGTCGTGCAGCAGCGGCACCTTCCGGTGGTCGTCGTCGACCAGCCCAAGGACGTGCCGGGCACTTCGAGGGTCTGCATCGACGACCGCGACGCAATGCGCCGGCTCGCGGAACACGTTGTGGGGCTCGGCCATCGTCACATTGGATTGCTCACCATGCGGCTGGGCCGCGACTGGCCACACGGCGGGCCCCGGCCGGCGGTGGCCGACCCGGAGCGGGTGCAGACGCCGCACTTTCACGTGCAGCGCGAGCGCATCCACGGTGTCTACGACGCGATGACCGCGGCGGGACTGGATCCCGAGTCGCTGACCGTGGTCGAGAGCTACGAACACCTGCCAACGTCGGGTGGGGCGGCCGCCGAGGTGGCGCTGGACGCGAATCCCCGCCTCACGGCGTTGATGTGTACGGCCGACGTGCTCGCGTTGTCGGCGATGGACTACCTGCGGGCACGGGGGATCTACGTGCCGGGCCAGATGACGGTGACAGGATTCGACGGCGTCCCAGAGGCATTGCGGCGTGGCCTGACCACTGTCGTGCAGCCGAGCCTTGAGAAGGGCCGCCGCGCCGGACGGCTGCTGCACAACCCGCCGCGGTCGGGTCTGCCGGTGATCGACGTGCTCGACACCGAAGTGGTGCGCGGCCGAACCTCGGGCCCACCCGCCTGAGTGTCGAGATCGACGAAATGGCGTGATCTACTCGGACTTTCCCGCCGAAGTGTCCGTTTGGGCGAAACTAGGCGTCCAGTAGTTGCGCGCAGCGCAGCAGCCCGATGTGGCTGTATGCCTGCGGATGGTTGCCCAACGCGCGCTCGGCCACCGGGTCGTATTCCTCGGACAACAGGCCCGTCGGCCCCGCCGCGGCGACCAGCCGGTCAAACAGCGCCTCGGCCTGCGACCGCTGATCGCTCAGCAGATAGGCCTCGAGCAGCCACGCCGCGCAGAGATGGAAGCCGCCCTCGGTGCCCGGCAGTCCGTCGTCGCTGTGATAGCGGTAAACCGTGGCACCGCTGCGCAGCTCCGCCTCTGTCGCGACGACAGTGGCCGCGAACCGTTCATCGGAGGGGTCGATCAGCCCGGACAGCCCGATGTGCAGCGTGGCGGCGTCGAGGTCGGTGCCGTCGTAGGCGGCGGTGAACGAATTCACCTCGTCGTTCCAGCCGCGCTCGCGCACCTGTTTGGAGATCGCGTCGCGCAGCGTGGCCCAGCCCGGCGGCGCGCTGCGGCCGAACTCCGCCGCCAGCTTCAGGGCGCGGTCCACCGTCAACCAGCACATCACCTTCGAGTACACGTGATGGCGCGGATTGCCGCGAATCTCCCAGATGCCGTGATCCGGTTCCACCCAACGACTTTCGACGGCAAACACCATCTCGCTGACCAGGTTCCAGTCCGCGTCCGTCAAGGCGTCCACCACACCGTTGGCCACCCGCCGGTGACACAGGTCCGCGATCAGCTGCACCACGGGGCCGAAAACGTCGAGTTGCACTTGGACATTGGCGGCGTTGCCGACCCGTACGGGACGCGAACCCGCATATCCGGGTAGCGAGTCGATCACCGCCTCAGGACCGAGGATCGCCCCCGACAGCGCGTACAGCGGATGCAGCCGCTCGGGCCCGTGCATCGTCTCGATCACGCCGTGCAGCCAGTCCAAATAGCCCTCGGCCTCGGCGATCGAGCCCAGCGACACCAGCGCCGAGGCGGTCATCGCGGCGTCGCGGATCCAGCAGTAGCGGTAATCCCAGTTGCGGACGCCGCCGATCTCCTCGGGCAGCGAGGTGGTGGCCGCCGCCATGATCGCGCCGGTATCGGCGTGCACCAGCCCGCGCAGGGTCAGCGCCGACCGCTTCATCAGCTCCGGTTTCAGCGACGGCAGCGTCAGCGTGGAAACCCAGTCGCGCCAATGGCTTTCGGCGCGTTCACGGCGGGAGTCGTCGTCCACGGGGCTTTCCGACAGGTCCTCGGTGCCGCAGCGCAACTCCATTACAACGGGCCCATCGGACGAGTCGATCACTGCGCGTGCCGTCTCGTGGACTCCGTCGGGAACGATCTCCCATTCCACGCCCGGCGACCGCAATACCATCGGGTCGTTGGTCGCGAACACCCGCAGCCCGCCCTCGTCGACACGCAGATGGACGGGTGCCTGTGCGAACTCGGGCCGGGGCGCGAACTCGACCACCGCCTTGGCCTGCCCGCTGATGACACGGATCAAGTCCGTGCGGCCCGCGCCGACGTCGTGCGACAGGTAGTCGGTGACCAGCAGGCTGGCCCAACGGGTTTCGACGGTCATCGTACCGGTGACGTAGCGCTGGCTCAGTGGTAGCGCCTCGCGCTGCGGACCGATCGAGAAGTGGCCTGCGGTCGCATCGCCGAGCAGCCGGGAGAACATGGCCGCCGAGTCGGCCTGTGGATGGCACATCCACACCACGTCGGCGTCGGGTGTCAGCAGTGCCACCGTGCGGGAGTTGGACAGCATCGTCAGCCGCTCGATCGGCGTGCTGTGCCCGCCCAACAGCCAGGTGCGGCGCGCTTCGAGCAGACATTCCAGCGCGGCGGCGACCTCCTTGGGCGATTCGATGCGATAGCCGGCCAGCGTGTCGCCGTCGCCTACCTTGATGCCGATATCGGGCCCGTGCAGTCGGCGAAACGCCTTCTCGTCGGTGACGTCGTCGCCGATGAACACCGCCGCAGAGGCGGCCTCCTGGTGGCGCAGGATGTCGAGCGCCTGCCCCTTGTCGGTCTGGATGACCGCGAACTCCAACACCGCCTTGCCCTCGGTGATCTGCGCGTCCCAGTGCTGCGAGGCGGCGTGCGCTTTCTTCAGCGCCTCCTTACCGTCGGCGGGATCGGCGTTGCGTACGTGCAGGGCGACGCTGGCCGGCTTGATCTCGATGGCGACGCCGGGGTACTCAGCGGCAATCGCGCTCAACGAGTCCCTGATCTTGCCCAGCAGCGCCTTGGCCGCATCGTCGATCGCGTGCACGAAGCCGGTGTCGAATTCGGAACCGTGGCTGCCGACCAGATGGACCTCGGCGGGCATCCGCGACAGCGTGGCGAGGTCGCGCAGCGCCCGGCCCGAGATCAGCGCGGCGGTCGTCGACGGGAGGGCGGCCAGCGCGCGAAGGGCCGCCGCGGACTCGGTGAGGGGCCGCGCGTCGTCGGGGTTCGCGACGATCGGCGCCATGGTGCCGTCGTAGTCGCACGCCACCAGTAGCCGCGGCACCCGCGCAACGGTGCCTAGCGCGCGCTGCAAGTTCAACGGGTAGCTCATCCGCTGAATGTCGCCGGTCAGGCGGCTCCGAAGCCACCCGCTAAATCTTAGGGTGCTCCCCGTCGCCGATGAGCAGACGCACGGCCAGATCCAGCCGCTTGCTCACGTCGGTCGCCGACGCCCTCCGGGTTAGCCAGGCCAGCAGATTGGACAGCCAGACATCCGAGATGACGCGGGCAATGTGGTACTGATCCTCGGTCGGTTCGCCGTCACTCATGGCGCGTGCGAACATCGAGTCCATCAGCTTGCCGACGTGATCAACCTCACCTGCCGCCGAGGCGTCGGCGAAGACGAACGCACGGGTCATGGCCTCGGTCAGCAGCGGGTTGCGCTGCATCGCACGGTTCAGCTTGCCCACCATCAGGCTGAGCCGCTGATACGGGGTGCCGCCGGACAACGCGGCGCGGTCGGTCTTCGCGTCGATGCGCTCGAACTCTCGGCCGAGCGCAGACACCAGCAGGTGCACCTTCGACGGAAAATAGCGGTACAGCGTGCCCACCGCGACATCGGCGCGTTCGGCCACCGCACGCATCTGAACGGCTTCGTAACCGCCCTTTGAGGCGATGGCCAGGGTGGCGTCCAGAATTCGTTTGCGGCGCTCACGCTGGGCCTCGGATCCGAGCTCGGACTCCGCCAGTACGGCCACGTTCATCACCTGACGTGGTCGAGAGTCAGATCCCGAAGCCGGGTTTGTGTGTGCTGGCGTCGACATGCGGCGGGCAGCTCCTTCATCTTGCGCTCTCGGTGAAAACGATACGCATGCCGATCTCTAATCTCTCACTTCCGCGCCGTTAAGACACCGAACGTGTCCTGCTCTAATGACGGTCGACTTGACGGTCGAACGCTGGCACTATTAGAACACGTTCTAGTGAGAAGCGCGGCTTTCTCGCCCAAACGCTAGGAGTCACAGTGTCGGCAACCATCACTGACGAGCAGTTTGCCGCACGCGAGCTTGTCCGCAGCTGGGCGTCCAGCTCCGCCGTGGTCGAGGCCGCGCGCGCTGTGGAGCACGGCAAGGCCGACGCGTGGCGCGCCGCTTATCAGGGCCTAGCCGAGCTGGGCACCTTCGGCGTCGCGCTTCCCGAGGAGTGTGGCGGCGCCGGTGGCACCGCGGATGATCTGTGCGCGATGGTCGACGAGGCCGCCGCGGCGATGGTGCCGGGCCCTGTCGCCACCACCGCGCTGGCCACGCTGGTCATCGGTGAGTCACACGCTGAGCTGCTCGAAGCGCTGGCGTCGGGGGAGCGCAGCGCGGGGGTCGCGGCGACCGCCGACCTGCGCTACGACGGCGGCCAGGTGTCCGGGACGGCCGAGTACGTGCTCGGCGCCGATCCGCACGGTGTGCTGCTGCTGCCTGCCGGCGACACCTGGCTGCTGGTAGACGCGACGGCCGACGGCGTGACCGTCGAACCGCGCAAGGCCACGGACTTCTCCCGCCCGCTCGCTCGGGTGCTAGTGGACTCCGCGCCCGCGGAGGCGCTGCCCGTTTCGGCCCAGCGGGTCGAGGACCTCGCCGCGACGATGCTGGCCGCCGAGGCCGCAGGCCTGGCCCGCTGGACGCTGCAGACCGCCACCGAGTACGCGAAGGTGCGCGAGCAGTTCGGCAAGCCGATCGGCAGCTTCCAGGCCATCAAGCACATGTGCGCCGAGATGCTGCTGCGCTCCGAGCAGATTTCGGTCGCTGCCGCAGTACGCGGCCGTCGCCGTGGCGAATCCGCGATGAACGCCAACTCTCCGTCGCCGCGGCGGTTGCGGCGTCGACCGCCATCGAAGCGGCAAAGGCCAACGCCAAGGACTGCATTCAGGTGCTCGGTGGCATCGGGATCACCTGGGAACACGACGCCCATCTGTATCTGCGCCGTGCGTACGGGATTGCGCAGTTCCTCGGCGGCTTGCCCCGGTGGCTGCGCCGTGTCGCGGCGCTGACGGTCGAGGGTGTGCGCCGTGATCTGCACATCGATCTGGACTCGGTGGCGGATCTGCAGCCCGAAATCGCTTCTGCGGTGGCCGAAGTCGCCGCGCTGCCCGTCGAGAAACAGCAAGTAGCCCTGGCCGAGACCAGGCTGCTGGCGCCGCACTGGCCGCCTCCGTACGGTCGCGCGGCCGGTCCAGCCGAGCAGCTGCTGATCGATCAGGAGATGGCCAAGGCGAAAGTGGTGCGGCCGGATCTGGTGATCGGCTGGTGGGCCGCCCCGACGATCCTGGAACACGGCAGCCCCGAGCAGATCGAGCGCTTCGTGCCCGCCACCTTGCGCGGTGAGCTGTTCTGGTGCCAGTTGTTCAGCGAGCCCGGCGCAGGCTCGGACCTTGCGTCGCTACGGATGAAAGCCATTCGCGTGGAAGGCGCGGACGCGAGGAGCACCGGCGGAACGGGTTGGAAGCTCACCGGGCAGAAGGTATGGACGTCGCGGGCGCACTGGGCTCAGTGGGGTGTCTGCCTGGCGCGCACCGACGCCGACGCGCCGAAGCACAAGGGCATCACGTACTTCCTTGTCGACATGAAATCGCCGGGCATCGATATCCGGCCCCTGCGCGAGATCACCGGCGACAACCTCTTCAACGAGGTGTTCTTCGACGACGTCTTCGTGCCCGACGAGATGGTCGTCGGCCAGGTCAACGACGGCTGGCGGCTGGCCCGCACCACGCTGGCCAACGAACGCGTCGCGATGGCCCACGGCACCGCGCTGGGCAACCCGATGGAAGAGCTGCTTCGCACGGTCACCGAGCTCGATCTCGATCCCGCTGTGCAGGACCGGCTCGGTGAACTGATCCGCTCGGCTCAGGTGGGGTCGCTGCTGGACCAGCGGATCGCGCAGCTGGCCGTCGGCGGTCAGGACCCGGGCCCGCAGGCCAGCGTGCGCAAGCTGATCGGTGTGCGGTACCGGCAGGCGCTCTCGGAGTTCCGGATGGAGCTTTCGGAAGGCGCGGGCGTCGTCGAGAACAAGACCGTGCGTGACTTCCTCAACACCCGCTGCCTGACCATCGCAGGCGGCACCGAGCAGATCCTCCTGACACTGGCCGGTGAGCGGTTGCTCGGGTTGCCCCGCTAGGTCGTTGTCACAGCGGGGTCCGTTCTCAGAGTCGGCCCCTGGTGCG
Source organism: uncultured Actinomycetota bacterium (assembly GCA_963770125.1). Lineage (GTDB taxonomy): Bacteria > Actinomycetota > Actinomycetes > Mycobacteriales > Mycobacteriaceae > Mycobacterium. Next base: position 65,762 of record CAVYPI010000111.1, on the reverse strand, counting down.
GGCACGCTTCGGCGTCGGGCTCACCGCCGACAACAGCTCGGCGAGGTCGGAGACCGAGATCCGGTCGAGATTCTCGACGGCGGCAACGATCTCGGCACGCAACGCATCGTCGACGAACGGCTCGGCGAGCCAGTCGAACTTCTCGACCACGCGTTCCCATGACATCGGTCGCGTCGGCGAACCTTCGAAATCGGACTGTTCGCGAGACATGGTCCGCCCGTCGTGAAGAACGACATGCACCCGAGCCGCGGTGCGTTCGGGGTACTCGGCGGTCAGATCAGGAGCCGGCTTGACATCGACGCGCGACAGCAGATCCTGGACGTCGGCACGATTGACGCGCTCGGTCTCCAACTGTTCGGGGCCGACCTGGCCGTCAAGCAGCGCGACCGCACTGAGGTACTTCAGGTTGTAGTCCGCCTGCTCCTTGGTCACCGGGTGTTCCTTGGCGCCGTAGCTGCCGCCACCGGCGAAGTCGTAGGCGCCCTGGAAGACTTCGACGGTCACCGCTGCGACCTCACTGCCGGTGAGATGGTGGTCCGCGCGGATGGCCAGCGTCGCATCGATGATGGCCTGCCCGTGGATCAGTGAGCAGTACTGCTTGAGATACGTCTGCTCGACCGCGGTCAACGAGCGGTCGCCGGTGCGCATGTCGATGCTTTGGTCGAAGAGCTGCTCGAGCCCGTTTGGGCCATCGAAAAGCGATCGTGGACCGGTGATTCCGCGGCCTGCGAGCATGGTCGTGTACACAGCGCGCATGCCGGTGATTGCGGGCGAGATGCCCTTCCAGTTCGAAACCGGTTCGGCGTGCACGGCGGCAAGCGACACGTTGTCGACCGTCGATGCGGCGATGGCGGAAGCGGTTCGGGCGCTGTCGAAGCCGAGCAGCTTCGCCGATCCGGCGGCAGCCGACATCGCCAGCTGCAGAGCGTGGTTGAGGCCGCGGGCCATGACCGGAACTTGGGCGCTGAAACGGCACTGGATCTCGTAGGCGACCGCGAGGGCGAGCAGGAAGTCCGAACCGCCGGCGTCAACGTGCTCGGCAACCGCGAAGATAGCGCCGAAGTTGTCTGCCGGATGGCAGAGACCGCCTGGCGTCAGGTACGTGTCCAGCAGGTCGGGATAGCGCACCAGCACGGCGTTGAAGAACGCGGCCTGATCGACCGAAGCGCGTCCACCGCCGATGAACGTCGCGGTGGGTCGGCCGCTGAACTGCTCGGCGTGCGCGCGGATGGGTCCGATGAGCTCGCCATCGAGTGCGCCCACGGCGCACGCGACGCTGTCGAGCACGTTCCGTTTCAAGGTTCGCATAGTCCCGGCATTGATATCGGCGGTAGTCGCCCCGACCACGAAATCCGCGACTTCGTCCACAATGTGCTTGTGCGTCATGGCTTTACGCCCCTTCCTATTCGACTACCGTCGAGTCAAGCGCGCGCCACGACTGGCGTCCACGACCGAACGCCTACCAGTGGTCGGCCAAACTTCGCACCGCAGTTCTAGCGCCCGAGGATCGTGCGATGTGGGTCGTCGGCCGGCACCCACCATCGGCCGGTCGGAGCAGTGCGCCAGTTCCTGCCTTCGGCGAAAGCCACCAGGGATTCGACGACGTGACCCACAGCGGGACGGTCGTCGTCGGCGCGGTGCAGCAGAGACCACGTCCACACCGGAATTGGATCGGTCACCCGGCATTGGCCGAGGCTCGGCGGAGTCGCCGAGGTGTGCCTTTTCGGCGACTCGAGGACGGGCACGCGCAGTCGACGCACGTGCGCGTAGAAGGCGTCGCCGGTCATACCGCCGTCGTCGACCTTGGCGACGCGTGCGCCGGCGTCGGCGGCGAATTCGTTGGCGAAGCGGTTCCACGATGACCATGTGGGATTGCCTGAATCGACCAACACGGTGACGCCGGCGGCAGGCACCGGTTCGGCCGCACCGGGCCGGACTGCGTGAAGCGGCTCAGCTCGGATCAAATGAGCTGTCAGCCCGCGTGTTTCGACGACGCTCTCGTCGACCCACGCCAGCGCGAGATCAAGGCTGCCCTCTGCAACACGATCCGCTTGGGCGTGCGAGGGCAACACCCACTCGTCGACGCGCAGCGCCGCCGTCGGCGCCAGCAGCGCCGCGATGTCCTCGGGCAACCAACTGACATAGCCCATCCGCAGCGGCGTCGTATCTGCGGCCTTGCGGCGTAGCCGCTGACGGGCATCCTCGGCGAGGGCAAGCATCCTGCGCGCGTCCTCCAACAAGGACCGCCCCGCCTCGGTCAGCGCAACGCTGCGGCGATCGCGGACGAACAGCTCGGCGCCCAGCTCCCTCTCCAGTGCGATGATCTGCTGCGACAGCGCAGGACCCGAGATGTGCAGTCGCTCCGCCGCCCTGCCGTAATGCAGTTCCTCGGCAACCGCCACGAAGTAGCGCAATTGCCGCAGTTCCATGGGCCGAGCTTAAGTGTGGCCGGGCGCCGACGTCTTCACCTGCGGTGCGAAGAGCGGCCTACCAGTCGTCGCCGACAAGTCGTGGACAGAGCCGTCTGCCCGGTATTGGCTTGGGTGATGCGTCTGCCGCCAATAGCTCCCGAGGACCTCAGCGCCGAACAGCGAGATCTCTACGACGACATGGTCGGTGTGATCGAACGGAACTTCGGTGAGCTGACCGCCCGACGCCGGGACGGTGCACTCATCGGCCCGTTCAACGGCTGGCTGCATTTTCCGTGGTTCGGGCGGCCTGCGTGGGCATTGAACAGATCACTGTGGGAACACAGTGTGCTCCCAGCCGACATCCACCAATTGGTCATCCTCGTAACGGCGGCGAAGTTCGGTGCCCGCTACGAGGTGTACGGACACGAATACTTTGCCCAGCGGGCCGGGCTGTCGGACGACAAGATCGCGACCATTGCCGCCGGCGAGCGTCCCTGCGATCTGAACCGTGGCGAAGCCGCCGCTTACGACATGGCTGCCGCGTTGAATCGCGGTGCTTCTCTGCCTGAGACGACCTACCGGGCGGCGATGTCCGCGTTCGGAGAAGCCGGCGTCGCCGAGGTCGTCTTCCTGGTTGGCTGCTTCTCGATGGTCGCGGTCACGCTCAATGCTTTCGACGCTCCAGTTCCTGGGCGCGACGGCTAGCTGAATGTGGTCTGCGCGCACGCGGTCGGCGTGGTGAGGTTCACCCCACCGTAGACCACCTGGATGAAGGAGCACGCGATGAAGTTGGCGCGGGTGGTCGGCTGACCGGTGCTCCAGTCGGTGGGTACCGAGTCGCCGTCAACCTGAAAGCGCTCGATCGGTCCACCGCCGAAGTAGGTTACCGAGATCTCGACGTCGTTGGTGGACTTGAACATCTTCGACAGCACGTTGTCGTGATTCGCGCCCTTGGTCTCCCGGGGCATGCCGGAAGGTGCACTGTACTCGGCTTCCTGCCACACGTTGCGGTCCGAGCTGCGAAGTGTGATGGTCTGTCGGGCCCACGCGTCGCCGGGGAACACGGTCGAGCCATCCGGTGTCAGTAGGTTGGCGGTGGTCTTGAAGGAGCACCTGTTCGCCGCGCAGTTGGCACTGACGTGCATTTCCAATTGGGTCGCCGGATCGACGGGGATCGAGGCGTTGGCCGAGTCGACTGCGGCCGTGGCCGTCGCGTCGTGCGCTAGCACCGCGGTCAGCAGTGCCGCCGCGCTCGCTGCTATGAGCCGGTTCATCGTCAGGTATCCGTTCGCTATTCGTCGTAGGTGACTTCGACCGAATCCGACCGTGGGCGGGCCTGGCACCCCAGGATCAGACCCTCGTCGAGATCCTGTTGTTCGAGCACGTCGTTGACTTCCATCTCGACGTCACCGCTCTTCTTGAGCACTGCGCAGGCACCGCAGTGGCCCTCGCGGCAGGAGAACGGAGCGTCGAGGCCCTTGTCGAGCAGCACATCGAGCAGCTTGGCGTTGCGGGGCCAGCGCACCTCGTGGCGTTCACCGTCCAATGTGACGATCGCGGTGGCAGGCCCCTCGTCGCTGTCGTCCTCTTCGATGACGATCGCCGCGAACGGATCGGACTCCAGCGACTTGAACACCTCGATGTGGATGCGGTCGGCGGGTGCGCCCGAGTTCTTCAGTGCCTCTTCGGCGGCGGCCATGAACGGTCCCGGCCCGCAGATGTACGCGTCGCGGCCGATATACGGCGCGGCCAGTGCGGCCAGCGCCGGCGCACTAGGGAGTCCTTGTACCGTCTCGAGCCAGTGCACGACGGTGAGCCGGTCCGGGTACTTGGCCGACAGTTCGCGCAGCGCGCCACCGAAGATCACCGAGTTCTCGTCGCGGTTGGCGTAGATCAACACCACCTTGCCGCTGCCCTCTGCGAGGGCGGACTTGCAGATCGCCATCATCGGCGTGATGCCGCTGCCCGCGGCCAGCAGTAGGAAGTCGGTGTCTAGCGTCTTGGGCACGAAGGTGCCCGACGGCGCCAAGACGTGGATCTTCATGCCGGCATGCGCGTGGTCGCACAGCCAGTTCGACGCATACCCGTCGGCGGTGCGTTTGACGGTGACCGTCAGCGGGTCGCCGGTGAACGGCGAGCTGCACAGCGAGTAGCAGCGCGCGACCGAACCGGTGCGGTCGCTGGGCACGCGGAGGGTGAGGAACTGGCCGGGCGCATACCGCAGCCGCTCGGCGGGAATGTCTGGATCTTCTGGACCGTCCGGAACCCTGAACACCAGCGAGCGCGCGTCGGCCGTCTCCTCGATGACGCCGGCCACCTGCAGCTCGAGCACGTGGCTACCGAGTGGCTCGTCCGTCACTGCAGGGGCCCTTCCTAATCAAGAAACAGCGCGATAACTAGAACAGGTTACAGAAATGCATGTCTGCAGGTCCAGCTGCCGCAGGAATGCGCTGCTCGACACAAATCGTAACGTGTTCTAATGTCTGTTTAGGCTCGTACTCCCGGGAGGCAAACCAGTGACGTCCATTGAACAGCGTGACGTGCAGTCGGTCCTGGCCGGCGTCGATGACCTGCTGCCGTTGATCGCCAAGCGGGCCCAGGCGACGGAGGATCTGCGCCGGTTGCCCGACGAGACCGTTGCTGAACTCGACGAGGTCGGTTTCTTCAAGCTGCTCCAGCCCGAGCAGTGGGGCGGCCTGCAGTGCGACCCGACGGCGTTCTACGAAGCGGTGCGCCGCATCGCGACGGCCTGCGGTTCCACCGGATGGGTCAGCTCGATCATCGGTGTGCACAACTGGCACCTCGCGCTGTTCGACCAGCAGGCGCAGGAAGAGGTGTGGGGCGCCGATCCGTCCGTGCGCATCTCGTCGTCGTACGCGCCGATGGGTGCGGGCACCGTGGTCGACGGCGGCTATCTGGTCAACGGATCGTGGAACTGGTCGTCTGGTTGTGACCATGCCACATGGGCGTTTCTTGGCGGCCCTGTCATCAAGGACGGCAGGCCGGTCGACTTCGGCAGCTTTCTGATTCCGCGCAGCGAGTACCGCATCGACGACGTCTGGCACGTGGTCGGTCTGCGGGGCACGGGCAGCAACACCGTGGTGGTCAAGGACGTGTTCGTGCCGCGGCACCGGTTCCTGTCCTACAAATCGATGAACGACCGCACCGCGGGCGGATTGCAGACAAACGCCGCACCCGTATACAAGATGCCTTGGGGCACCGTGCATCCGACGACCATCTCGGCGCCGATCGTCGGGATGGCATACGGCGCCTACGACGCGCACGTCGAGCACCAGGGCAAGCGGGTGCGTGCCGCGTTCGCGGGGGAGAAGGCCAAGGACGACCCGTTCGCGAAGGTGCGCATCGCCGAGGCGGCCAGCGACATCGACGCGGCATGGCGGCAGCTGATCGGAAATGTCGGCGACGAATACGCACTGCTCAAGGCGGACAAGGAGATTCCGTTCGAGTTGCGGGCCCGCGCCCGTCGTGACCAGGTGCGCGCCACCGGCCGCGCCATCGCGTCGATCGACCGGCTCTTCGAGGCGTCCGGCGCCACCGCGCTGAACAACGACGCTCCGGTGCAACGGTTCTGGCGAGACGCGCACGCAGGCCGGGTGCACGCGGCCAACGATCCCGAACGCGCGTACCTGATCTTCGGCAACAACGAGTTCGGGCTGCCGCCCCAGGACACGATGGTCTGATGACGTCATTCGCCGCCGAAACCGCACAACAGCAAGAGATCACGTTCGAATCGACCTCGCGTTTTGCGCAGGTGCGCGATGACATGCGCCTGCATTATCACGAGGCCGGTGTCGGTCATGAGCAGACGATCGTGCTGCTGCACGGCGGTGGCCCGGGAGCGTCGAGCTGGTCGAACTTCGGGCGCAACATCGGCGTGCTTGCGCAGCATTTCCACGTGCTGGCCGTCGACCAGCCTGGCTACGGCCACTCCGACAAGCACACAGAGCACGAGCAGTACAACCGCTACAGCGCCACCGCGCTGCTGAACCTCTTCGACCACATCGGCATCGAACGCGCTGCGCTGGTGGGCAATTCGCTAGGTGGCGGCACGGCAGTGCGGTTCGCGCTCGACAACGCGGACCGCGCAGGTCGGCTGGTGCTGATGGGCCCCGGCGGGCTCTCGGTGAATCTCTTCGCGCCCGATCCGACCGAGGGCGTCAAGCTCCTGGGCAAGTTCTCCTATGAACCCACCCGCGAGAACCTCGAGGCGTTCCTGCGGATCATGGTGTACGACCAGAAGCTGATCACCTCCGAGCTGATCGACGAGCGCTTCGCGATCGCGAGCACGCCCGAGTCGCTGGCCGCTACCCGGGCGATGGGAAAGTCGTTCGCGGGCCCCGACTTCGAGCTCGGCATGATGTGGCGTGAGGTGTACAAGCTGCGCCAGCGGGTACTCCTGATTTGGGGTCGGGAGGACCGGGTCAACCCGCTCGACGGCGCACTGGTGGCACTCAAGCAGATCCCGCGGGTGCAGCTGCACGTCTTCGGACAATGCGGGCACTGGGCGCAGCTGGAGAAGTTCGACGAGTTCAACAAGCTCACCATTGACTTCCTGGGAGGCGGGTCATGAGCATCCGGTCGCTGGGGTATCTGCGCATCGAGGCCACCGACATCGCGGCATGGCGCGAATACGGTCTGAAGGTGCTCGGCATGGTCGAGGGCAAGGGCCAGATCGAGCGCGCGCTGTACCTGCGGATGGACGATTTCCCGGCCCGGCTAGTGATCGTGCCGGGTGAGCACGACCGGCTACAGGTGTCCGGCTGGGAGACCGCGAATAGCGAAGGGCTGCAAGAGATTCGCAACCGGCTCGACGTGGAGGGCACGCCCTATAAGGAGGCCACTGCCGCCGAGCTGGCCGACCGCCGCGTAGACGAGATGATCATTTTTCAGGACCCGTCGGGCAACATGCTGGAGGTGTTCCACGGTGCGGCGCTCGAACACAGGCGCGTCGTCAGCCCTTACGGCCACCGGTTCGTCACCGAGGATCAGGGCCTGGGTCACGTGGTGCTGACCACCCGCGACGACGCGGAGTCGCTTCACTTCTACCGCGACGTGCTGGGCTTCAGGCTACGCGACTCGATGCGGTTGCCACCTCAGCTGGTCGGCAGGCCCGCCGACGGCCCACCGGCATGGCTGCGGTTCTTCGGCGTCAACCCCCGGCACCACAGCTTGGCGTTCATGCCAGGCGAGACACCCAGTGGCATCGTGCATCTCATGGTCGAAGTCGAGCACTCCGACGACGTCGGGCTGTGCCTGGACCGCGCGCTGCGCCGCAAGGTGCCGATGTCGGCCACCCTCGGCCGCCATGTCAACGACCTGATGCTGTCCTTCTACATGAAGACGCCCAGCGGCTTCGATATCGAATTCGGTTGCGAGGGACGCAAAGTCGACGACCACGACTGGATCGCGCGCGAGAGCACGGCGGTCAGCCTGTGGGGCCACGACTTCAGTGTCGGCTTCAAAGGCTAGTGACCAGGGAACCGCTCGACCCACGCACATTCCGCAACGTGCTCGGGCAGTTCTGCACGGGCATCACCGTGATCACAACCGTGCACGAAGGTGCGCCCGTCGGCTTCGCGTGCCAGTCGTTCGCCGCGCTGTCGCTGGAACCGCCGTTGGTGTTGTTCTGCCCGACCAAGGTGTCCCGGTCATGGCAGGCCATCGAGGCCAGCGGGCACTTCTGCGTCAACGTGCTTCATGAGAAGCAGAAGGATGTCTCGGCGCGGTTCGGCTCCAAGGAGCCGGACAAGTTCGCCGGAATCGACTGGAGTCCTTCCAAACTCGGGTCGCCGATCATCGACGGGACGCTGGCACACATCGACTGCACGGTGCATTCCGTGCACGACGGCGGTGATCACCATGTCGTGTTCGGTGCCGTGCACTCGTTATCAGACGTGCCGCACAAGAAGCCGCGGCCGCTGCTGTTCTACCGCGGCGAGTACACCGGGATCGAGCCGGACAAGAACACACCCGCGCAGTGGCGTGACGACCTGGAGGCGTTCCTCACCGCCACCACCGACGACACCTGGCTCTAGATATAGCCCGCCGCACACGGGTCAACCACGGGGAAGTGACTGCGGCGGAGGCGCATTGGGCCTTAAAGGATGGCGACTGCCACCACCAGCCCGAGCGCGAACTGCGCGGCAGCCACCATCAGCGACTCGTGGGAAAAGCCGTCGGATTCCAAACAGCCGGACATGTCGACGCCGAGCACCATTGTCGCGACACGCATCATGACCACCTGCGCCACAATCCCGACGAAGCCGAAAATCGCGGCGGCGGTCAGTCCCTCGGCCAGCCTGCCTCCAGACGAATAGATCGCCAGGACCACGATGAATGCCATGCTGACGATGCCCGCCGCCGAAATGACGACGGCATTCGGCTTGCCCTGCTTGACCATTTGGCGCAGTGGACCAGGCGTCGTCAAATCGATCGCATAGAACCCGATCACCATCAGCACCAGCCCGACAGCGGCATACAGCCACATGGCGCCGACGCCGCGGCCAATCGTATTCCAGAAGTCGGGCTGCAGCGCCATCACGGTGGTTGTCATCATTAACTTCCTTCGGTCAATGGGATTCGGTGCGGGACAAAAGCTGCACGGTCATTGGTCACCAGTCCGCCGGCCTCGCGGATCCCCAATCCCGCAGACGAATCGCCGACCACCCACGCACCCAGCGAGGGCCGCACGTCGTCGAAAAGAGGCAGTGGATCGAAGAGTTGGTAGACGTAGCCCTCTTCGCCGTAGACACCGCCGGTGGCCATCTCTATGCCGGGGCCGACAATGGTGATGTTGCCACCCTCGCGCCCTAGCTTGGGTTTGCGGACATACTCGGTGAGCTCGTGGGGGTCATCAAGGTACGCCGGCAGCAGGTTCGGGTGGCCGGGATACATCTCCCACAGGATCGCCAGGATCGCCTTGTTTGACAGCAGCGTCTTCCACAGCGGCTCGATCCACATGGTATGCGGCAGGCTCGACACCACGCGCTGGCCGAACGCATCGTCCAACACCCACTCCCACGGGTAGAGCTTGAACATCGCGGCAATCGGCGCCTCTTCCAAGTCGACGAAGCGCTCGAGCGCGGTGTCCCAGCCGACGTCCTCGATTTCCAGCGCTATCGTCTCGAACCCGGCCTCAGCCGCAGTCTCCTGCATGTAGGTCGTCGTAATCTGATCCTCGCCGGTCTGCTCGGCACCGGACCACGAGAAGTGAAGCTCATTGCTGGGCAAGGTATCCCGCACGACCTTCCACCGGTCGACGAGCTGTTCGTGCAGCGAGTTCCATTGATCGAAGCCCGGGAACACATCCTGCAGCCAGTGCCACTGCAAGACTGCGGACTCCAGCAACGTGGTGGGGGTGTCGGCGTTGTACTCGAGCAGTTTCGCCGGCGAGCGGGCGTCGTAGCGTAAATCGAAACGCCCGTAGACGTACGGATCGGAGCGCCGCCACGATTCGGCGATCGGCTGCCAACTCCACTCCGGCACACCGAAATCCGCGAACCGCTCGGTGAGCACCACGTGTTCGACAGCGTTCAGGCACATCGAATGCAGGAGTTCGACGTCGGCCTCCAGGGCCAGCACCTCGTCCATCTCGAACTCGTAGTACACCGACTCATCCCAGTACACACGGTCCGCTCCGGCCGCATCGAGCGCGGGCGTGCCGAAGACGAGCCCTTGTGTTTCCACGATCGACAACCAGTCCGGCCGCCGCATCGTTCTGACGCGTTTCACCAGCCGCCGCTCTAGCCGCCGCCGCTAGAAAGCTTGCTGCCCAGGCCGCCGCGTTCAATAGTGGTGCCCGACGACGTCTTGACGGTAGTGTCCTTTGGCTTGATCGTTGTGCCCCCCACCGGCCTCGCCCCAACGGTTCCGGTGCCGCCGTAGTAGTAGCGGTACTGGTGGCCGCTGTAGATGAAGAGGCCGCTGGAGTCGCCAGTGCGGCCAGTGCAGTAGCTGTCGGGCACGATGATCGGCCCGCCCGTGGCGTCCTCCTGGACGCACTGTGCGGTGACCGACCGTGGCGACAACGCCCAATAGCCTAGCGCCGCAACAACACCCACCACACCGACGGCCGCGACACCACCCTTCAGCCGCCGGTTGCGTTGATACCGCTTGAGTTCGGCGTCGACTCGTGCCTTCTCGAGCTCTCGGCGCTTACGTTCGGCCTTTTCGCGGGCCCGCGCCTCTCCGACGGTCGGTGGGCGCGGTCGTGTCGTCCCAGGGTCCTGGAACCGCATGCTGCCGCGGGACGAGGGCTCGCTGGGCTGACGGCCCGCCTCCTCGGAAGGCCGCGGGGACGCCGACGCCGCTGGATAGTCTTTCTCCCGCTGCTCGGGCGGCGACGGGCCCCGCCCCGCTTTGTCACCGGGCGAGCCGGTGTCTTCCCCCGACGGACCGCTTTCCTGCGGTGGATCTTCCTCCGGCCCCACTTATCGCTCCTCGTCGTCGCTGCGGTCCGGTCTGTGTCCAATCGTCCCTGCAGGTCCAACCTCGCAGGCAGTCTGCCACAGCACATGGCGCTTCATCCATGATCGCGCGACAAGTCGCGCCGGAGCCGAGACTGGGCGGGGGCATCCGTCGACGTGCGCGACGATCTGGAGAAGTTCCTCACCGCCACCACGGACGACAACTGGCTTTAGATACAGCCCGCCGCGCACGGGTTGTCGCCGGGGTCGGCGTTCGCCGGGCTCGCGAGGAGTACCCCGCAGCCAGCGACGTCGCCGCGGCGATGACCGTCCACTTCAGCGCGGGGTCACCCTACTTCGCGCCGCGCGTCGTGGCGACGGCGTCCTGGATCGCGGCGACCCGAGCGGGATCGAGGCCCCATGGCTCGTCCACTCCGACGCGCTTGTCCAGATCCCATAGCACACACTGCTCGCCTGGCTGCGCGACCAGCGTCCACGCGACGACCGTCCTGCGTAGTTGCTCTCCGATCGGGTCGACGGCAGCGGCGAGGCCGGCGGGTGCGCCGCCTTCCGGATGGTGATGAAGAAATTTGCCGTATGCGATCTTGCAGAACGACGAATACCTAGCGGTGCACAGGATCAGGCCGTGCCAAGCTTCATCGACGGCGCGCGACGGCATGCCGATCACCTGGTTGTCCCATAGCGCCGGTGCGCAGCAGCGCAGCCATTGCCGCAAACCCGTCTGGATGAGGTCGCGCGGCTGCCACGGACACGTCTTGAACACGGCTGACGGCAGCTCGAGGTCCGCCACCGCGGTGGACATCCGATCGAACCGATCGCCGCGCCTGAGCTTCACGATTTCACTGTATGCGGGGGAAGCGAACCGGCGTAGCCTTTGCTCATGGATGCCATTGTGCTCGTCATGTTCGGCGTCTTGCTGATCATGATGTTTGCTGCGGTGGTGCTCACCGTGCGTGGCCTCCGTCGACGCAAGGCGACCCCCTGGGCGGCCGGGCCGGCGGGCGCCGGGGGCACTTATTACGGCGGCAGCAGCTGTGGTGGGGCAGGCAGCTATGGCGGCGGAGGCGGCTGCAGCGGGGGGAGCACCTGCGGTGGGGGAAGTAGTTGTGGCGGCGGAGGCTGTGGCGGCGGAGGTTGCGGCGGCGGAGGCAGCTGACCCTATAGCCCCGCCTGATTTTCTACAAAGTCAATGATGGCCGCCGCCACCTGGCGATGCACCGTCTCGTTGAGAATGTCGTGGTGCGCGCCGTGAAATTCCTTGAGCTGCAACGGGTCCAGCTGTTCTGCGTAGGCGCGCACCGCGTCGACCGGTGCGATCGGATCGTTGACGCCGTGCACGGCCAGGGTCGGCACCGCAAGCTTGGGCAGCTCGGAACCGAAACGGTCCCACGCCTTGTCGAGTTCTCGTGCCAGCGGTAGACCGTCGGCATCGACGAACGCCAGCGGGTCGTTCTCCAGCGAGTCGAGGTAGAACGGATCACCGGACAGCCAGCCGGGATCCAGATCGAATGAGCTGTCGGCATCCAGCATTTCGGGGATCGGCACCAGCGGGGCACCGGAGATGACACCGGCCCGGTAGCGCTCGGGTTGGTCCAACAGCCGGAAGAGTGTGACGACCGAGCCGAATGAATGCCCTTGCGCGATCAGCGGCAGGCCAGGGCGCTCGCGTTGGGCGAGTTCGGTCAAGGTGTCAGCCAGTGCAGAGCTGTCCTCGATCGAACCGAAGTCGCCGCGGTCACCGGGGCTCAGGCCGTGGCCGAACTGGTCGACGGCCCACAGGTCGATGCCTGCGGCGTTGAGCGCGAAGCCGTACCGGTGATAGACGCCGGTGTGCTCGCCGAAGCCGTGCAGGAAGATGACGGCCGCGCGCGGTTCGGCGGCTGCCCAGTGCCGGTAGTAGGCGCGCCCCTTCGGGTGATCGATGAATGGCATGCCCATGACTGCAGCAAGATGCGCGTCGAACCGCAAGCGTTCGGATCAAGTTGGTTGTCAGCCCACAGCGATACGTTCGAGGCTGTGTTCGAATCACTAGCGCACACCGAGCAGCACGTCGCGCTGCTCTTCCATGCGCTCTCGGATCGCGTCCACGACAGCCGCGACCTCGGGCCTGCGCAAGGTCTCGGCCCGGGTGACCAGCCAGTAGGTCAACTGAATCGCCACCGCGTCGGGCAACACGCGGATCAGATCGTCGTGGCGGTCGGCCATGAAGCACGGCAGCAGGCCGATGCCTGCGTCGGCCCGTGTCGCTTCAACGTGCACGAAAACGTTGGTGGACGTGACTGATTCGCGCATCGCCGGCGCGAAGCTCGTCGCGATGTCGAGGTCATCGACCTGCAACATCGAGTCGATGAAGTAGACAAGCGGATAGCGGGCGAGGTCCGCGATGCGCGTCGGCGTGCCATGCTCGGCGAGGTAGTCGCGGGATCCGTAGAGGCCAAGGCAGTAGTCGCCAAGCCGAATCGCCTTGGCGCGATGGACCTTCGGTTCACCGACGACCACCTCGACGTCGAGCCCCGACCTCTGCTGGGTGGCCCGCCGGGTGGTGGCCACGATCTCGACAGCCACCTTGGGATGCCGGCGTTGCACCTGCGCCGCCGCCGGCGCGGCGATGTACGCGCTGAATCCATCGGTGGCCGATATCCGCACCACGCCTTCCAGGGTGCGCACGCCGCCGGGGTCGACAGTCAGCGAACGGACCGCCGATTCGACGGCCTCTGCGGCTGACAGCGCCTCGCGGCCGAGGTCGGTGAGCTCCCAGCCTCCGCCCACGCGCGCGAGCACCCGGCCGCCGATCGACTCTTCCAGCGCGGCGATGCGGCGCGAGATGGTGGTGTGGTTGAGGCCAAGCTCCTCGGCCGCGGTGTTGTAGTGCCCGGATCGGCCCACGGCCAGCAGCACCAACAGGTCATCGGCGCTCGGACGGCGGCCGGACGAGGGTGCGGTCATATCTGCATTTTTGCAGATAACTACTGCAGTTTTGGCCATTGCATGGGTGGGTATCTGCATGAATACTCACAGAGACTTGTGTCAGCCATCACACCTGAAGCAGGAGTATCCGATGAGTGACCTCGACGGCCGCACTGCCTTGGTCACCGGCGGTGCGAGCGGGATCGGCGCGGCGTGCGCCAGGGAGCTCGCCACCCGCGGCGCTACGGTCACGGTGGCCGACGTCGACGAAGCCGGTGCGAAGGAGCTGGCGCAGGGTATCGGCGGGCGAGCATGGGTGGTGGACCTTCTCGATGTTGCGGCGCTGGAGGACCTGCAGCTCGAGATCGACATCCTGGTGAACAACGCCGGTGTGCAGACCATCAACTCGATCGTCGACTTCGCACCCGAACGGTTCCGGGCCTTGCTGACGCTGATGGTGGAGGCGCCGTTCCTGTTGATCCGGGCAGCACTTCCGCACATGTACCGCCAGAAGTTCGGCCGCGTCATTAACATCTCATCGGTGCACGGCATTCGCGCCTCCGAGTTCAAGGTCGCCTACGTCACCGCCAAACACGCGCTCGAGGGTCTGTCGAAGGTGACCGCGCTCGAGGGCGGTCCGCACGACGTGACGAGCAACTGCGTCAACCCCGCGTACGTGCGTACCCCGCTGGTCGACAAGCAGATCGCCGATCAGGCCCGCACGCACGGCATCCCCGAAGATCAGGTGGTGGCCGAAATCCTGCTGAAGGAAAGCGCGATCAAACGGCTCGTGGAGCCCGAAGAGGTCGCCTCCCTGGTCGGATGGCTGGCCTCACCGGCCGCCGGGATGGTGACCGGCGCGTCCTACACCATGGACGGCGGCTGGTGCGCCCGATGACACAAGCTGTCGACGTTCCACAGTGGCAGCCGACGGAACGCGATATCGCCGACGCACGCGTCACCGACTTCGCCCGCTTCGTGCAGCAGCGCACCGGCGCGCCGATAGCGGACTACCGCGCGCTGTGGCGGTGGTCGGTCGACGACCCTGCCGCCTTCTGGGGCGCGTTGTGGGAGTACTTCGAGCTCGGCGACTCGCCCGATCGCGTGCTCGACAACGCGGAGATGCCGGGTGCGCGGTGGTTCCCCGGTGTGCGCCTGAACTATGTCGACCAGATCGTGCGCAATGCGCGCACCGACCGGCCCGCCATCCTGCGCGTCAGCGAGGACGGACACGTCACCGAGCTGTCATGGCACGAATTGCTCGGGCGTACTGCAGCATTCGCGCAGATGCTGCGCTCGTACGGGGTTACGGCAGGCGACCGGGTGGTGGGGTATCTGCCCAACATCCCCGAGGCGATCATCGCGTTCCTCGCGACGGCCAGCATCGGCGCAATCTGGAGTGCCTGCGGGCAGGACTATTCCGCCAAGGCGGCGCTGGATCGGCTCGGCCAGCTCCAGCCGGTCGTCCTCGTCACCGCCGACGGTTATCGGTACGGGGGGAAGACCCACGACAAGCGCGACGACGTCGCCGCGCTGCAGACCGGGCTGCCGACGCTGCGGGCCACCGTGCTGGCATCTGAGCTCGCCGCGGAGGCCGACACCAACGAACTGGATACGGTTCCAGTTGATTTCGACCATCCGCTGTGGATTTTGTTCTCGTCGGGCACCACCGGGCTGCCGAAGGGAATCATGCACGGCCACGGCGGCGTCGTCCTCGAACACCTGAAAGCCATTGCACTGCAATCGGATATCGGCGCCGACGATACATTCTTCTGGTACACCAGCCCGAGCTGGATGATGTGGAACTTCCAGGTCGCCGCCCTGTTGGTCGGCGCGACGATCGTCTGTTACGACGGCAGCCCGAACCATCCGAAACCGGACGCGTTGTGGGACATCGCCTCCCGTGTCCGCGCTACCGTGCTGGGCACCAGCCCGGGTTACGTGTTGGGCTGCGCAAAGGCGGGCGCGGTGCCGCGAACCGAGCACGACCTGTCGGCCCTGCGGACCGTCGGCATCACCGGCTCGTCGCTCCCGCCGTCGTCGTCGCTGTGGCTGCGTGACAACGTCGGTGAACGAGTCCAGGTGGCGTCGATCAGCGGCGGTACGGATGTGGTGTCGGCGTTCGTCGGCGGCGTGCGCACCGTGCCGGTGTGGCCGGGGGAGTTGTCCGCCCCGTACCTGGGCGTCGCGCTGGACGCGTGGGACGAGTCGGGCAAGCCGGTGCGCGGCGAGGTCGGTGAGCTCGTCATCACCAAGCCGATGCCGTCGATGCCCGTCGCGTTCTGGAATGATGCCGACGGATCCCGTTATCGCAGCGCCTATTTCGAGATGTTTCCGGGAGTCTGGCGGCACGGCGACTGGATCACCATCACCGGCCACGGCAGCATCGTCGTGCACGGACGCTCCGACGCGACGCTGAATCGGCATGGCATCCGGATGGGCAGCGCCGACATCTACCAGGCCGTCGAGCGGTTGCCGGAGATCGCCGAGGCGTTGGTCATCGGCGCCGAGCAGCCCGACGGCGGCTACTGGATGCCCCTTTTCGTGGTGCTCGCCGATGACGCGGAGTTGACCGACGATCTACGCGACCGCATCAAGCGCGCGATTCGCGAAGAAGTGTCGCCGCGGCACGTCCCGGACGAAATCATCGTCGCCCCCGGCGTCCCGCATACCCGCACGGGCAAGAAGCTCGAGGTCCCGATCAAGAAGCTGTTCCAGGGAGCTGATCCCGCGCGCGTTGTCGAACGCAGCGCGGTCGACGACCCCGCGCTGCTCGACTGGTACGCGAACCAGCGGCGCTAGCCCGGCGCTAGCCCAACCAGGACCCGATGCGGCGCAACGCTTCCTCGATATCGCTGGTCGGGCCGGCGAACGACAGCCGCACGAACGATCCGCCGCGCACCGTGTCGAAGTCGATGCCCGGTGCGATCGCAACTCCGGTGTCGTTCAACAGCTTCGAGCAGAACGACAGCGAATCCGTAGTCAGGTGCGAGACGTCGGCATAGACATAGAACGCGCCGTCGGTGGGGGCAAGCCGGTCGATACCGATCGAGCGCAGCCCATCCAAGAGCAATTGGCGGTTGGCAGCGTAGTGATGCAGCAGCGCGTCCGCCTCGGCGACCGATTCCGGTGTGAACGCCGCGACGGCGGCCACTTGCGCCAACGCGGGCGGGCAGATGGTGAAGTTTCCCGTCAGGCAGTCCACCGCCCGCTGCAACTCCTGCGGCACCAGCAGCCAGCCGAGCCGCCACCCGGTCATCGCGAAGTACTTCGAAAAGCTGTTGACCACCACGGCATCTCGCGATGTCTGCCACGCGCAGCTGGTCGCAGGTGCACCCTCATACACCAGGCCGTGGTAGACCTCATCGCTGACCAGCCTGACCCCGGACTCGGCGCACCACGACGCGATCGCGGTCAGTTCTTCGGGCGGAATGACCGTCCCGGTGGGGTTGGCCGGGCTCGCCACGATCACGCCCTGCACCGGCGGGTCCAGATCGGCGAGCATTTGGGCCGTCGGCTGGAACCGGGTGTCGGGCCCGCAGGGCATCTCGACGACCTCACAGCCCAGTGCAGACAGGATGTTGCGGTAGCACGGATACCCGGGGCTGGCGATGGCGACGCGGTCGCCGACGTCGAAGCACGCAAGGAACGCCAGCAGGAATCCACCGCTCGATCCGGTGGTGATCACGACGTCGTTGGGGTCGACGACGATCCCGTGCCGGTCCGCATACGAGCCTGCGATCGCGGTGCGCAGCTCGGGGATGCCCAGCGCCACCGTGTAGCCGAGAACGGTGTTGTCCAACGCCTCTTTCGCCGCTGCGCGCACGGCCGCCGGTGCGCCCGCGCTCGGCTGGCCGGCCGACAGATTGACCAGGTCGCCGTGCGTGCGCTGGCGATCCGCGGCGGCCAGCCACACGTCCATCACATAGAACGGCGGAATCCCGGCCCGCAGCGCAACGCCCCGACTGCTCCTCGCGTCCGCGGTGCTCATCCGAACCAGGCTAGAACACCTCGGATTCGAGCCGGCGCAGGTGCTCCCGCGGCGGACCGAGCAGCTGCGCGCTGCCGTGCGCCCGTTTGAAGTACAGCTGGATGTCGTGCTCCCAGGTGATCGCGATACCGCCGTGCATCTGGACGGCTTCGGCAGCCACCTTGGAGAACGCCTCGCTGGCCACGACCCGCGCCAGCGCTGCCGACGTCGCCGACGGTGTAGCGATCGCGTCGTTGACAACCGCCCTGGCGGACTGCACCGCGACGTACAGGTCGGCCATCCGGTGCTTGAGCGCCTGGAAACTGCCGATCGGACGGCCGAACTGCACGCGGTCCTTGGTGTATCCGACGGTCAGATCTAGACACTTCGCGGCGGCGCCGATCTGCTCGGCGGCCAGCAGGATCGCCGCGATGTCGGCGAGGCCGGGATCGGCGCCGATGTCCGCGGTGTCCGTGGACTCGACCCGTGCGAGTCGACGCGTCAGGTCCATGGCGTCGAGACGGTGCGCGGTGAAGGTCGTCCAGCGGCTCAGGGTCGTGCCGTTGGCAGCGATCACGACGTCGGCGACGTCGCCGTTGACCACGAGGCCCGGGTCGAACACGACGGCCCCGATCGATGTGCCCTCGACCAGCCGTTCCAGCGCGTCGGTGTCGGGCTCGTCAGCGGCCAGTAAGGCGAGTTCGGCGAGCGTGGTGCCGAGCAGCGGTGTCGGCACCAACGCCTTGCCGAGCTCCTCGAGCACCACCGCAGCGTCGGCGAGCTCGCCGCCGGCACCGCCCAGTTCTTCGGGCACCACCAAGGCGGCCGCACCGACCTGCTCGCACAACAGCTTCCACAGCGACTCGTCGTAGCCGCGCTCGGACGCCATCGCTTCACGCACCGCCGCGGGCGATGCGTGCTTGTCGACCAACGCCGCGACGGTCTCGCGCAGCAGTTCCCGTTCCTCCGTCACAACGCCTCCAAGACTCTGCGTCGATGCACTGTCGGGTCGCCCCATGCCGAACGCAGGGCCTGCACCCGCAGCAGCCACAGCGAGAGGTCATGCTCTTGCGTGAACCCGATTGCGCCGTGTGTCTGCAACGCCGATCGCGCCGCCAGCAGCGCCGCATCGGACGCGGCGGCCTTCGCGGCGCTGACGTCGCGTGCGGTGTCATCTGAGTCGTTGGCGAGCGACAACGCCGCGCCAAACACCAACGGCCGAGCCAATTCGATCGCGATGTGCACATCGGCGAGCTTGTGCTTGATGGCCTGGTAGGTGCCGATCACCTTGCCGAATTGGCTGCGCTGCTTCGCGTATTCGACCGATGCGTCGAGCAGCGCCTGGCCCGCACCGATGAGCTGCGCGGCCGTTGTCAGAGCGCCGAACTCGTAGGCACGCGCGACGTCGGCGGCCTGTGAATCACCGGAAGCGGTGACGTCAAACAGCTTTCGGCTCGGATCGACTGACTCATGCTGTTCACCTGTGGCGCCGTCACGCACCTGGCCATCACCGGCGACGAGGATGAGCCCCGCCGAATCGGCGTCGACGGCCCGCGGCACCTGCGGCGGCAACGCGACGGTGGCGATCAGCTCACCGGTCGCCAGTGCGGCGCTGCGGTCGTCCTCGGCAAGCAAAACGGGTGCCACGGCAATGGATTCGGTGACGGGCCCGGGAACGCACCAGCGGCCGAGCCGCTCGGCGGCGACCACGAGATCGACAGGGTGCGCCTCGATCCCGTCGTACTTCTCCGGCACGGCCAGCGCGGTGACGCCGAGGTCGGCCAGCTGTGCCCACACCTTGCGGCCTGGGGCGGTGTCGCCCGCGGCCCAGGCACGCACCGCTGCGGGCAGATCGGCGGCGGCCAGCGCTGCGTCGATGCTGGCGGCGAAGTCGCGCTGCTGTTCGTCCAGATCGAACTTCATTTCGTCTTCTCCCGCGGCAGGCCCAGCAGCCGCTCGGCGATGATGTTGCGCTGAATCTCGTTGGTGCCTGCGTAGATCGGGCCGCCGAGTGCGAACAGCAGCCCGTCGGTCCACGAGTCGGCCAGCTCACCGTCGGCGCCCCGAATGTCCAGCGCGGTCTGGTGCAGTGCGACGTCGAGCTCGGACCAGAACACCTTGGTCACCGACGACTCGGCGCCGAGCTCGCCGCCTTCGGCCACCCGTGTCACCGTCCCGAACGTGTGCAGCCGATAGGCCTGCGCCTTGATCCACGCGTCGGCCACCCGATCGGCATAAGTCTCTGCGGACTTCGATTGCAGTGTTTTCCAATGTGCCACCAGTCGTTCCGCCGGTGCAAGGAAGCGCGCCGGGCTGCGCAGCGATATGCCGCGCTCGTTGCTCGACGTGCTCATCGCGGCGCGCCAGCCGTCGTGCACCCCGCCGATCACGTCGTGGTCGGGGACGAACACGTCGTCGAGGAAGATCTCACCGAAACCGGTGTCGCCGCCGAGCTGCGCGATTGGCCGGACAGTGATGCCGTCGGCCTTCAGGTCGAACATGAAGTACGTCAGGCCGCGGTGGCGTTCGGCATCGAGATCGGAGCGGAACAGCCCGAATGCCCGCTCCCCGAACGGGGCCCGCGAACTCCAGATCTTCTGGCCGTTGAGCAGCCAGCCGCCGTCCGTCTTGGTCGCGGTCGATCGCAGCGACGCCAGGTCACTGCCCGACTCTGGCTCCGACCACGCCTGCGCCCAGATCTCCTCGCCGCTGGCCATTTTCGGCAGCACCCGATCCAGCTGCTCCTGGGTGCCGTGCGCGAACAGTGTCGGCGCAAGCATCGAAGTGCCGTTGGCGCTGGCCCGCCCTGGCGCGCCCGCGCGGAAGTACTCCTCTTCGTACACAACCCACTGCAACAGGGTGGCGTCTCGGCCGCCGTACTTCTCGGGCCAGGTGATCACCGACAGACCGGCGTCGAAAAGCACCTTGTCCCAGCGCCGATGCTGCTCGAAGCCGTCGGCGGTGTCGTACGACTTCGCCGGGAACGAATCCCTGTTCGTCGCAAGGAAGTCTCGGACCTCGGCCTGGAAAGCCAGCGTCGCATCGTCAAAGTTCAGGTCCATCGAGCTCTTTCTCTTAATAGTGGTTTGACCACCTTGCCGCCCGGGTTGCGTGGTAGCACGTCGAGGAACTCCACCGAGCGCGGTATCTTGAAGTTCGCCAAATGCTCCCGTACGTAGGCGATTACGGTCTCTTCGTCGAGCGTCACGCCGGGCAAGCTCACGATGAATGCCTTGCCTACCTCGCCGAGTCGTTCGTCGGGCACCCCGATGACCGCGGACTCGGCGACACCATCGAGCCGCGCCAGCACCTGTTCCACCTCGGCGGGGTAGACGTTGAACCCGCCGCAGATGTACATGTCCTTGAGCCGGTCGGTGATCTTCAGGTTTCCGGCGTCGTCGACCCGGCCGACGTCACCGGTGTGCAGCCAACCGTCGGCTTCGATCGCGGCTGCGGTGGCCTCCGGATCGTCGAGGTAGCCCAGCATGACATTGGGACCGCGCAACAGGACTTCGTCATGTTCACCGATGCGCAGCTCGAAGTCGGCGATCGCGCGGCCGCAGGTGGTGGCGACGGTGACCGCGTCGTCGTCGGCCCGGCACATGGTGCCGAAGCCGTTGGCCTCGGTCAGCCCGTAGGCGGTCAGCACGATGTCGATGTCCAGCTCGCTTTGCATGCGTTCGATCAGCACGACGGGGACCACCGCCGCGCCGGTGACCGCGAACCGCAGCGAAGACAGGTCGTAATCGCAGCGCTTGGGGTGGTCGAGCAGCGTCTGATAGATCGTCGGCGGCCCCGGCAGCACGGTGATGCGGTGGTCAGCCACCGCCTGCATGGCCTGCTCGGGGTCGAACGTCAGCTGCGGGATCAGGGTCGCACCGGTCTGCAGGCACGCCAGGATTCCGGCCTTGTAGCCGAAGTTGTGAAAGAACGGGTTGATGCAGAGGTAGCGGTCCTCGCTGGTGATCTGGCCGCACTCCGCCCACGCCGCCGAGCCGGCCAGCGACTGCCGATGCGCGCATAGCGCACCCTTGCTTCGGCCGGTGGTGCCGGAGGTGAACAGGATGTCGGAGACATCGTCGGGCCTGACCGCGGCCGCACGAATATCAACGGAACCGAGAGCCTCGGGGTTCTCGCCGCGGCTCATGAACTCGTCCCACGTTCCGTCCGCCTTCTCGATCGGTACCCGCACGATCTGCCGCAGTTCCGGCAGGGCGTCGCGATCGATCGAAGCGGCCTTGTCGGCGCCGAGGAACTCGCCGGATGCGAACAGCAGCGGTGCGCCGGTACGCGCCAGAATGTCGCTCGCTTCGCTGGCGGTGTAGCGGGTGTTCAGCGGCACGAGCACGCCGCGGGCGTAGGTGGTGGCCAGGCCCGCCACCACCCAGTGCCAGGTGTTCGGCGACCAGATCGCGACCCGGTCCCCGGCGCATACGCCCAGGTCGATCATCGCCGCGGCGGCACGGCGGACCTCGTCGCGCAACTCGGCGAAGGTCAGCCGCCGATCCGGGGTGACCAGCGCGTCATGCTCGGAGAATTGGTCGGCAATCCGGTCCAGGACCTGCGGAATGGTCCTCGGATCGTCCCCTGCCCTGCGGGCGTGGGCCCACGTCATCGATGCTCCTCTAACAAAGCAAGTGCTTGGTAGGTTAGCCTACAAGGATGATAGAGGTCCAGGAATTCAGGGCCGAGGTCCGTGACTGGCTCGCCGACAACCTCGTCGGCGAATTCGCCGCGCTCAAGGGCCTCGGCGCGCCGGGGCGCGAGGACGAGGCCTTCGAGGAACGGCGCGCGTGGAACAAGCAGCTGGCGGCCGCGGGTCTGACCTGCCTGGGCTGGCCGGTGGAGCATGGCGGCCGTGGCCTGTCGGTCGCGCACCGCGTCGCGTTCTACGAGGAGTACGCCCGCGCGGACGCCCCGAACAAGGTCAACCACTTCGGCGAGGAACTCCTCGGGCCGACGCTGATCGCATTCGGCACGCCTGAGCAACAGCAGCGGTTCCTGCCGAAGATCCTCGACGTGACAGAGCTGTGGTGTCAGGGCTACTCGGAGCCTGGCGCGGGCAGTGACCTCGCCAACGTGTCGACGACGGCCGAGCTCGACGGCGACCAGTGGGTGATCAACGGCCAGAAGGTGTGGACGTCGATGGCGCACGTGTCGCAGTGGTGCTTCGTGGTGGCCCGCACCGGGAAGGGCTCCAAGCGGCACGCCGGCCTGTCGTATCTGCTTGTGCCGCTGGACCAGCCGGGCGTCGAAATACGGCCGATCGTGCAGCTGACCGGCGCGGCGGATTTCAACGAGGTGTTCTTTGACGACGCCCGCACCGACGCCGATCTCGTGGTCGGCCAGCCCGGCGACGGGTGGCGGGTCGCGATGGGGACGCTGACGTTCGAGCGAGGCGTGTCGACGCTGGGCCAGCAGATTCGTTACTCGCGTGAGCTTTCCAACCTGGTCGAGGTGGCCAAACGTACCGGTGCCGACGATGACCCGCTGATCCGTGAGCGGTTGACCCGGTCGTGGGTCGGCCTGCAGACGATGCGCTCGTACGCGCTGGCGACGATGGACGTCGAACAACCCGGCCAGGACAACGTGTCGAAGCTGTTGTGGGCCAACTGGCATCGTGACCTGGGCGAGCTGGCGATGGACGTCGTCGGGAAGGCCGGTCTGGTGGCCGAGAACGGCGATATCGACGTGTGGCAGCACCTCTACCTGTTCACCCGCGCGGACACCATTTACGGCGGGTCCAACGAGATCCAGCGCAACATCATCGCCGAGCGGGTGCTCGGCCTACCCAGAGAGGTGAAGGGTTCATGACCCTGGCGGAAGCGCCGAAAGAGATTGAGGGACACGGGCTTCTGAACGACAAGGTGGTCGTGGTAACGGCCGCCGCCGGCACCGGTATCGGGTCGGCCGTGGCGCGTCGTGCACTGGCCGAAGGGGCCGACGTCGTCGTCTCCGATCACCACGAACGCCGGCTGGGTGAGACCCGCGACCAGCTGACGGAACTCGGGCTGGGCCGGGTGGAGAGCGTGGTGTGTGATGTCACGTCGACGGCGCAGGTCGACGCGCTGATCGCGTCGACCACCGCGCGCATGGGACGGCTCGACGTGCTGGTGAACAACGCCGGCCTCGGTGGCCAGACGCCCGTCATCGACATGACCGACGAGGAATGGGACCGGGTGCTCAACGTGACGCTGACGTCGGTGATGCGGGCGACGCGTGCGGCGCTGCGGTATTTTCACGACGCCGACCACGGCGGCGTCATCGTCAACAACGCCAGCGTGCTGGGCTGGCGGGCCCAGCACTCGCAGTCGCATTACGCGGCGGCCAAGGCCGGCGTGATGGCGCTGACCCGCTGCAGCGCAATCGAAGCCGTCGAATATGGCGTGCGGATCAACGCGGTCTCGCCGAGCATCGCCCGGCACAAGTTCCTCGAGAAGACCAGCTCGTCGGAGTTGTTGGACCGGCTGTCGGAGGGTGAGGCGTTCGGGCGGGCCGCCGAGCCGTGGGAGGTCGCTGCCACCATTGCGTTCCTGGCCAGTGATTACTCCAGTTATCTAACTGGAGAAGTGATTTCGGTGTCGAGTCAGCACCCATGAGCACGGACGGCCCTGCCTCCCAGGCACCAACCCGCCGCGACGAGCTTCTCGAGCTCGCCGCGACGATGTTCGCAGAGCGTGGGCTGCGGGCCACCACTGTGCGCGACATCGCCGATTCGGCGGGCATCCTGTCGGGCAGCCTCTATCACCACTTCTCGTCCAAGGAGGAGATGGTCGACGAGCTGTTGCGCGGCTTCCTGGATTGGCTGTTCGATCGCTATCAGGAGATCGTCGCGACCGAGCCGAATCCGCTGGAGCGGCTCAAGGGTCTGTTCATGGCATCGTTCGAGGCGATCGAGGACCGGCATGCGCAGGTCGTCATCTATCAGGATGAGGCCAAGCGACTGTCGGGTCAGCCGCGGTTCTCCTACGTGGCGGAGCGCAACAAAGAGCAACGCAAGATGTGGGTGGACGTGCTCAACCAGGGCATCGAGGAGGGCTACTTCCGGCCCGACATTGACGTCGATCTGGTGTACCGGTTCATCCGCGACACCACCTGGGTTTCGGTCCGCTGGTATCAGCCGGGCGGACCATTGACGGCCGAACAGGTCGGCGAGCAATACCTATCCATCGTTCTTGGCGGTATCACTAGAGAGGAAGACTGACATGGCTGTGTCTTCGGAGGCGTACGTCATCGAAGCTGTGCGCACCGCGGTCGGCAAGCGCAATGGATCGCTTGCCGGCGTGCATCCCGTCGACCTTGGCGCGGCGGCATGGCGCGGGCTGTTCGAGCGCGTCGACGTCGATCCCGGCGCGGTCGACGACGTCATCGCCGGCTGCGTCGACGCGATCGGACCGCAGGCAGGCAACATCGCTCGGTTGTCATGGCTGGCCGCCGGATATCCAGAAGAAGTGCCCGGTGTGACCGTGGACCGCCAATGCGGTTCCAGTCAGCAAGCGATTTCCTTTGGCGCACAGGCGATTCTGTCCGGTACCGCCGATCTGATCCTGGCCGGTGGCATGCAGAACATGAGCCAGATCCCCATCTCGTCGGCGATGATCGTAGGCGAACAGTTTGGGTTCACCTCGCCCACCAACGAATCCAAGAGCTGGCTGCACCGCTACGGCGATCAGGAGATCTCGCAGTTCCGTGGCTCCGAGCTGATTGCCGAGAGATGGAACATCTCGCGTGAGGAGATGGAGCAGTATGCGCTGACCAGCCATCAGCGCGCTCAGGCAGCGATTCGCGCCGGGCACTTCGAGAACGAGGTCATCGAGGTGGACGGCTTCAGGACCGACGAAGGCCCGCGAGACACGTCGCTGGAGAAGATGGCGACCTTGCCCACCCTGGTCGAGGGCGGCCGGTTGACCGCGGCGATGGCCAGTCAGATTTCGGACGGTGCCAGCGCTGTACTGCTGGCTTCCGAGCAGGCCGTCAAGGAACACAAGCTGACGCCGCGGGCCCGCATCCATCACATCAGCGCCCGCGGCGCCGACCCGGTGTTCATGCTGACCGGCCCGATTCCGGCGACGCGCCATGCACTGGAGAAGACTGGGTTGTCGATCGACGACATCGACACCGTCGAGATCAACGAGGCGTTCGCGCCGGTAGTCATCGCGTGGCTCAAGGAGATCAAGGCCGACCCGGAGAAGGTCAACCCGAACGGCGGCGCCATCGCCCTGGGTCATCCGCTCGGTGCGACGGGTGCCAAGCTGTTCGCCACCATGCTGAACGAACTCGAGCGCACCGGCGGCCGCTACGGCTTGCAGACGATGTGCGAGGGCGGCGGCACCGCCAACGTCACGATCATCGAGCGGCTCTAAATCCGGCCGAGTGCGAACTGAGCGACGCCGTCACGGCGTGTCGCGTCGTTGTGTGCACACTCGCTGATTTGTCGGTGGCCGTTGGCAGCATTCGGCCATGACAGAACCGCCGTGGCCGTTCCTGGGTTCGGAAGCATTGGCCGTGAAGGCTCTTCCAGAGCGTGCATTGCGATCGCTGTACGAAAAGGTATACCCCGACGTCTATGTCCCTTATGGCATCGAACTGACCGCGGCTCAACGCGGCGAGGCCGCCTGGCTTTGGTCGCGGCGCCGGGGAGTCGTCGCGGGGCAGTCGGCCGCAGCGCTGCTGGGAGCGAAGTGGGTGGATGCCTCGACGCCGGCGGAGTTGATTTACGGCAACCGTCGCCCTCCGCCGATGATGACTGTCCATAGCGATACGTTGCTTCCGGGTGAAACGGTCCAGGTGGGCGCGATGACAGTGACGTGTGCGGCGCGGACCGCCTTCGACATCGGCCGACGGACATCGTCGCGGCCGCGGGTGCTGCAGCGCCTCGACGCTCTTGCCAACGCGACCGATGTGAAGCGCGGCGACGTCGAAGCGGTAGCCATACAACATCCCGGTGCCCGTGGGCTGGTCCACCTACGGCAGGTGTTGCCTCTCGTCGACGGTGGTGCAGAGTCACCGCAGGAGACCCGCACCAGACTGGTGCTAATCGACGCCGGTCTGCCAACGCCGCAGACGCAAATCCGGGTGTTCAACGCATACGGAGACCTGATCGGCCGAATCGACATGGGGTATGAGGAGTTTCGCGTCGGTATCGAATACGACGGACCGCAGCACTGGACGGATCCCAAGCGGCGGGCCCGCGATATCGATCGTCAGGCAGAGCTGGAGGCCGAAGGCTGGATCATCATTCGGGTCAGCAGCGACCTGTTGCACCACCGGACGCGGACGTTTGTGGTGCGGGTCATCGAAGCGATGACCGCGCGGGGCTGGGGCGGTCGACTGTGAAGTGAGCGACGCTTCTACGGCGTGTCGCGTCGCTGGTTGCACACTCGGCGGTTGACCTATTCGACGAATGCGGCCGCCGCCTGTAGGTGCTTGACGGCGTCGCTGACGATCGACTCGATCAGCTCGGCACACGACGGCAGATCGTCGAGGATGCCCGCGACCTGTCCCGACGCCAGCACGCCCGCGTCCGTGTTGCCCTCCACCAGTCCGGCCTTGAGCAGCATCGGGGTGTTGGCCGCCATCACCACCTGCGACCACGTCAGATCCTTGCCGTGCCGCATCTCGAGACCGTCGCTGATCATCGACCGCCATGTCATGCCGGACATCTTCTTGAACTTCTGCGCATTGCGAACCGCGGCGGTGAATCCGCGTATCGGCGAACCGCTTTCGAGCTTTTCGACCAGCCCGGTGCGCAGCACGCGGTGCGGCATGCCGTCGACGCGCGTGGAAACCACGGTGCCGTCGAGCCCCACTTCGAGGTACCGCTGCTTGACCGCGTCCGGCACCGTCGAATCCGACGTCAGCAGGAAGCGCGTGCCCATCGCCACACCCGCGGCACCGTACGACAGCGCTGCCGCCAACCCGCGGCCGTCGAAGAAGCCACCTGCTGCGACGACAGGAATGTCGACCGCGTCGAGAACCGACGGCAGCAGCAGCGTGGTCGCCACCGGGCCGGTGTGCCCGCCGCCCTCGCCGCCCTGCACGATCACCGCGTCGGCACCCCAGCCGGCCACCTTCTTCGCGTGTTTGGCCGCGCCGACCGACGGAATCACCACCACACCGGCGTCTTTGAGCTTCGCGATCAGGTCAGGCTTCGGCGCCAGCGCGAACGACGCGACCTTCACGCCCTCGCGGATGAGCAGGTCGACACGATCGATGGCATCGCCCGCGTCGGCGCGGATGTTGATGCCGAACGGCTTGTCTGTCGCGGCCTTCACCTTGGTGACCGCCGTCTGCAGTTCCTCCAAAGTCATGGTCGCGGACGCCAGGATGCCCAGGCCGCCCGCGTTGGCGGTCGCCGACACCAGCCGCGCACCCGCGACCCAGCCCATCCCGGTCTGTACCACCGGATGTTCGAGGCCGACCAGCTCGGTCAGCGGCGTACGCAGCTTGCTCATCGTACTTCCTTGTCCCGCAGTGACTTCGGGTCGATCACCTCACGGATCAGCTTCTGCTCGTGCTCGGTGGGCAGCCGCGTCGGCTCAGCGGCGTCCAACTCGTGAACCTCGAACGAGGTGTTCTCCCGGACCTGGTCGGGTTCGACCCCGGGATGCAGCGAGACCGCCCGCATCTGGTGGTCCGGACCGTTGAAGTCGAACACGCCGAAGTTAGTAACGACCCGGTAGACGTTGACGAACCGGTACGCCGGATTGTCCGGATCCACCTTGTCCCATCCGATGCCCGACACCACGTCGACGGAATCGCCGAAGACCCGCTTGGAGTGGTTGCCGACCCAGTAGCTCGTTGCGTGGTTGATCGTGTTGCCCGGCGCGCCGCGGACACCGAACATCTGCCGGGTCGGGTGCTGCAGCGGTCCGAAGGCCGAGAGATTCTGGTTGCCGTAGCGGTCAATCTGGTTGGCGCCCATCACCACATGGCGTCGGCCCCAGGCCAGCGTCTCGAAGACTCGGCCGAACGGCATCCATCCTTCGACGGCCCCCACCGCGCCGATCGCCGGAGTGTCGGCCAGCAGCTGTGCCTCGCCGTCGGTCAGCAGGATGTCGGGGGAGAACGTCAGCCTCGCCAGCCGCGCACCTATCGATACCATCGTCGCCATCGGGCTCACCATGATCTCGCCTGCGTCGCGGAACAATTCCGCGCAGGCGACCGCGCAAACCTCGGCTCGGGTCACCGAAATCACTGGGCGTCCTTTCCTACGCTCCTCGCGTGCGCGTCCTGAAATTTCCGCGCAGCGGCCTGGTAGTCGGCCTCGCTGCCAGACAAATACGTCGCCACGAACTGTTGCCACGTCTCGTCGGACGCCGCGGCCTCGGCATAGTGGCGCTGGAACTTCTCGTCGCGGCCGTAATCCGGTGCGGAGGTGGTGAAGTGCGCTCCGTTGGGCGCTTCGACGACGGAGTCCACCATCATCCGGTTGATCAATAGCGCCTGCGGCGGCACCGCCTTGACCAGCTCGTCGGTGGGCACCACCTGTTCGACGGACAGACAGCGCCTGTCGGCGGCCATCAGGAACAGGTCGTCGAAATACGGGTCGATCCCGGTGTACGCCGCGTTGCCTTGCGCGTCACCGAGATTCATGTGCACGAACGCCGCGTCGAGCCGCAACGCCGGCATCGCGATCAGCTCCTCGAACCCGCCGTCCGTGGAATACGGCGACTTCACCGTCTTCAGTTCGTCGCCCCAGAAGGCGCGCACGTCGCTGCCGAGGCCGGCGCGGATCGGCAGGAACGGCAGACGCTGGGCCGCGGCCTGTAATCCGCAGCGCAGCATGCCCTCGTCCATCTCGCGGGCCTCGATCGAACCGCTGGTGCGCGCCTTGGCGAACCACGGGTCGTAGAACGGCGGCGAGTCCAGTGACACGAAGCCGTAGTACACCCGCCGCACCTTGCCTGCGGAGCACAGCAGTCCGACGTCCGGGCCGCCGTAGGTGACGACCGTCAAATCCTTCACTGGGGTGCGCAGCAGCGCCCGCACGAACGCCATTGGCTTGCGCCGCGATCCCCAGCCGCCGATGCCTATCGTCATGCCGCTCTCGATCGCTGAGACGGCGTCGTCGAGGGTGGTCCGCTTGTCGCTCATGCCTTCTTGCCCGATCCCTTGGCGGTGCCTGCGAACGCGTCGCGGTGCTCGTCCGACACGCCGGCCAGGTTCAATTCGAACGTAAAGCCTTGCTCCATACGGTAACTGGAGTTGACCTTCTGCACGTCGATCAGATTCAGGGCTTCCTTGGCCGCCCGGATCACCCGGGTGTCCTTGGCGGCGATGTCGCGCGCGACCCGCAGCGCGGCTTCGTCCAAATCAGAGCGTGGCACCACTTCGTGCACCGACCCGAAGTGGTGCAACGTCGCTGCGTCGACGGTGGCAGCGGTGAAGAACAGCCGCCGCATCATGTGCTGGGGCACCAGCCGCGACAGGTGCGTGGCCGCGCCGAGCGCGCCGCGTTCCACCTCGGGCAGCCCGAACGTCGCGTCGTCGGAGGCGACGATGACATCGGCATTGCCGACCAGCCCGATCCCCCCGCCCACGCAGAAGCCGTTGACGGCGGCGACGACCGGCACGGCGCATTCGTAGACCGCGCGGAACGCCGCGAAGCAGCCGCGGTTGGCGTCGATGAGCGCAGTGAAGCCCTCGGTGTTCTGCATCTCCTTGATGTCGACGCCGGCGTTGAAGCCCCGACCCTCGGCGCGGAGGACCACGACGTGCGTCTCGGGGTCTTCGCCCGCCTTGGTGATGGCGTCGGCGAGTTCGAACCAGCCGCGCGACGGAATGGCGTTGACCGGCGGGTAGTCGACGGTGACCAAGACGATGCCCGGTTCAGTGGTTGTTGACGTGATTGGCATTGCACTTCCTGGGGTCGGTACCTAAGCAAGCACTTGCTTGGTACGCTAGCACAGTGACCGACGCCGCTGACATCAACCTCGGACTCAAGGACAGGGTCGTTCTAGTGACCGGTGGGGTCCGCGGCGTCGGTGCCGGCATCAGCGCCGTATTCGCCGACCAGGGCGCCACGGTTGTGACGTGTGCACGCCGCGCGGTCGAGGGTCTGCCCTACGAGTTCCACTCCTGCGACGTGCGCGACGACGACGCCGTCGCCGCGATGGTCGACGCGATCGTCGAACGGCACGGCCGTATTGATGTCGTGGTGAACAACGCAGGCGGCTCACCGTATGTCCTCACCGCGGAATCCAGCGCGAAGTTCAACCGAAAGATCATCGAGCTCAATCTGATTGGGCCGCTGTCGGTGTCACAGCATGCC
Source organism: uncultured Actinomycetota bacterium (assembly GCA_963770125.1). GTDB lineage: Bacteria > Actinomycetota > Actinomycetes > Mycobacteriales > Mycobacteriaceae > Mycobacterium. The sequence goes on along the minus strand of CAVYPI010000111.1, from coordinate 34,754 downwards.
AATGCGCACATGCAGAAGCAGCGAGGGGGCGGCTCGATCGTCAACATCTCCAGCGTCAGCGGGCGCAGGCCGACGCCGGGCACGGCGGCTTATGGCGCCGCGAAGGCGGGTGTCGAAAGCCTCACCAGCACACTGGCGGTCGAGTGGGCGCCGAAAGTAAGGGTCAACTCCGTCGTTGTGGGCATGGTGGAGACCGAACAGTCGGAACTGTTCTATGGCGACGAGGAATCGATCGCTGCGATCTCCGCCAACGTGCCGCTCGGCCGGCTCGGTAAACCCGCCGATGTCGGTTGGGCCGCCGCTTTTCTGGCGTCGGACGCCGCGTGCTACATCAGTGGTGCGAGCCTCGAGGTCCACGGTGGCGGTGAGCCGCCGCATTATCTGGCCACTACGAACGCAATCAAGTAAGGAGACACGGGATATGGGTTTGCTCGACGGCCGGGTGGTCATCGTGACGGGAGCCGGACGCGGCATCGGGGCGGCGCATGCATTCGCCTTCGCCTCCGAAGGCGCCCGCGTCGTTGTGAACGACATCGGGGTGGCGCTGGACGGCACGGGTCAGGGCGAACGAAGCCCGGCGTATGCCATCGTCGAGGAGATCAAGGCCGCAGGCGGCGAGGCCGTCGTCAACGGTGACGATGTCGCCGACTGGACCGGCGCGCAGAACCTGGTCCAGACCGCGATCGACACCTTCGGCGGCCTCGACGTACTGGTCAACAACGCCGGCTTCGTCCGCGATCGCATGCTGGCCAACACCAGCGAGGAGGAGTGGGACGCGGTGGTCCGTGTCCACCTCAAGGGCCACTTCGCGCCGCTTCGGCACGCCGCCGCGTACTGGCGCGGTCTCGCCAAGGAAGGCAAGACGGTGGACGCCCGCATCATCAACACAAGCTCAGGGGCCGGGCTGCAGGGCAGCGTCGGGCAGGGCAACTACTCCGCGGCCAAGGCCGGCATCGCGACACTGACCCTGGTGGCCGCCGCCGAGCTGGGCCGCTACGGCGTCACGGTGAACGCCATCGCGCCGTCCGCACGTACGCGGATGACCGAGACCGTGTTCGCCGACATGATGGCCAAGCCCGACGATGGCTTCGATGCGATGGCGCCGGAAAACATTTCGCCGCTGGTGGTTTGGCTCGGCAGCGTCGAGTCCAAGGACGTCACCGGCAAGGTGTTCGAGGTCGAGGGTGGCATCATTCGCGTGGCCGAGGGCTGGGCGCACGGACCCCAGGTCGATAAGGGCGCACGGTGGGATCCAGCCGAACTCGGGCCGGTGGTCACCGATCTGCTCGGCAAGGCCCGCCCACCGGTCCCGGTATACGGGGCGTAACGGCTCCCGACCCGAGTGGCCAGGCTGGCGTGGGGGTGTCAGGCGGGTTCGCACCTGACCAGCGGAATGACCCGGTCGGTGGCCTTTCGATATCCCTTGTAGGGAGGGTAGATCCGGATCAGCGCCGGCCAGTAGCGGTCGCGCTCCGCATCGGTTGCGTCGCGCGCGACGAGATCGAGGCGTTCCCCGCGAATTTGCACGGCCACTTTGGGATTCGCCTTGAGGTTGCGATACCAGGCCGGATGGTGGGCGCGGCCGCCGAATGATGCGGGCAGCACGACGCGATCGCCGTCCCGTAGATACAGCGTCGGCGTGATCCGCTGTTGCCCTGACTTACGCCCCGTGGTGGTGATCAGCGCGGCGGGCAAACCTGTGCCTACTTCTTCAGCCGACGGCTGCCGCCGTGCCAGTCCTCTTCCCTGCCAACCGATTCGGTGTCGACGCCGAAACTGGCCAGCTGGGGCCGCTCGCGCAGGCTGCGCTTGATCTCGGCGAAACCGGGAAACGTCGCTAGCGCGATCACGTGATCCCACAGCTCGACGGCTTCATCGGGGCCGGGTAGGCGGCTGATCACGGGGCCGAAAAATGCTGTGCCGGCCGGCGGTTGGAAGTGCAGTATCGGTGTGCCGACGTCGCGCCCCGTGAGCGCGAGTGCCTCCTCGGTCTCCGCCCGGATTTCGTCATCGAACGCGGTGTCGTCGAGCGCTTCCGCAAGTTCGGCGGGCAGCCCGACATCGCGCAGCAGCGGCTCGAGCATGCGCCGCGAGCCCTGGCCCGACGCTGAGAGTGGATCAACGTCGCGTGACGTGTCAAAGATCCGGCCGCCCATCGCCTCGTAAAGAGGTCCGACCGCGGAGCGGCCGTACTGCGCGCGAACCAGTGCGGCGACCCGCAGCAGCCGCAGGCCCGCGGTGTGCCCTTCCTCGTACTCCGGCGGAAAGTGCGACGCATAGTCGACGTTGGCGTTGAGGAGCCGCAGCGAGATGAACCGCCAGTCCACCCGATAGTCCCGCTGGGCCGCGACCATACGCACCCACTTGCTCGTCATCCAGGCGAACGGGCAGACAGGATCGAAGTAGAAGTGGAGGTCGTATTCGGAGCTCATACCCCGATTCTGCTACGGCTCGCAGACCACCAGTGGAATCACCCGATCCGTCCACGACTGGTAATCCTCAAAGGACGGATACATCGCGACCAGCTTCGGCCAATAATGTTGACGCTCCGGCTCATTCGCTTCACGTGCGCGCAGATCACGAACGTCGTCTTTGATCTGGACCTTGACGTTCGGGTTGGACTTGAGGTTGAGGTACCACATCGGGTTCTTGTCGCTGCCGCTTCGGGAGGCGGCCAGGATGACGCGATCGCCGTCGCGCAGAAACAACAGCGGACTGATCCGCGGCTGGCCGGTCTTGCGGCCGATCGTGGTCAGGAGTGCGACCGGCGCGTTCTGGAATGTGCCGCCCAGCTTGCCACCGGTCAGCTTGTACAGCCAGGTGTTCCCGCGCGACATCCACTTGATGAAGAGGTCGGCATACGGCGAATTCAGATTGCGCGGTGGCGACTTCGGCATGGGCCGATCATATGACGCGGTCACGAAGGGTCGGATGCCCGCGCGGATGTGGTGGATCTGGCCATCGGCGATCGGGATGAGGAACGTCTCGTCGATGTGCGCACCCACCCGCCAGCCTGCCAGCGACGGCTTGGTCACCAGATCGAACCGCGCCCGAATCGTGTCGCCGTCCACGGTGAACTCGGGCACTGTCGTATCCCGGATGACCCGGTACTGCGGACCGCGATTCAGGCTGCGGCGCAGGTGATCTCCCGAAAATCCGGTCTTGAGTCCGACCTCGATGCGGCTGCAGCCGGGCGCGAACGGCACCTTGTCGGCATCGTGACTGACCAGCGCGTCGATATAGGCCTGGGCGGCTGCGATACGTTCGTCGTCCGAGGCCGGCACTAGATCCGCTCGATGATGGTTCCGGTGGACAACGCGCCGCCGGCACACATGGTGATCAGCGCAGTGCTCTGATCCGTGCGCTCCAACTCGTGAAGCGCGGTAGTGATCAGTCTGCTGCCGGTGCTGCCCACGGGGTGGCCCAGCGCGATGGCGCCGCCGTTGACGTTCACCTTGTCCATGTCCGGGTTGTGGACCCGCGCCCAGGACAGCACGACCGAGGCGAAGGCCTCGTTGATCTCGGTGATGTCGATGTCGCCCATCTTCATGCCGGCCTTCTCCAGCACCTTCGCCGTCGACTGGACCGGGCCGTCGAGGTGGTAGTACGGCTCCGCCCCGACCAGCGCCTGGCTGATGATCCGTGCCCGCGGCCGCAGACCCAGCGCCTTGGCCTTGTCCTCGTCCATCCAGAGCACCGCGGCGGCGCCGTCGGAGATCTGCGACGAGGTGCCCGCCGTGTGAATACCGCCCTCGAGCACCGGCTTCAGCGCGGCCAGGCCTTCCAGCGTGGTGTCCCGCAGACCCTGGTCGCGCGTGACGATGTGGCGCTCGGCGGTCGGCTGCTTCTGCTCGTCGAGCACCGGCGCCTCGATACCGCTGATCTCGCGGTCGAATCGGCCCTCGGCCCACGCCTGCTTGGCCTTGCGCTGCGAGTCGAAGCCGAACTCGTCGATCTCCTCGCGGGTGATGCCGCGGCGCTTGGCGATCCGCTCCGCGGCCGTGAACTGGTCGGGCAGGTCGATGTCCCATGACGCGGGTCGGAGAACGCTGCGATCGGGACCGGCGTTGGCGCCAAGGCCGACGCGGCTCATCGCCTCGATGCCGCAGGCGATGCCGATGTCGATGGCACCCGCAGCGATCAGGCCGGCGATCAACCCGTTGGCCTGCTGGCCGCTGCCGCACTGGCAGTCGACCGTCATCGCGCCCACGTGCTCCGGCAGCCCGGCGACCAGCCAGCTCACCCGGGTGATGTTGTTGGACTGCTCACCGAACTGCGTCACGCAGCCGCCGACGATCTGCTCGACGTCGCCGGCGTCGATGCCGGCCTTCTCGACGAGCGCCTTCTGTGTGGCGCCCAGCAACTCGGTGGCGTGCAGGCCAGACAACCATCCGTTCCGCTTGCCGATGGGGCTGCGGGTGGCTTCAACGATGACAGGGTTACCCATTCCGCCAGGCTAGAGCACGTTTCATTACTATGACAAGCTGCGATGTCCCCACGCCTTTGATCTGCGGTGAAGGCATGTTTTACTGGCACTAGAACACGTTGCAATTGAGGAGAGCACACTGTGACTTCCCCAAAAGGGAATCCCCCCAATATTCCGGCTGACTTCGACTTCCTCGATCCCGACGTCAACCTCGCCGGTCTGCCCGTGGCCGAACTCGCCGAGCTGCGCAAGTCCGAGCCGATCCACTGGGTCGACGTTCCGGGCGGCACCGGTGGCTTCGGAGACAACGGCTATTGGCTCGTCTCCAAGCACGCCGACGTCAAGGAGGTGTCGCGGCGCAGCGACGTCTTCTCCAGCTGGCAGAACGGCGCCATCCCGGTCTGGCCGAAGGAGATGAAGTTCGAGCGGATCGAGCTGCAGCGCAACGTCATGCTCAACATGGACGCGCCGCACCACACCCGGCTGCGCAAGATCATCTCCCGCGGGTTCACCCCCCGTGCCATCGGACGGCTGGAGGAGGAACTCGCACAGCGCGCCCAGAACATCGCCAAGACCGCGGCCGCCGAGGGCAGCGGCGACTTCGTCGAGCAGGTGTCGTGCGAGCTGCCGCTGCAGGCCATCGCCGGCCTGCTCGGCGTTCCGCAGGAGGACCGCGACAAGCTGTTCCGCTGGTCCAACGAGATGACCGGCGGCGAGGATCCCGAGTTCGCCGACGTCGATCCCGCGCAGTCGTCGATGGAACTGATCATGTACGCGATGGCCATGGCCGACGAGCGGGGCAAGAACCCGACCGACGACATCGTCACGACGCTGATCCAGGCCGACATCGACGGTGAGAAGCTCTCCGACGACGAGTTCGGCTTCTTCGTGATCATGCTCGCGGTGGCGGGCAACGAGACCACCCGCAACTCGATCACCCACGGCATGATCGCGTTCTCGCAGAACCCCGACCAGTGGGAGCTCTTCAAGAAGGAGCGCCCCTCGACCGCGGCCGACGAGATCATCCGCTGGGCCACACCGGTGTCGGCGTTCCAGCGCACCGCGAACGAGGACGTCGAGTTGGGCGGCGTGCAGATCAAGAAGGGCCAGCGTGCCGTGATGTCCTACCGGTCGGCCAACTTCGACGAAGAAGTCTTCGAGAATCCACACACCTTCAACATCCTGCGCGACCCGAACCCGCACGTCGGCTTCGGCGGCACCGGCGCGCACTACTGCATCGGCGCGAACCTCGCTCGCATGACGATCAACCTGATCTTCAACGCGGTCGCCGACCACATGCCCGATCTCAAGCCCGTCGGCGAGCCGGAACGGCTACGGTCGGGGTGGCTCAACGGCATCAAGCACTGGCAGGTCGACTACACCGGCGCCGGCGAGCCGCAAAAAGCGCCGGGTGCCCGGCCGCCCACTGATCAGCTCAAGACTCAAGGAGGAGTCGGGTGGATTTCACACCGGACCCGGAACAGCAGGCTGTCGCCGACGTCGTCACGTCGGTGCTGGACCGGGACAACAGCTGGGACGCACTGGTCGCGGGAGGCGTGACGGCGCTGGCGGTGCCCGAGCGCCTCGGCGGTGACGGCGTCGGACTGCCCGAGATCGCGACGGCGCTGACCGAAATCGGCAGGCACGGCACCATCAGCCCCGCGCTGGCCACGCTCGGGCTCGGCACCGCGGTGCTGCTGGATCTGGCGTCCGACGCACAGCAGGACCGCTACCTGGCAGGCGTCGCGAAGGGCGCGGTGCTGACGGCGGCGCTCAACGAGCCCGGCGCACCGCTGCCGGACCGGCCGGCGACGACGTTCGCCAGCGGCCGGCTGAACGGCACCAAGGTCGCGGTTCCGTATGCGGAGCAAGCGGAGTGGATCGTCGTGACGACGGACAGCGCCGTCGTGGTGGTGTCGCCGAAGGCCGCCGGTGTGCAGGTGACCAAGACCCCGTCGTCGAACCAGGGCGACGAGTACACCGTGACGTTCTCCGATGCCGAGGCCGACGGGGTGCTGCAGGACGCCCAGGTGCACCGGGTAAACCAGTTGGCGCTGGCCGCGATTGGCGCGTTCGCGTCCGGCCTCGTCGCAGGTGCGCTGCGGCTGACCGCCGACTACGTGGCCAACCGCCATCAGTTCGGCAAGCCGCTGTCGACGTTCCAGACGGTCGCCGCACAGCTCGCCGAGGTCTACATCGCCTCGCGCACACTGACATTGGCGGCGACGTCGGTCGTGTGGCGGCTGGCCGAGGGCCGCGACGCCGACGACGATCTCGACGTGCTCGGCTACTGGCTGGCCTCGCAGGCACCCCCGGTGATGCAGATCTGCCATCACCTGCACGGCGGTATGGGTATGGACATCGCGTACCCGATGGACCGCTACTACTCCACGATCAAGGACCTGACCCGGCTGGTGGGCGGTCCGTCGCATCGCCTCGATCTGGTGGGAGCGCAATGTTCATCGAACTGACCCCCGAGCAACGGCAGCTGCAAGCCGAACTGCGGCAGTACTTTTCGAACCTCATCTCCCCCGAAGAGGTCAAGGAGATGGAGGCCGACCGGCACGGCAAGGCCTACCGGGCGGTGATCAAGCGGATGGGCTCCGACGGCAAGCTCGGCGTCGGCTGGCCGAAGGAGTTCGGCGGCCTCGGCTACGGCCCGATCGAACAGCAGATCTTCGTCAACGAAGCACACCGAGCCGACGTGCCGCTGCCCGCGGTCACGCTGCAGACCGTCGGGCCGACTCTGCAGATGTACGGCAGCGAAGCGCAGAAGAAGAAGTTCCTGCCTGCAATCCTCGCCGGTGACGTGCACTTCGCGATCGGGTACACCGAGCCGGAGGCGGGCACCGACCTGGCGTCGTTGCGCACCACCGCGGTCCGCCACGGCGACGAGTACATCGTCAACGGGCAGAAGGTCTTCACCACCGGTGGGCACGACGCCGACTACATCTGGCTGGCTTGCCGCACAGATCCGGAAGCGGTGAAGCACAAGGGAATTTCGATTCTCATCGTCGACACCAAGGATCCCGGCTATTCCTGGACGCCGATGATCCTGTCCGACGGCGCACACCACACCAACGCCACGTACTACAACGACGTCCGGGTTCCCGCGGACATGCTGGTCGGTGAGGAGAACGGCGGCTGGCGGCTGATCACCACTCAGCTGAACAACGAGCGCGTGATGCTCGGCCCCGCCGGTCGGTTCGCCGGCATCTACGACCGCATACACGCGTGGGCGTCCAAGCCCGGCGGCAACGGCGTGACGCCGATCGACCACGACGACGTGCGCCGCTCGCTCGGTGAGATCCACGCGATCTGGCGGATCAACGAGTTGCTCAACTGGCAGGTGGCGGCGGCGGGCGACGGACATCAACGTGGCCGACGCCGCTGCGACGAAAGTCTTTGGCACCGAGCGCGTTCAGTACGTCGGGCGGCTGGCCGAGGAGATCGTCGGAAAGTACGGCAACCCGGCCGAACCGGACACCGCCGAGTTGCTGAAGTGGCTGGACAGCCAGACCAAGCGGAATCTGGTCATCACGTTCGGCGGCGGTGTGAACGAGGTGATGCGCGAAATGATTGCGGCGTCCGGATCTGAAGGTGCCGAGGGTTCCGCGATGACCGTACGAAGACATCCAGAAGGCGGCCGAACGGGTCAAGGCCGAGGGCAAGAGCAAGCCGCGTGTGGGTCGCCATCCGGTCAACCAGCCGATGGTCGACCACTGGCTCGACGCGATGGGCGACAAGAACCCCATCTACGTCGACGAGGCGGCCGCCAAGGCGGCGGGTCATCCCGGCATCGTCGCACCGCCGGCGATGATCCAGGTGTGGACGATGATGGGCCTCGGCGGAGTTCGTCCGGACGACGATCCGCTGACCAAGATCCTCGAATTGTTCGACGAGGCAGGCTATATCGGCGTCGTCGCGACCAACTGCGAGCAGACCTACCACCGGTATCTGCGCCCCGGTGAGGAGGTCAGCGTCGCGGCCGAGCTGACCGACGTCGTGGGCCCGAAGCGGACCGCGCTCGGCGAGGGTTTCTTCATCACGCAGAAGATCACCTGGCAGGTCGGCGACGAGGATGTCGCCGAAATGATGTGGCGCATCATGAAGTTCAAACCCGCTGAGAGCGAAGCGGGTACGCAGGTGCCCGATGACCTCGACGCCGACGCGATGATGCGGCCGGCGTCGTCGCGGGACACGAAGTTCTTCTGGGACGGCGTCAACGCGCACGAGCTGCGCATCCAGAAGCGGCCCGACGGCAGCCTGCAGCATCCGCCGGTGCCCGCGATCTGGCAGGACAAAGAGGCAGCGATCGAATATCAGGTGGCCAGCGGCAAGGGCACGGTGTTCAGCTTCGTCGTGCACCACGCCCCGAAGGTGCCCGGCCGCACGCTGCCGTTCGTCATCGCGCTCGTCGAACTCGAAGAGGGAGTGCGGATGCTCGGTGAGCTCCGCAACGTCGACCCCGCGACCGTGGAGATCGGAATGCCAGTTCGCGCAACCTATATCGACTTCCCCGAAGGTGATTCGGGTCCGGCGTGGACGCTGTACGCATGGGAGCCGGACGCATGAGCGCGCCAGCCATCGAGGTCGGCACCAAGCTGCCCGAACTGTCGCTGTACGGCGACCCGACGTTCATCGTGTCGACGGCGATCGCGACGCGCGATTACCAGGACGTGCACCACGATCGCGACAAGGCGCAGGCCAAGGGGTCGAAGGACATCTTCGTCAACATCCTGACCGACACCGGTCTGGTGCAGCGCTACATCACCGACTGGGCGGGCCCGAACGCGGTCATCAAGTCGATCGGACTGCGGCTCGGTGTGCCGTGGTACGCCTACGACACCGTGACGTTCACGAGGTGAGGTGACCGCGGTCGAGGACGGCCTGATCACGCTGAAAGTCGTTGGCAGCAACAGTCTTGGCGATCACGTCATCGCCGACGCGACGCTGACGATCGGAGGTGCCTGATGCCGGGTGAGCTGTCCGGCAAGGCGGCGATCGTCGGCATCGGCGCCACCGACTTCTCGAAGAACTCCGGCCGCAGCGAGCTTCGGCTGGCGGCCGAGGCGGTGCTGGACGCGCTCGACGACGCGGGTCTGACGCCTGCCGACGTCGACGGCATGGTGACGTTCACGATGGACTCCAACACCGAGGTCGCCATCGCGCGGGCCACGGGCATCGGGGAGCTGAAGTTCTTCTCCAAGATCCATCACGGCGGCGGCGCGGCCTGCGCCACCATCCAGCAGGCGGCGATCGCGGTGGCGACCGGTGTCGCGGATTGCGTTGTGGCATATCGTGCCTTCAACGAGCGCTCGGGAATGCGGTTCGGCCAGGTGCAGATGCGATTGGTGGAGAACGCCGACTCGACGGGTGTGGACAACTCGTTCTCGTATCCGCACGGGCTGTCCACGCCGGCCGCGCAGGTGGCGATGATCGCCAAGCGGTACATGCACCTGTCCGGGGCGACGAGCAAGGACTTCGGTGCGGTCTCGGTGGCCGACCGCAAGCACGCCGCCAAGAACCCGAAGGCGTACTTCTACGAGAAGCCGATCACCATCGAGGATCACCAGAATTCGCGGTGGATCGCCGAGCCGCTGCGGCTGCTGGACTGCTGCCAGGAGACCGACGGCGCCGTCGCGCTCGTCGTGACGTCGCGCCGAGCGGGCCAAGGATCTCAAGCACCGGCCGGCGATCATCGAGGCGGCGTCGCAGGGAGCCAGCCCCGACCAGTACTCGATGGTCAGCTACTACCGGCCGGAGCTTGGGCTGCCGGAGATGGGCCTGGTCGGCAAGCAGCTGTGGTCGCAGTCGGGGCTGAAGCCCGACCGACATCCAGACCGCGATCCTCTACGACCACTTCACCCCGTTCACGCTGATCCAGCTGGAGGAGTTGGGGTTCTGCGGCCAGGGTGAGGCCAAGGACTACATCGCCGACGGCGCGATCGAGATCGGCGGCCGGCTGCCGATCAACACCCACGGCGGTCAGCTCGGCGAGGCCTACATCCACGGCATGAACGGCATCGCCGAAGGTGTGCGCCAGCTGCGCGGGACATCGGTCAACCAGGTCGCCGACGTCGAGCACGTGCTCGTCACCGCCGGCACCGGTGTTCCGACCTCGGGGCTGATCCTCGGCTAGTTGCCAACCTGTCAGCCGCTTGGCCGAACTTCATGCAGCATCCACTGAAGGGTTGACGATGCAAGTAAAGCCCCAGCGTGTAGTTGACTAATGTTGGGGCCCACTCCGGGCATCCAGCTGACCAGCCCGACCTCCAACCCAACGGTGGAGCCAGGCATCGTCATCGGTCGACACAATTCGATAAATTCCGACTCCGCACCGGGCGCAGGCTCAAATGCTACGCCGGGCGATCATGCGATCGATTGGAAAGTCGACCGGTCGCACCCACCGCGTAGGCCGCACCGTGGTCGAACATTTTCGTGCCGCGTCTTTGCGGCCGTGGAGTGAGTGCCCCGGGATTGCTAGGTTACGATGCCGTCAATAAGGTTTGCCCTACTAACTAAGGGCGATGAACTACATCGATGTGATTTTTCAGCCGATTCGGCCGCGCATCGGATCGCGGCAGACACGCGATAGAACGTTGCTAGATTTGCTGATGCCGCGAGATGTCCATGGCTGTTCATCGTTGCTCACTGTGGCCGCAACGCCAGGTTTTCACAGGTCGTCTGCGAATATGAAGTCTATGTTCACTTGAACTTATTTTGCTAGTCAGTCTTAATGTTGCTCGGTCAAATATCCTAATGTTGTTGCTAGATTGTCCTTGCACCCGCCATTGGGCAGTGGTAGCTTCTGTGCATCATCACAGGCATTTCACAGGGACGGACGGGCAGAGATCGCGCGTGAGATCGCTCGGGTCAACGTTTTGGCAAATGATGATCTCCTTTGCGAAGTGCGACTTGATCGCCGCGTGGAACGGGGTCGACATGCGGGTTGTTGTGTTAGCCTCGTTGGCATCTCGTGACGCTTCCGCCTTGGCCACGATTCGATGGCCGGCGGGGTCGCTGATCTCCACCCGGCTCTGTCGGCTCCGCAACCCGCTTCGTGCCAGCCGTCTTCCAGGTGACGGCGATCCTTGTAGCACCGCAGACTCTGCGCCGCACCCCTCGCGTGATTATTGCGAACGACCGGCACGAGGCTCTCGAGGCCCTTGGCGGATAGGGGACTGCAGATCATGCGATCACTAGTGACGGGCGCCGCCGGATTCATCGGATCGAATCTGGTTGACCGTCTGCTAGCCGACGGCCACCAGGTCATCGGAATCGATAACTTGAGGTCAGGCGATGTTGCGAACCTCGAGAACGCGTTCCGCTACAACGAAACGAACCCTGGCCGGTTTACCTTCTTAAGGGCCGACGTTCAGGCGCCCGAACTGACTGGCATCGTCTCGGGCGCCAACCCCCACGTCATCTTCCACCTTGCCGCGCACGTCGATCTTCGGGCTTCGGTGTCCGATCCTCAATTGGATGCTCGCAGCAATGTGCTGGGCACGATCAATATTTGCGAAGCAAGCCGGCGGAGTGGCATACGGAGGATCGTCTATGCCGCCTCTGAAGAGTCACGCTACGGAGTGCCGCCCTGCCTGCCGGTTGATGAAAGCACCCAGGTCAATCCCGTGTCGCCTTATGGGGTGGCGAAGCTCGCCGGAGAGATGTATCTGCGTGCCTACGCCGAAATGTATGACTTGGCGCCGATCTGTCTCGCGTTGGCCAACGTCTACGGACCGCGCCAGAACCCGCACGGCGCAGGAGTGATCGCAGTTCTCGGCACCGCCGTGATCGTCGGCCGCCCGCTTGGCATGTATAAGGATGGGACTGCCTCCCATGACTATGTCTACGTCGACGACGTCGTCGACGCCTTCGTGCGCGCCGGTTGCGCGTCAATCGAGACGACCGGGACATACAACATCAGCAGCGGACGGCGTACCACTCTGACAGAAGTACACGACCTAATCTCCGCGGTCCTGGACGGCGCGTCGCAGCCCAGCTTCGCCGCGAACCCTGGCGATGACTTCCATGCCATCGCATTGAACCCGAGCAAAGCCGAGAACGAACTCCGGTGGAAGCCTACCGTCGACCTCCCCGAGGGGATTCGCCGCACGATCCACTGGCTGTGCGCCACTCTCGAGCCCGAGCCGCAAGTGCTCATCGGCGCGTGAAGGATGGCTGGAGCAGGAACCTTGCAGAATCGATGGGAGTCAAGAGGTGGCTCATCTACGTAAGACACATCGAGGTCGCTCGCCCCTCGTTCGCGGTGTGTTGAAGCGACAAGGTGCATCGACCGAAGCCGGCCACGTCGACGGTGCCTGGGACGGCGCAGGCACCTGGCAACGATCGAAAGATCGCAATGGATGAGCATCCAAGCAACACAGTGGTTTCCGACTCCGCCAGCGGTGTGCGGACCTCGACCGAGGGTGCCCTGCTTGCTGAGTCGGCCGTCGGCGTGACGGAGTCCGTCTGCGGCCCGCTCGGAGGTAATGGCCGGCGCGCTGTGCCTGAGCGATTATTGACAAGCGTGCGCCGCCAGCCGGTCGGCTGGGACATCCGGTTGACGAACGGGTACAGATCAGAGTTGGCGGCGGACCTCGCGGAGGGCCAGGGGATACTCGCGGACACCAGGGTCCTGATCGTCGACGACAGCAGGCTCTATCGCGAATACCTAGCCGGCGTCATTGCCGCTCACGGAGTGGTCAATCCTGGTGTCGCGTGGGATTTGCCGTCTTTGATCACAGCGATCGAGAACATGAAGCCGCGGATAATCCTTTTCAACATTGCAACCCGCGACAGTGTGATTTTGCTAACGCAGGCATTGAAGCTGAGCCCAACCATGCGAGTGATCGTCTTGGGTATGTCAGAGGACGACGAGTCAGAAATCGTCGCGTGCGCCGAGGCCGGGGTGGCTGGATATCACCTGCGAACCGAGTCGCTTGGAGACCTCCTTGTACTGATACGGAAGGTTGCTGCTGGGGAGTCATTGTGTTCGCCCCGAGTATCGGCAATTCTGCTTCGCCGGTTATCAGCTCTCGCCTCACAACGGCAACCGACGGAAAAGGAACTAGTTCTTACAGCCCGCGAGGCCCAGATCCTCAAGATGCTGGAACTAGGTCTATCGAACCGCGACATCGCAGACCAGCTGCGCATCGCAGTTCATACTGTCAAGAACCATGTGCATAGCTTGCTGACCAAGCTGGGTGTGAGCACCCGTGCCCAGGCCGCAGCTCTATCGCTACACCGAGGGTGAATCCAGGAACTAGACCTGGATTCATCTGAAAGATCGATCTGATGGTCCATGTACTGGCGGCAGCCACCAAACCATACTGAGGGTGTGCTTCACGAGTTAACTGGCTATGGCTATCCGGGATCGCTGGAGAATGCATGGGCGTTCTGGTCCGCGCGATTCGTGGCGAGTACTCGTGCGCCGAAGTCGACTGTGGGTGATTGGCGGTTTCGTTGTTCGGAATCCTCCGAAACTATCGGGTCGGAATGGAACTCCATATTGCGCTATTCGGTGATGGGCGCAGATAGCCTGCGCGACTTCTTTTGGTCTGGCAGACCCGCGAAGGCACGTATCGCCCGTCCTTCTGATGGCAAATATCGTGAAGTGAGCTCACGGGGGGGCGAACGCCCATACCCACGCCGATTGCACTGGACGAATCCTCGAAAGGAAAGGAGGGCATAACCATGCTGCCAACTAGCCACCCAGTGACTGATCGAGACGCGTCAGTCCTTCTCCAAGAGGACCAGCACACGGTCACTGCCGAGCGAGTGGCCAGAGTCGTGGCGGGCATTCCGGCGATCGGCGAGGCATGTGAGGCGCTAAAGAAGGCGGGCTGGCGCGCAATCATCGCTGGGAACCGGATAACCGTCGACGACGACGTATTCGCCCAGTTTATCGGCGCGACCGCCGGCGCACACGGCGGTGTCGAAGCCAGGTGGGTGATCTACAGGATCGCCGGCACGCCTCCGGTTTGGATTGTTGGAGCGGAGCCGCCGCCGCGGCACACGTCGGAAACCGCAACCGCGATTTGGCGGGAACCAGGCCGAACAGCTGCAGCCGACCAACAAGGGCCCGGTCGATCACCGCTTCCATTCCCCGCGCACACGCCCGCGGACGGCGTTGGCGATGAGTGCTCCTGCGCCACAAAGCTTTCCACTCTCTACTACAAAGGCGGTAATTGACATGTCTTTAGCCGAAATCACCAACGGTTCCCACGAAGGCTTGAGGACTACCGCCTCAACCGTGCCCAATGGAAGGACCAATGGAAGGAAGAGTCGGAACACAACGGAATCGTTGTCGCCGTCCGAAGTAGCGTTGCCGTCACCGGCCGTCAGCTTGGTGATCCCCGCTAGGAACGAGGCCCGAAATATCGCGTGGGTGCTGGAGCAGATTCCAGACACCGTCACCGAGATCATCCTGGTCGACGGCAATTCAACGGATGTGACGTTGACCACCGCTCGCAGCTGCCGACCCGACATCCGCGTGGTGCGCCAAGAGGGGATCGGCAAGGGCGACGCGCTGCGAAGTGGCTTTCTCGCAGCCACTGGCGACATTATCGTCATGATCGACGCCGACGGCAGTATGTCGCCCCAGGAGATCAGCCACTACCTCCACTTCCTGGCCAACGGCTACGACTTCGTCAAGGGGTCCCGGTTCATCAGCGGCGGCGGCTCCCTCGACATCAGCAAGTTCAGGAGTCTAGGTAACAAGTTTCTGCTGACGGTGTTTAACACGCTCTATGACGCTCGGCTTACTGATCTGTGCTACGGATTCTGCGCGTTTCACCGTCGCTATCTCGAGCACCTCAGTTTATCTGCGACGGGATTCGAGATCGAGGCCGAGATGGTCGTGCATGCTATGCAGGCAGGGATGCGCATCGCGGAGGTGCCAAGCCTCGAGCTGCCTCGACGCGCTGGAAATTCCAACCTCCGGGCAGTGCGGGACGGCACCCGGGTTCTGCGTACAGTCCTTCGCGACCATCGCGCCGGGATCACCGGCCAGCTCGTGCAGTCGATACGTGACCGCCATCCCGCTTCGGTCACTACATCCATTGGCGCAATTGCCGATTCGGCGTGAACCACCGGACCTCGATTAGACCGGTTCGGCGTGAACCACCGGACCTCAATAGAACGGAAGCTCTCTTGGCCGAAAGGATGCCCGTCGCGGTACGTGACGTCATAGTGACCGTCCTGAGGGCCGGCGGACTTGGGATTGGGCTGGCCGTCGCCCAATCCTCCGGGCACCTCGGTCACACGTTGGTCGTGGCCTTCGTGGTGGTAGCGCCTACGCTTGCGATCGCCCGGCTGCTGCCGAGCGTCAACCGTGCCGTCGCCCTGATTGTTGGGGCTGCCGGCGCCGCCGCCATCAATGCCCTTGTCGCACAATCAATGTTGTCGGGCAACGCCTGGTCGCCCCGTGGAGGTGTCGTCGCCGTGGGTCTAACGACAGCCCTCCTGTGGCTGGTGCCGACCGGTAGGCCTGGTGCCGAAATCCATCATCGCCCGCCGTCCCCGGCGGGTAACGGTGATCCTCTCCCATCATCGAACGAAGAGAGATGCTGAATGACATCGGCAACGCCCTGGCGCACCCTCACCCTATGCGTGGTGATCTGCGCCTACACATTCGATCGGTGGGACGACATTCTCGCCGCCGTAGCGTCGGTTCGGAACCAAACAACGCCGGCAGAGGAGATCGTCGTCGTTGTCGACCACAACCCCGACCTCTATGGCCGCCTGCGCACCGCCCTGCCCGACGTGACGGTCGTCGAGAACCGGAAGCAACGCGGGCTGTCCGGCGGCAAGGACACAGGCGTCGAAGTGACCTCCAGCGACGTGGTGGCCTTCTTGGACGACGACGCTGTGGCCCACCCCGACTGGCTTAGACACTTTCGCGACGCCTACACCGACGAGAGCATCGTCGGTGTAGGCGGCACCACCCTGCCGCGCTGGGAATCCGCCCGGCCTCGGTGGTTCCCGGAAGAGTTCGACTGGGTCCTGGGATGTACGTTCACCGGGAGGGAACCCGGGCCGGTCCGGAACCTCCTGGGTGGCAACGCCTCCTTCCGTCGCGAGGTCTTCTCGGTGGCGGGCGGGTTCCCGAGTCACATCGGCCGGACCTCGGCGCAGCGTCGTCCCCTGGGCTGCGAGGAGACAGAGTTCTGCATCCGGGTGAGTCAGCATCGCCCCGACTGGACATTCGTCTTCGAACCGCAGGCGGTGATCTGGCACCGCGTGTCGGCCGAGCGGGAGCGGTTCTCTTATTTCCGCTCCCGATGCTTTGCCGAGGGATTGTCGAAGGCGGCCGTGACGCGCAGCGTGGGCGTCACGGATGGGCTCTCGGCCGAGCGGAGGTACACCACTCGTACCCTCACGCGCGGTATGGCGCGGGGGCTCGGTGAGGCGCTGCGCGGAGATCGGGCCGGGATAGAGCGCTCTTGTGCCATCTCTGTCGGACTGCTCGCTGCTGCAGCCGGTTATGCGCGCGGCGGCGTGTCCCTCCGCCGGCGACCCGTGATGACGGAGGCGAAATGACTGAGTCGGTTCCGATCCTCATGTACCACGCAGTTGCCGAAAACCCTTCAGCCGAGACGCGATTTCACTCCGTTACTCCACGTTCACTGGACGAGCAGATTGCTTTCCTGGTGGATCGCGGCTTCACCGGGATGACCTTCTCGGACCTGGCCGATGCGTTTGAGACCGGTAAAGCCTTGCCTAAGCGGCCGGTGGTCCTCACATTCGACGACGGTTACGCGGACTTCGCACACACCGCCTGGCCAATTCTTCGGCGCTACGATTTTCCGGCGACGGTTTTCGTCACGAGCGGCTGGATCGCCGACGCTGGCCCGAATGCCGCCGGTGCGCCGCTGGGCCAGATGCTGAACTGGGCGCAGGTCCGGGAGCTTGCGGCGGCGGGCATCGAGATCGGGGCCCACAGCCACAGCCATCCCCAGCTCGACCAGCTCGCTGACGCCGCGCTATGCAAGGAACTCCGCGTCGGCCGGGCACTGCTCGAGGACTGCATCGGTGCCCCGGTCCGAGCCCTTGCCTATCCTTTCGGCTACTCGACTCCGCGAGTACGGCTCGCCGCTCGAGCGGCTGGCTATCGTTGCGCAGCGGCCGTGAGGAATGTCCGAGCGACCTCATCCGACGACATCTTCATGCTCCCGCGGCTCACCATCCGCCGGAGCACCAACACTATGGTCTTCGCCTCGGTCATGACCGGCGGAGACAAGCGAATCTTCCGGCGGGATCGCCTGCTTACGGCAGGTTGGGCGTCTGTACGCAGCACCCGACGGGCCGGCAAGTGGGTGCTCGGCAATGCTTGAGCCTGCGACCACGATCCAAGCCGCCGAGGAGATTTCCGTACCCGATCCCCAGGCCGCCCGCCATCGCCAGGTAAGAATTCGTCGCAGCGGCCCGCCCTTTCTGCGGAACGCCTATGCCCTCGTCCTCAATACCGGGGTGACCGGCGCCCTGGGTCTGGTGTACTGGATCCTCGCGGCGCGCTACTACGACGATTCCGACGTCGGTCGCGGATCGGCCGCCATTTCGGCGTTGATGCTGTTGACCGGCTTGGTGTCGGTCAACTTCGCCGGCACGCTGAATCGCTTCATCCCCAGGACCGGAAGGCGTACGGTCGCCGTCGTCGCGTTCACCTACCTCGTCACGTCCGCCGTAGTCGCCGTCCTTGCCGTGGCTTTACTCGTCACGCTCTACTGGGTGGGAGGGCCGGTATACGACCTCCTCCGCGAGCCGCACACGCGAATGTGGTTCATCGCCGCAGCGGTTGCCGCGAGTGTAGTCACGCTGCAGGACAGCGTGTTGACAGGACTGAGGGCGGCGGTCTGGGTGCCTGTCTGGAACGCCGCGTTCGCCGTTTCCAAGATCGTCCTTCTGGTGGTGCTGGCCCATTACATGCCCCAGTCCGGCGTGTTTTTCTCCTGGATCGTTCCCATGATCGTCGTCATGTTCCCGGTGAACCTGTTGATCTTCGGCAGGCTCCTGCCGCGGCATGTACGCACGTCGACGCACGAGGTCGAGCTGACGGGTGCAGAGGTCGGCCGGTTCTTTGCCGCTGACTATCTGGGCGCGCTATTGCTGTACGGGACCATGTTCCTCGTCCCGGTGCTGGTGGCATTACACGTTGCGCCTCACACCTACGCGTACTTCTTCTTGGCCTGGGCCATCGCCACCATGATGAATCTAGTGGCCGTCAACATGGCCGCGTCCATGGCGGTGGAGGGTGTGTATGACCCTTCGAGTCTGGCCGGCCATTGCCGCTCTGCGCTCACTCGAGCCTTGGGTCTGCTAACAGTCGGAGTTGTCGGGATCAGCCTCGCGGCTCCGTACACGCTGGGGCTGCTCCGTGCCGGATACCTCGACGCCGTGCCGTTGCTTCAGCTGTTGGCCTTCGCCAGCTTGCCCAGCGCGGTGGTGGACATCTACCTCGGCACGCTACGGGCGCGGAACATGCGCGCGCGGATCGTCGGGGTGCAATCCCTGCGGGCAGTAGCCGTGTTGGGACTGGTTGTCGTCTTGCAGCACTACCACCAGTTGTTCGTGCACTTCGGTGACCCGAGGCTCACCGCAGTGGGGG
Source organism: uncultured Actinomycetota bacterium (assembly GCA_963770125.1). GTDB lineage: Bacteria > Actinomycetota > Actinomycetes > Mycobacteriales > Mycobacteriaceae > Mycobacterium. The sequence goes on along the minus strand of CAVYPI010000111.1, from coordinate 15,717 downwards.
CGGCGGTTTTGCTCGGCCAGCTCGTCGCGATGCTGGTTGTGCTTCCAGAGCTTGGAAGGCTTCTCGGGTGGCGCCAGCGACCTGCCTCGCCGATCCCCGCACACGAGGAGACTACGTGTCTCTACTGATGTATGCGGAAGAGCGCGAGCTCGCCCCGGCAGCGCCCCCTCCTCGGCCCACCGAGGAGGGAGTGCAGGAGTGGCCTCGACTGGGTGGCAGCCAGGGCGTCCGCGTAGCGATTCTGTGCGTCCTGACCGTAGTGGCAGTCGCGTTGTACCTTGCCAAGTTGCATAGCGTCGACCTTGGCGCCATGACGGGTCTTGGGCTGATCTCAGTCCTGCCGGTGACGACGTTGCTCGGGCTGGTACTTCTCATCGTCGGCTTCATTGGGGCGCTTTCACTGCCACGGCACTGCGCCTGGTTGCTCTGTGCCCAACTGGTGCTGCTCGTCCTTATGCTGCATGGCATCACGGTGCTGCTCGAGTCCGAGCCGCGCTTCGCGATCAGTTGGGTCCATGCCGGCTTCGTCGAGTTCATCGATCGCACCGGAACCACGGCGCCGGACCTCGACACCCGATGGTCCTGGCCAGGCTTCTTCGCGCTCGCCGCGTTCTGGGTCGGTTCGGGCAAGCTGGAGGCGCTACACACCATCCTCAGCGTGACGCCGGTGGTGCAGAATCTGCTGTACCTGGTTGCGCTCGGGCTGCTGATGACCACCATCCGGATGGCTTGGCAGGCAAAGTGGTTGGCGGCGTTGTTCTTTTGCCTCCTCAACTGGATTGGGCAGGACTATTTTTCCCCCCAGGGCTTCTCATTGCTGCTCTACCTGCTCTTCGTGGCCTTTCTCGTCATGTGGTTCCGCCCGCCCCACGGACCGCCCGGGGACATTCCGAGGCCCTTCCGCTGGGGAAGCAAGCTGTGGCGGCGGCTCTGGGGCAATGCATCACGGGGCGAGCTGCCGCCCTGGAAGGTCGCGCCGGCGGAACGTGTTGTTGTGCTTGCAGTTGTGGTGGGCCTGTTCGCCACGGCCACCGTCTGCCACCAGCTGACCCCGTTCGCCATGTTGATGAGCGCTGGTGGGCTGGTCGTCGCCCGTCGGTGCGCGCTCACCGGGCTTCCCGTGCTGCTCGTCGTGGTGCTGATGGCGTGGATCAGCTTTATGACGCAGGCGTATTGGGGGGCCAACCTCAACGACGTGGCCAGCGGCGTCGGGGATATCGGTGGGGCGGTGGGGAACCGAGCCAGCCTTGGAGGGGCCGAGCACCAGTTCGTCGTCCACGCCCGGATGCTCGCGACCGTACTGGTCTTCCTGATCGCGGGCTGGGGACTGCTCCGCCGGAGGCGGCGAGGGATCGAGGACCGCGTGCTGCTGGTATTGACCGGCGCCCCGATCGGTCTGGCGATCATGCAGAGTTACGGCGGCGAGATGGCCTTGCGCGTCTACTTGTTCGCACTTGCGCCCGCGTCCGTGCTCGCCGCATTGGCCTTGTTCCCCCGCCCGGCATCACGCCCCTCGATGCTCGCGCGATGCGTCGCCGGCGTATGCGCTCTGGTTCTGTTGTTCTCCTTCTTCGTCACTCGCTACGGGAACGAGGCGTTCGAACGGATCCCCGAGGGGGCGGTCAGCGCGGTGCAGACGGTCTACGAGCGTACGTCTGACCCCGTGAAGTTCCTTTACGTCACCGCTGTGCCCGAGCTCAACTCCACTCCCTTCATGCCGCTCGGTTACCGCGACGTGGAACGGGTCCACTGGATGAACACGATGGCACCGATCGATCCGACCGACGTGACCGGGGTGCTGCAGACCCTGAGGGAGCAGGGGTCGGAAGGATATCTGATCACCACGCGAAGTCAGGAGGCGTACATCGTATTCGGCCAGGGATACCCCAGGGATTGGGGCGACCGATTCCGCCACGCGCTAGCTGCCACCCCCGGGCTTCGGGTGGTTGTCGAGAACCCGGACGCGACTATCTATGCCCTCGACTGGCCCCCAGGCGCGGTAGCCAACCGCTTCCCGCCGACGTCCACTGGATTACAGGTGTGGCGTACGCCTTGGACCCCGGTTGGTGTGGCCTTTCTGGTCATGCTGTTGGGCATTCTGACCGTGCGTGAGGCGTGGCGAATTCGCCTTGCACCTGACGAGCTCAGGCGGCTCCGCCCACTTACGTTCGCCGCGGCGCCGTTTCTGGTCGGGTTTGTGCTCGTCGTCGTCGAGCGTTTCGTGTTGCTGACGTCATGAGGACCTGTAAGGACCGGGTCGGACCGGTAGAGCCAACCCCCGCTAACGAATAGGAAGCCATGTCTCACACTGCTTTTCCCGACGCCGATATCGCCGTTCCCGACACCGATGTTGTCGGTGACGTGGTGGCGGACTTCGCTGCCGCGGCCGGAGATTGGCCTCACCATCCTGCCATCGAGCACAACGGCGCCGCCATCACCTATCGAGACCTCGCAGAGCGGGTCCGTCTTACCGCATTGCGCTACCGGGTACGCCGATTCGCCGCCGACGGGCCATCCGGTCTGATCGGTGCGTTGGTCTCGCACACACCCGCTGTGGTAGAGCACCTACTTGGGATACTGCAAGCCCGCGCCACCTACTGCCCGATCGACGCCGCTCTTCCGGTCGCTCGCAAGCAGGCGCTCGCTGCAGTACTCGGCCTGGATCGTCTGTTTGCGGTCGCCTCCGACCCGCACGAACCAACGAACCTGCTGATCGAGACGCTCGACGAGGACCCAGTAGCTGCGGATGACAGACCTGCCGCAGCCTTTTTGGCACCCGAGCGATCCAGCGTATGTGCTGTGCACCTCCGGTTCTACTGGGGCGCCGAAGCCGGTGGTGGTCTCGCGGCATGCCCTGACCGTCACGGTGCGCGCACTTCGCGACCTCTTCGCGCTCACCCCCGAGGACCGCGTGCTCCAATTCGCCTCGCTCGGCTGGGACACCTGCTTGGAGGAGATCTTGCCCGCGCTGACCGCCGGCGCGACACTGGTTTTCGACGACGCGGCCCATTCCGGCTCGTTCCCGCCCTTCGTGCGCATGCTGGCGGAACGGGAAGTCACCGTGCTCGACCTGCCGACGGCGTTCTGGCACGAACTTGTGCTTTTCCTGCACGAGGAGCACGCGGCACTGCCAGACAGCGTCCGGCTGGTGGTGATCGGCGGCGAGCGGGTTGATCCAACCCGATTGCGGCAGTGGCGTGATCTCGACGTCGGGCACGTCAGGTTGCTCAACACCTACGGATGCACCGAGACGACGATGATCACCCATGCGGTGCAGCTGAGCGGCCCCGGCACCGAACCAGAAGTGGCGGCCGCCGATGCCGAGGCGCCACTCGGGCGTCCGCTGCCCCATGTGCGCGATCACGTCACCGATGAGGGTGAACTGCTGGTGTCGGGCCCCTCCTTGGCCACCGGGTACCTCGGGTTGCCGGAACTCACCGCGACCGGATTCCCGGTCGCCGATCACGGCTCCGGACCGACCCGGTGGTTCCACACCGGAGATCTGGTCACCCGCGGCGAACACGGGCTGCTGTATTCGCGCGGTCGCGCTGACGAACAGGTGAAAGTCCTTGGTGTGCGGGTACATCCGGCCGAGGTGGAGGCACAGTTGAACACCCACCCCGCGGTCGCGGGGGCGGTCGTGATCGGTGAACGGCGGCTCGGGCAGACTGTCGTTGACGGCGTACGTTGTTCCGGCCGGGGCGACTACTCCGGCTGAGCTGAAACGTTACCTACGTGAGCGCCTACCCAGCCAATTCGTGCCCAGCCGAGTGAAATTCGTTGCGGCGCTGGCTTACACGGCCAGCGGCAAAGTTGATCGGGCGGCAACGCAGCGTGCCGCAGCGGACTACGACAGCAAAGGAGCAGGCCAATGAACCCCGACCACATCGTCCAGATCTTCCGTAGAGTCCTCAACACCCCTGAGGTGAATGCGAGCTCCGACTTCTTCGAACTCGGCGGCGATTCGCTGCTGGCCACCCGGGTGCTCAGTGCGATCGCACGGGATTTCGGGACGGAGTTGTTGTACGAGGACTTCGTCGACGATCCCTCGCCGGACGGATTGTTCGCCAAAGTTGCCGCGGTAGCGCCATGAACGGGGGAGGCATGCGCGTTGTCGTCGTCGGTGCCGGCCTGGCCGGACTGACCGCCGCTGTCGACTTGGCGGCGGCGGGCGCGGAGGTCACAGTGCTGGAAGCACGTGATCGGGTGGGCGGCCGGATGCACGGCATCCCGGTGTCCACGAGTGTCGTCGCCGACGGGGGTGCTGCCTATCTGGGCGTGCGGCATACCGAGCTGCTCGCACTGTTGCGGGAGCACGGACTTGGCCTGGCCTCCACGGCGATGGAAGGGGATAGCACATTCCTGGTGTCGGATGAGCGGACGACGACTGCGACCCGGGTGCCCCCGCTGGACGCGGTCGCGCTCGGCGATCTGTTCGATCGGCTCGAGGAACTGGTCGCGCAGGTGCGGCCTGACGCACCGTGGGAGAGCCCACGCGCGGAATATCTCGACCAGCTGACAGCCGCGCAGTGGCTTGCCGACGTGGTCAAGCATCCGGACGCGCGGACCTTCTTTCCGCTGTTCATCGGCGAGATGATGGCGGCCGATCCCGCGGCGATCTCCGTTCTGCACATGGCCTTCTATCTGCGCTCTGGCGGCGGGATCCGCTACCTCAACGCCTTCGAGGGCGGGGCCCAGCAGTGGCGGATTGATGGCGGCTCGCATCTGCTATGCGAGGCGCTCGCTGACCGGCTCGGCGAGCGGGTGCGGTTGCGTCATCCCGTTTCTGCGATCGATCAGGACGCCGACGAGGTTGTGGTGCACTGTGTTTCGGCCGTCGATGGCACACGTTCCGAGTATCGGGCCGACCAGGTCGTCGTCGCCATACCGCCGCTGTTGGCGCAGCGGATCGAGTTCCGGCCCGCCCTGCCCGCCCCGCGGGCGACGGCGGCCACCGGCCGCGGCTGCGCGGTTAAAGTACATCTGAGCTATCCGGCTCCGATCTGGCGTGAGCAGGGCTTGTCCGGGTGGTCGGTGAGCGCGCACGGACCGCTGCTGTCCACGGTCGATGATTCTCCGCCGGATGAATCTGCCGGCGTGCTAACGGGATTCGTCACCGGCGCAGCGGCATCGGCTTTCAGCGCGATGTCGTCGGACGAGCAGCGGGACGCGGCCCTGGCCCACACCCGCCGGCTCTTTCCGCAGTTGCCGCCGCCGACGCAATGCTCGGTGACCGACTGGCTGGCTGAGGAATACAGCAGGGGATGCTATGCCGCCCTGTTCGGCCCCGGTGACTGGTTGCGGCTCGGGCCGACACTGACCGAACCGCATGGCCGAGTCCACTGGGCAGGCACCGAAACCAGCCTGGAGTTCTTCGGGCTGATGGAGGGTGCGATCAGGTCGGGCCAACGCGTCGCGACCGAATTGATCCACGGCGCTGAACCGGCGACCGTTTCACGAAAGGTTATGGCGCAATGACACTACTCACCGAACTCACCGAATCCGCAGGTACCGGCTTCACCGCCGTCATCGATCAGCCGTACACCTATGTACGCAAGGAGTTGTCCGAACCGGATTGGCGTCGTTACCCGGGATGGGCGACGGTCACCGAGTCCGAATGGCGGGACGCGCAATGGCAGCGGGCGCACTCCATCAAGAACATAGGGCAGCTGCGCGCGGTGGCAGGGGACCTGCTCGACGAGCGGTTCTACGCCGACCTGGCCGCCGATCAGCAGCAGCGCGCCACCATGTCGATGCTGCTGCCGCCGCAGATGCTGAACACCATGGCTCCCCACTGCGCGCCGGAACGTCGCACGTTTACTGAGGCCTTCTATGCCGATCCGATCCGGCGTTACATGCTGCCGGTGCTCAGCGATCGCGAGCCGGAATGGGGCTCACATCCTTACGCCGAGCGAGACTCGTTGCACGAGAGCGAGATGTGGGTGGTGGAGGGGCTGACCCATCGATACCCGACCAAGGTCCTCGCCGAAATGCTCTCGACCTGCCCGCAATATTGCGGGCACTGCACGCGGATGGATCTGATCGGCAATTCCACACCAACGATCAGCAAGACCAGGCTGACCCTGCAGCCCGCCGACCGGCAGGACCGAATGCTGGACTACCTGCGCGCCACACCGACGGTGCGCGATGTCGTGGTGTCCGGTGGGGATGTGGCCAACGTCCCCTGGCCGCGGCTGGAATCGTTTCTCATGCAGTTGCTCGAGATTGACACCATCCGCGACATCCGCTTGGCGACGAAGGCGCTGGCCGCGCTGCCACAGCACTGGCTGCAAGAGAAGGTGGTCGACGGAGTTGATCGCGTGGCGCACCTTGCCGCCGCCCGCGGGGTCAACCTGGCGCTGCACACCCACATCAACCATGTGCAGTCGGTGACTCCACTGGTCGCGGCGGCGGCGCGGGCGCTGCTCGACGCAGGGCTGCGAGACGTGCGCAACCAGGGAGTGTTGATGCGCGGGGTGAACGCCACCGCTGACGACCTGCTCGACCTGTGCTTCGCGCTGCAGGGCGAAGCAAATATCCTGCCGTACTACTTTTATATGTGCGACATGATCCCCAACGCCGAACACTGGCGGACCCCACTGTGGCAAGCACAACAGTTGCAGTTGTCGATCATGGGTTATCTGCCCGGCTTCGCGACCCCGCGCATCGTGTGCGACGTTCCCTATGTCGGCAAACGGTGGGTCCATCAGGTGGTGCGTTACGACCGGAACCTGGGCATCTCGTACTGGACCAAGAATTACCGCACCGGTTTGGACGGATCGGACGTCGATGCCTTGAACCGCGTCTACCCGTTCTACGACCCGATCGACACCCTGCCGGCGTCGGGCCAGGCGTGGTGGCGGGAGAATAGCCACCTGCCTTGTGACGCAGCACTTTCGGTGGGATACGACTCGGTCACGCTCGCCCCGGACGGCGGCACCGTACCTGACCCGTACGGTGCCGCCGCTGGCGCGGACGGTGAGGAGGATCCGGCTTCGACCTCGGGCAGACCTTCAGTGATCCTGCCCTCGACCAGTGCCGCAACAGCCCCCTCTGGACCATTCCGGAACGGTCATGGGCCAACTGAAACATGCGTCAGGCGACAGCAATTCGACATCCACGCCGAGCCAGTGTCTCACCGCCCGTCCGGCCTGGGCCATCAGCAACATGCAGTGCGCGATGACGCCGGGCAATGAGCGCCGACGTCGGTCATGCGGGCCAGAAAGATGCGCGAGATGACTGTCGAGCTGACTCCGATCACGGACGCGGACGTGCCTGCGGTGGCGGAATTCCTGTGCGCCAACCACAATGACCGAGTTCCCTGGGCTCTATCATGCTCGGCGGTGCCATGGAAGGTGGAGGCACCTAATCACGGATTCATGCTCCGGGACGGGCAGGGCGTCGTCGGAACATTATTGGCTCTCTACTCCGAGCGGCTGGTGGCAGGACGGGTGGAGCGGTTCTGCAACTTGGGATCGTGGTGCGTGCTGCCCGACTATCGATCCCGGAGCATCTCGCTGCTCAATGCGCTGCTGGCGCAGGAGGGTTACAACTTCACAATCCTGTCGCCCGACGAGGGGCCGCAGGAGATCCTCGCCTGGCTCAGGTTCCGTTTCCTTGACACGACTGCGGCGCTCGTTCCCAACCTGCCGTGGCCTACCCTGCCGGGCCGAACGAGGATCAGTGCCGACCCAGACGTTATCGAAAGGACGCTCGCCGGGACTGAGCTAGAGCTCTACCGCGACCACGCACAAACGCTCGCAGCGCATCACCTCGTGCTAATCCGTGGCCAGGAGTCCTGCTACGTCATGTACCGGAAGTTTCGGTACAAGGGTGCGGCGGTGTTCGCTATCATCCTTCACGTCAGCAATCCTGACCTTTTCCATCGTGCCCTGATCCCGCTGACCCGTCATCTGTTGGTTCGTCATGGGCTAGTGGCGACCCTGGCTGAGCTACGGATCATCGAGCACAAGCCACAACTATCGTTCAAGCTGAATAACTGGCCCAAGATGTACCGCAGTTCTAGCTTGGAACCCGGGCAGATCGACTACCTCTACAGCGAGCTTGTGTGTGTGCCCTGGTAGCCGCACATTCAACGTGAGGAGCGCACAACCAAGCGGGATTTCAACGATGAGAAAGGAATTCGAGCAACATGATGGAAATGGTGATAGGCACAATAATGATGGTTATCGTTGCGGCCATAGCCATATTTCTAATTCTCATAGCCATCAACATCGCGCTTTTCCTTAAACTTCGATCGAGCATCCCGCAAAGGCCCTGTTCAGACTCCGAGCACGTAACAGAGCATGCATACACCCGGGATGACAGGTGAAGGACAGACCGCGGACGAACGGAGGACCTCGACGGACACAGCGCCGCCCCAGACGGGTCAGCCCCCGCCCAGCAAGACAACCGCGACCACCAGCACCACCGTCCATCCAGGGTCGCGCCGCCGCGGCGACCGCGAGCCCGCACTGCGACGCTGACGGCACCCGATGACCACGCGGCGCACACACCCGGCCGGTCAACCTTCCCTATCGGCGAGGGGACCGACTCGGCGGCGGAATCACCTCGGCGCGAGACGATCTCGCCACCGCATGGCTCGGCTAGCGGCATGCCAGACCTTGCAGCCGTTAGGCCGGCCGGCGACAGGCCCGGCGGATGTGGGGCCGCCATGGCGCGCCACGTGAATAGGGCAGGGCGCCCGAAAAAGAAACCGCCGGTGGGTCACCATGGGGGTGCCCGTCGCAGTGGCCGTGACGGCGTTAGCTCTGGCTATGTGCCTTTGGTGCCCAAAGGTTCCTGCTTCCAACAGGTACGGCGAAACCGAATGGCCCGGCTGGGGATTCACTCACACACAGTTCAGCGCTGACGACGGTGAGTTCACAGCGGTTGCCACTGCCGAGGGAGCGATCAAGTCGGTACCAATGGTGCAGGCTCAGGCCATCATGGGTTGGGGGGTGGACAACCCTGAGCCCTCGCCCGGCCAGTACGATTTCCGCAGCCTAGACCGTCGGATGGACTTCATTCGCCGCAGCGGCGGCATTCCGGTGATCGTCTTGTGCTGCGCCCCGGACTGGATGAAGGGCGGCGAGGCCGGGCAGACCGACTGGGACCGCTTGGAAGATGCGCCGCTCCCCGAACACTTCGCTGATTTCGCCGCGCTGAGCGCCGCAGTGGCGAAGCGCTATCCCTACGTTCGCCATTTCCTCGTCTGGAACGAGTTCAAAGGGTTCTTTGACGACGAGCTCAAGCGGTGGGACGCGAAGGGATACACCGACCTCTACAACGTCGTCTACGACGCGGTGAAGGCGGTGGATCCAGCGAACCAGGTCGGCGGCCCCTACCTCTCGTTCGAGAGCAAACCGTTGGGTTCGCCCGACAGCTCTCCACAGCTGCAGGGACCCTGGGGGGCAGTGGACCAACGGTCCATCGACGCCTTCGTCTACTGGAAGCTGCAGCGAAAGGGCGCCGACTTCGTCGTCGTCGACGCCCACGCGACCACAGAACAGGGCGCCCCGGACGAGTTCGCCGCCGTGCAGAAATTCGCCGCGGTCAACGCGTGGCTCCGAACGCAGGTCAATGTGCCCATATGGTGGTCCGAGTGGTATGTCGAGCCGGCCAGGTCAGGCTGGTCGTCGGAGCATCAGGTTGCGCTGCGCGTCGCCGCGATGATTGAGCTCGCGAGTAGTGGAGCAAACACGGTTCTGTACTGGAACCCGCGCCCGGACGGAGCGAAGTGTGCCGGGTGCCTGTGGACGGACACGCGGGAGACTGACGGTGGCCAGCCTCTGCCCTTTCTCACCAACGTCCTCCAGCGCTTCGTCCGCTGGTTTCCACCGACTGTCGAACGGCGGAAGGTGCACGTGGCGGATGGGCTGCTCGCGCTCGCGTCCGAGCGCGCACTCGTGATCGTCAACACCACCGATAAGAGGATCAGCGCCTCTGTCGACGGTCGGCAGATGGAGTGGTCGGCCTACCAGACGCGGTGGGTCACGGCACAACCCTAGGTGTGGAAGCCTGTCGCTCCCTGCGATCAGGCCTCGCGACCAACAATCATTCGTAGCAAACATCAATCGGTGCTGCTTAATTGGCCGCTTTCTTTCCTTCCGCACCATCCACACAAGATCTGGCTAACCTGGCTAACCTGGCTGGGGGTCAGCTACAGTCACCCTATGAGCACCGTCTACGCCAGCCACGGCCGGTGCTCCGCAGCGGACAGGTGCTATGACGCATCGGACGGAGGCGCGGTCCGGCTCTGCATCAACTGCCGAGCGAACGAGGCGCGTAGCGTGCGTGGCAAATTTCTCCCTTGGACCGGCACGGTCCTTGCGTCGTTGGGCACGATGCTGTGCGTCGCTACCGGGGTGATCGGGCACCCGGTGTATGCGCGGGCCGCTCCCGACAACTGCCCAGCGACTGCGGCCGCCGCCTACCAGTGGGGCGCGCCGAACAAAGCCGACGATTTCGACGGCCCATCGTCGCTTGCCGGTTGGAACCTTTACGACGGTCCGGGACACGACGGAAACGGCCGCCGCACCCCCAGTGCGGTTTCTGTCGCCGACGGCGTGTTGACGATCACGGGCGACTCCCAGGGGAATTCCGAGGGGATGTCGTGGAGCCCAGGTCAGACGTACGGCCGCTGGGAAGTGTGTGTGAAATCGTCGGCGGCGTCACCGAACTACCATTCCGTGCTGTTGCTGTGGCCGGCCCGGCCAGGTGGCGGCGAAGTCGACTTCATGGAAATTGCTGATCCCACGCGGCAGAGCGTCGATGCCTTTGTTCACTATGGATCCGACCAGCAAGTAGCCGGCCATATCCGGATAGACGCCACGCAGTGGCACAGCTGGGCTGTTGAGTGGACTCCCCAGCGGATTGCCACCTTCGTCGACGGTGCGGAATGGTGGGAGACCACCAACGCAGCGCACATTCCAACCGGTCTGATGAGGATGTGTATGCAGCTCGACGATTTCGGCGGCGACATCAGCCAGGGTGGTCAGCAGATCGTCGATTGGGCACGTCAGTATCCACCCGTCAAAACCTGAGTAACGGCCAGCGCCGGATTTATGCCGTCGCCGACGACTACGGAACCATTACCGTCGCGACGAGGCCCAGATGATCCGAACCGGGAATCTTGATCGTGCGTAGCGAAGTCGCGGTGCAGCCGCGAGTCAGTACGTGATCGATAGCAACGAATGGCGGTAGCCGCCAGTCGGCCGGGAAGGTGGGCTTAATCCCTGCCCCGGATTGCTCGGCCGCATCCCGATAGCCATTACGCAGCAAACCGCGAAATGGGCGCATGTCGATGGTGCTGTTCAGGTCTCCCGCAACGACCACAGCACCGCCGCCCGTCCCCTCGGCGACCTCATCTAAGGTAGCCGGCAAACGATCCATGTCACGACGCCAGTCATCGATCGGCTGCGGCCAGGGACCGGGTAGATGCACGACAAGGACACTGGGATCGATTGAAGTGCCCGCGACCCGTATTCGCGCGCTTACGAACGCCATACTGTAACCGTCGATCCGCCTCGTGGCGTGCATCGGGAACCGGCTCCATAAGCCGACTCCAGAAGCCCCCCTCCGTGGATCGAGCCACCGGTATGGGAATATCGCGTCCAACCCAGCTGCGGACAGGCGGTCAACTTCTCGGGGGGTGAGCTCTTGGAACGCGAGAACATCCGCCTGTGCCTCAGCCGATCTCACGAGATAGCCCGGATCGGCCAGCCCCGTGCGGAGGTTCGCCGTAATCACCCGAACAACGGCGCCCTCGGTGTGTGCGACATCCGAACCCAGGTACAGAGGAACCTCGACCACTAGCGCAGCGACAGTCAAGGCGAGGGCGACCATAACGAGAATCCAGCGCCCAGCCAGGACCAGCAAAACCACAGCCACGAGTCCGCAGAGCATCAGGTATGGCGAAAGTGCCGCCGTAAACATCACGACGTGGTTTGTGACCGGCAGGTACCGTGACGCCAAAGCCCAACATGCAATGGCGAGCGCGACAAGGCCGATCGCCGTCTTGGGCACCCCCCGAATCGTAGATAGCAGGTTCGGTTTAATTCGCGCTTTTCCTTTAGGGTTCATGTGAACGTACCGGATGCGACCCGATCCTCGTCGCGTGGTCAGCACCCGGGTCGACGAAAACGGTCCTTCCGAGAACTGCCGATGGTTGTGGTTGAGTCGGCCTGGGGCGCGGTGCCGATGTTGCCATCGGCCCGTTTCCCCTGGCCGCTCGCCGAACCCGCCGTGCGTGTTTCCACGCAACGGGCTCTCCACGGCATCTGCCGTCAGGTGTGGTTGGCCAGGACCCAGGGGTTGGGGATCCTCGTGCCTCGGTACCGGTATCGGGTGATCCGGACCTTGGCGAGGTTGAACAGCTCGATCCCGCCCGCCGAGGGTCTGGTCCACCGGCCGTGGGGGCGGTGTGGTGTCGGCGAACATCCCTCCACCTCCAGCGGTGCAGTTTGCGAAACCACTGAATCACCCTGTGCCACACGAAGTTTTCCAGGGAGCTCATGGTGTGCTTGGCTACCGCGTGCCGGAAGTAGTTGACCAGCCGCGCATGATCTGGTCGAGCCGGATCAGCACGTTCCTGGGTGGCCCTTGGCGCGGCGCCGAGCGCGTCGGCGAGGAGTGCTCATTGTCCCGGCGGGCATCCACGGCCCATGAACGGCCGATCCCCTGGACTGGATGTACACGGGGGGCGGGACCAGGACGGTTCCCGTGTTCACTGTGATTCGATCGATGGAGGAGGAGCCCGACTCGGTCCCTGCGGCCTCACCACGGCTACCCCGCAGCACTTCACCGTGGTCTCCCGGCCGGGCGTCGAAGCCGGCCCGAGAGTTCCCAACCCGAAATCAGTTGGGACGCACCGCTCTCGGCCCACATCCGCCAGATTCGAGCCGATCCAGATTTGAGAGACGTAAACGCCGGTTCCTCGCGTACTCCTTTCCATCTTGCTTGCCGGACCCGCACCATCTGGCAGTGCTGGCGCGTTCCGACTTTGTCGGGGCCGCTTGCCACCCTCTCCGTCACCACCCGGATCGGGCTATCCCCGGCTTCACTATCCTGCTCGCCCGAGTCGCTGACCCGGCTCACATCGGGACGTGAACTCGGTTGGCCCTACTGCAACCCCGACGGTGGCCATGACCCCTGGGTCGCCGGAAGCGCACAGATCAACGGCTAAGCCGGACTCAACTCCGCACCCGACATCACTGCTTAACGTTTGTCTATTCGACGGTGACGGACTTGGCCAGGTTGCGGGGCTTGTCGACGTCGTAACCTTGAGCTTGGGCGACACCCGCGGCGAACACCTGCAGCGGAATCGTGGACAACAACGGCTGGAAAAGCGTTGACACCGCGGGGATTTCGATCAGGTGGTCGGCGTACGGGCGCACCATCTCGTCGGCTTCTTCGGCGATGACGATGGTGATCGCACCGCGGGCCTGGATCTCGCGGATGTTGGACAGCAGCTTGGCGTGCAGCGTCGTGGAATTCTTCGGCGAGGGCATCACGACGATAACCGGTAGGCCGTCATCGATCAGCGCGATCGGGCCGTGCTTGAGCTCGCCGGCGGCGAAGCCCTCGGCGTGCATGTAGGCCAATTCCTTGAGCTTGAGCGCACCCTCGAGTGCAACCGGGTAGCCGACGTGACGGCCGAGGAACAACACGGTCTGCGACTGCGCGAACCGGTGGGCCAGCGCGGAGACCGGTTCGATGGTCTCCAGCACCCGCGCCACCAGGTCGGGCATCGCTTCCAGTTCGCGGTACTCGCGCGCCACCTCGTCGGGGTACTTGGTGCCGCGGGCCTGCGCAAGGGCCAGCCCGACCAGGTAATTGGCGGCGATCTGCGCCAGGAATGTCTTGGTCGACGCGACCCCGATCTCCGGCCCGGCGCGGGTGTAGAGCACCGCGTCGCACTCCCGCGGAATCTGGCTGCCGTTGGTGTTGCAGATGGCCAGCACCTTGGCCTTCTGCTGTTTGGCGTGGCGCACCGCCTCCAGCGTGTCGGCGGTCTCCCCGGACTGGGATATCGCAACTACCAGCGTGCTGCGGTCCAGCACCGGGTCGCGGTAGCGGAACTCGCTGGCCAGCTCCACCTCCACCGGCAGCCGGGTCCAGTGCTCGATGGCGTACTTGGCCAGCAGCCCCGAGTGATACGCGGTGCCGCAGGCCACCACGAACACCTTGTCGACCTCGCGCAGGTCTTGATCGCTCAGCCGCTGCTCGTCGAGCACGATGCGGCCATCGACGAAGTGGCCCAGCAGGGTGTTGGCCACCGCGGCGGGCTGCTCGGCGATCTCCTTGAGCATGAAGTACTCGTAGCCACCCTTTTCGGCGGCCGATATGTCCCAGTCGACGTGGAATTCCCGGAACTCGACGTCGGGATCGCCGTGGAAGTCGGTGATCCGGTAACCGTCGGCGGTAATCACCACCGCCTGGTCCTGGCCGAGTTCGACGGCGTCGCGGGTGTGCTCGATGAACGCCGCGACATCGGAGCCGATGAACATCTCGCCGTCGCCGACACCGACGACCAGCGGCGTGGAGCGCCGGGCGGCGACGATCATCCCTGGCTCGTCGGCGTTGGCAAAAACCAATGTGAAGTGACCCTCGAGGCGGCGCAGCACGGCCAGCACCGACGCGACGAAGTCGCCGGCGGTGTCACCGCGCGCGTACTGGCGGGCGACGAGGTGCACGGCGACCTCGGTGTCGGTGTCGCTGGCGAATTCCACGCCCCCGGCTTCCAACTCGCGCCGCAGTGCCGCGAAGTTCTCGATGATCCCGTTGTGGACGACCGCGATCTTGACGGCGGCGTCGCTGTGCGGGTGTGCGTTGCGGTCGGTGGGCCGACCGTGCGTGGCCCACCGGGTATGGCCCACCCCGCAGTGCCCGCTCAGCGTTACCGGGTCGGTGGCATCCAACGCGGCTTCCAGGTTGGCCAGCCGCCCGGCACGGCGGCGCACCGTCAGCGTGCCGCGACCATTGACCAGGGCGACACCGGCGGAGTCGTAGCCCCGGTACTCCATGCTGCGCAGCGCATCGATCAGCACATCGCACGCGGGACGGTGCCCGACGTAGCCGACAATTCCGCACATAGCGCAACACAGTACTGCAGTCGCCGCGCCAAGGGCAAACTTATACAAACCATGCGTCAATAGTTGCTACAGCACCAATGTTCCAAGAGCCTCGTAGTACGATTGATCTACTTCTGCGCATTTGAATTCCGTAGTCTGCTCCATCTCAGCAAGACTGATTTACTGCTGGCTCAACTGCCGAAACATTGGCTGCTAGGGTGCATCCTAAGACCTAATCGCGTATCCAGCTAACTGCGTATCCTTTGCGATCGTAACTGCATATCCTGTTGTACGAACGTCGACGGCCCAGAGGGCGGAAGGTGGCGGTCGGCCCCATTGCCGTTGCTTGATACGACGGCAGAGTGTGATAAGCCACGTAATAGCAAAGGCGAGTCTGCTGGCTTGCGATGGTCGGTCTGGATACGTGGTTTACCGCCTGCTGACAGAGGCGGCCACCCGGGGACGCTGGCTCTCGAGCTGGCGAGCCTGGTCGAAACAGGCACAGATCGGCTCAATATCGGGCTCATTCCGGCGGTGCAATGGCGGTGAGCGAGGGTATCCGCGTCCCGTAGATCTCGAAGAGGCTCGGCGAGAAGGCTGCTGGCTGGCTTGGTGCGGGCTGGCTACCGCACCTTGGGACGAG
>CAVYPI010000110.1:0-64630 GCA_963770125.1 uncultured Actinomycetota bacterium | reverse complement strand
GGGCAAATACGTCGGGAAGGTCATCCGGGCCCGGTTGAAGGGCAACGGCACCGTCGCACCGTTCAAGTATTTCGATAAGGGCAGTATGGCGACCATCGGTCGCAACGCCGCGGTGGCGGACGCCTTCGGGATGAGGTTCACCGGCCCCGTCGGCTACTTGATGTGGGGCTTCATCCACGTGCTGTATTTGATCGGCTGGGACAACCGGATCATCACGTTGTACAGCTGGCTGCGGTCCCTGAGCTTCACCCATAGCCGTGGCGAACGGATCATCACCGTCGAACAGGCTCACCACGAACTCACCCGAGCCGCGACGCGCCGAGAGCTCGACGAACTCAACCGCCCGCTGTCCAAGCGGGCCTGACCGTATCAGATGGAGGAACACAGCATGTCGAAGAACATCGAGTCGGTGGCCATCCTCGGGGGTGGATTCATGGGTGCTGGTATTGCCGAATCCGCGTCCGTTGCTGGGCTTCCCGTTCTGATACGCGAATTGTCCGAATACATCGCCGCGGCGCGCACCAGACTGGAGAAATCCATGGACAGCGCGGTGAAACGAGGAAAGCTCGACGCCGCCAAGCGCGATGCGGCACTGGCCAGGGTCACCTTCACCAGCGAGTTGAAGGATGCCGCCGGCAGCGACCTGGTCATCGAGGCGGTACCGGAGAATCTTCAGCTCAAGGTCTCGATCATGAAGGAGCTCAACGAGATCGTCAGCGACGACACGATCCTGGCCTCCAACACCTCCTCCATTCCGATCGCTGAACTCGCCGGCACGGTCAGCCGTCCGGGCCGTGTAGTGGGCCTGCATTTTTTCTCACCGGTGCCGGTGATGAAGTTAGTGGAGATCGTGCGGGCGCTGGACACCGACGACGAGACGATCACGAGCGCAAAGGAGTTCGTCACGCGGCTCGGTAAGCACCCCATCGAGACGAAGGACCGCTCCGGGTTCATCGTCAACTTCCTGCTGACCTCATATCTGATGGGCGCGGTCCGGATGTACGAAGAGGGATTCGCCAGCCGGGAGGACATCGATGCTGGGATGAAGCTCGGTGCCGGTCATCCAATGGGCCCGCTGCAGCTGTGCGACTTCATCGGCCTCGACGTGCTGCAGGCGGTGTGCACGTCGATGTTTGACGAGTTCAAACGCGACGAGTACGCACCGCCGCCGCTGATGAAGCGCATGATCGCCGCGGGGCGCCTTGGCCGCAAATCGGGCCGGGGTTTCTACGAGTACACCCAATAGAGGAATGTCTTGCGCGCCGACATCCGGCGCTGGTGACCGGCGCATCGTCGCTCTCTCGATTGCAAAAGTAAGAGCCGACGGCACTATCTGCCGACGAAGCGCGCCTTGCCGGGACCGTTCTCGACGAAGCTGCGCATGCCGATCTTCTGGTCCTCGGTGGCGAACAACGCCGAGAAATGGATCCGCTCGATCTCGAGGCCGGTGTCGAGATCGACGCCGAGGCCGGCGTCGATCGCCTGCTTGGCGGCCCGCAACGCCTGCGCGGGACCGGTGCAGAACTGAGCGGCGAACCGGGTCGCAGCGTCGTAGACATCGCCGTCGGGCACCACTTGATCCACGAGCCCGATCCGCAGTGCCTCCTCGGCATCGACGAACCGCCCGGTGTAGACCAGGTTCTTGGCCCGCGCCGGCCCGATCAGTCGCGGCAGCCGTTGTGTGCCACCGGCACCGGGGATGATCCCGAGCAGTATTTCCGGCTGCCCAAACTTGGCGTTCTCGCCGCACACCCGAAAGTCCGCGCAGAGCGCCAATTCCAGCCCGCCGCCGAGAGCGTAGCCGGTGACCGCCGCGACGACAGGCTTGGGAATTGTCGCAACCGCGCTGAACGAAGCGTGCATCGCCTGACTGACCGAAACCATCGCCGAGTAGTCCGCATCCGCCATCTCCTTGACGTCGGCGCCCGCAGCGAAGACCTTCTCGCCGCCGTAGACGAACCGCCGCGCGGATCGCGGGCGTTGAGCTGATCGTCGCGGCGGCCGCTCGCAGTTCAGCCTGCACCTGGCACGCTGATCGCGTTCATCGGCGGCCGGTCCAGCCGGATGGTTGCAACGCCGTCTGTCACCTGCACATTCACAAACTCACTCATGCAGGCCTCCAGCCCGGATCGACTGTTTAGTTGCCGGTCGACGTCGTACTTGAAAGACAGCGCCAACCTCACCCGGTATGCGGTGATCCGACCGTTCTCGATCGTGACATCCTGACGGACCACCTCGGCGATGCGCAGCTCCCGCACGGTCCCCGCTGCCGTCTCGACCGCGTTGCGCGCAGCCGCTTCCCAGGATTCGTCGCTGACCCCGATGACCTCGGTAACCCGGTACACACTCACGTCTTGCTCCTCATCTCTTTGGGTTAGATCCGTTGTCGGTGCTCGACAGCCAGTCAAGTGCTTCCTGGCGGCTTTCGTAGATGTGTGGGGCCAGTCCGCGCGCGGTGAGATGGCCGCTGAGCTTGAGGCGCATGAATGAGCTGGTGGTGTAGCGGGTGACGCTGTCGTAGTAGCGTTCCGCAAGGCTGCGGACTGCGGACGTGTATGTGTCGGCGAGGTCGGGCGCCAGGTAGAAGTTGTCGTAGTTGACCACGACGGGAACCTTCTTGCCGACCGCGGCCAACCTCTTCTCGATCTCGGCGACGATGGCCTCGGCTTCTGCCGGCGTGGACACCGACATGCCTTCCATATTGATGAAGAAGATGTTGCGGTCGGCGTCGTAGGTGAAGCGTGCGTCCAGCGGTACGGTCAGCAGATCGTCCTTGAGTCCCATGGGTTCGTCGCGGAAGATCCTGTCGTCCATCAGTTTCGGCTCCCCGTCGATGATGGGGGTGAATCCGACATGGGCCAGGACGTCCTTTTCCAGGTCGATACCGGGGGCGATCTCGATCAGTTCCAGTCCGTCGGGGGTGAGCCGGAACACGCAGCGTTCGGTCACGTAGAGCACCGGTTGTCCCGCGGCGGCGGCGTACTGGCCGCTAAACGTGCGCTGCTCAACGCTGGCGAGGAACTTCGGCGCGGCAACCCCGTCGTCGCTGACGGCAATTCGCCCGTCGACGACCTGCGTTCGGCAGGGCGCCAGGAAGGTACCCAGGAACGCCACCTTTTTCGCGTTTTGGCTGATGTTGATGAACCCACCGGATCCGGCGAGCCTGGGCCCGAACCTGCTGACGTTGACGTTGCCTTGTGCGTCGGCCTGGGCCATTCCCAGAAACGCCGCGTCCAGGCCGCCGCCGTCGTAGAAGTCGAACTGGGCGGGCTGCTCGAGGATGGCGTCGCCGTTGATCGCGGATCCGAAATCCTTTCCGCCGGTGGGCATTCCCCCGATCACGCCGGGTTCGGCGGTCAGGGTGATATAGGACAGGACGTGCTCCTCGGCCGCCACACTGGCGATGCCTTCGGGGATGCCGATGCCGAGATTGACCACCGCGTTGGGGCGCAGTTCCATCGCCGCGCGCCGGGCGATCACCTTGCGTACCGACAGCTCCAGCGGCGCTACCGACGACAGCGGGACGCGCAGCTCGCCGCTCATGGCCGGCGAGTACTGCGTCCCCCAGGTCTGCGGGTGGTGTTCGGGTGTCGACACCACCACGCAGTCGACGAGCACACCCGGGATCTTCACGTCCTTGGGATGCAGCGATCCCGCCTCGGCGATCCGCTCCACCTGCACGATCACCAACCCGCCGGCGTTGTGCACCGCGGTGGCGACGGCCAGGGACTCCAGAAAGAGCGCCTCGCGCTCCATGGTGATGTTGCCGTTCGGGTCGGCGGTGGTGCCCCGAAGGAACGCGACGTCGAGCCGCTCGAACGCCTTGTAGAACAGGTACTCCTGACCGTCGATCGTCATCAACTCGACCCGGTCTTCGGTGGTGTGTTCGTTGATCTTCCCACCGCCGTTGCGCGGGTCGACAAACGTGTCGAGGCCAACGCGGGTCAGCAGCCCCGGTTTACCGGCGGCGGTATCGCGGAACAGCTGGGCGATCACCCCTTGGGGCAGGTTGTAGGCCTCAATCTTGTTCTCCACGGCCATCTTGCCGAGCTCACCCGACATCCCCCAGTGCCCCCCGATGGCCCGTTTGAGTAAGCCCTCGTAGCACAACCGGTCCGAGCCCCGCCCCTCCCGGTTCCCTTGCGCCACAGTGAACGCCAACGTGAGATCCCGCGGGGTGCCGGTCTGCAGGAACCGCGCCTCCAGCGCAAGGGTGAGCTCTTCGGCGAAACACTGGCCGGCGAAACCTTCCACCACGATGGTGTCGTCGTCACGGATCAGCGCGACGGCCTCGGCGGCGGTCACGACTTTGTCCCGTGGTGCCATGCCCGACACAAATTCGGTTGGAAACTCCATGTGGTCGCTCCTGGTTGGCGTCGAGCAACGGCTATCCGCGATTGCCGCGCGGCTCAGGTGAAGGCGCTCAACCCGGTGATGTCGCGGCCGACGAGCAGAGTTTGGATCGTTTCGGTGCCCTCGAACGTGTAGATGGCCTCGATGTCCATCATGTGGCGGATGACGTGGTTCTCGAGCAAGATGCCGTTGCCGCCCAACAGATTGCGCGCCTCGGCGAGCACCTCGCGGGCCTTGACGGTGTTGTTCAGCTTGCCCAGCGCCGCGATCGTGTCGGAGAGCTCGTTGGTGTCATCGAGCTGTCCGATGCGCTGGCAGTACAACTGCATTGCGGTGATCTCACTGAGCATCCGGACCAGTTTCTCCTGCACGATCTGAAACCGTGCCAGCGGCTTTCCGAACTGGGTGCGCTGGGCTGCATAGTTGAGCGCGGCGTCGTAGCCGGCGACAGCGTGGCCCAGTGCCGACCACGCGCAGGAGGCTCGGGTGGCCTTGAGCACCTTGGCGGTGTCGGCGAAGCTGTTGGCCCCGGGCAGGCGGTTTTCGGCGGGGACGCGCACGTCGGTGAGGTCGATGTCGGCCTGCCACAGGGCGCGCAGCGAGCCTTTGCCCTCGATCGCGCGGGCGTCGTATCCGGGTGTGCCCTTCTCGATGAGGAAACCCTTGACCTGCATATCCTCGGCGTCACGCGCCCACAGCACCACCACGTCGGCCAGGGTGCCGTTGCCGATCCAGCGTTTGGCGCCGTTGATCACATACTCATCGCCGTCGCGGCGCGCCTCGGTCTCCAGCGATACGGAATCAGATCCGTGGCGCGGTTCGGTCAGGGCGAAGGCGCCCAGCTTTTCGCAGCGCGCCATTGCCGGCAGCCACCGCTGCTTCTGCTCTTCGGAGCCGAGCATGTGGATCGAGCGCATGGCCAGACCGGCGTGCACGCCGAGGAAGGTGCCCACGCTGCCATCGCCACGATTGAGCTCCATGGTGATCAAACCGGCCGCTGTCGGGCTCATCGGCGGGCAGTCGTAGCCCTGCAGGCCGTCGCCGACCAGTTCGAGCTCGCCCAACCGCCGGCACAGGTCGACGGGCACCTCCGCGCGTTGCCAGTAGTCGTTGATCACCGGCAACACTTCCGCGTCGACGAATCCCCTGGTGCGCTCCAGGTAGCGCTGCTCGGCGCTGGTTAGGTCGGCCTTGAGCAGGAAATAGTCGGTGCCCAGAGCCTTGCCGATATCGGTGTAGACAGGCCGGGCAGCGGTGGCCGGGCTGGGGGCGGTCATGGTGTCCTTCCTTCCCGCCGGATGTTTGGGGTCGCCAGCGATTGGAAATCCGCCAGTCCGGCGGCAGACCCTGGCGGCCGACCCTGCACCGGTCGCACGCTTTATCTTGCGACGCGCGGGAGTACGGGTCGATGGTCCTCAGTACAGTTTGGCCGGTTGTGAATTGTGCACGCGCACAACGAGTTGGTCATATGTTGTTTTTATGCTCGGTACATGTATGGCTTGCCGGACAGCCCGCCGAACCCGAACGTGGCCGCTTTGGCATCGGCGCTGTTGGAGCGGCTGCCGCAGTTCGCGGATGAGGCGACCGAGCGTATTTGCGAACAAGTAGAGGCCTATCGGCAGGAGCAGCCGGTTCCGCGCGACGACCTGAATAGGTCGTGCCGGCAGAACTTGGAGTTCGGGTTTCGCAGCCTGGTCGATGCCGGCCCGTACGATCTCTCGGCGCCGCGCCGCACGGGTCGCCTCCGTGCCGCGCAAGGCGCGCCGTTGGCCATGGTGCTCAGCGCGTATCGGACCGGATTCGCCTACATGTGGGATTGCGTGGTGACCGAGGCCGAACGGTCGGGTTTGGTGTCGGAAACCGAGCTGGTGCGAATCGCGTCGGAGGTGTGGACGCTCAACGAGATGTTCACCACCGAGATGGCCACGTCGTATCGCGACGCGATGACCGATCAGATCCTCAGACAAGATCAGGAGCGATCGGCCCTCGTCGAGGCGTTGGTGTCCGGCAGTGTCGCCGACACGGCGACGGTGTGGGAGGCCGCGGACCTGTTGGCGCTGCCCTATCAGGGTTTGTTCGTGGTGGTGGCGGCCGAGCCGCCAACACTTGCCCGGCACGCGCTGCCGAATATCGAAAGCCGGCTGCGCGACCGCGGGATCGGGTCGGCGTGGCGGTTGCTACCCGACCTGCACGTCGGCATCGTCTCGCTGCGAACGCCGAACACGTTGCAACCCATGGTTGACATGGTGCGGCCCGTCGTCACGACCCGGGTCGGGGTAAGCCCGGTCTACGAGGGCCTGGAGAAGACAGCCCAGGCGATGCATCTGGCCCGAATCGCGATGGCCAGCATCGCACCGGGTGACCCGCAACTGTGCGTGTTCGATGACGCCCCGGTGCCGGCACTGATCGCCAGCGCCCCGACAACGTCCTACCGGGTCATGAACAACGTCCTGGGACCGCTGCTCGACACCGCCGCCGAAGAGCGTGACTTGTTGTTAGAAACCCTGGAAACCTATTTCACCGCGGGCTCGATAGCCGAAGCGGCCAAGCGGCTGTTCTGTCACCGCAACACCGTGCGCCACAGGCTGAGCCGCGTCGAACAGCTCACCGGAAGATCCGTCGACAACCCGTCGGGCGCCGTCGAACTCTATATCGCCATCCAAACCATGCTGCGCCTACCCAAACCCCCCGACTAGGCGACAGATCCGATTCACTATGCGCCGGACCAGCGACCGGTACCGGAGCGCTGCCGCACACTTGGGTCCGGCTCGCGGTAGGTGGTGAGCCAGTGGGCGAATTCGCGCTCGTCTCGGATTGCTGCGAGCGCTTCGCCGCCGATGTGCTGCCCGCGTTCGCCTGGACCGCTCACGGCCTGGTCATACTGGCGGCATCCAGGTCGGCGTCGAGCAGCCGCGCGGCGACTGCCAGCGCGCGCACGAACGTCCGCCACGCCGCCTGCTCTTTGTT
The DNA here is from genome assembly GCA_963770125.1 of uncultured Actinomycetota bacterium. Lineage (GTDB taxonomy): Bacteria > Actinomycetota > Actinomycetes > Mycobacteriales > Mycobacteriaceae > Mycobacterium. The sequence continues at coordinate 57,310 of CAVYPI010000110.1, read as the reverse complement.
GCCTTGACACATTTGTCAAACATGACGGCACGTGGGTTTCCAGCCAGTGCAAATTCATGGTCGATTGGCCCGAAACCCGCACGCTGCAATCAGCTGAGGCGGTCCGCTGTCCTTTCTGTTGGCGCCAGCGACACCGTTGTGGCAGAGATGTTGTCTTCTCGCACATCGGCTCGGCCGACTTTCCGACAAACAATCAGAACAACGAAAATCCGATACCACCGATCGGGGGCACCATCGTGCTCACAACGTCCGGATCCACTGCCCCTGCTCCCGCGCGGAGCGGCAGGCAAACGGCTCGCTTGGCCCTCGTGGTAGGTGCACTCGGCGTCGTGTTCGGGGACATCGGCACCAGCCCGATCTACACCTTCCAAACGATCTTCAACCCCGACGATCCCCACCCCGTGCCGATTACCACGGACAACGTCTATGGAGTCGTCTCGCTGATCTTCTGGTCGGTCATGATCATCGTGACGCTGACCTACGTCACGCTCGTGATGCATGCCGACAACGACGGCGAGGGCGGCATCATGGCGCTCGTCGCGCTCGTGCGCCGGTGGGGTGCGCGCAGCGGTCGCACTGTGATGGTGCTTGCGACGCTGGGCATCTTCGGTGCCGCGTTGTTCTCAGGTGACAGCATGATCACGCCGGCGATCTCGGTGTTGTCCGCGGTAGAAGGCATGAAGGTGATCAATCCAGGGCTGCAGGGCTGGGTCGTCCCGATCACCGCCATCATCATCGTTGCGCTATTCGCGGTGCAGCGCCGCGGAACCGGTGCCGTGGGACGCCTTTTCGGGCCGGTGATGATCGGCTGGTTTGTGGCAATCGGGGCCTGCGGTGTGAACGGCATCGTCGAGCATCCGCAGATACTGGCGGCGCTTTCCCCGGTGTACGCGGTGAAGTTCATGGTGGGGGACTTTGGGACGGCGTTCTTCTCGCTGGCAGGGGTGGTGCTTGCGGTCACCGGCGCGGAGGCGCTCTACGCCGACATGGGCCACTTCGGCCGCAAGGCGATCACCCGCGCTTGGCTGTTCGTGGTCCTACCGGCGCTGGCCCTCAACTACCTCGGGCAGGGTGCGTCGGTGATTGCCGACAGGACCGCGATGAGCGCACCGTTCTTCTTGCTCACCCCGGGCTGGGCGCGATTGCCCATGGTGCTGCTGGCGACCGTCGCGACGGTCATCGCGTCGCAGGCGGTGATCACGGGCGCGTTTTCGTTGGCGTCGCAGGCCGTCGAGCTCGGCTACCTCCCGCGACTACGTGTGGTGCACACGTCGGCGTCGACCTTCGGTCAGGTGTACATGCCATGGATCAACGGCATGCTGATGGTGGCGGTCCTGATCCTGGTGTTCGCGTTCCGCAGCTCGGCGGCACTGGCTTATGCCTACGGGATGGCGGTGACCGGAACGATCACCATTACGACGATTCTGTTCCTCTACATCGCGCGCAAGAGATGGCGGGCGCCGCTGTGGCTGCTCGTCATTGGCGGCGGCGCACTGCTGGGTTTTGATCTGCTGTTTGTGGCCGCGAACCTGACGAAGCTCGTCCACGGTGCGTGGCTACCGCTGTTGATCGCCGTGACGACGTTCACCATCATGATCACCTGGCAGCGCGGCAGCACGATCGTCACCCGTAAGCGTGAGACCGCAGAGGGGCCGCTGCAGGGATTTGTCGATCAATTGTCAAGGCGCCGTGGGCTACTGCGTGTCCCTGGCACGGCGGTTTTTCTCAGCCGCGGCAACAAGACCGCGCCGTTGGCACTGCGCGCAAACGTCAAATACAACCACGTTCTTCACGAGCACGTTGTGATCGTGACGATCGATACTTTGCCAATCCCGCGGGTCAGCGACTCTGAGCGCATCGAGATCGACCCGCTCGGCGAAACTCCCGACGGAATCATCCACGTGACCGCACGTTTCGGGTACATGGAAACGCCTGACGTCCACTGCGCGTTACGTTTGCTCGAGCCGACGAAAGCCGAGGGATCGATCGCGATCGATGACGCTTTGTATTTCTTGTCGAAGATCGTACTGACGAAGGGCGCCGAGCCGACCATGTCGGCGTGGCGTAGGAATCTCTTCATCGCCACATCCAGGCTGAGCACCGACGGCGCCGAGTCCTTCTGTCTGCCTCAAGACCGGACGCTGATCGAAGGGTCGCGGATCGAGGTTTGACCGACTGCGAGACCACGGTGGACCCCATCAACTGAGGCGCTGCCTGCGCAGGGACGGTGTCACGCCGGACAACCCTCACTGCCAATCGCTGTTGTCAATCACATCGACGTCTTCGGCGGCTCGCCCAACAATGGAATTACCTGGCGCAGAGGGTGAATCGAGCGCTCGGCTCGGAATCCAACTGATTACTTGGAGTGAAAGCACATGGTTAGTTCACAGATGCAGAAACCACAAACTCCGCCCGGCGACAAAACCTCAGTGGACCGCCTGTTCCTTCTCGACCTCAGCGACAACCGTGTGGTTTCGCTGAATCCGGACGGCTCCGACCGCAAGGTCATCGTCACCGAGTGCAGATACCCCGATGGCATCGCCGTCGACGTCGCGGCGGGCCATATCTATTGGACCAATATGGGGGACCCCAAGGCGAACGACGGCTCCATTGAGAGAGCCGACCTCGACGGGCGCAATCGCAAGACGATCGTTCCCCAGGGTGCGACGTTCACTCCCAAGCAGGTCCAGCTCGAAAAGAAGAGCGGAAAGCTGTACTGGTGCGACCGCGAGGGCATGCGCCTGATGCGCGCCAACCTCGACGGTTCGAACATCGAGACCCTTGTGGACACCAGCCAGGGCGACCCGCGACCGGGGCCGGATGCCACGAAGTGGTGCGTGGGCGTGGCCATCGATGTCGATGGCGGCAAGGTCTACTGGACACAAAAAGGTGCCGACAACGCCGGCGAGGGCCGCATTTTCCGCGCCGGCATCGAAATTCCCGCAGGACAGACGGCGTCTAATCGAGCAGATGTCGAAGTTCTTTATGACGGACTTCCCGAGCCGATCGACCTGGACCTCGATCTCAACAATCGCGTCATGTATTGGACCGATCGGGGCGATCCGCCGCGCGGCAACACGGTGAATCGCGCGCCGATGGATTCGGATGGGAAGGTGCGCCCGGCCCCCGAGATCGTGTTCACGCACTTGATGGAAGGAATCGGCATCGCCCTGGATCTGAAGGGCGACCGAATGTTTATCACCGACTTCGGGGGCGACGTCTTTTCGGCCAAGCTCGACGGATCGGACAAGAAGGTCCTGCTCGTCGCTCAGGGAAACCTGACCGGCATCGCATTTTCTGAAATTTCTTGAAAAGGAGTCGTCATCATGTCATTCGATAAACCAATTCGTCGTGTTGCAATAGTCGGTACGGGAGTGATCGGCGCAAGTTGGACGGCCCAGTATTTGGCGCGCGGGTTAGACGTCGTCGCGGCCGACCCGGCTCCGAACGCTGAGGACAATTTGCGCAAGTATGTCGACGAGGCCTGGGGACAGCTCGAGGAAATCGGCCTGTCGCCGGGCGCATCGCGCGACCGCCTGAGCTTTACCAAAGACTCGAAGCAGGCGCTAGCGAATGCCGACTTCGTCCAGGAAAACGGCCCCGAGCGACCTGACTTCAAAATGAAGTTATTCGCGGGCATGGATGAAGCGGCGCCCGTCGATTCGATCCTCGCCTCGAGTTCGTCGGGGATAACCCCAAGTGTGATTCAATCGGCTTGCAAGCACCCAGAAAGGGTCATTGTCGGCCACCCGTTCAATCCGCCCCACATCGTGCCACTTGTGGAAGTGGTGGGGGGCACCAAGACATCGCCCGAAGCCATCCAGCAAGCGATGAATTTCTACGCGTCGATCGGCAAGAAGCCGATTCATTTGCGCAAGGAACTGCCCGGACACGTGGCCAACCGGCTACAGGCAGCACTTTATCGAGAGATCCTCTATCTCATTGGACAAGGCGTGCTGAGCGTCGAGGAAGCCGACACCGCTGTCAGTTACGGACCCGGACTGCGATGGGGTGTGATGGGTCAAAGCCTGCAATGGCATTTAGGCGGTGGAGCTGGCGGCATCAATCACTTCATGGAGCAACTCATGGACCCGCTTGCGGCAATGATGAAGACTCTCGGAAATCCCGAAGTAACTCCTGAACTCAAGCAAACCATCGTTGACGGTGTGATGCGCGAAGCCGGAGGACACTCCGTCGACGAGCTCGCTCGAGAAGAGAACGAGGTAATAATCGGACTTCTTAGGCTGCGAGCGAACGGCGCGAGCGCATCCTCGGCGGAGAAGAAACCCGCTTAACGGTTTAAGCAAACGCATAACGCAATCGCGACTCAAAGAAGGGAAACCGCGTGAGCACCGTATTCATGGCAGGGGTTACCGATGCCGAAAAAAATACCGGCAATTCTCGTTTGACCGAGGCGCTCGAATCGACACTGAATAACCCGGCAAGTTCATCGGAGTTCGATCTGCTGGCGAACACGAACGACGTACTGAGCGACGTCGGACTGACTGCCGCGGACAGCGGAGGACGACTTTCCTTCTACGGGCAGGACCCGATCATTCCCAGCCCGCATCGATTTGGTGCAATGGCCGCGATCGGCCTTGCCGCGAAGTCTGTCGCGGCGGCCGCGCTATGGCGGACGAGAACGGGGGAAGGACAGGACATCCACGTCGACGTTCGCAAGGCGCTTCGCCGTTTCTGCGGGTTCTATGAAGGGAAATGGGAAACCATGAACGGACGTGCTCCAGCCATGGGCGGATTTGCGGGCAACCCGTTCCTCGAACTTCCAATCATCCACAAGACACGAGACGGGCGCTACGTTGTCGCCTTGGATTTCTATCCTCGCTCGAAGACGGATACGCTCAAGTTCCTAAGGTGCACGGACAGCCTCGCGTCCATCGAGAATGCCATATTGCAATGGCGTGCAGACGATTTGGAGGCGGCCGCAGCGGAAGAAGGTCTTGTGCTCGCGATGGTGCGAACCACCGAAGAGTTTCTCAATGAGCCGCAATACACCGAAGTCCTCTCCACGATGCCCTTGATCACGGTGGAGAAGATCGGTGAAAGCGAGCCAATGCCCTTCAAGCAGGACGGACAGAATCCTTTGGACGGCATTCGCGCCTGCGGAATGGGGCATGTGATTGCGGGAGGGGCGATGGGCCGGGACCTCGCCATGTACGGCGCGGACGTCCTTAACATCTGGCGGCCCAACGCCACCGAGGTCGAGGCCTTTGCCTGGGATGTACAGGTTGGGATGCGCTCCACCATCTTGGACAACTCCAAGGAGGATCGCGCCAAGTTCGACAACCTGGTGAAGGATGCCGACGTCTTCTTCGCCAACAAGCGCCCCGGTTATCTGGAACGAAACGGTCTTACCGCCGAAGAGTTGTGCGCGTCTAAGCCCGGACTGATCCACGCCAAGGTAGTCCTCCATGGCGACACAGGGCCATGGTCGAACCGTCCCGGCTTCGATGAGATCGGCGCGGCGGTATCGGGCGTGTTCTGTATCGAAGGGACACCTACCGTTCCCAAATCACCGACGATTGTTCCGATTTGCGACAACGTGGTGGGCTGGCTCGGGACGGTCGGCATACTCGAGGCTCTGCGCCGGCGCGCGACGGAGGGCGGAAGCTATCGGGTCGTCGTGTCTCTGACCCGAACCGTGCTATGGCTGCTGTCACTTGGCATTTTCGACAAGGAGTACGCAGCAGCCACGGCCGGATCGAGCGACGAGCACACGTATGTCGCTCCCGATCTGTTTACTGCGGAGACTCCGCTGGGCACCTACCAGGGAATGACTGACCAGGTGGTCATGTCGCGAACGAAAGAGTCATACCGAACGGTGCTGGCGCCGCGCGGTTCATCGAAGCCACAATGGCTGGAACCATGATGCGAAAGGGCGTCCGCGCCGGACTGTTATGAACTGCCGACCTGACGGGAGTGGATCATGCCTGCTGTAACGGCCGACTATTTGCGGTTGCCCCGGCTTGACGGGCCGCCGCGGGATGCGCGTGAGCGTCCGGTGCTGAGCGTGACCACGGCACCGACCGGACTTGAAGGCGAAGGCTTTCCCGTCCACCGGGCTTTTGCCGGGGTGTCACGTGCGCTGCTTGATCCGTTCGTGCACATGGATCAGATGGGCGCGGTGCACTACGCGCCCGGTGAGCCCAAAGGCACACCGTGGCATCCACATCGGGGGTTCGAAACGGTGACCTACATGATCGACGGTCGCTTTCAGCACCAGGACTCGCATGGCGGCGGTGGGATGATCGAGGACGGAGCCACCCAATGGATGACGGCCGGTTCGGGGATCCTGCACATCGAGACGCCGCCGGAGGACTTGGTGATGTCGGGTGGCCTGTTCCATGGCGTGCAGTTGTGGGTGAATCTGCCCGCGAAGAAGAAGATGATCCCGCCGGCCTACCAGGGCATCGACGCCGCCGCGGTGAAGCTGGCGGTGTCCGCCGATGCGGGCGCGTTGGTTCGGGTGATCGCCGGCCAGGTCGGTGGCCACCGAGGCCCGGGGTCGACGCACACGCCAATCGCGCTGATCCATGCGACCGTTTCGCCGGGCGCGCGACTGCAATTGCCGTGGGATCCATCCTTTAATGCGCTCATCTACGTTCTTGCCGGCGCTGGGCGCGCGGGTACCGAGGGGCGACCGGTACGTGACGGTCAGTTGGTGGTGTTCGGCCGCGGCGACTGGTTCGAGGTCCGCGGTAATGACCACCAAGACTCGCAAAGTCCGGCCTTGGAGCTGCTTATCTTGGGTGGCCAGCCCATTCGCGAACCTGTCGCGGCATATGGGCCCTTTGTGATGAACACTAGAGCCGAACTGGGGCAGGCCATGGAGGACTTCGAGGCCGGTTTGTTCGGTCAGATTCCGGCCGATGCCCTGATGCCCCACGTGCCTGACCCAGCCCCGATACGCACCGAAAAAACCGGGATCTGAGGCCTCGACGGCCTCGCGTTGCCGCTTCGGATCGTCCATGGCAGGCACGAATTTCGTCACTGCCGACCATCCCCGATCCGCGGTGCGACACGAAGAAGCGCCTATGAGGGGCTATAGGGTTGGCTATCAATCGCACGCTCGGCGAACTGTTGGAGGGAACGATATGAACCGCCCCGCGCGGACCTATGATTGGCCGTGTCTGATGGTGGACGAATGGACGGCTACCCGCGACACCTTGCACATGTGGACCCAGATCGTCGGCAAGATCCGCATGGCTCACATGCCGCTGATAAATCACTGGTGGCAAGTCACGTTGTACGTGAGTCCCCGGGGCGTGACCACCGGCGCGGTTCCATCCCGGGATGCGGTGTTCGACATGGAGTTCGACTTCGTCAACCATGTGCTTGCGATCCGGCACAGTGACGGTCGTCAGGAGGCGGTGGCGTTGGCGGCCAAACCTGTCGCTGAGTTTTACGGAGAGACGCTCTCGGCGCTCGACAGGCTCGGCATCGAGACACACATCGTGGGCAAGCCCAACGAAGTCGACCCCGCTATCCCGTTCGCCGAGGACTATCAGCATGCTGAATACGATCCCGATGCGGCGCGCGCGTTCTGGCAGCAACTGGTTCAGGCCCACCGCGTCATGACAAACTTTCGCGCCGCGTTCGTCGGAAAGGCCAGCCCGGTCCAATTCTTCTGGGGTGCTATGGATTTGGCCTGTACGCGATTTTCCGGGCGGCCGGCCCCCATGCATCCGGGAGGTGCCCCTAACTGCCCGGACTGGGTGATGGTTGAGGGGTACTCACGGGAGCTCAGCAGCTGTGGCTTTTGGCCCGGAGGCGGCAAGGAGGGCGCGTTCTACTCCTATGCATACCCCGAGCCGGAGGGTTTCTCCGCCCGACGCGTTGAACCAGACGCCGCCTACTACAGCGACGAACTCAAAGAATTCCTGCTGCCCTACGAGGCCGTGCGCACCGCTGATGACCCCGACCGCGCCGTCGCCCGGTTCTTGCAGACTACGTACGAGGCGGCCGCCGGGCTCGGCGGCTGGGACCGCAGCGCACTTGAAGACGACCCGGACCGCCTGCCGCCGCTGTCCTTGCGCCGCAGTTAGTCAAGCTCGGGGCGTCGGTGTCCGTAGGGACTCACACCAATTGTCAAGCGGATAGCGAAAAAGACTGAGCCCGCCTACGGGTTCGGATGTGGGTGTTTGAAGCGCTGTGTGTGCTGCCCGCCCCGTCGCTACTTGGTAATGACCGTATAAAGCTCAGCGATGACGTCGTTGCGAACGATCGCCACGTCGAATCCACTTGTGACCGGATCGCCGCCCTCGGGACCCAGATGCCAAGCCAGGTACCCGAAATCCAGCGTTTGGTAGACGGGACTGGCCTTCGTAAACACCAATCCCTGGCTCCGTTGCTGCAGCCCCTGTGCCTTTGCTTCCAGCGCTTCACGGCCGACACTTACGCCCTCATCGTCGGTCCAGCGGACATCGGGAGCATAGGTGCTCCTGATCGCCGCGGCCCTCCGTTTGCCGTCGCGCTCGTTGAACACTCCGAGCAGGTTCGCTTCCATCAAGCGGCTTACAGTGTCATTCATCGTCAATCCTCCGACGCGTATGTACGGATATCGCTGCCGACCCTTGGTTTTCCGGCGGCCTATCGATCGTCAAACGAGTCAGCTCAGGTGTCGATGTCTGTCCGCACAACCGTGAAAACCCCTCCCGTTCCGGGCGAAGCGACGCCATTGTCTGGGCGGCGCTTCTCATCGTCGGTGGCGTTCTCGCATGACGGTCGTGGGCCACCTGTGGAGCGGCGCTGCTCACACCGGTCCGGCGTCACCCGGGCTGGTGCACGCACCACAGGGCGTACAGATGCTCGCTCGGCCACGTACTCCAGAAGGGACGTTATTGCCCACACCGGGGTCACCAGAGATCACTAGCGCACGACTCTCTCCAGCGCGAGCAGCCTCGACGCGGCGATCGAGCACGCCGCACTCAGCGTGACGGTCAATCAGCTTCATCGCGCGTTCCTGCACCGTGAAAGCCACCGGCATCCGCTCGGCGGTTTCACCGTGCCCCACCAACGCGCCAGCGAATGAAAGAGCAGGGCACTCAACCCGTTGGTGGAGGCTGGTGCCGCGCCGGGCGGTCATGCGCCGATGTCGTGGCGACCACTGCGGATCTGGACCGCCGAACAGTCACTCCCGTGGCCGCCGAAAACCACCATGGGCTGGAGCCGGAACTACGACCGAGAACGGACGACCATGTCACTGCTGAGCAATCTCGACCAGCGCGCCGCCGAACACCACGAGCATGCGGCGCGACACCACCGCGAAGCCGCCAAGCTTCACGAGTTGAAAGATCTTGTGGCAGCGGCGGATCAGGCGCATCTGGCGGCCGACCATGAGGTGCATGCCATCCGCTACGCAACAGAAGCTGCGAAAGAATACATCGCGGAACACCACGGTGACTAGAAAAAGTCATGCAGAACGGCGTGGGGTACCTATCACAAGTCGGTGGCTTCTCGCTGCGCGCGGCCGTAATCCGCTGGTGCGCGCGGTCGATAGGCTTGAATTGCTCGTCATTGCGCTGGCGATCCTGGTCGGCCGTTTGCGGCCGCCGGTGCCGGTGCGCTCCGCACGGCCTTCCACGAAGCGCGCAGCCGCGCGTACGCCGCGCAGTCGCAGATGGCCGAAGCGCAATCGCCACGGCCGCGACCGCCACGGCGGCGGGTGCGAGCATAGAGACGAGGGTGAACGCCCGGTGGCGGCTACGCGTCGGCGCGCTAGAAAGTCATCCGGTCTCGCAACGCGTTGATCCGCAGATGGTTTGGGACATCCGCGGTGGGCGTCGAGTGGATGCGGCCCACTCGACCAGCCAGGCGACTGTCGACGCGATCGCCATTGCGTGCGTTGCATGGCAAACGGTGGCCATCGCGGTCGCCGGTTTGGTTTGCTCGACGCGTTCGCGCCTTGACCGCACCCGTGATGCGGTGTGGGGAACGATATTCGCGAGCTTCTTGACGACGGCGGACGGATACGCGATTAGCCGTTACCGCGTGTGGACAAGGTCGGTCGCGCTGGCGGTGCAAGGTCGCGCGGTGGCGGGATTTCGACGGAGTCGTGCGGCTATTAGGGCGTCATTTTTCTTTCTCATCGACGACATCCGCGACCGTGCCGCTCGGAGACCTGACGAACAATTCACCAAGGTTGTCCTCGGCGGCGTCGGGGTCTGCTTCGATGGGCTCGTCGAGTGTGACGAGGTAAACGCAGAAATCAGCATGTCTTGCGGCGATCGCGCGCGCTACATCAAGCCGGGTTGTCGCGTACGTGTATTCCTTGTCATCGAGCGGATCTAGCGTCCGGGTAGCGGGGTCTCCGGCATTAAGGCCCTGCGCATCAGCCCGGTAGTAGGCCGTGCGGCGTCGGTCTGTCGAGGGCTTCATGTCGGCTCCTGCTTCTGGTCGATACCGTCCAAGCATCGCCGTCGCGTCGGTCAGCCGTCGATGTGTTTCCGAACAGTCTGAGTGGCTCACGTATGTCGCCGCGAACATTGTGAACACGCCGATGCGAATACCAATCTCGCGTGGGACAGCGCCGTTGTTCACCGGCACCGCGAAAGGTCACCGGCGGTGTGTACGTCGACGTCGACAGGAGGCGCGGCTTCCAGAAGCCTTGAGTTGGCCATGTCGAACGGAGCGGAAGCGGGGAAACCTATGAGCGGCTATAGCGTTGGCTACATAGTCGGTAGCCTTTCAACCGAATCAATCAATCGCACGCTAGCGAAGGCACTCATTCAGTTAGCGCCCAAGCATCTGAAGTTCGTGGAGATTCCGATACGGGATCTTCCGTTGTACAACCGCGACTTCGACACTGATTACCCGCCTGCGGGTCGGGCGCTCAAGGATGCGATCGCCGCAGTGGATGCGGTGCTGTTCGTAACCCCCGAGTACAACCGGGGCATCCCCGGCTGCCTGAAGAACGCCATCGACTGGGCCAGCCGCCCGCATGGAACGAACTCATTCGCGCATAAGCCGTCGGCAGTGATCGGCGCCTCCCCGGGCAAGATCGGAACCGCTGTCGGGCAGCAGAGTCTGCGCAGTGCGCTGAGCTTCTGCGATTCGCCGCTGATGGGGGCGCCGGAGGCCTACATTCAGCTCACTCCTGGATTGATCACCGAAGTGGGGGAGATCACCGACAAATCGACCGAGCAGTTCCTACGCGATTTCATGGACGCGTTCGAAGTGTTCGTGACCCGTGTTCTCACGGTGATAACGCCTGAAAGGTTCAGCGCCACTGGGTAATGACGTCGCGGAGCCGCGGGACGTAGCGCCGCAATGCCGCCGAGGTGATGCCATTCCGAGGGTAAGGTTGTCGCCACTTCCGGTGCAGGTGGCGGCGGACTTCAGGGTGCGGGGCGGCGCGATGGAGCTGATTGACCGTGACGCCGAGCGCGACACGCTCGACCGGTTCGTCGCGGCAGTTCGCGCCGGTGACAGTCGGGCGTTGGTGGTGTCTGGCGAAGCGGGTGTCGGCAAGACCGCGTTGCTTGACTATCTCGCCGAAAACGCGTCGGGATGCCGTGTGGTGCGTACCGCGGGCTACCAGTCCGAGATGGAGTTGGCGTTCGCCGCATTGCATCAGCTGTGTGCCCCCTTGCTGGGCGGCCTCACGCGACTGCCGGTCCCGCAGCGTAATGCCCTGCGGATCGCGTTCGGCATGGGCTCAGGGCCGACACCGGACAGGTTTCTGGTCGGGCTGGCCGTCCTCAACCTGCTTTCCGACGCTGCGGAGCCGCAGCCACTTGTCTGCATGGTTGACGACGAACAGTGGCTCGATCGCGAATCTGCCCAAGTGCTGGGCTTCGTTGCTCGACGATTGGTGGCGGAATCAGTCGGGATGGTCTTCGCGGCCTGTCTCCCCAGCACCGATATCGCAGGGCTGTCGGATCTCACCGTTGCGGGGCTGCCCGAAGCGGACGCGCGAGCGCTCCTCGATTCCGCCCTGACCGGGCCACTGGACAACAGGGTCCGCGATCAAATCCTCGCCGAGACCCACGGCAACCCGCTGGCATTGCTGGAATTGCCTCGGGCATTGACTATGCAGCAGTTAGCTGGTGGATTCGGGCTTCCCGACGCGATGCGATTGTCGTGCGATATCGAAGAGAACTTCCGCCGGAGGGTCGAATCTCTTCCCGAACAGACCCGGCGCCTGCTGGTCGTTGCGGCGGCCGAGCCGGTCGGTGATTCGGTACTGGTGTGGCGAGCGGCCGAGAGGCTCGGGATTGGCGCCGAATTGGCAGAGCCCGCGGTCGAGGCAGGCCTGGTCGAGTTCGGCTCTCGGGTGCGGTTTCGACATCCCCTCGTGCGCTCGACGGTCTACAGGACGGCGTTGCCGCAGGAGCGGCAAGAGGTGCATGCGGCTCTTGCGGAGGTCACCGACCCCCAGCTAGATCCCGATCGACGCGCCTGGCATCGGGCCCATGCCGCGCCTGGGCCCGACGAGGACGTGGCCGCGGAGTTGGAGCGGTCGGCGGACCGGGCGCAAGCGCGCGGCGGCCTAGCCGCGGCCGCGGCGTTCCTCGAGCGCGCCACCATGTTGACCCTGGAGCCCGCACGCCGCACCGAGCGGGCGCTGGCCGCCGCGTCCGCCGACTTACAGGCTGGCGCCTTCGACGCGGTGCGGCAGTTGCTGTCCGTCGCGGAGGCCGGAGCGAGGACTGACCTGCAGCAAGCTCGTATTGACTTGATTAGTGCTGACCTCGCGTTCGTCACGAATCGGGGCAGTGATGCTCCATCCCTGCTGCTGAAGGCCGCCAAGCGGCTCGAGCCGATCGACGCAGGTCTATCCAGGGCGACCTACCTGCAGGCACTCAGCTCCGCCATGTTTGCCGGTCGCCTTGCTCTCGGCGGCGGTGTGCTGGAAGTGGCCCGCGACATCGAGGCCGCACCACCGCCGACATCCGCTCCGCGCGCATCCGATTTTCTTCTGGATGGCTTGGTGGCGCACTACGCCAGGGGATATGCGGCAGGACTGCCGTTTCTGCGGAAAGCGCTGGACGTCTTCGAAACTGATGTGCCTCTAGAGGAGAAGTTGCGCTGGTATTGGGTGGCCGACGTCGTGGCCCAACACCTATGGGATGACGATTCCTTGCAGCTACTCACCGACCAGCACGTCCAGCTTGCCCGCGACGTCGGCGCGCTCAGCGAGCTGCCGATGGCCCTGAGTGCGCGTGCCTTCATACTTCTGTTCGCTGGTCAGCTGGTCGAAGCAGCGGCCCTGGTCCAGGAATTGCAGGCTGCGATGGAGGCGACTGGCACCACCCTCGCGCCCTACGCGCGGATGGGTCTGGAGGCATTCCGCGGTAGACAAGCGGCTACGGCCGCCTTGGTCGACGCGACCATCGAAGACGCAAGCCTGCGAGGCGAGGGCAACGGGATAGCCGTCGCAGAATGGGCGACCGCCGTGCTGAACAACGGCGTCGGCGACTACCTGAAGGCGATGACCGCGGCCCAGCGTGCCACCGATCACCCAGGGGAAATAGTCTCACCGCCCTGGGCATTGGTGGAGCTCATCGAGGCGGCTGCACGCAGCGCAAAAAGCGAGACTGCGGCCGAGGCGCTTCGTCGGCTCGCCGAGATCACCAGTGCCAGTGGCACGAACTGGGCGCTCGGTGTTGAGGCGCGTTCGCGGGCGCTGCTAAGCGATGATGACACCGCCGAGCGTCTGTACCGCGAGTCGATCGAGTTGCTTGGCCGCACGCGTATCCGAGCAGACCTTGCCCGCGCGCACCTGCTGTACGGCGAATGGCTTCGCAGGCAGCGCCGCCGCGTCGACGCGCGCGCTCAGCTTCGCATCGCCCACGACATGCTGGAGGCAATGGGGATGGAGGCTTTCGCCGAGCGGGCCAGGCGTGAGCTACAGGCCACCGGCGAGACGACCCGCAAGCGCACGATCGCCGCCGGCGACGAGCAGCTCACGGCCCAGGAGGCCCTGATCGCCCGGATGGCCCGCGACGGCCTGTCCAATCCGGAGATCGCTGCCCGCATGTTCATCAGCGCGCGCACCGTCCAGTACCACCTACGCAAGGTTTTCGCCAAGCTCGGCATCGAGTCGCGCACGCAGCTCGACCGCGTCCTGCCCGACTGACGGTAGGGTTGTCGCCACTTCCGGTGCAGGTGGCGGCGGACTTCAGGGTGCGGGGTTGCGCGATGGAGCTGATTGACCGTGACGCCGAGCGCGACACGCTCGACCGGTTCGTCGCGGCGATTCGTGCGGGTCAGAGTCAGGCGTTGGTGGTGTCTGGCGAAGCGGGTGTCGGCAAGACCGCGTTGCTTGATTATTTGGCCGCGAATGCGTCGGGATGTCATCTAGTCCGCATCGCGGGCGTGCAGTCGGAGATGGAGCTGCCGTTCGCCGCCTTGCATCAGCTGTGCGCGCCCATGCTGGATGGCTTGCAGCTTTTGCCGGCGCCGCAGCGTGATGCCGTGCGCACTGCGTTCGGCATGAGTTCCGGGCCGGTACCGGACCGGTTCTTGGTCGGGCTGGGGGTGTTGAGCCTGCTGTCCGATATCGCCGAGGAGCAGCCTCTTGTGTGTTTGCTCGATGACGAGCAGTGGCTCGATCGTGCCTCTGCGCAAGTCCTTGGGTTCGTTGCGCGCCGTTTGGTGGCGGAATCGGTTGGCATGGTATTCGCGGTCCGGATCCCGAGCAGCGAGCTGGCGGGGTTGGCGGAGCTGAGGATCGTGGGGCTGCAGGAGGCAGACGCGCAAGCGCTGTTGGATTCTGTGCTGACTGGGCCGCTCGATACGCGGGTGCGTGATCAGATCCTCGCCGAGACACGCGGCAACCCGCTGGCACTGCTCGAATTGCCGCGGGGATTGATTCCGCAGCAGCTGGCCGGCAGATTTCGGCTTCCCAGCGCGATGCGATTGTCGGGTGGCATCGAAGAGAACTTCCGCCGGCGGGTCGATGTTCTCCCCGACCAGACCCGGCGCCTGCTGCTGATCGCGGCGGCCCATCCGGTCGGCGATCCCGCGGTGGTGTGGGGGGCGGCGGCGCGGCTGGGAATCGGCGCCGAAGCGACGGCGCCAGCGACCGCGGCGGGCCTGATCGAGTTCGGCATGCGAGTGCGGTTTCGGCATCCCCTCGTGCGCTCGGCGGTCTACGGGTCGGCGTCCCCGCAGGAGCGACAACAGGTGCACCGTGCGCTGGCGGACGTCACCGATCCAGAGCAGGATCCCGATCGACACGCCTGGCATCGGGCCCATGCTGCGGCTGGACCGGACGAGGACGTCGCCGCGGAGTTGGAGAGCGGCGCGGACCGGGCGCAAGCCCGTGGCGGCGTGGCCGCGGCGGCGGCATTCCTCGAGCGCGCCACGATGTTGACGCCGGACCCCGCGCGTCGCACCGAGCGGGCGCTGGGTGCCGCGTCGGCCAAGGTCAAGGCCGGCGCGTTCGGTGCGGCAAGCGAGTTGCTGTCGATCGCGGAGGCCGGGCCGCCCGACGACTTTCAGCAAGCACGTATCGATCTAGTAAAAGCCGAGCTCTCGTTCGTCACAAACTGGGGCAGTGATGCTCCGTCCCTGCTGCTGAAGGCCGCAAGCCGGCTCGAGCCAATCGATGTCGACCTGTCCCGGGCGACGTACCTGCAGGCATTGGCGGCCGGAATGTTCGCCGGTCAGATGGCCCTCGGCGGTGGTGTGCTGGAGGTGGCGCGCGCCGCCGTGGCGGCTCCTGCACCCCCGCAACCTCCGCGCGCACCCGATTTCTTTCTGGACGGCCTCGCAGCGCACTTCGACGGGGGATATCCGGCCGGACTGCCGATGCTGCGGAGGGCGCTGGACGTTTTCGGCATCGGCATGTCCGTCGACGAGGAACTTCGCTGGCATTGGCTGGCCGGCGTGGTCGCCCGGCTCCTATGGGATGACCGTCGCTGGGAGATGCATACCGAAGGACACGTCGGGCTTGCCCGTGGCGTCGGCGCGCTCAGCGAGCTTCCGCTGGCCCTCAATGCACGTGCGATCGTGATGTTGTTCGCCGGTGACCTGACCACCGCAGCCTCGTTAATCCAGGAGCTGCAGGCTGCGACGGAGGCCACTGGCAGCAACCTCGCGCCGTACGGCGCGTTAGGCCTGGCAGCTTTTTGCGGTGCACAAGCAGAAGCGGCCACGCTCATCGACGTCATGATCAGCGACGCGACCCGACGAGGCGAAGGGACCGCGATAACGTTCGCCGAATGGGCGAGTGCGGTGCTGAACAACGGCGTTGGTGACTACGAGACGGCGATGAGAGCGGCTCAGCGTGCAAGTGAGCATGCGGGTGAACAGGTTGCCGCGACCTGGGCGGCGGTCGAGCTCATCGAGGCCGCCGCGCGTAATGGGAATCGCGAGCTAGCAGTCGGCACCTGTCGTCGGCTGGCCGAGATGACGAGCGCCAGCGGCACGGACTGGGCGCTCGGCATCGAAGCTCGTTCACGTGCGCTGCTGAATGACGGCGACACCGCTGAACGTCTCCACTGCGAGTCGATCGAGCGTCTTGGCCGTACCCGGATTCGTGCCGACCTCGCCCGGGCGCACCTGCTGTATGGCGAGTGGTTACGCGGGGAGCGCCGCCGGGTGGACGCGCGGGCACAGCTTCGTCTCGCCCTCAACATGCTGGAGGCGATGGGTATGGACGCTTTCGCCGAGCGGGCCAGGCGTGAGCTACAGGCCGCCGGCGAAACGGCCCGCAAGCGCAACGTTGCCACGGGCGATGAGCAGCTCACGGCACAGGAGGCCCAAATCGCCCGGATGGCCCGCGACGGCCTGTCCAATCCCGAGATCGGAGTCCGCATGTTCATCAGCCCGCGGACCGTCCAATACCACCTACGCAAGGTTTTCACCAAGCTCGGCATCGAGTCGCGGAGTCAGCTCGATCGTGTCCTGCCCGACTGACCCTGCCGACCGTTAATCGCACTGTGCAACGGCCGCGAAGCCCAACACGCTGCCGTCGACGATGATCGGAACTCCCACCGCCGCGCGAATGCCCACCTCACGTACCCGTGCGGTGAAGCGCCGAGCCCGGTTCGGGGTGGCGGGCAACAACGGCGCAGGCCCCCTGGTGACTTCCAGCTGAGGAGACTTTCGCAGTGTCAGTCCGCCCCGAGTGTTTCCCGTTACCGCACCCGGGTCATCGACGCCAATGGCAGTCGTCATCAGCGCCAGCCGCAGCGTCAGTTTCCTTTCGAGCTAACGCCATTCCGAGGGTAGGGTTGTCGCCACTTCCGGTGCAGGCGGCAGCGGACTTCACGGTGCGGGGCGGCGCATGGAGCTGATTGACCGTGACGCCGAGCGCGACACGCTCGACCGGTTCGTCGCGGCAATTCGTGCCGGTGAGAGTCGGGCATTGGTGGTGTCCGGCGAAGCGGGTGTCGGCAAGACCGCGTTGCTTGATTATTTGGCCGCGAATGCGTCGGGCTGTCGGATAGCGCGCACCACGGGTTGCCAGTCCGAGATGGAATTGGCCTTCGCCGCATTGCATCAACTGTGCGCGCCCATGCTGGATGGCCTGCAGCGCTTACCGCCGCCGCAGCGTGATGCCGTGCGCACTGCCTTCGGCATGAGTGCCGGGCCGGTACCTGACCGGTTTTTGGTCGGGCTGGGGGTGTTGAGCCTGCTGTCCGAGGTTGCCGAGGAGCAGTCTCTTGTGTGTTTGGTCGATGACGAACAGTGGCTCGATCGCGCCTCTGCGCAAATCTTGGGTTTTGTCGCGCGCCGGTTGGGGGTCGAATCGGTTGGGCTGGTCTTCGCGGCCCGCGTGCCGAGCGGCGACCTGGCGGGGTTGCCCGAGGTCAAGGTGGAGGGGTTGCGGGAGGCAGATGCGCGAGCCCTGCTGGATGCTGCGTTGACCGGGCCGCTCGATACCGGGGTCCGTGATCAGATCCTCGCCGAGACGCACGGCAACCCGCTGGCGTTGCTGGAATTGCCTCGGGGAGTGACTATGCAGCAGCTGGCCGGGGGATTTGGGCTTCCCGGCGCGGTTCGGCTGTTGGACGGTATCGACGAGAGCTTCCGGCGGCGGGTCGACGTCCTCCCGGACCAGACCCGCCTGCTGCTGCTGATCGCGGCGGCCGAGCCGGCCGGCGATCCAGTACTGGTATGGCGAGCAGCCGCGCGGCTGGGGATTGGCGCCGAAGCGGCGGCACCCGCGGTGCAGGCGAGCCTGATCGAGTTCGGAACTCGGGTGCGGTTTCGGCATCCCCTGGTGCGCTCGGTGGTCTACGGGTTGGCGTCGCCGCAGGAGCGGCAAGAGGTGCATGCGGCTCTGGCTGAGGTCACCGATCCGCAGCTAGATCCCGATCGACGCGCCTGGCATCGGGCCCATGCCGCATCTGGGCCGGACGAGGCTGTCAGCGCGGATTTGGAGCGCTGCGCGGACAGGGCACAAGCGCGTGGCGGCGTGGCTGCGGCTGCGGCATTCCTCGAGCGCGCCACGTTGTTGACGCTGGACCCCGCGCGTCGCACCGAGCGGGCGCTGGGTGCCGCGGGTGCGAACTTACAGGCTGGCGCTTTCGACACGGTGCGGCAATTGCTGTCCATCGCGGAGGCCGGAGCAGTCACTGACTTGCAGCAAGCTCGTATCGACCTGATTGCAGCCGACCTTGCATTCGTCACAAACCGCGGCAGTGATGCTCCATCCCTGCTGCTGAAGGCCGCCAAGCGGCTCGAGCCAATCGACGCCGACCTTTGCCGGGCGACGTACCTGCAGGCATTTTCGGCCGCGATGATGGCCGGCCGCCTGGCTCTCGGCGGTGGTGTGCTGGAGGTGGCGCGAGCCGCCGGGGCCGCACCGCCGCGGCAGGCAACGCGCGCCCCCGACCTTCTCCTGGACGGCCTGGCAGCGCACTTCCAGGAGGGATATGAGGCCGGACTGCCGATACTGCGGATGGCACTGGACGACTTCGGCATCGGCATGTCGGTCGACGAGCAGCTGCGCTGCCACTGGGTAGCCGGCATCGTGGCGCCGTACCTCTGGGATGACGATCGCTGGCATCTGCTTTCCGACCGGCACGTCCAGCTTGCCCGCAGCGTCGGTGCGCTGAGCGAACTGCCGCTGGCCCTCAGTATGCGTGCGGTCACGATGTTGTTGGCGGGTGATTTGACCGGCTCAGCCGCCCTGGTCGGGGAATTTCAGGTCGCGATGGATGCGACGGGCAGCCACCTCGCCCCCTACCCTGAACTAGGGCTGGCGGCGTTGCGCGGCAGACAAGCCGAGGCGGCTGCACTGATCGACTCGACCATCAGGGAGGTGAACGTCCGAGGCGAGGGCATCGGGATCGCCGTCGCCGAGTGGTGGAACGCCGTGCTGAACAACGGCCTCGGTAACTACGAGAAGGCGATGCAGGCAGCCCAGCGCGCCACCGCTTGCTCGGTGGAATTGGTGGTGCCGGGCTGGGCGGCGGTCGAGCTCATCGAGGCGGCAGTGCGCACCGGACGCAATGACGTCGCCGCCGACGCGCTGCGCCGGTTGGCCGAGACGACCACACCCAGCGGCACCGACTGGGCGCTTGGCGTCGAGGCTCGTTCGCGCGCGCTGCTGCGTGAGGGTGACGCCGCCGAGCGTCTCTACCGCGAGTCGATCGAGCGGCTTGGCAATACCCGCGTCCGCATAGAACTCGCCCGGGCTCACCTGCTCTACGGCGAATGGCTGCGCAGGGAGCGCCGCCGCGTCGACGCGCGTGCACAGCTCCGCATCGCCCACGACATGCTCGAGGCGATGGGGATGGAGGCTTTCGCCGAGCGGGCCAGGCGTGAGCTACAAGCCACCGGCGAGACGGCCCGCAAACGCGTGATCGCGACTGGCGATGAGCAGCTCACCGCGCAGGAGGCCCAGATCGCGCGGATGGCCCGCGACGGGCTTTCAAATCCGGAGATTGGCGTTCGCCTGTTCATCAGCCCGCGCACCGTCCAGTACCACCTGCGCAAAGTCTTCACCAAGCTCGGCATCGAGTCCCGCAGCCAGCTCGATCGTGTTCTGCCCGACTGACCAGCCGACGGCCGTTAATCGCACTGTGCACTGGCGGATGCGAACGCGTCCCCCCTCGACCGACGATGACCTCTGACATCACAACGCCGTGCTGCCGGATCACCCCAGTATCGGATTGCGAGCGAGCCATGGACGAACTACTAACCGCCGACGAACCTCCGGTCAGGCAACTCGACGAGCATCCCCACGATGTCACGCTGTACACCGAGTATCGCCGGCTCGTCGCCGAGCAGGCGGCGTTGCGCCGACTTGCCATGCTGGTCGCCCGCGGGGTCGAACCCTCGGAGATATTCGACGCGGTGACCAAGGAAATGTGTCGGTGTGTGGGCGGGGAGGGCGCGGGACTGTACCGCTACGAGACCAGTGGCGAAATTACGCTGGTCGCGGGGGTTTACCAACCTGCTGCAACGCCGGTGCAGTGGCCAGTGGGCACGCGGACACCGGTCGCGGGCAACACCCTCGCATCGACGGTGCTGCGCACCCGCGGGCCCGCTCGGATGGACAGCTACGAGGACGTCGCCGGGGCCCTCGCGACGCAGGTGCGTGCGATAGGCATCCGAGCTGCGGTGGGCGTCCCGGTCATCGTCGATGGACGCGTGTGGGGCCTGGCGACGGTCGGTTGGGCGCGACCCGGCCCTATGCCGGCCGACACCGAGGTCCGCATCAGCGGCTTCGCCGAACTTGTCGCGAGTGTCGTGGTGGCCGGATACCGCGATGAGCAGAAGAGGCAGCTCCTTGGCGATGCATCTCAGCGTCCGTTCCTGATTGATTCGTTGCTCGAGGGACGAGCCATTGATCGCTGGAGCTTGTGGGAAGCCTCCAGTTGTCTGCGGCTACCGAACAATGGTCCGTTCGTAGTCATTGCCGCCGAGGTTCCCGCGACGGGGCGCGAGGCGTTGCCAGAGATCGAGTCGAAGCTGCGCAGCCTCGACGTGTATTCGGCCTGGCGGCTGCAACCTGATCTGCAGGTCGGGATCGTGCATGTCAGGTCTGAGCGGCGACTTGACGAGATTGTCGGCCTGGTGTCTCGTCTGTCGACAAATCGAGTCGGCGTGAGTGCGCGCTTCGACGATCTGCACGACACGCCGCAGGCTCTGCATTTCGCCAAGGTGATGCTTCGTGGCCGGCCCATTGAGGCCTCGCCAATCGGGGTGTTCGACGGCTCAATTCTGGCCACCGCGGCCGTCAGTGCCCCCGACGTGATGGTGAAATCGGTTGGAAACGCATTGGTCGGCTTTGACGACCTCCCCGACGGCGAGCGCGAGATGCTGTTCGAAACGTTTCGGGTGTGGCAGGACAACGACGCATCGGTGCGCAGCGTCGCCGAGGTGCTTATTTGCCATCCCAACACCGTGCGCCATCGATTGCGCCGTATCGAGAAACGCACCGGCCGATCTCTTTCGCGCCCAAAGGATGTCGCCGAACTGTGTTTGGCCTTTGAAGTGCATCGCCGGCTTATGTAGCCATGTGGGCGTGGTCGATTGGTGCGCTGGCGCTCTCGCGGCGACGTAACATCGGATTGCCATCACATTGTGCGGGCGCGCAACGCCGATATCACGACAGAGCCAGAGCTTCACAGTACAGCCGTCAACTGAATCAGTGACCACCCGTCTTGACGACGAAGCCTGCAGTTCGACGAATTCACTGGAGCGCATTTAACAGCCGAGCTGCTTGATTGCCTAGACGTAGGGTCGACACGGTGATCGACTCGATGACTCGGGACCCCGAAATGCGATCGGCATCCTCCGCTTGGTGCGACCAGACACCGCTGTAGCAGTCCGTAGCGCGGCCGATCACGGCGAGCGGTTTGTCATGCAGGGCAGCCTGGTCCCATCGACGCGTCAGCCAATCGATGGCGTTATGTACCACAGCGGGCACGCGCCCGTGGTAGGTCGTCAAAATCAGCACGCTATCGGCGTCCGCTGCAACCGTCGGCGCAGAGCTCCGCGAGTTCACGGTTCACCGAACCTGCGGGGAGTCCGACGATTATCAACACGTTGATGTCCGTCATGGCAGAGATCGTCTTCGTGTTCGGGTTTTAGCAGTCATCGCGTCCTCGTCTGCACTCACTGCTTTGGACGACTCGAGGTTCCGACGGGTCGTGGAGTTCGTCGATGTTGTCGGAAACGCCAATCGTCGCGCTGTGTTGGCCGTGACGACATCGACGCCGACGTTCGGCGTCCTAACGATCGAAAGAGCAGGCCGTCCTAAGACCATAAGGCGCATCGTGAATACCGTTGTTGGGCAACAACTGTGACCCTTTTCGAGATCGTGCCGTCGTTGCGGCACGCCGCCACGCCTCGGATAGACTCGCCGATATGGCCTCTGACCACTCACGTCGATGAGCTGGGACGACTTTGTGTCGGCGGGATGGTGCTGACCGAAGTCGCCGATGAATTCGGCACCCCGACCTACGTCATCGACGAGGCCGACCTTCGTCATCGGATTCGGCGTTACCGAACAGCGCTTCCCGAGGCTCGCTTCGTCTATGCCGGGAAGGCGCTCCTGACCACCGCCGTCGCGCAGTGGGTCGCGGAAGAGGGCGGAGGTCTTGGCGTGTGCTCGGTTGGCGAGCTCGCGACCGCGCTCGTCGCGGGCGTGAACCCGTGCGCCGAGAGACGATCGCCGACATTGTCCGGCGACTGCGCCTGCAACGAACCGTCGATGCGGCAGGTGCGCGTCGAGAGCGGCTGTGAAGCGCTTCTCCACGGCGAGTGATCTATGTTCAGTGTTGCCGGTGACATTGAACAGTGTGTGGTGTTGTCCGCAGTGACATCGACATCCGCGCTCACGCGGTTGACTATCGAACCAAACCCCGCAAAGCCCGCAAGTACCAAACCGCTTGGCAGCGTGAGTGATTAGCCCGCAGAGATCGGAGACAGCCATGACCATGAATTCCCAGGACACCGACCGTATGACCGGGCAAGTGTCGCCGGGGGGTGCAACGTTCGCCGCCGCCGCCCTCGTGTCGACGAGCGCGATGCTGACCTGTCTTGTCGGTCTATTCGCCCTTACCGCCAACGAAGTGGTGGCTTCGGGCCCCGGCTACGAGTACACCTTCGAAATCACAGGTTGGGGACGGGCGAACATACTGACGGGACTGGTGCTGGCCGCAGTCGCCGTTGCACTCTTCTTGGGCGCGACGTGGGCACGGGTCGCGGCAATCATCGTCACCTGCTTGGCCATCGTGGTCACCTTCCTGTGGATGCCGTACTATCCGATGGGCGCAATTGTGCTGATAGCCCTTGACACCGTGGTCATTTGGGGTGTCGCGACGTGGAACACTGCACGCGATTCGGCATGAAACCGCTACAGTCCAAACATGATCGGCATGAGGTGGACTGTGTCGACCGTGACATGCGCAAATCGGCAAAGCGCCTTCCGGGGTGGGCAGTGTCACGTAAGCATTTCGCTCTCAGCGGGACCCTCGCTGACCGGGTGATCTCGCTCGCCCATATTCTTGGCCGGCCCGTCCGCAATGCGGCGGGTACGCGAATCGGGAGAGTCAACGACATCGTCGTGCGCTGGGACGCCGGCAATGAGCATCCGCCGGTCACCGGGGTTCTTGTCACGGTGCGCGGCGCCATTGCGGTCGTACAACAAGGTGACGTGGCATTGAGTCAAACCGAAGTCCGCCTGCGGTCCGATGCGCGAATGGTGTGGCGGCCGGTCTGGGGGGACGACGACGTAGCCCTGGCACGCGACGTTCTTGATCGTCGGCTTGTCGACACGTCCGGCGTACAGGACGTGCGGGCAGCCGACGCCTACCTCCTCAACGGGCCGCAGGGCTGGGAGCTGGCGGGCATCGATGCGGGCACGATGTCCTTTGGCAGAAGGCTCATTACCCGGCGCAGGGCCTGCCCGCCTGCGAATCGGGTCATCGACTGGGCTTAGTTGCAGGCGTTCGTCCCGCGGTTCACGGACGCAACCACGCCCGGGGAGTCCGCACTGACGATCGGCGGCGGCTAACTCTGTCGGCATGCGCCGAGAACGGGAAGCGTTAACGGTCGAGGGACCCGCGGTCTGGCCGTGTCCCCGCAGGTCGAGGGCGTACGCGACGCATCCCTGCGCGGCCAGGCACGGCGCGCCGGCCGAATCGGAGCGGTTTGTCTCCAGGAGATAAGACGCCGCCAAAAGTTGGTCGCTCCGGGACATCGTTCCGATGAGCCGTCGCTCATAGATTCTTGCCCACGAGCTCAGCGACGAGTTCTCCCAGACAACAAAACACGACGATTCCGCTTCGCGGAGAATGCGAGAAATCCAATGCTCTTCCCGATCATGATCTTCCTGATGGTGCTGTCCCCGCTGTTCATCCCGATCGCCGTCACGGTGGTTCACGGGTTCGGCAACTGGCGCAGCCGGCGCGTTGCTCGTCCGGTCGGCTCGCTTCGCCAGTTCCGCCCGGCCGTCGGCCTGGTGCCAGCCGCCGCGTAGACCAGCTTTCGCTTCCGAACGTGACGCCCCGGCGTCACGTTCGACGCGTTTGGAGGCCTGACTTTCGCGCTCACCGGCGCATTCAGTTAGCGGGTCTATCCTCGCGGGCATGACTGCTCCAGTAGATCCCAATCGCTTCGAAGAGCTGTACCGCGACGAGCGGACAGCGCACGGGTTACCCGCCGCCACGCCGTGGGACATCGGTGGCCCACAACCCGTCGTTCAGCAGCTCGTCTCGCTTGGCGCGATCAAGGGTGAGGTGCTCGACCCCGGCACCGGCCCGGGCCACCACGCAATTCATTACGCGTCAAAGGGGTTGTCGGCCACCGGCATCGACGCCTCGCCCGCTGCCATCGAGCGCGCCCGGCAAAACGCGCAGAAGGCCGGGGTATCGGTGGACTTTCAGGTGGCCGACGCAACCAAGCTCGAGGGACTGGACGGCAGGTTCGACACGGTCGTGGACTGCGCCTTCTACCACGTTTTCAGCACCGAGCCCGAGTTGCAGAAGTCTTATGCGCAGGCCCTGCATCGCGCCACGAAGCCCGGCGCGCGCCTGTTCATGTTCGAGTTCGGCGCGCACAACGTAAACGGCTTCAAGATGCCGCGCTCCCTGTCAGAGGACGATTTCCGCGAGGTGTTTCCGGCCGCCCGCTGGGAGATCACATATCTGGGGCCGACGACCTACCAGGGGAATGTCAGCATCGAGACCTTCGAGATGATGGCGGCTCGCAACCCCGACATGGCCGACGAGATGAAGCCGCTGGTGGAACGGCTGCGGGTGATCGAGCCATGGCTGATCGACGGCCGCGTGCACATGCCGTTCTGGGAGATGCACGCTACCCGCGTCGACTAGACGCTTGGCGCGGCAGGCGCCAGCCGCAGCGAGATCGAGTTGATGCAGTAGCGCTGATCGGTCGGCGTCGGGTAACCCTCGCCCTCGAAGACGTGGCCGAGGTGGCTGTGGCAGTTGGCGCACAGCACCTCAACGCGATGCATGCCCATCGCGTCGTCGGCCCGCAGGATCACCGCGTCCGAGTTGGCCGGATCGAAGAACGACGGCCAGCCGCAATGGGATTCGAACTTCTCGCTGCTGCGGAAGAGTTCCGCGCCGCAGGCGCGGCATTCGTAGACGCCTTCGGTCTTGGTGTCGGTGTACTCGCCGGTGAACGGACGCTCGGTGCCGGCCCGCCGCAGTACCGCGAACTCGTCAGGGGTGAGCTTCTTGCGCCACTCGTCGTCGGTGAGCTGCAACTTGGGGCCTGGAGAGGTCATGCGTCCACGGTAGCGATGTCCAGCACGACCCGGAACCGGGCGGCACCGGACATCATGCGTTCGTAAGCTTTCGGCGCGTCGTCCAGCGACATCACCTCGACCATTGGACGGATGCCGTGCGCCACGCTGAATGCGAGATTGTCCTCGTTCTCGATTGAGGATCCCGTCAGGCTGCCGACGATGGAACGGCCGCCGAAGATCAGATCTGAGGTCTGCACGGAAATCGGGTCCTCTGCGGCGCCCACGACGACGAGCTGACCGCGCGGGACCAGCCCGGCGACCAACGGCGACATCGACGCACCGCTAGCCGCCGTCGCGACGATGACTGCCGCGCCGCCGAGGTCCTGCAGGGCGGCGCCCGGGTCGACGGCCGCGCTGTCGATGTATTCGTCGGCACCCAATGATATTGCGAGCTCGGCCTTTTCGCTGCCGCGAGCGATCGCCACCGTCCGATATCCGAGCTGCTTCGCCTGCTGGATTCCGATGTGGCCCAGACCCCCGATGCCTTGGACGGCCACTAGGGCCCCCAGGGGTGCGTCGGCGTTGCGCAGCGCGTTGAACGTGGTGATGCCGGCGCACAGCAGGGGAGCGGCCTCGAGCGGGTTCAGCGCATCGGGGACCCGCACCAGGCCGCTGGAGCGGGCGTACACCATCTCGGCGTAACCGCCGTCGGTGTCGGTGCCCGGCTGGGGCTGATTGGTGCAGTTCACGAAGTCGCCGCGGCGGCAGTACGTGCATTCGCCGCAGTGCCCGCCGAGGAAGCCAAGGCCGACGCGGTCGCCCGGATTCCAGGCTGTAACGCCGGCGCCGACCGCATCGACCACACCCACGATCTCGTGGCCGGGGACGATGGGCACGCTGGGATCGGGACGGACACCCTCCACACCGAGGACATCGCTGTGGCAGACCCCGCAGCTGAGAACGCGAACCCGGACGTGGCCGGGTTCCGGGTCGACGACGTCGCGCTCGACGAGCTCGAACTGACGCTGACGGGTCACCTGATAGGCGCGATATGTCGACATGAGGACCCCTAGGTGTAGTTGACTTGACTTAGCTATCGCTAACCGACAACCGCGGCGTCGCAAGTATTCATTCCCGAGGGCGCGCGGTATAGGCCGTTTGGCCGATGTTTCCGGGTTGCTGTGGCCTCACGCTGGCTAGCATGAGCCAGACCGACTGGAGCGACGTGGGCATGACGGATCTACTGCCAACGGGGATGGCGACGCTGCTTCTCGCCGACGTCGAAGGCTCCACCCGGCTCTGGGAGAGCCAATCGAAGGAGATGGTGGCGGCGGTGGCGCGCCTCGACGAGGTACTGACTGAAGTCGTTGCGCAGCATCAGGGCGTCCGTCCCGTCGAGCAAGGCGGAGGCGACAGCTTCGTTGTTGCGTTCGCGCGCGCCAGCGATGCGGTGGCGTGTGCGTTGCAGCTGCAGTTGGCGCCGCTTGCACCGCTCCGACTGCGCGTCGGCGTGCACACCGGTGAGGTCCAGTTGCGAGACGAGGGCAACTACATGGGCCCGACCATCAATCGCACTGCGCGCCTGCGGGATCTGGCCCATGGCGGTCAGACCGTGCTGTCCGGAGTGACCTACGAGATGGTTGCCGAGCGACTCCCCGATGGGGTGTGGGTGCGCGAGCTTGGCACCCAGCTATTGCGCGACTTACCTCGGCCCGAGCGAGTGGTTCAGCTGTGCCATCCCGACCTGTGCAACGAGTTTCCGCCGCTTCGCGTCGTGAAAGCCACTGCGGTGCATAATCTTCCGGCTCAGCTCACCAGCTTTGTCGGACGTGGCGCGCAGATGGCGGACGTCAGTCGGCTTCTCGACGAGAACCGGCTAGTGACGTTGACGGGTGCGGGTTGGTGCGGGTAAGACCCGATTGGCGGTCGAGGCCGCCGCTCAACTGACAAGACATGTTCCCGACGGTGTGTGGTACGTCAAAGGGCTGGGCGTCGCTGACACCGACCGAGCTCGACGTCGTCCGGCTTGCCTGCGAGGGACTCGGCAACAAGGAGATTGCCACAAGGCTTTTCGTCGGGCACGGTGCAGACGCACCTGTCCCACCTGTACGCGAAGCTCGGCGTCAGCTCACGAGTGCAACTCGCGCACGAAGCGAGCCGTCACAGCTGAGTTCACTACGGACCTATGCTGGCGCGACGCTGAACCTATTACGTGACACGCCGACAAGAACCGCAGAGCATTCAGTCTGGGGCTAAATCCGTCCGTCGTCCTCGTCCCGAGGTTGAACCCGCGCGACATTGTCGCGCGTAGGTTGGCAGGAAGAGCATTACTGGCGGCGCTTAGGCCGGTGCAGGCTGTTTCGCAGCGGCCTTCATCCACAGCGGATCGATACCGTCATGCAGTCGGCCCTCGGCTTTGGCGTCGAGGTAGCGGAAGTACAACACGCAGAACACGACCACGAGCATCAGGCACCAGCCGTAGGTAACCCGCAGATACTCCAACGCGCGACCCGTCGTCGGCCAGTGCCACATCAGCCACCTGTCGGCGCTCATGAAGCCGTAGATGGCCAGCCACGCCACCCAGTTGCGGATCACCGAGTTCGACAGCACAACCGACATCAAGAACGGCAACAGCATCATCGAGTAGTAACCCTGACCAAGCGACAACACCAACCACGACGCGATTAGCAGCACACCCGAGGACGTGCAGAACCAGAACAGCGGGTCGCGGGTTCGGTAGTACTTGTACAACAGCCACAGCGACACGATCGCCAGCGCTGCAAAAGTGATGCGCAGCAACATGATCAGCCACATCGGGAGGCCGTAGTACACGCCGTTGCCGAGGATCGAGCTATTGAAATAGTCGCGAGTGGAAAAGATGTACGGCAGCGTGCGGGTGACGAAGTTCATCGGGTCGCTTACCAACGGCCAGGCTGCCGCGTTGAACACGACAGGCACGAGAATCGCGGTGACAACGGCCCGCCATTGCCGGTTGAGCAGCGGCAGCAGGAGCAGGGGCGCCAATACCGGTTTCACTACGAGCGACAAACCAATCGCCACACCCGCCCACCATTGATGGCTGGTCTTGCCATCGAGCAGCCAGTGGAAGAACAGCAGCTCCAGCAGCAGCACGCAGCCGTTGATGTTGGCGAAAACCAGTGTGTTGATCACGCTTTCGGTGCAGAACATCGCCACCAGCAGTGCGGGAAATGCCACCGACGTAAATGTGAAGTTGAACAACCGAATCAAAAGGTAGGCGGCGATGACGATCGCGATCGTGTTGAACGTGACGAACCACCAACGCGACGCGTCGACGGGCAGGTACCCGAAGGGTGCCATCAGCAGCGTGCCGCCGGGCGGATACAGATAGTGCGGGTCGACGTAGTCGAAGTGCTCGTTGTAGATGTCCCAGCCCATTTTGAAGTTGACCACCGCGCGGTACACCGGACCGTAGTCGTCGGTGATGTAGCCATTGGTGGCCAGGACATAACTGCGATGAATGATCAGCAGGATCGCGATCGGCCAGAGGATCGACCGCAGCACCGAGGCCGTGCTTGGCGGGGAGGTGCGGGGCGCGAACGCTTTCAGCAGGCCGGTACGGATGGAGTCAGGTGCCGCCACCAGCGCACCGTACACCGACAGGCCCAGAGGTCAGTGTCAGGCCGGGCAGAACGTGTCGGTGGGCGGGAGGTTGCCGCTGTCGAGGTAGCCGATCACCGGCGGCAGCGCGCACGCCGAGTAGATGCTGGCGCCGTGCCCGATGCCCTGCCACATCACCCGCTTGCTGGTGGTGCCTGCGTTGATCACGGTCGCGGCCACGGCCGCCACACCGTCGTTGCCGACGATCGGGTCGTTCTGCACACCGAGCAGCATCACCGGAATCTTCAGGTTCTTGGGGTCCTCCGGTGCCGATCCGCTCGGCCAGTTCAGACACTTCACCAGGTTTAGCGCGCCGACGGCGCCGAACTCTGGGTAGAGCTTGGGCCAGGCGACCACGAGCTCGCGGACCCGGTCCGGCGTCGGCCGGTTCAGCGCGTCGCTGCAGCTGTTGACGAACTGGCCGTCGCTCTGGCGCAGCGTCTCGGCGGCGGTGATCAGGTTGGTCATCTGGTTTGTGTTGCCGGAGCGGGTCGCCGCCACGGCTGTCGCGAGGTCGTTGCCGGAGTTGACGCGGTCGCCGCGGGGGTAGGCCAGCGCGGTGGTGATGGCGTCGACGACCGTCGCCACCGACGCGCCGCCCGGCCCGTTGCCGTTTCGCGCGTCCGCCAGCAGGGCGTCGATCGCACCCTTGGGGTCGGGCGCGAGCGGGCAATTGGTGGCGACGCACTGCGTGGCCCAGGCGTCCAGCGCGGCCTGTTCGCCCTTGACGCGTTGCTCCATCGCGGCCTCCGCGGCGATGCCCAGCGGCAGTGGGGAGTCGAGCACCAGCCGAGACACCTTGTTGGGGTGCGATCCTGCGTAGGCCAGCGCGACCTGGGCGCCGTTGCCGATGCCGAGCAGCGCCAGGGTGGGCACGTCCCAGGTGCTGCGCAGCCGTTCGATGTCCTCGGCGGCGTGCGCGTTGTCATAGGCCGAGTCGCCGGGCGCGAGGGTGTCGGTGCAGCTGGTGGTGGCGGTCTGCGTGATGGCGCCGAGGTTCGCGACGGGGTCGTCGCCGGACTGGAACTGCGCCTGGTCCAGCATCTCCTGGCGGTCGAATAGATCGCGGCAGTCCAGCGCGCCCGACATGCCCGTGCCGCGGCGGTCGACCGCCACGATCGGTTGCGACTTGAGCACGTCGGCTCCCGCGCGGGACAGCCACACCGGCAGCTGCTGCGACGACGGCAGATCCGATCCGGTGGTCATCACCAGCGGGCCGGCGTCCTGCGGTGTCTGCACCGAGCGGGCCCGCACCACGCCGATGCTCACGGTTCCGGTGGCGCCGTTGATCGGATCGAGGTCGGCGTCATAGCTGGCACAGTCCAGCGTCACGCCGGGCAGCGGCTGCACGGCGGCGTCGCTGAACACCCGCGACGTGCAGTCACGCCAGGACAGGTCGTTCTTCGGCGCCTCGATCGGCGGCGGGCCGGTCGGCGGTTTGGTGGTCTGCGGCGCACCCTGAGGGCCCGCGCCGGAGTCGGTCGCGTAGCGCGGATTGGCGGCCAGGCCGGGGGCGCAGCCGGCCAGCAAAGTGCACAGCACGACGGTCGAGGTGCCAAGGACCCGGACCAGACGACGCCGACGCATGCTGACCAATGTACTGATGGCGGACCTAGACGCCCTTTACGTAGCGGGCGTACAGGTAGCCGTCGTCGTCGGTGAGCACGTGGGTGCGCCGCATCCCCGTGTGCACATGGGCGGTCCCGGTGACGATCCGCTTGGCCGCACCTCCCACCAGGATCGGCGCGACGGTCAAGCACAGCTCGTCGAGCTGGCCGGCCTCGATCAGCGTGCCGAGGAACAGCGGTCCACCTTCGGTGAGCACGCGGAAGAGATCCCGGTCGGCGAGGAGCTTGAGGACGGTCCCGGCGTCGACGCTGTCTGGTCGCGGCCCGGATGCGTCGATGACCTCGGCCACCGCGCCGAGCCGGTGCCGAGTGTCGTCATAGGACTTGCTGGTGGTCAGGATCAGCGGGGGCACCTCGGTGCGGGTGAACAATCGGGCATCCGGGTCCAGGTCAGCGGATCTGGTGACGACGGCGATGGGCGGCACCTCTGCTTGCCCGCGCCGCTGCCGGGCTTGCCGGGCGGCGACGGAAAGCTGCGCCCCGGAGTAGTTCTCGATGCGCACCGTGGCGGCGCCGACGACGATCACGTCGGCGAGCTCGCGCAGCAGCGCGAATACCGCCCGGTCGCCCGGTCCGGCAAGCCCTCCGGCCTTGCCGTCGTCGGTGGCCCCGCCGTCGAGGCTGGCGATCATGTTGCCGCGCACCCAGCAGGACTGCAGTCCGTCGGGGTAGGCGTACAAGTCGGCGAGCCGGCCGTCGTCCACCGAATTGGTGGGCCCCAGCAATGTCAGCTGTATCCCGGCACCGTCGTCAGGCATACGCAGAATTGCAGCACGCCGCTATCGTGCGTCCATGCACGGGTCCAGCGGTGTCGCCCATCTGGTCGATCGGCACCCCAGCGTCACGCCCGAGCGGCTCATCGCCCAGCTGATTCCACCGCCGACCTTTTCCGACGTCAGCTTCGACACCTACAAGCCGGATCCCGCCGAGCCGTCGCAGGCGGCGGCCGTGCAGGCGTGCCGACAGTTCTGCGAGCAGGCGGTCACGCGGCGGGCAGGCAGGAAGAAACTGTTCGGCAGGCGCGAGGTTCTGCCCGGTGTGGGCATCTACCTCGACGGCGGGTTCGGCGTCGGCAAGACGCACCTGCTCGCGTCTTCGTACTACTCGGTGTCTGCCGCCTCCGCCGCGCCAACGGCGTTCGCCACGTTCGGCGAGCTGACGCAACTGGCCGGGGTGTTCGGCTTCGTCGAATGCGTCGAGCTGCTGGCCGATTACGTCGTGGTGTGCATCGACGAGTTCGAGCTCGACGACCCGGGCAACACCACGCTGATCTCGCGGCTGCTGTCGCAACTGGTGGAACGCGGGGTGTCGGTGGCGGCGACGTCGAACACGCTGCCCGAGCAGCTGGGCGAGGGCCGTTTCGCCGCCCAGGACTTTCTGCGTGAAATCAACACTCTCGCAAGCATTTTCAGCACTGTCCGGATCGAAGGGCCGGACTACCGGCATCGCGACCTGCCACCCGCGCCAAAACCATTGAGCGATGAGGAGGTCGCGACGCGCGCCGCCGCGGTTCCCGGCGCGACGTTGGACGACTTCGACGCGTTGTGCGCGCATCTGGCGACCATGCATCCGTCGCGCTATCTGACGTTGATCGAGGGCGTCACCGCGGTGTTCATCACCGGCGTGCATCCGATCGACGACCAGAATGTCGCGCTTAGGCTGGTGTCGTTGACCGACCGGCTGTACGACGCGGGCATACCGGTAGTGGCCTCGGGCACGAAGCTGGACACCATCTTTTCCGACGAGATGCTGGCGGGCGGCTTCCGCAAGAAGTATCTGCGGGCGACGTCGAGGCTGCTGGCGTTGACCGCCGCCGGTCACAGCGGGCGCACCATCACGTAGTCGTTCTCGATGCCGCCGCCGAGCCGAAAGGTCTTGGTGCCGTTGATGGCAAAGCCGTGCTTGGTGTAAAAGCGTTGGGCGCGTTGGTTCTGCTGATTGACACCCAGCCACACGCACTTGGCGTCCAGATCGATGGCGTGCTGCAACGCCGCTGTCATCAGCGCCGCGGAGATGCCTGCCCCGTGGTTGTCGGGCAGTACGTACATCTTGGACAACTCCA
This sequence comes from uncultured Actinomycetota bacterium, assembly GCA_963770125.1. Taxonomy (GTDB): domain Bacteria; phylum Actinomycetota; class Actinomycetes; order Mycobacteriales; family Mycobacteriaceae; genus Mycobacterium. Next base: position 24,339 of record CAVYPI010000110.1, on the reverse strand, counting down.
CGGCGGGCCGCAGCGTGACGGCCTGCTGCACATCGTCGTCGTCAGGAACGCCGCGAATCAGCATGACGTAGCCCACGATTCGGCCGCCGTCGCGCGCGGCCAGCACTGCGCGGTCTGGATCGGCGAGGTAGTCGCGGAACCGCGTCAGCGAGAGGTTCTCGTCGATGAACGCGACGATGTTCTCCGGCGTGACCGACGGGGGACAGGCCAGCGGAAAGGTGAGGGCGGCGACGTTGGCGAGTTCGGGCAGATCGGCCTCGACGGCCGCGGCGACGTCAATGGCCACGGCTCTACGGTAGCGGTGCTCCCGGCTGCCAGATGTTCCACTGCGCCAGGTGCTCACCGGTCTGCGGGTTGTACAGAACCACGTTTGTGACAAGGGCGCGGTAGACGTCCCAGTACACGGCGCCGTCGACCGTCGACCCGGGCGGTGCATTTCGTAGGGCGCTCTCCAGCGCGTCCGGCGCGTCGGTGTGCTTGGACACGTAGGCGTCGGCATAGGGGGTGACGCCGGTGAAGGTGAAGGCCACGGCCATCGCGTAGGGGTTGGGCGCCTGGATCGCGTGGATAGTGATCGGCGCTTTCCATGGCCCGCCTTGGGCGCGCCAGCGGGGCGACCCATTCCAGCCCCAACCCGGCGGAACCTCGGAAGGAATCACGTCGTGGACGGTCACGTCGGCGACGATGCCCTTGAACTCGACGCGCAGCGTGTCGCCGAGATTGCCGATCGGGGTGCCCTCCGCCGACGCGGGTGGGGCGACGAAACCGGCGACGCCTGCCAGCAGGGCGACGAGGATCACGAAGCAGCGGCGCATCAAGGCATGATGGCACAAACTGAAACGTGTTACAGCCGCTTCGCCGTCAGGACGCCCAGGGGCCGAGCCCGCCCACTTTGTCAATGCGGACCCGGGTGAGCAAACCTTCCGGCGCGTCGGGCGGTGGGAAGTGTTCGTCGCTGCCCAACATCACCTTGGCCAGCTTCTTGAGAAGCTCGGGTGCGCCGCCCTCCTCGATTCGCGCCGTCCCGGTGATCGCCAGGTACGGCGTCTGCTGCCCGGGCTGCCTGGGGGACAGGATCGTGACGGCCACCCGTGGGTCGCGGCGAATGTTGCGGGTCTTCCGGTACTCGGTCAGGTGGGCGGAGACCAGCTCGTCGCCGTCCGGCGTGGATTGCAGCGCCATCCACACGACAGTCACCTGGGGGCTGCCGTCGGGGTTGAGCGTGACCAGTGTCGCGTCGGTGCCATCCCCGATGAGCTGACGCGCGGCGTCGTTGAGTTTCATGTCCTTGTTCTACCGCGGCGGCCGCACTTTCATTGCCGCTTTCAGGCGGCTTCAAGGTCCAGCAGTGTCGACTTGGCCAGTGGCCCGCCGACGTACTGACCCGTCGACCCGTCGGACCGCACGACGCGGTGGCAGGGGATCACGACCGGTAGCGGGTTGTGGGCGCAGGCGGTGCCGACGGCGCGCACCGCTTTGGGGTTGCCGACGGCCGCTGCGACCGCGGCATAGCTTTCCCGGTGGCCGTAGCCGATACCGCGCAGATGCTCGATGACGTTGCGGCGGAACCCCTCGGCGAGTCGCAGGTCGACCGGCACCTCAAAGATGGTGCGGCGCTTGGCGAAATACTCGTCGATCTGACGGGCCGCGCTGTCCAGACGTGCCGGCGCGCGCAGCAAGCGCGGGCTGATCATGTCGGCCAGCCCGGCCAGCACGGCGTCGTGGCCTTCGACGTCGTAGGCCACGCGGACCAGTCCGGCCGTGGTCGCCGCCAGCAGCAGCGTGCCGACCGGCGTGTCGATGGTGCGGTAGGCGACGTCGAGCATGTCGGCTTCGTCGGCGTCGTGCTCCAGTCGCTGGTGCAGCCGGGCCAGTGTGTCGTCGCCGGCTTCGAGTTCGTCAAAGATGTTGGTAGTCATGCTGTTTCGTCCTCACGGTAGTGTTTGCGCAGTGTCTTGAGTCCGTCGGCGGCGGCGCGGCGCGCGGCGTCGGGGGAGTTGCCGAGCAGTTCGGCGATCTCGGCGAACGGCAGGCCGGCGATGTGGTGGTAGGCCACCGCTTGGCGTTGTTTGGTGGGCAGCCGCTGCAGCGCGCTCCACAGGTCGGGATCGCGCGCCGCGGGGTCGGCGTGGGTGGCGGGGCGGTCGGGCAGGGTGTCGGTGGGCACTGGGCGGCGTGAGCGGGCGCGTCCGACGTCGACGGCGCGGCGGTGGGCGATCGTGACGAGCCAGGCCTCGACGTTGGCGTCGGCGGGCAGGTCGGGATAGGCGCGCAGCGCCGAAAGGAACGTCTCGGACCAGGCGTCCTCAGCGTCGACGGGGCCGACGACGGCGCGGCACACCCGCAGCACGGTCGCGCCGTGCTCGGCCACCACGTCCTCAAACGGTCGCACCCTCACATCATGAAGACGCGGCCACGTCGGCGTATGTGAGATCAGCCTTTGGTGTAAGACTCGAGTGCTGCGACGAGTTCGCGCTCGAAGCGGTCCCTGTCGACACCCAACTGGTGCAGCGTGCCGTCGTCATCCTCGGCTTCATACAGCGCCAGGAAGATGTGTTCGGTGCCGATGTAGTTGTGACCCAGCCGAAGTGCTTGGCGGAACGTCAACTTCAGCACCTTCTTGGCCTGGCCATTGAACGGAATCAGTACGGGTACGTCATCGACGCGCGGTGGCAGCGTGACGGCCTTGTTGATGGCGTCGACGTCGACCCCTTGGGCGGCGAGCAGCTTCACCGCAAGTCCCTCCCGCTCGGCGAACAGCGCCAGGAGCAGGTGGGCGACTCCAATCTCGGCATTGCCTGCGTCGTGGGCCTTGTTCTGCGCGACGACGACCACGTTGCGCGCGCGAGGTGTGAAGCGGCCGAAGCCCGCGGTCGGGTCCAGGGCGGCGTCGGCCTTGGGCACGAACCGTTTCTGCGCAGCCTGCTTGGTGACACCCATGCATTTGCCGATGTCGGTCCATGAGGCGCCCGATCGGCGGGCCTGGTCCACGAAGTGGCCGATCAGGTGGTCGGCGATCTCACCCAGTGCGTCCGCGGCGATCACCGCATCGGTCAGCTGGTCAAGCGGCGCGTCGTGGACCTTCTTGATCGCGTTGATCAGGTCGTCGAGCCGGATGGGGTTGGTGATCTTGGCGGGCTCGGCCATAGCGTCAACTCTAGGTTGACGCAACCCTCGTCGTCAACCTTCTGTTGACGCGTCAGCGGCGTGGGGATATCCGCGGCACACGGTGCGGTCGAGGATGCCCAGGGTCGCGCGCAGCGCGCTCTCGGGCACGACCGGAAAGATGTTGGCGTCGCGCCACTGTGGGTCGATGTCGGACCAGTCGTAGAACGACGTGACCAGTGTGCCGCCGTCCGCAGGCTCGAGCCGATAGCCGTAGATGTGCCCGATCTGCGGCCGGATCCGGCCGAGGATCGTCCAGGCGATCAGCCGGTCCTTATCGAACTCGCGGATCGCGACGGTGACGTCGTACTTGCCCATCGGGTAGTCGTTGAGCGCCTCGCGGTCCATGTGCACGACAAAGGTGTCACCGACGGCCCGGGCGGGGTCGCCGTCGGCATCCTGCAGCATGCCGGTTGCGTCGATGGCGACGTGGCCCCGCGGGTCGCACAAGACCGCGAAGATGTCGGCCGCCGGTGCGGGGATGGTGCGCTGGACTTCGATGCGTTCGGTCATGGAGCAAATCGTGTCAGGCCAGAGATCGGCCGCGGGGCGGTTTGGGATCTTGGTCGTCGGGTATACCGATGGGCCAATGCTGGATTCTGTCGAAACGTATGCCGCGCAACCACACACGTTGCGGCGGGCAATCGCGTTCATTCACGAAAACGCCCACCTGGATATCGGGCTGAGCGACATTGCCGCGGCGATCGGCGTCACCCCGCGCTCGGTTCAGTACACGTTCCGTCGACATCTCGGCACCACGCCGCTGGAGTACTTGCGACGGGTGCGCCTGGATCGGGCGCACCGAGACCTGCAGGCCGCCGATCCCGCCGTTGACACGGTGATGGAGATCGCCGGGCGATGGCGCTTCGGCCACCCGGGCCGGTTCAGCATGGCCTACACGGAAGCGTTCGGGACCCCGCCGAGCCGGACTCTGCGCGGGTCGAGCCGTCGGTGCAGCTGATTCAGAGCGTCAGAGCGATCACCGTGGGAAGAAGCCATCGCGGGTGAAGAAGCCGGGCTGCCAGCCCTGTTCCCCGAGGCACAGCAGTGGGCGCCCGTCGGGAGCTTGGGCCGCCGCTTGTGGCTTCGGGCATGGCGAACCGATTTCTTTGACGCCGAACAACTCATAGGTCGCGACCCAGAAGCCGGTGTACACCGGGGGCCACTGATTCGCGATCCAACGGCATTGCAGGGGCTCACCGCTAGGGCCGCGCCCGAAGGTGAAGAGCTCCATGTTGTCGCATGGCGCGCTGAGGTGGGCGTCGTAGTTCATGCCCGGCACGTCGGTGGAATAGCGCCCCGGCTGGTCGAAGTGCATGTTGTCGCCGTCGTCGGCGAGCGCGGCCGGTGCCGTGCTGATTGCGGTGCCCGCGATCGCAGCGGCGGTGAAAAGTTCGCGAATCACGTCCCACCCCTTGGTCGTCATGACCGGTTGGTCTCCGCGAAGCCTAACGGCTGCGGCGTGGTCAATGAACGTTTTCCGGGACCGGATCCGTGCGGCGGCTGGTCACCTGACGACGACGTCCAACGGGATGTCGAATCGCTCGTGGCTTCCTTCCAGCTGGAAGCTGTAGACGTGTCGCCCTCCGTCGGGCTCGATGGGCAGGGCTATTTGGCTCAGCACCATGAACTTCGTCGCGCTGGGGAGCTGGAAGTTCGTCGACCAGGCCGGCGCCCAGCGCTGCCCGGTAGGGCCGGCTGCGTCGATGTGCAACGTGTGATCGGTGCCGATGTCGCGCCGTCGGGTGTCGCACAGCACGACACAGCTGCATTGGAAGCCGGCAGATTGCGCGGGAACCGTCGTGCTAGCCCAGAAGCCGCCCTCGACGTTGAGCATGTCGTCCACAATTTCCGCACGGTTTGCGAAGAAGGCCCCGGCTAGCCGCATGTCACGGAAGCTACCGCAACTCGCAGCAAACATCGAGGCGACTTGATCGGACGTCTTTGTTGACGTGACGCCGATAGGGATGTGGTGTGCGCAGCAATATGGGGAATTCCTCCCGATGGACCTCACCCGCCGCTGGTCGAGTATGAGTTCTGCCCGGATGACCTTGCCGGGCAAAGCCACCTGGACGTGCCGGCAGAGGAAATATGCCGTGTCAGTGAACACCAGGGCCGGCCTTCCCGTTGAAGCAAACGTTGAGTTCAGAAACGCGACGTAACGCCCGGAACGGACGTGACGCCGCTTCATCGAGGAGGCATCAATGAGCCTGCGCTACGTCGCGCTACTCGCCATGGCTTCAGCCGCGGCGACGATCGGATTGGCCCCGGTCGCCGCGGCCGCACCGACGGGGCCGATCGATCAGTGCACCGCCACCGGCAATTCGAGCGTGTGCCAGCGGCCCGGCCACGTTAATATCGTCAGCTCGCCGCCGGTGGTTTCGCACCCGCAATACCCGTCCCTCCCATATCCGTTGGGCCCCGTGCTCTTCGAGAACGGCCGACTCCGGTAGCTTCCTACGATGCGGCTCCACTGCGGCGACGATCACGGCTTCGGTCGTTGCCGATAGTCGAGTAGCGCCGACCCACGCCGCCGGGGACGCTAGGCAGGTGCGAGGGCCGGTGCTATTGAGTGTGAATGCGAGACCTGTGGCCAGCCCTACAAATTGTCTGCTTGCAGATGTTCGCTGGCGCTGCCGTTTGGCGCCTGCGTGAACATGCGGCAAACGGTCGGTCGCCCACCGGGGTTGTAAACAACAAAAGGTAGTCATCTTCTTACTCCAAAGACGTTGCGGGAAGGCAGACTTCGTCCTATCGATCCTTTTGAACGGAGGCGGGATGGCCATGTTCCTCATCGCGGGAAGTTTCCGAATCACGGGCGCACAACCCGACGGAGACTCGATCCGCTTCACACCCGACGACCCCGGCCAATGGCAACTGATCACCGGCCCCCACAAGGTGAAACGAAATGCTTCCGGAGCTGCCCAGCTGCGGCTGGATGCCATCGACGCGCTGGAGACCCACTACGGGAGCCCCCGGACTCATCAACCGTTGGGGTTGGCGCAAGCTGCCGCGGCCGAGCTGCTCGACTGGCTGGGTTTCGGCAATGTCATTCGCGCACAGGATGAAACGGTCGTATCGAGTACCCCCGACGCGGTGGCCGGCTACATCCTGACCCGCTCGGCCGACCTGTACGGTCGCTGCATTTGTTTCGTCGGCCGCGGTCAAGCCCCCCAGGACAGCGGCTCGTCGGTGTTCGTCGATGTGCCCATGCTGCAAACCACCGCCAACCACCACATGATCAGCACGGGTCTGGCCTACCCGACCTACTACCGCGCCTTGTTTCCGGATCTGCGCAGGGAATTTACCGCCGCCGCGCAGTCGTCCCGCGCCAGTGGACTTGGCGTGTGGGCGAGCGACACGACCACCACGGGCGCTGATGTCACGGGGCTGGACGCCCTGGAGAACGACATCGTGATCGTGCCGAAACTGTTCCGCCGCCTCGTCGACTACCTCCATCTGGGCGATCCCTCACTGGCGGGCTTCCCGGCCTTCCTCGATCAGGCCGCCGACAAGTTCTTCGTTCTGTCCACCGGGCACTCGACAACCGGGCTGGACGCCATCGTGGAAGTCACCGGAAACAACGTGAAGATGACGCGCCCGATCGAGGATCTCGTCTTCGACGAGGAGTGAATGGTTTGGCCCGCGACCGTGGCTAGGTGGCGAGCTTAAGCCCGGTTGATCGTCTCCCCGGTCACTAATGAGCTCGAGTGATCCCTGCTCGACGAACGCAACAGACTGAGTTACACGCGGACGACGGCGAGAGCGCAACCTCGACGCCCGGTGCCCCTCGTCGACGAAGCTGCCGTGAGCCCGCGACGACTAGGCCGACAATCACACCGTTCGCACATTGGGGTCTTTGGTTGTCTCTCAAACGAACGATTGTCTCGCTCTAACGATTGTCTTGCTCTAGATGAACGATTGCATTGGTCTAAATGAACGACATCATTCCTCCGCCGTTCAGCCACCACTGATGCCGCCTGGGAGGAGACTGCAGTCGTGCGGCTACGCCGCTGCCCTTGGTGGCTCCTTAGCCGTGAGAGAGCTAGCGCAATTGGCTGGGTTCGTCTCGAGGGGCGAATTGCGTTGTGTGCTTGTAACTTTGGGCGCATGTCGGCACCAGAAGCCTAGTCCCGTGATCGGTGTGGCCGGGGTTGTCAGCACTTGACTTCGACGTAGACCGTCTTGTTCGTCACGATGGTGATCACGCCACTGCCGGCCCCCGGTACACCGGAATCGGTTCGGGAGAAGGTGTGGCTGAGTCGGACCGAACTGACGGCGCACTGATTCGGTGGAGCCGTGCCGACCTTGTTCAGGATGACCTGGTAGCCCTGGGACCGTAGCTGGCTGACCGTCTGGTCCACAGACGACGGGCCGGACGGAGCGGCGAAGAAGCTTTTCGTTTAGTACCTTTCGAGTGTTCTGGTGAAGTTCCGACGGGAACAGATGGATCAGGCCTAGCCTCATGCGGGCAAGGCGTCGACAATGCGGCCGACAACCTCCCGACTTAGGAGCATCCCGTTGTGACCGACGCCGCCGACCGTTACGGTCTCCACTTGGGTGTGGGCCGGCACCGACCGCAGGCCCGGCACGATCATGTCGAGCGCGGCCGTGAATGCCAGCCACCGCACGCCGTCCGGTACCGGCGCGCAGGCGAGTCGGCGCAATAATGGCGAATCCTCCCGCAGCTCTCGGACAATCGCCCCGAACGGCAGCAGGTTCGCCCACGGCGTACCTCCGAAAGGTGACCCTAGGGTGACGACGGTGTCGACCAGCCCGTCAAGGCGACCGCCCGCGATGGCCTGCGCGATGACGACCCCGCCCAGGCTGTGTCCGACCAGATGCACCTTGTCCGAGCCGGTTCGAGACAACATTCTGTCCACCTCGACGACGAGCCGGTCGGCGAGCTGCTCCACCGAGGTTCCGATCGGCGTGTAGGTGACCGCTTCGACGGTCAGGCCTCGGGCACTCAACGCCTGCGCGAGCAAGGACCAGCTGGACTTCGTGCCCCCCAAGCCGTGCACGAGCAGCACGGGGCGCATCGTGGGTGCGGTGTGCACCTGGACCGGCGATCGCGGACCGCATGAGGGGTCGAAGCCGCCGCCGACCAGGTGTAGTGGTGCCATTGCGGCTACCGACGCCATCAGCGCCACTTCGTATGCCTGCACCTTCGCGGCACGCCCGATCATCCGGACAGCCGTGCGGGCGGCGTCGAATACGCCGAACGGTGACATCACGTGTCCTCGTGTCCGCACACCGCAGACCCGTGCCGCCCGGCGTCTTTGATTGACTGCGCTTGCAACATGTCTCACCCTTTGCGCCACCTGTTCTGCTTTGAGAATCGCGGTTGGTGGGTCGTGTGTCTTCAAGGCCAGCCGCCATTTGGTTTTCCGGTCCGTCGGTGTCGCGCGCTACCGGCTAGCGGGAATCCGCAGCGCGGCTCGGCCGCATCCGGTTAGGTGACGCGCAGCAGACGCAGCACCACCGCGGTTAATCCGCACTGTTCCGCACTACGCTGCGAACGTCAGAAGCCGTGAAGTAACGGAGAACTGGGCTCATCGCGGTGCTACAGGGATATACGTACGGCGGAGTAGAGGAGTTCACTAGGTTGCGGCAACGCAGCCGACAAGCCTGCTGGCGGTGAGGATCCGGTGTCCGCGGCCCTGGCGAGAGCTTCCTCGGCCCAGGTTGGCGCCTTGGGTGAGGAGACCGGCGTGACCAACACTGGTGCCCGGCAACACGGCGGCAAGTTGAACTTGTCGGCCCGCGCCAGCGTTGTAATGGTTGAAGTGGCACAGGAGGTCGGATGAGTGCGCTACTGGTGGTTGGCCTAGTGGCAGGCACGCCGCTACTCGCTCTTGGCCTCCATTGCCTGCAGGCGTCACTCGAGCGCTGGGATCAGCAACGGCACGCCGAGGACTAGGTTTGGGCTGCCCAGGCATGTGAGGCGGGGCAGCCCCGGAGGCCGGCTACACCGTGAGTCAGCACGGCCACCTGCCGAGGAGCAGATACTGCAACCATTTTCGACGGGCAGTCCGGTCGTCATAGGAGCTCTCTGGCGCTCGGCGTCGTCGCCGAAGCGCCCCGGCCCCACTGCGTGCTCGTCGGGCCGTTCGGGGCTTTATCACAGGCGGAAAGCGTCGTACGGGTCGCTGCGAAGCTCGGCGCGTTTGCGGTCGGCTGGACATAGCGACAAACCACGTGCGATCGCGGTGGCGGCGATTAGTGCCGCGCCGACCTGGATACTGCGGTGCGTCTGTCCACCGCAAAGAGTCAGTCGGGCAGCACGTCGTGCGTGATTGCCATGGTGTCGCCGATCTCCAGTTCGGCTGCGGAGTGGCGGAGCATGATCCGGCTTCGGCTGGGCGACAACAGGATTGACAGATAATGGTGGGGCCGATCGCCTGCGGTGAATGCCAGTCGGTTGACGCGCTGCACCGCGGCACCGACGGCGATGTCGAGGAGCTGGGCGGTGCGCGGGCTGGCGATCTCGGCGATAAACTCATGTTGCACGCGCTCGAGGGTGACGCCCGCCTCGGCAAGCAGGCGATACATCGGCGAGTGGACCAACTTTTCGGCGGTGATCATCTGGGCAAGGCTGGCGGGAAGCCAGGCCTCGGTGACCAGCAGTGGTTCACCGGTTCGGCGCTCGCGCCGTATCCGCACGATGTGCAACACGTCGCCGGTGAATCCGACCTGATCGGAGATGGTTTGTGGCGCGGCCGTCAGATCGAATTCGAGGACGTCAGGGTTGCTTTCGAAGTGGATCTGGCGCAGCTCATCCATGTAGGAGCGGCTATCGACCTGCCGCGCGGTCGCACTGTGTTCGCGAACGAACGATCCGACGCCTTGCCGGCGTGTGATGTAGCCCTGATCGGCCAGCTCCGCCAGTGCCCGCCGGACGGTGATGCGGGAGACGCCGAACTGATCGCACAGCTCCTGTTCAGTGGGCAGGGGGTTCCCCGCCGGGATGGCCCCGCGGGCGATCTCGTCGTGCAACACCAGAAACAGCTGCCGATGCAGCGGCACGCCCGCCATCAGCGCAACGGGCTTGCCGCGGATGTCATCCCTGTACATCGGAACCCGCGCCGTACGGTCGTCCGTCATCGATGTACCGCCCCGTCCCTTCGGCCGGTGTTCGCCAACCGGACTGACTTGTACTATTACATAACAACTAGATGTCCGGTCTGACTGGTCGAGAAGAGGGGCGCCCATGACGATCACCGCAGAGCAAGCCCGGACCGACCCGTGCGGGCCGGCCGGCACCCTGGCCACCTGGGCGGCCGATGTAAGGGTGGGCGACGCCGCCCAGGAGACCCGCTCACGGTGAGTGCCGCGCGGGACCGGGTGCGGATCGGCGAAGCGCTGGCACAGCTGTCCGCCGCGGACCGCGACGTGCTTCGCCGCTCGTGCTACGAGGGCCGGACGACGGCACAGATAGCCGAGGATCTGCAGATCGCCGAGGACACTGTGAAGTCGACACTGCACCACACGGTGCGAGCGCTACGGCGCACGCTGCAGTAAGTGAGGGTTTCGAACCGCTCGACGAGTCGGCCGTCGTGACAACGGGACCGGTCGATTCCGTGCGCGGATGTGTTGCCGGCGCGGATCGTGCCGCCGATCTATAGCTCCACTGTACGGATTCACTTGTCGTGGCGGCGAATGCCGTCGATCAATCACTCTACGTAGCGTCAGGAACACCATATGGCGCATTAGGCGGTGCGATGCTCACCGCGGCCAGCAACTAACTAGCCCAGTCCTGGCCCCACCGCAACGTCCCGCTCTGAACGTATCTGTCGGTTCCACGGCGCGGTGGTGCGGCGGTCACCTATCACCAGGACTGGTTCTGTGATCATCTGCTGTTGCATCCGCTGTCCGCGCCGATGGCGCTGGGGTGGTGGTTGCGCGACCGATTCGCGGGGCGCCAACTCAGCGAGCATCGGGCACGGACCAAGTGGCCGACACTGTTCAACCCCTCAACCACCTTGGCATGCTCAAACTGGCCGTCATCACGGCGAAGGTGGTCCTTGGACGTTCCGTTGCGCGGCATCCGCTGTCAAAGGCCGACACGCCTTGAAACCCTAGGGTATTCGGCCTTCCGCATACCCGATTCTACTTGAGGCGAACTGTCGTCAGTCCCAAACACACACGTCTGCACACACCCCCACCAATCGGACAGCGGCGCCTACCGCTGCCGGGCGCTGGCTGACCGACAGCCATACGCCGGGGCTGCCGGCCAGCCAGCACGGAACGGGATGGTAGAGACGAACCCCGCTACCTGCATGCTACCCAATTATGGGATAAGTTAACCGGATTCGGGACACCAGTGTTGCCACCGTCGAATCACCTCACGTCGAACCGGGAAGCGACCGTGCCTCATCGCTGGGACGTTTGGCGATCGGCACGCGGTACCTCAACTGGTAGTCCCGTCTCAATGGTGTCAGCGGTTCTGTCAGTCGCCGCACATGTGGGCGTTGGCGGCGGTGCAGAAGAGTCCACCACCCTGATTTCCGTTGATCGCAAACGACATAGTCGGACCGAACGACTCCGTCGCCAACGTGGCTGTCACCGGCACGCCGACGGCGTAATCCTGTGGATCTGAGCTCGCGGTGATGCTCCCACTGGCCACGTTGTCCGAGGCCGAGGTCAGTGTGAAGTCCACAGTGCTGTAGGGCACGGCGGCCATCGAACAGGTAGGACAGTGGGTGAAGTCCATACGTCGGCGCTCGCCGGTGGCGCGAAAATCAGCGCGGCGATTGCGAGTCCTGCGAATGCGATGTTCCTTTTATTACTCATTGATGTCTGCTCTCTTGAATCAAAGAGGACTTTCCTGTACTTGCTAGGCGAAGCACAAGTCCTGACCTGCGAGTTCGACCACCCGATTGGCATCCGACCAGTTGAGGCCGATGCCGGCCCGGAGTAGCGCATTGACTTCATGCGCAGGGGTGGCCCCGTTGCGCATCGAGTTGCAAATTACATAGCCGTCGTTCAGGACGGTGGAGTCACCGCCGAACGTCCCAAAAGCGGTGGTCTGGCTGTGAAACATCACGGAGGAACTGTTCTGCATCGGCGTGCGCCAGAGGCGAACCGACAGTGAGTGTAGTGATTGTTGCCGTCGCCGCCAGCACGGTCGCTCACACGTTGGCGAATCGATTCATCATGCCCGTTCTACCTTTCTGTGGTGACGGCCAGTCGGGCCGCTCGCACAGGTAGATTGCGGCGGGTGCCTTTAAGGATTCTCAATAGATTCTCGGCAAGCACGTGCGACAGACCAATTCGCGACGCGCGCTGAGCCGGTGGACTCGCTTCACCGATGAGCACGATCCCTGAGCTCTCGGTAATTTGATGTGAGACAGCCCCTTTCCCGCAGCGGAAGGGATGGAGAAACGCACCAGCGACGGCGCGGGCGGACCAGCAGCACGCGTGGGTAAGGGCCGGTGATGAGCGTGGAACGTATGGCCGTGATGGTGCGCAACTCATGCACTACATTCGCTCGGGCGACCAACCGACGCGGCTTGCATTAGCCGCTGTGCCGCAATAGTTTTGACGAGCGCTTGCAACATGCGATCGATAGTCCGAATGTCGCTTTCCATCGCACGAATGAGCAGCCGCTTACGCCGAACACTGGACAGATGACCACCGCACATTGCGAGCCAGCGACGCGCACAGCCGTTCCAACTTCTCACGAACCGCAGCGTCCTGCTCGCTCAGCAGCGCCCAGAAGTGAATGGTTTGGCCCGCGACGGCGGGGATCTAGGTGGCGGGCTTAAGCCCGCTTGATCGTCTCCCCGATCACTAATCGAGCGCGACTGATGCCTCGTGTGTTTGGCCGCTGCGTCATCTCATGGCGTTGGGGCCGTCATCCTTCCGGCATGATTTATCGCAGATCGCGGAAGAAGGTGCGGATGTGGTCGGTGAGCAGGTGTGGTTCCTCGAGAGCGCCGAAGTGTCCTCCCCGATCGGGGATGTCGGTCCAGGTGGTGATGTGGTTGGTCCGGTCGGCGAGGCGACGGATACCAACGTCGTGAGCGAACATGATGGCGCCGGTCGGCACGCCGGAGGATTGGGCGGGTGTTCCCCATGAGGCTTGGGCATAGCCGACATACGCCGCCGATGCGGCGGTGGCGGTGAGCCAGTAGATCATGACGTTGGTCAATAGCCGATCGCGGTCGACGATCGCATCCGGCAGGGTGTCCAACGGGTGTGTCCAGGCACGGAATTTGTCCACGATCCAGGCGAGTTGGCCGACAGGCGAGTCAACCAGCGCTGCGCCGATGGTCTGCGGTCGCGTGGATTGAATCGCGATGTAGCCGAACTCGTCCCGCATGAACTTCTGGACGCGCGCGACCCGGTCGCGTTCAAGGTCGGTCATCGTCGCGAGTTCGTCCTCGCTGAGCTCGCCGGCCGGCATGCCGATGCTGCCGTTGACGTGCACCCCGATGACCCGCTCTGGTGCTGCGCGCCCGACCGCGGGCGACACGCTGGCACCGATATCGCCCCCTTGGACGCCAAACCGCTCGTAGCCCAGCCGACCCATCAGCTCGAGCCAGGCTCGCGCAATGCGGTCGACATCCCAACCCGCGTCGGGTATCGGGCCAGAGAACCCGAAGCCGGGCAGGCTGGGAATGACGAGGTGAAACGCGTCGGCGGGGTCGCCACCGTGGCTTCGCGGGTCAGTCAATGGCCCAAGCACGTCGAGGAACTCCACAAACGAGCCCGGCCACCCATGGGTGAGGATGAGTGGCAGCGCGTCATTCTCGGGTGAACGCACGTGCAGGAAGTGGATGGTCGTACCGTCGATCTCGGTGGTGAATTGGGGCAGCTGATTCAGTTCGGTTTCGACTGCCCGCCAGTCATAAGCGCGCGCCCAGTGTGTGACGAGTTCTTTCAAGTACGACACCGGAACGCCGGTATCCCACCCGTCGCCGGGCAACGGCGCGGGGAAGCGTGTGCGGTGCAGCCGGTCGTGCAGATCGTCGAGCTGCGCGTCTGGAATCGCGATGCGAAATGGGGTGATGGTTTCTGTTGTGTCCACGCCCTTTAGGCTGCCTCTAATAGAGGACAGATCCCGTCCTCAAAGATCGTTACTGCTGGAGGCGAACCGCAGGCCGCCGTCCCTCGTAAATGTAAGTAGGGCCGTCACCGCGGGCTTACGCCGGCCCGCGGTGGCAGCGGGCCGGCGTGCGCCTCAGTGTCCTAGGCCGCAGGTGCTGCACCCGGCCCGCGCCCTGGGGGTAACCCCAGGGCGCCCGCCCCGAGATGCCATAGCTCTCGGATAGCTGCGAAGACTTGCCCAAAAGTTGATTTTCCGGCTGCAAACGCGGCGGCTGACTCTCCCATTGCAAAGGTTGGATTTTCCGTGGTCAACGAGCTATGTGCAATGGCGCTGCGGCTTATATCAGCTGCCTGAGTTGCCGCCGCCGCTGCCTGAATAAAATTGGGCTCCTCCTCGGGCATGGAGCCCAGGGCAACCCACTCCTCACGTCAAGGTTCCATATGTCGACGCTCGCTCTGGTTGACCCGGATCATCACTGCGATCATCGCCGTCAGCAACAGGAGCGATCCACCGACCACGATGAGAGCCTGAACTCCAGTCATGAGGTGGTAGGAGCGCGACGGTTACGGCGGTCGCTTTGCTCACCGATCAACTGCGTCGACTGCCACGGCGGGAGCATTCGCCGTGCAAGGTTTGCGTCGCGTCCATAGACGACCGCACGGCTCCGCCGTTGGTGGCTTCGCGCGGACTTGGTAGTCAGGCCCCGCCTGTGACAGCTGCACACAAATATTGACCACCACGCAAACGTTGGTAAAGGGGATGGCTAATTCGTTCGTTTGCTGGATCGCAATTTCGCATTGTGTGTACATCGATTGCGACGCGACGCGCGTAGGACTCGGCCGAGTGGGCGGACGGCGTTCGCCATCTCGGCGAGCCAAGCACGCTCACCTTGCTCCTAAGCGTCGGGGTGTCGCGGTACTGAGCCCGCTGCGCGACGAGTTCGGCTGCTGCACGTTTGACGGTGGCGCGGGCTTCGGCTGTCGCGGTCGCCCGTTGGTTGCGACGCATCCACGCCCAGAGCAGGGCCAACGGAACGAGCAGCCCGCCGATTCCGAACACGGCGAATCGGGCAAAGCCGGTGATGTTGTCGACGAGCCATGCAAAGTTCTGTCCGAAGAAACCGGTGATGAAGGTCAACGGCAGGAACACGGTTGCCAGGATCGTCAGCTGCTCCATTGTGCTGTTTTGGCGCACGCTGACCTGGGTCTGTTCCACGGAGATGACGGCCATGTTCGCTTGCAGGACGGTGGCGAGGAGGTCCTTCTGGGCCGCAACTTCCTCGCTGATGAGATGCAGGTGGTCGTGCACGTCGCGCAGGTATGGCCGCAGTTCCGCGTCATCGACATTGCGCTCGACGCGAGTGAGGACGGCGAGTAGCGGATGGACCGCCCGATAGAAGTTCGTGACCTCGCGGCGCAAATCATAGATCCGTTCGGTCGGTGCGACCGCGCCGGAGAAGACGGTGCCTTCGACCTGTTCGATGTCGGATTCGAGGTCCGCGACGACCGGGCCGTAGCCCTTGATCACCTGGTCCAGGATCGCCCAGAGCACCGAGTTAGTGCCCAGTGCAAGCAGTTTGGGGTGTTGTTCGAGCCG
Source organism: uncultured Actinomycetota bacterium (assembly GCA_963770125.1). Lineage (GTDB taxonomy): Bacteria > Actinomycetota > Actinomycetes > Mycobacteriales > Mycobacteriaceae > Mycobacterium. The sequence goes on along the minus strand of CAVYPI010000110.1, from coordinate 8,522 downwards.
CGTGCGCGCGCCGTGCAGCTCACTCGCGACACCTTGTCGAACCGTAATGACGAAACTAGGGCCGACGAAGATGCTGATCTCACCGAAATCGACCTCGCCCTGGTCATGGTTGTAGCGGGCGGTGCGCAGGATGACCAGCTGCACCCCGGTTTCGTATTCTTCGACCTTCGGGCGCAGGTGAAAGCTCTTCGCGTCCTCGACGGCAAGCTCGTGCAGACCGAACGATTCCCTGACCTGGTCGAGCTCGTCGCCGCTGGGCTCGAACATGCCGAGCCATGCGAACCCGCCCTGATGGCATTGCATTGCAGCCTCATCCAGCGGGATCGGCCGGTCGCTTTGACGGCTACCGTCGCGATAGTGAGCGCAGTCGACAATCATCGAAGACCTCCGGCAGAACAACGACGAACACATCAGTGGCTCCATTCAACCCCGGCTCGTCCTTGCCGCCCAGATTCACAGCGTTCTTGGAGGAACCGACGGGCGACCGCACAGGAATCCCGTTGCATTGGTTGTTGCGGCTCGGCGCCGGGGTTTGTGAGGGAGCAACAAGGGTGTATCAGTCGCACATTGATTGGCCGTAAAGAGTCGGCCCGCCACCCCTGGGCATCTCGGATAGCGGGCCGAGAACGCTTCTCACTCTCGGTTGGCTTCCAGCCGCTCGTCTAGGAGTGTGGTGTTGTCATTGGTCAGCCTTCGCCGGTGCGTGGGGTGTTGAGGTGTCGTCAGGCACCAACACGACGGGACGGTGGGTGTGGCGGATCAAATGAGACGACACTGATTCCCCGAGCATGCGGTCGATGGCGGACATAAGGCCGCCACGGGATGTGCCGATGATGATCATCAGGGCGTCGTGGGCATCGGCGAGCGACGCCAGCACGTGCGCTGGGTTCCCGCCGTGCGCGTAGTAGGTCCAGTTGCCGGGCAGGACGGCGAGCAAATCGCAAGCCTCGGTGCGTTCCTCGTCCAGAGTGGCGGCGAAGCGTTGCTCCCAATCGGCGCTGTCGGGATCAATCGGAAAGTCATCGAGGTCGATGATGTGTGCGACGTGCAGGTACGCCGCGAGCGGAGCCGCGAGATCGATAGCGAAGCGTAGGGCGCGATGACTGGAGGGACATCGATCGAATCCGACCACCAAGTGGCTGGTCGGGGAGACCGCTGCGGTCGGGCCGTCAATGCGCTGCGGCATGCGGGCGTCACGCATCTCCTCAAGCGAGGTGTACTTCTGATCCTCAGTCATCATTGCTCCTCATAGCCCGGCCGCCGCGAGACCGGCGGCTCCTGCGGCGACGGTGATCAGCAGAGTGCCGACGGCGTTGGCCGCCCCCGGTAGGTAACGCTGGCGCTGGACGAGCCGTATCGTTTCGACGCTAGCGGTGCTGAAGGTGGTATAGCCGCCGCAGAACCCGACGCCCACAATCAGCTGGATCTCTCGTGGGGCTCCGTGAAACAGCACCAGGCCCACGGTGAAGCCAAGGAGAAGTGACCCGGAGACGTTGATGAACACTGTCGCCCAGGGGAACTCGGCATTTCGTCGGTGGCGCATGGCTCCGTCGACGACGAACCGCGCTACAGCGCCCGCGCTGCCCGCGCACGCGATCCACAGGACCATCATCCGTCGGCCTCCGGCCGAGGGGACGGCACTTGGACACCGACAGCGATCCCGACCACCGCAGCCACCAGCCCCGCCAGAACACTGCCGACCGCATACGATCCGGCGGCCCACCAATGGTGTCCGCGCAGGAGCTGGTCAGTGTCGACGGCCAGGGTGCTGTAAGTGGTGAACGAGCCGAGCAAGCCCGTTCCGGCACCGAGGCGAACACGTTGACGCCACCCGCTGTCCGATCCCAGGCGAGTAAGCCACTCAAGGAGCAGACCCAACACGAAAGCGCCGGTGATATTGACCGCGAACGTGGTTACCGGCCATCGACCAGCGGTTTGGGGAAACAGTACCCCGAGTTCGTATCGGGCTGGGGCACCGATCAGTCCGCCAACGGCGACGGCGGCAATGGCCAACGGCCGAGTGTGCAGAGGAGTGCGGTGTGTAGCAACCGCGTCGGGATCGACGGGCGGGGCGGTAACCGGTTCGCTCTGATCGGCCATGGGCATGCTCCTTCCTCATCGGAAAGGAGCCATCAGCCTCAGTCGAGGCGGTTCAGACACCCCACAGGGTGTCTCGGCGGAGATCCATCACCACTGACCACGATACCCGCACCTTGGACGAAGCGTGCTCTAGGCGGCAGCGCTCGAAGTCGACAGACCACTGAATAGAGCACTGAATTGTCGTGTTCGTAGATGCCCTCTTCAGCAGCCTCTTCCGAGGCTAAACTCCCGTTCCCGTCCGCGGCTTCTGGCGGGTGTCCCGGATCGGCCAGTGGATAACGAAATTCGACCGTGAAGATCTTCGGGAAGAAATTGGCGACGGCCGGCATCGCGCTCGTCAGTATTGGTGCGAATCGCGGTCGCGCTAACGGTTCAGGCTCCGCCGTGGCCTGCGGTCCCAGCGGTTCATCTCGCGGCGGCGAGTTCTCCGACAGTGGTGCACCCGCTGGCACAGCAATCCAACGATGCGCGGTCTTCGACCGAGGCGAATGTCTAGAGGCTCCAGGCAGCAATTTCACAGGGCAACTCCGCCGATGCCGATTAGCCAAACGACATGACCGCGCCCAATACAAGAGTTTCTGCGCAGTGCATCGAAATTCCCAGGGCTGCAAGATAATTCGCCGATTATGTTCGGCCGCGCCATGCACGAGAACACCAACATGGATGGCACATTCGACGCGGCCGCCACCGCGAACAACTACCTTCTGCGTACGCGGACTTTGGTCAGGAACGTAATCGTGGACCGTTTGGGCTCGACGCTGGAAATTGTGCCTCACCTAGTGGGGTCGAACCGCCGACCGGCCAGCGCGGCGCCCTGTTGTGGTTCCGCACCGGTTCGAATGTCATGGTGCCGCAGGCGTTCCGGCTGTTGAACATCGCGACAGCGGCCTGATGACTTCCGCGGGCGGGCTGTCTCTGTTCGTCGCTCAGCAGCCCGCCTGCGGACCTGATTCATCGCCCGCCGTTCGGCAATGTCGTTAGCACGGTGAACCCCACAGGCCCCGAAGGGCATCTCTGGCTTCTCTCTCGGCGGTCTCTATCGCGTCCTAGCGGCTGGCAGTGTTGCCCTTGTAGACGCACGCAACCACGGCATTCCAATGGGTGAATATGCTCACGCGTGCTGGCCAGCTGATTTATGCTCCCGCACGTGGGCCGCTGAGCGTTACCAACTGCAAAGAGGGAGCAGCCGTGCGATCCAGACAGCGCTACCTGATATTGGGATTGGCATTGACGGCGGCTCCCATCGGAATCGTCGTCACCGCACCCGCGGCGGGGGCCGATTGCAACTCCGTCGGCGGGACCACCGTATGTTCGCAGGGCGAGGTCCGCGGTCCGGACGGGGTGCCAAGGGCCGCGACTCCGGTCGTCCCCTATCCCTGCGAGAACGACTGGTATTGCGGCACCGACAGTGATATCGACATCAGTGTCCCGCCTCCGAACCGTCCCGATATCGGTCTTCCGGGCCGTCCCGGCAACCGACCAGGTTGAGCAACTGTCCCCATGACCCGTCAACCACCCGATAAAGGAGTCCACATGTTGCACTCAGCACGTCCCGCGATGACAGGAGTGATCGGCGCCGGCGCCCTAGCCGGTGCAATGCTTTTCGGTGGCGCCGCCACCGCAATGGCCGACCCGCCACCACCAGTTCCGCCGCCGTGCACGGCCGCCGAGCTGGCGCGCGTGATGTCAGGCGTCACGTTTGACACGTCGAACTACCTAACCGACCACCCCGACGTGAACAACTTCTTCACCAGCCTCAAAGGCCAACCCAGGGACCAGATCCGGGATCAAGTACAGAGTTATCTCGACGCCAATCCGCAAGTTCGAGACGAGCTTCAGGCCATCCGGCAACCCTCGGTCGACTTCCGGCAACGCTGTGGGGTTCCGGAGACTCCCTGACCGTTTCGGCGCGGCGCGGTTCTGGCGTAAGGCCGTTCGGTCGTCGGCGTCACTGTAGATGGAATTGCTTGTGCGCCAACAGATCTTGGCGGACTGAAAGTGTGTGCGCTCTTAGCTTAGGTTGAGGGCTAACCCTCTCCCCGCGGCTTCGCCGCGGGAGCAACGGTGCGGTGTCGGTAGGCTCGCTACTCAGTTTCGCACCGAGAACCGAGGCGTGATCAGGTTCCACGGTCGTTTGAGTCGAGAAAGCTCAGTGATTGCTCGAACGGTGCCGAAGTGACGCCCGGCTGGTTTCCGAAGGGATGGTCGAGCCAGTAGACGAGCGGTTAAGACCGCAACAGCGACTCATGCACGAAGCGCAGAGTTTCCCGGCCGGGCAATCAGGTGGTCGCCCCATCACGACGCATGGGACCCGCGCCTACGCCTTCTGGAATGTGCAAAACATACCGAAACGGGAAGTGGCCGAGCTATCGAAGCTGGCGTAGCGGCGGCCCGCCAGTAGCCGGTCGCCACGCACTTTCCTGAGCAGCGCGGTGATCGCGCGTCGGTATGCGCCCGAGGTCCTGAACTCGTGAGCGCACCCGGCCGGCACCAAACGAAGGAGAACGATAGTGCCACTTAGGAATTGGGCCGAGCCGTCAGCGCCCCGAGGGTCGGCGGTGATCTCGCCTTGATGTTCTGTGGCCGAGGCGGCTGTGAGGTAGTCCGCGACCTCACACACCCGCCGGTTCGTCCAGAAACTGTTGGTTATCCGCTGGCGCTACGTGTCCGCATGTCGTCAAGATAGGTCTGGATTGCCTGGTGTAGTCCCACGATCGGAGCGATGGCGGCAAGTGTCAGTTCGCGCAGCTCCTGCCGGTGCCGCGCGCACTCTTCGAAGCTGAACACCGTGGGCATCTGCCCGAGGACGCCGAGCAGCCCCACGGCGAGTGGTCGCGGATCGGCTTGTCGGCCGTCGATGGCGTTGCGAAGCGCTTCGGTCACTCGGTGTGCAAGGCCGCTGACCATGTCTTCGTCGTAGAGCGCGACGCGGGTGGTGGGGATCAGCCCGAGTATCCGGTGCCGCTGCACGTGCGATCTCTGTCGAACGCGAGCACGTAGAGCTGGCCGTGCAGCGTCTGCGGAAGTCCACGGGGCTTCTCCTTCGGCAGTTGTCGACCGTAAGCGCCTTGGCGAATTAGGTTCTCATCCACGGATGACGGGGTGCGACTGACGAACGTCGGCAGGCTCATCCGTTAGTAGGCCCTTCCCGGGACCAGCAGAAGTGGCTGCTACTTCTTGTCCTGCGGAAGTCGGCAGCCGGTGTAGCCGGAGACAACCATGTTGACCTTGTAGGAGAACTTGATGAATACCCCGGCGGGGCCGGTGAACCAGATATCATGTTTACCCGGCTGGTCTTGCATGGCCTGGACGTCCGTCGCTCCGAGCTTGGCAGCCGCTGCTTTGGCCACCTGGAGGAGGTCGGTCCATTGCTGCTCGGAGACGGCAACGCTTTCGGCGACGCGGTTCGGAAGGAAGTATCGCTTGCCGTCCGTCTGCTCGTAGGGCGTCTCGCAGTTGCCTGTGTCTTCGTTGCCTGCTGTCGTCCATACGATCCCGGGAATGACTTTGCTTGCCGTTGCGGTGATTTCGTCCATGGCGGCTTGAACCTGCGTCCTCGTGTCCTCCAACGATGGCAGGGATTTCAGTTGATCGAGCGCTTTGGTCGCCTCGGTGGACGGTGTGGGCGGATAGGGCTGAGACACGTGACATCCTGTCGTCGTGATGGCGATGGCCACGACCATTGCGCTCAGCAATGCGCAGCGGTCTCGCTTGATACGAAGAGTCATCTGGTTGTCTTCTACTTCTGTCGGACCGCATCATCACTGAGACCAGAGATGACTGCGGCGATGTTGTAGTTGGTCGTTCTCGGCAGCCCGTCGCTGCCGAAGCGGGGGTAGTCGCTGTGTCCGTGAGCCCCTTCAAGGCTCAGGGTGCCACCGAGTCCGAGCCCGTCTGGCACGACGGCTGGGCCGGTCGCCAGGTGGGTGAAGTCAGGATTTGTCGCCGGGTTCGGCCCGAATTGCCCAGCCCCGGTGGCATCCAGCGCGCCGAGTGTTGACTCCGCCAGCACGTTGAACGGGGGCGGCAATGCGGCGGCGCCGATCTGGGTGAGTGGCGGTCCGTCGTAGACCATCTGAATCGGATCGTCGGGTGTTTCCATGGTGAAGACGTGTCCGGCTTGCAGGTGCAGCTGTTCGGGTGTTGTGGCTTCAATGCCGGGAGAGCCGTAGAATATGGCGTTGGTCACGCCGTGATTGCCGGGTTCCTGTAATGCCAGCCCGGTGGTGAGTGAGCCATAGGAGTGGCCGATGGCCGTGAGCTCCGGCGGCACCCCTTGGTGGCTGGCCCCGATTCCGTCGTAGAACCCGGCGAGGTTATGCGCGCCGGCTTTGGCCAGATCGTCGTGGCTGACGCCCCAGATACCGGCGAGTGAGGCGTTGGTGTCGTCCCAGCCCGGTACCTGTGGTGCGTCGTAGCCAATCCAGGCGATGGTGGATACGGAATCCAGGGAATGTCCAGGCGTGTTCTGCAACTGCCGCAGCGATTCCTGCCGCAAGTTTGTCGCCTCTTCGGTCATGCTCCCGATGCTGCCGTGCACGGTGGTGTTGAGGCCGGGCGTGGTCACGGAGACGTGCTGTGCGGTGTCGGGGTCGCCGATGGCGATTGCGGCGCGGGCTTGGATGCCGCTGTGGGTATCGAGAAGCATTAATTTGCGGTTGGGGTTGTCTTTGACTGCCTTGTCGACGGCTTGCAGATCGGGCAGGTACTTTGCGCCGTTGAGTGCGTCGTTGTACTGCCGTTGCCACTCTTCGTATTTCAGCCGGTCATCGAAGATCGCACCCGGTCTGTTTGGCGGTGGGATGTTCTGCCCTTGCGCCCAATCGGGATGCTGGTTCTTCAGGGCGTCAGCCCTGGCCTGCGCTGCCTGCGCCCGTGCGAGTTCATCGCCAAGCGCCAGCCGGTTGTAGCAATCGCGGTCGACGGTCGGCATCCCGTTATGGTTACCGATCGAGTGATCCCGTTGGTAGAGCGCGTCTTTTTCCTCCGGGGTGAGCTTTTCCCACAAGTCGTGGAATTGCTTTGGATCGTCAGGCAATGGCTTGGACAATGCCGCCAGGACATCGGGGCGCGTCTCTGGCTGGCCGGCTGCGTTGGCGTCGTTGCCGGCCGATGCGATGGCACGGGCCAGATCGGCATCCGCCTGTTCGCAGCCACCAGCAAGTCTTTGGTACGCACTTCGAGATCCGCCTGCTGCAGCGCGTAGATGGGGTCGCCGACCCTGGCTTTATCGAGCGGGGTGACTTCCCCCGTCGTTTGGTCGATCGAGAAGCCCTCGTGTTGAGCATCGCTCTGGATGCGTTGCAGGGTCGCGCGCACGCGTTCGATCTCGTCAGCGGCATTACCCGTGGCTGCCGAAACCCGCGCCATCTCCTCGCCGTGGGCCGCGAGATAGGAGCTCAATTTGTCGAGCGAGGCTCTGGCGGCATTCCCGCCGCTACCTTGCCAACTGGCGATTAGAGGCAACTTACTCAGGCCACCTCTGACCTCATCGGCGCTAGCACCACGTTTGGCCAACGCCCTGGAGACCTCACGAACAGCCGTGGCATCCCAACGCTCAACATCGGCCAGGGTGATCGGCATTAGAGCTGGCGGTCCAGCTTTTCGGCGTTATCGGTGTCGGTGCTTTGATACCCGGCCGCGGCGGTGCGGAAGGCTTCGCCGTGGGCGGCGATGTCGCGGCATAACTCCGCTGTAACCGCCTGCCACTCGGCAAGCTTGCTTTGCAGCGCCGCGGCGGATGCCCCCACCCAACCAGTCTGCGCTTCTTCGATCGTGCCGTTCGCAGCGGTATGGGCGGCGAGTAGCTCGCCGTGATGCATGTCCATGTGATCCGACGACATGCTTAGGTCGATCGGATCTACCCTCAGGTGGTCAGCCATCATGAACCCCTTATTCGCATACCCCCAGGCGCGCTGTTAGTGACCGACTAGCAAACAAAGCTAACAGGCGGGGCCCAACCAAAGATAAGCCCGTCGAGAAGGCTCGAACGACGCTCAACGGCATGATGGTGCTCAAAGGCATGACCCCATCGGTATCGGTGACCAGTCCGCTACAGGGGCGCAGGCCAAGGCCATAAAGGGCAACAGCGCGTTGGCGGTCAGTGTCTTCAATCCGGCTGCCGCCAACGCAATCGGTGGCACTGGCAACAACGTCGCCGCCTTCGGTGGTCCGGCTAGCTCCGGCGGGGCCGGTAACACCGATAACACCGCTGTAGCCGGACCTCTCGGCCAGTCCAGTGTTGCCAATGGCAACGACAACGTCGTCACCTCCACCCTCGGTCGGTCTCAGGTCATCCTGGGCGTCGACAACCACGTGTCCGCACTCGGCGGTGCAGCCATAGTGGCTGGGGGACACGACAACAACATCGTGTCGGTCGGCAGCATCGCCACCGCCCGCCACCCGTAGCCCAGACCAGTGTC
>CAVYPI010000109.1:0-38762 GCA_963770125.1 uncultured Actinomycetota bacterium | reverse complement strand
AGCGGTGATGATCTGGGCGACGACGACACCGAACGGTTACCGCTGTTCGCAGCACCCGCGGCGGCCCCGCCGAAGCCTTCGCCGCAAACATCATCGGCGCAGGCTGCGAGTCGTCGTCGTTCACCCTGGCGGCGAATGGTGGAGATCGCCATCGCTGATGCGCAGGCCGGCCATGCAGGGCTACCGGGCGAACCCGTCGGACACTCGGTGTCGGCCTGTTGATCCTCATCGTCGCGGTGGGCGTCGACATGGCTGATGCCCCCTCCGCCACCACCGTCGCCCGCGCGCCGGCGGCAGTCGCCGAATAAACCATCGCCCACCCGCTGATATGGCGCGCCTGCGCCGACTTCTGCCTGGGCGACAGCCCGGTCATCGTGGTCGTCTGCGGTGGCACCAAGCGGGCCGACGACAACACAGTCCGCTATCGCGGCGCCATGCTGCTAGCAGGCGCAGTATCGAAGGGTGGACGTAGAAGTCCGGTTCGTCGAGGGCTGCCCAGCCTGCCGGTCACCCGGCAACGGCTGCCGGCATGCCCTCGATGCCGTCGGTCGCGCCGGAGTCGATGTTCGGCTCCGACGGGTTCACACCGACGCCGAGGCCCAGGCGCTGGGGTTCACCGGATCGCCGACGATCCTTATCGATGGGCTTGATCTGTTCCGGCAACCTGACGCGGTGGTGGGCTTCTCCTGTCGGCTGTACCGCTCCGCTGAAGGCACCACCGGCGCACCGAGCATTGAGCAACTGACAGCCGCCCAGCCGGCGGGGACCATGTCGACCGACCCGATTGACCGCGCTGATTTGCTGCCGAGTTGGAAACTCTCGCGCATCGAGTTCCACCGGCTGCTCGGTGTGGCGGGACCCCATGACTGGGGCAGGCCGACGCGCGGCACCCGATGGACCAACGAGCAACTGCTGTTTCGCATGGTGTTCGGCTACGTGATCGTGCAACGGCTGCTGATTCTGGTGAAGGTGTTCAACCGGCTGCCCGATGAAGTCGCCCGAAGTTTCGCCCGCCTCCTAAACGCGGCGACCATACCGTTCGATGTCATCAACTACTACGGCTCCAGCGCAGCGGCCCTGGTCTACAACCGCCGCCGGATGGGGGCAAAGATGGACCGCGTCATCGCCGCGCTGCAACGCAAACTAGCCCGCGAAAGCGACGGCGCCCGCGACGCGGGATGCACTTCCCGACACGCTGGGACCCGTTTTTCCAGGACCACATGACGCTGGCAGACGTCTATCACTTCGCCGGCCAGCACTTCGACTTTCATGCCCGTCAGCTGACCCTCACCGCAACCGACTGAACACGTGCTATCCGGTGTTCATCGCCTGTTCGCTTGTCCACTGAACATCCATGCAATATCGACATGTGTCGAAGTCATACTTGGAACTGACGGACGCGTCCGGATGCGCTATCGCCCCCTTGGTGCGACAGCCGCTGACCGCCCAGGCCGCTGCCGAGCTGGCGGTCAAGCTCAAGGCGCTATCGGACCCGGTGCGACTGCGACTGCTCAGCGTGGTGGCCAGCCATGCGGTGGCGAGGCGTTCTGCGACCTGTCGGTCGGGATCGACCTGACCCAGCCGACCATCTCCCATCACCTCAAGATCCTGCGGACCGCCGGACTGCTCGACAGTGAGCGCCGAGGCTCCTGGGTCTACTACCGGGTCGTCATGGACGCGCTGCAACAACTCTCGGTGCTTCTCCGGGGCCGACGCCCTGGTGACGAGCGGTCCATAAACCATCCCGTCCCGCTGCCCGACAACTGCTTGCCGAGTTCACCGGCACCGCCCTGCTGGTCACCGTGGTCGTCGGCTCCGGTATCGCCGCGGAGCGGCTATCCCCGAATGATCTGGGATTGCAACCTATCTGGAGAACTCGACCGCGACGGTGTTCGGCCTGGCCGTGCTGATCCTGTTGTTCGGGCCGGTCTCCGGGGCGCACTTCAACCCTGTTGTGCCTCGGCGGCGGATTGGCTGCTGGGCCGCCGCGCGGGCAGGGGTATCAGTGTCAGCCACGTCGCCTCCTACACGGTCGCCCAGATCACCGGCGGCATCGTCGGCGCGGTGCTGGCCAACGTCATGTTCGACCGACGGGTGTTGCAGATCGCCACCAAGGACCGCGTCACGGACCGGTCATTCTCGTCGGTGAGGTCGTCGCCACGGCGGGGCTGATCGCGTTGATCTTCGCCCTGGCACGCACCGGGCGAGCGGCACTGTCTGCCGCAGCGGTCGGGGCGTACATCGGCGCGGCGTACTGGTTCACCAGCAGCACGTCATTCGCCAACCCCGCCGTCACGATCGGTCGGATGTTCTCCGACACCTTCGCGGGCATCGCGCCCGGCTCGGCGCCTGCGTTCATCGCCGCCCAGATCGTCGGCGGTTTTCTCGGACTGGCGCTCATCGCCGCCCTGTACCCGGATGCCGCCGCCCCTGCGAACGACGTCGTCATCCCCGCACAACGCCGATGCCTATCACGCCGATCAACGGAGTCCGACATGACCGACAGTCCCCGTCCCCCTGGCTACCCACCACCACCTCGATCTGTCCATCGATCAGCAGCTCACGATGCGCACGGCATCAACGCGACTGCACAACGTCTTCGGCGAGCACTTCGGCGTCGAGACCATGGACAGGACCTGCACTCGTCCTACGACCAGTTCGCCGGGCGCGCAAGGATCCCCAACTTCCTGCCGCTGCTGGCTGGACGATGGGCACGCCAGCGCCTCACCGCCCTGGCACGCGTGGAAGGCAAGATCGCCGCCATCATCGCCCATGTCAGCACCGTGGTCGACGCGCCTACCGCTTTCGCACCTTGCTGGCCGCTCGACAAACGAGCCCACTGTGGTGGGTGTGCCCAGCGCTTTTTCAGGTCATCCACAGCGAGAGCGCGACGTCTGACGATGACGAGATCCCCTCCGTCATAAGGCATTCTGGCACGCGGGACAACAGTGTCACAACAAGTGCTCAAAGCCCATCTTCGCTTTCCGCACGCGCGTATTCTCGCGGCCATGTTCTAACATTTCGGGTCGCCGAATCCGATCGGCGGCCTGCCATGTGTCGGAGCGACCGCGTCCATCAGCCCGTGAATGCGGTTCCACGAGGAGCGCAAACATGCGAATAGTGGTGGACCTCAACCGGTGTCTGGGATATGCGCAGTGTGTTCCGCTGGCCCCGGATGTCTTAAAACTTGTCGGTGAGGAGAACCTCGCCTACGACCCGAACCCCGACGATTCGCAGCGCCAGCGGGTGTTGCGAGCGGCGGCGTCCTGCCCGGTGCAGGCGATCCTGGTCGAGACCTACACCCCGGACCGGGGGGCATCGGCATGACCACCCATCCGCTGTTGGCCGACCTGGTTCCGATCTTTAAGGCGGAGGGTCGGATCGTGATCGTGGGCGCGTCTTTGGCCGGGCTGCGCGCCGCGGAAGCGTTGCGCGATGAGGGCTTCCGCGGGCCGCTGACAATCATTGGCGACGAGCCGCATGAGCCCTATGACCGTCCCCCACTGTCCAAGCAGGTGCTCATGGGTTGGGTGCCCGCCGATCACACCAAGCTTCCCCGAATGCGGGCGCTCGACGCCGATTGGCGTCTGGGTGTGGCCGCCGCCGGCCTGGACCGCGCCAACAAGCAGGTGCTGCTGGCCAACGGCGACACCGTGCCCTACGACCGGCTGCTGATCGCCACCGGCACCCGCGCCCGGCCGTGGTTCAATGCGGCCGAGGGCGCCCTGGACGGGGTGTTCACGCTGCGAACCTGCGATGACGCGGCCCGGCTGCAGGCGGCATTGAAAGCCCGCCCGGGGCGGGTGTTGATCGTGGGCTCGGGGTTTATCGGCTCGGAGATGGCCTCGGTGTGTTGCGAATTGGGCCTGCCGGTGAGTGTGGCCGAGCGCGCCGACGCGCCGTTGGTCGGGCCACTGGGCGGGGTGATCGGCGAGATCGCCGCCAAGATGCAGCGCGACGCCGGGGTCGACCTGCGCACCGGCGTGTCGGTCGAGGCGCTCGAAGGAGACGCCGCCGGGCATGTGCGGCGCGCCCGGCTCTCCGACGGGATGACCCTCGACGTCGACGTGGTGGTGGCGTCGCTGGGGTCGATCCGAAACGTCGAATGGCTCGACGGCGCCGGGCTGGCCACCGGTTTTTGGGGGGTGGGGTGCGACGCCGGATGCCGCGCGTTCGACATCAACGGCGTGGTGACCGACACCATCTTCGTCGCCGGTGATATTGCGCGCGCACCGCACGTGCTCTACGAGTACGAGTTTCTGTCGCTGGAGCATTGGGACAACGCGGTGTCGGGCGCCGACGTCGCCGCGCGCAACATGGTCAGCCTGGAGACCACCCGTCGGCCGCACCTGCCGCTGCCCTCGTTCTGGTCGGGCCAGTTCGGTGTGAACATCAAGGGCGTCGGCGTGTGCTCGTTCGGCGATGAGATCGTCTTCACCCAAGGCTCCGTCGAGGAGCGGCGCTTCGCCGCGGCCTACGGCCGCCGTGGGCGCATCGTCGGTGCGGTCACTTTCGATCACGGCAAGTGGCTGCCCTATTACGCGGCGATGATCGAGCGGTCGGCGCCGTTTCCGCCCCCTCCGCCGGGCTACGACCAGCCCAAGGATATGCAGCCGATGCCGGCCCGGTTCCCCGATCCCCGCGTGCCGACCGAGATCCCCGACGTGGTGTTGACCGGCCACGACCCGACGTCACGGGGTGCTGAGTTCATTTCGAAACGCCGCTGAAGCCCGGCCCGCCAAACACATCCCCAGCCCGACAAGGAGCCACCATGACCACAGCAGAAACCGCCTGGGCCGAGGCGATGACATTCGACAACCGCGCCGACCCGTACCCATTCTTCGATTCGCTGCGCAGCACGCCGGTGGCGAAGGTGGCCGAGGACACCTACGTCGTCACCGGGTACCACGAGCTGTTGGCGCTGGCGCATGACCCGCGGATCAGTTCTGACGTCAAGCGAACCCCGGTTCTGGCCCGTCTGGCCGGTGAGGCCGAGCCCGCTGCCAAGGCCGACTATTTGGACGACGACGCCGAGCAACTGCAGGCCTACGGCCACGATCAGAGCATTATTGGGTCCGACCCGCCAGAGCATGATCGGGCGCGGCGTCTGCTGATGCGCTACTTCGGCCCGCCGCACTCACCGGATCTCATTCCGAACATGGAGACCGGCATTCAGCGGCTGTGTAGCGAGCTGTTGGATACCGCTAGGAACAAGACCCGCATCGACGTCGTGGATGAGTACGCCTATCCGGTGCCGGTGTGGGCGATCTGCAAGATCCTCGGGGTTCCCCTGGAAGACGAGCCCAAGTTTCACGCCTGGGTTTTTGATGCATTCGCGGGCGTTGATTTGGGCCCGGATGCGGCCACCGAGGAGGGCAAGGCGCGGGCGGAAACGGCCCGGACGGGCGCCGCGGCGCTCAAGAATTACATGGCCGAGTTGATCGAGCGCTACCTCAAAGAGCCCGGCGAGGGCCTGTTGTCGCATGTGGTCAACGACGACAGCCCGGACGGGCCGATGTCACCGCAAGAGGCGGTCGCCAACGGGATGCTGCTGTTGGTGGCCGGTCATGACTCGACCGTCAACACCATCACCCACTGTGTGCTGATGCTGCTGCGCAACCCCGAATCCCTGCAGCTGCTGCGCCAACGGCCCGACCTGATCCCGCGGGCCATCGAGGAAGTGCTGCGTATGCAGTCGGCGGTGCAGTTCTTCCCCACCCGCAGCGCCACCGCCGACATCCAGATCGGCGGCACGGTCATCCCCAAAGGCGCAGCGGTGCACCTAATGTATGGCGCCGCCAACCGCGACCCGTCCCGGTTTACCAACCCGAACCAATTCGACCCCCAACGCCCCGACAACCAGCACGTCGGCTGGGGCCGCGGCATCCACCCCTGCTTCGGCGGTCCGCTGGCACGCCTGGAGGTCAACCTCGCACTCGAGACCTTCATCAGACGGGTGCAAAACCCACGGCTGGTGGTCGATCCGCCGCCCTATCGGCGAAGCCACATCTTCCGCGGCCCGCAGCACCTGCTGATCGACTACGACCGCGTCAGCGACTAGAGGAAAATGCGTTACCGCTATTGTCTCGGGTCAAGTGGCGGCAAGTTGGAAGGAGCTGCCATGACGGCGGTCGAACCGGAAAGCTAACCCCGTCTCGAAATAGACCGCATATGAGACGTCCCAGACCGACACCCACGGCATAGGATCTGCCAGGTCGTCGCGTCTCAAAATTTCGTCTCAGAAGAAGCCGTCGCAATATTGCGACACAGCGCTCATGCGACATACGTTTCAGAATGAGTGCACCGAAGCGAACGCTGGAGCCGGTATCCGACACCGCAGCGAGTCCATGATCTCCAGCGCCGCAGCGCCATCCAAACCCGGCCATGCCGGCGACCTGACGAGCCGGCGGCCAGCGTCGTCGAGGCCGAGCTCGTCGAGTACGGCCCGCCGCTGAAGGTAGGGGAGCGAGGTCCTGGCCGTCGAGGTGTAAAACGTCGAAGACGAAAAGGGTTGCGCTGCAACCATTCAGCAGTGTCGCGCGTGGGTGGCTGACGTGCAGGCGACGCTGAAGGAGCTGGAAGCTCGGACGGGCCGCACGGTCCAGGACAACGATCTCGCCATCGAGCACGACGCGCCGACTGCCCACCGCCTCCAAGCACGCCGCGCGCACCTCGGGGAATGACGACGTCAAGTTGTTGGCATGCCGACTGAACAGATCCGCCCGGCCGTTCTCAACTCGAGTTACTAACCTGGCGCCATCCCACTTGGGTTCGATCGTCCACTGTGGGCCGTTGGGCACCGGCCCGGGCGTCGCAAGCATCGGCGCCGGGACCGGCACCCGCGCTGCGTCTCCGGGTGCCCGCATGCAGCCAGTGTGCCCGGACTCCGGTGAACCGGGATAGTCCTTCAGCACAGTGAGCCAGAAACCGTAGCGCACACCATCCCTCTGGCAGGGCTGCGCCCGCAAAGCTGGAGAGCGCCGTCATACTTTTTTGGTGCAGGTACGCGCTGAAGTCATAGCACCAGCCGGGGCGTCACCGCTGGCCACGTTCACAACGGCCGCGACCGCCGGTGCCGGTGAAGGAGACCGGCCGTGAGTCGAGGACGCGAAGGGGCCGCGCCGTGGGCGGCCACCAGCGTGCCCGAGGTGCGGCGCCGTTGGTGCAACGCGCTCGACGCGACAGTCCAACGCCACTCAGAAGGCCTCGCGCCAGTCGACGCGCCTTCGTCGACGATGCGGCGATACGAACGGCTGCGGGTCAAACTGGCCGCACCCGTGCAAATGATGCAGACCGAGGCCGACCCGGTGCGACAGGCCCAGCTCTACTGGGTCTCGCGCGACATGGTGGACCTGGTGTAGACGATATGGGGGCTAGCTGAGGCCGAAGGCCTCGTGCTGCAAAACCGATTCGTGGGTTGCCGGCGTGGGTGAACAATCGCGCTGGTAGAGCCACATTTGCAGATTAGGAGGCCTCCGGTGATTGTTCAGGGTACGAGTGTCGGGTTGGATGTGCACGCGCTTTCGGTGGTGGCGCACGCCGTCGATGAGGAGACAGGCAAGGTCGCCCGGGCACGGTTGTGCCCGGATCACGGCGAGGTGCTGGGTTGGTTGCATCAGCTGCGCGCCCCGGTGCGGGTGACCTATGAGGCGGGTCCGACCGGGTTCGGGTTGGCGCGGGCGATCACCGAGGCCGGGATGGAATGCCTGGTTGCCGCACCCTCGAAGTTGCAGCGTCCGGCCGGGGATCGGGTCAAGACCGATGCCCGTGATGCCGCGCATCTGGCCAGGTTGCTACGCCTTGGTGAGATCACCGCGGTGCGGGTGCCCGAGCGGGAGATTGAGGCGGTGCGCGATCTGGTGCGGGCCCGTGAAGATGCCCGCGCCGATCTGATGCGGGTACGGCACCGGTTATCGAAACTGCTTCTGCGGCAGGGGATCGTGTACTCCGGTGGGACACCCTGGACGTGCGTGCACGAGGAGTGGTTACGTCGCCACCGCTTCGACGACATCCATCTCAAGGCGGCCTTTGATCACAGCTTCGATGCGGTGCTGGCGGCCACTGCGGCGCGGGATCGCCTCGATGAACAGATCATGGTGGTGGCCGCCTCGCCGCGGTTCGCCGACCCGGTCAACCGGCTGGGCTGTCTGCGCGGCATCTCTGCACTGACCGGTCTGGCGTTGACGGTCGAGATCGGTGACTGGTCCCGGTTCTCCGGGTCCTCGATCGGCGCTTACGTCGGCTTGGTGCCCTGTGAGTACTCCTCGGGCAACTCCCGCGTGCAGGGGTCGATCACCAAGGCCGGCAATACCCATGTGCGTCGGCTGCTGATCGAATCGGCCTGGCATCACCGCAAGTCCTACAGCACCTCTGGACCCACCCTGCGGGCCCGCTGGGCCAAGGTCGACCCGGCGCTTCGGGCTCGCGGGCACGCCGGCAACCGGCGCCTCAACAAGCGGTGGCGCAGCTTCACCGAACGCGGCAAGAACCCCCTGGTCGCCAACGTCGCCATCGCCCGCGAACTCGCCGGCTGGTGCTGGTCTCTGGCGACCATGCAATAAGCCGGCCAGCACTCAAACTTGGCTGATCCAGGTGGACCAGACGTCGGCGCGGTGAGCGAACAAACCTGCAAAGAACCTATGAGCCACAACGCGATTCGCACGGTAATCGTGAGTGACGCTCGTCTGTAGACAGCAGTACCGTTCGCATCCGAATCATCGTCATGCGGTACCCAACCCGCGCATTTCAGTCTGACACCACCGTCGTGAGCAACGACCGCCGACGCCATCACCGGGTCAGCCAAACGAAAGCCGCCCCGGCTCCCACCGGGGCGGCTTTCACCCACCCACTTGACAGATCCGCCTACATATCAGCTTCTCAAAGTCTGTGGCGGATGACGACGTCTGACCTGCGGGTATGCACAATTCTCAGCAAAATGACGGACAAGTTTTTCTCATTTTCGTGGCGGATCCCAGAACCGTACGGTTGTTCAGAAATTCTCTCGCGACAACGACCGCGATACCGGCCGGGGCCGATCCGTTGCGTCCCCAGGCATGCTGATGCCGACTTGATGTACGGGTCTGTGCACCCAGTTGGGCAACACCACGGCTGAAGTGGGAAGCGGACCGGACACGTTGTCGGAGTGCTCCCCGTACCGCCAGCAATACGTCACCGTGACGAATTAGCTTGGGGCGCACCGGTTCCCCACCTGACCCTTACCGCTTCCAGTCGGAAGACGACGGCAGGGCGACCGATGCGGTCTTGACCAAGAAAGGTATGAGCGCCATAGTCGCAGCCGCGCCGGGCCATGCCGCGCTCGTCCGGAAATTGTTTTTTGACCCGTTGCCTGACGAGCTTGTTTCCCCAGGATCTCCACCGCGATGCTTGGGAAGGAAAACTCCGGCATAATCGACACTCAAGTCTCCATTCACCTCCGAAGCTTCGAGAGATGCGGCACAGTTTGTGGCTTTCGCTGGCTATTCGTGAGCTCCACTTTTTGCCGATTTACGAGAGGAACGTGAGGCGGTTTTCAATGCAATCCTGCATCTGGGCGCCCTGCCCGCAGGTCAGGACTTCCATGTCGCGCAATCGGTCGAGATTTTCGACACGTCACGAGCCGACATTGAGAGCACAAATTGGCGTCAACAGATACGGAAATACAGCACCACCTGCATTTCCTCAAAATGTCGAAAATCAAGGCTGTCGACGGATATTAGCGGCGGCGCCAGCTCACCTCGCCTCCACCCGCATACCACGAAGCTGATCCGCATAGAGAATGGAAGCGCCAACCTCAACCGATCCAAACAAAAAGATGCGCATCCAGGTCTGTTTGCCCGAATCATCGGCAAGCGGTACATGGATTGCCATACCGCTCTGAGAAGCGGAAAGCGCAACCATATCGCTTGAGTCGACGATAACGACCTGCTCCCGGTGGCTGGTGTCCACTCTCACGTCAACGAGAGCACCAATCCGCATGCCCGAACTTAACTGAAGCAAAAGAAAGGACTGGGATGCGCCTTGATCGAGCACGAACCGCCCCGGCTCCTTCACTTTGTTCCAGTTAGCATTTTTGAGAGCGGCCACGATTAGCGGGGACGTCATTGCGCCAAGACGGCTAAGGTGAGCTTCCGCCTGACTAATGTCTATTTTTTTCGTCCCTCCCCCCTGCTCGCCCGATCCCTTGGAGGGTTTTAATTTCTTCAGGACTTCATCCGGAGGATCGCCCGACTGCTGCATGATCCGAACAAGATCTTCGATCTCGTCCTCCGAGGCGGCTTGTCCGCCATCGGTGAGAACTTTCTGGAGATCCTGGATCATCTCCTTCTGCCCGTGCTTCTTTTCCACCTCCGCCCGGATGCTCTGGACGTCCCGATTGTCTGATGTAAACGACGAGGTATCGATCTTTGTAGAACCGCGACCTGGCAAACCCGTGGAGAAATTGCATTCGGGTACCACGAATTCTTCGAGTCCCACGCCTTTGAAGAAATCGTTCAACCACTTGCGAAGAGTGCCAGCGACCGTGGCTTCCAGAATCTGATTTGCAACCGGACGGGCGACCTTATTCTCAAATAATGGGGAGTCGACCGCCTCACCAGCGACCTCGTCAAATGCTACTTGCGCGACCAGTCCCCAAAGGCATCCCAGCGCCGGCGGGGACGCGCAACTAATCGCCTGGACCAGGATCCGAATGGCGGATTCGATCTGAGTCAGAAGTTTAAGGTTGTCCACAATCTGTCGAAAGGTATAGAGAGCTTTGGCGATCGTGTCGAGAATAGGCTCGTAAGTTTCCTTGAATTTCTTGTGAAGATTCTCCAATTGTTCGTAGTCGTCCTTTATTTGTTGGACAAAGTCATCGTTCTCGAATTTTTCTCGAATTTTCTCGGCGACATCATCAAGCAAAGAATCGAATACCGCGTTCATCACTCCCCCGACGCAACTTGCGACAAGGTTATAGGCGGACTTCGCAAACTCTTTGGCAAGCGTGACAAAGAGATGCTTGATGAGTTTGAGGGCTTTGGCTTCCCACGATACGCCAACGTCCTCCGTTTCCGGATGGGATCGGAACTTGTTAACTTTCCCAAGAAAATTAGAGAGGAAACCATAAATCTTCTGGAAGGCGCCACCAAAAGCAAACCGGAGCCAGCCGAATACTCCTTTTGATTCCGACCAATGGTTAATGAGAGAGATGTTCTTCTCATCCGGCGTGGGGGGGCGTGGAAGAATGCGTTTTCTTATCGATCTCAATCTTCGAAATCTGGGCCAACGCTCCGACGCCGCTGTTGAGAAATTGCTCGGCTCCCGGCACATGCTTTGCCGGATTGCCTTTATTCCATGCGTTAAAAGCATCTTTCCACTGAGACCAGTTGGTCTGCAGTTTTGGATCCGCGAAGTCCGGCGTTCCTTCGACCTTTCGTTGGACGCGGACAGGGGGGCGTCCAGGCTTGGCTTTCGTGCTTTTCGGAACGGGACCAGGCTTGGGAGGCTGCGCGGTGTGTCGAAGGGCATTCAGTCCGGTAATCAGTTGATTGATCCGCGCACGGTCGGCCACCGGAAATGGGTGGCATAGGTCGAAATACCAGAGCAGTCCTGGGTCGTGCTCTGGGGCGTATACCCATAGACGCGATCGTCCGTCCCTACCGTAATTGGTGTTGCGGTGGGTTGGAATGGGTTCCGTGGTTTTTTCTTGATTGACGAAATCGCGGTAGTCCATCTGGGGCGGGATCTTCAGTTCGTGGGCATCGGCGAAGTCGAGCATCCTGCCTTGTGGAGATGGAGGCAGGCTCGCGCCTTTCTCGGTGAGTTCCGCTCTGAACGAGGAGTCACCGTAGACTTCATTTATGAATTCTCTGAAGCCCGCGATGAGGGTATGGGGCTGCAGCCTCCCGAGAACAGAACGCTCGACGGCTCCTTTCAGTTGCCGCGAGTAGCTCTGCCCGTGATGGGAGGGCGTGAGAAGGGGCTTGATTTCTCCAATCGCGAAGTTCTGAGGAAACCCCGGTACATGTAACCATTTACCGTGCGAGAGCGTTGGGGCATAATGAATCGTTTTTTTCGAGAGAGCGTCCTTCGTGTCCTCCTTGCTCATGTTGTCAAAGCCAAACGCGTTATCGACTCCCTTCACACCGGAGACGACCTGCTTCTCAGCCTTGTATACGTTAGCAAATCCGACTTTCAGAAGGTTGGTATGCGGCCTCCCGATCGGACTGCTCTTGCTTTTTGATGGTGCGGCTCCCGGGATCGGAGCTTCGGTAATGAGATCGTGATTTGCCTCGCGCAGAAGTTCCTGAATTTCTTTGTGCCGATCGTCGCCCCAGTTTTGTCGTTGAATCCGACGGGGATGCCCCTTGTTGGACGGTATGCACAAGTTCGTGCGCGAGAAGACGATCGCCTTCAACCGTGCCGGGAGAGTATTGCCCGGTCGCGAAAAACACGTCGTAGCCGGAAGTAAACGCGTACGAGTGCAGCGCTGTATTCAGAGAATCTGCGACTGCATCGGTGTGAATTCGAACTGCACTCAAGTCCGATTGAAAGTGGCCCTCCATGAAGGCCCGAGTTGACGCCGGCAATGGCGCACCTTTACCGAGACGACTGACGATCATGCCGTCGACTCCATCGACGGAGTCGTTCGCGCCGTTTGCGTTCGGGTGCGCGGTCCTGTGAATAGAGACGGGCAACGGTTGGACTGGGATCGCCGGGACAGACGCATCACGCCGGGTGGCTGGCTCCGAGGTTCGCGGGCTCTTGCTGGACACAACCGCATCGGCGATTCGATCTGCCTCCATCTCCCATCGATCACCAGGAGTATCGATTTCCAATTTGGTCTGAACCTTGATCTCGTCTATATCGGAAGAACAATTCGAACAACCGTCACACGCGCACTTGCGCTGTACTGACAATTCGTGAGCACTCGACGCTCTGGTGGCGCGCAAAATTGCCTGATTGCCGAGGTTGCTACCCGCCGCGTCGACGGTCAATTTGGATTGCAGACCCAATCGTTTCTTGCTGCACTCGGTGCACTCGCCGCTCCCTACGGTGTGATTGCCGCACGCACATTTGCGCTGGAGAAAGCCACCGATGACGGGGGTTGCGTCTAAGTCCTGCTTTCGCACAGATCTATCGGGACCACCCTGATGCACGGTGGGATCGTGCGCGGGCGTCATTCGATTCGACGACGTTATCGACCCCGGCGAGACACGGAAAATTCTCATCCGTTCCCTCGACATGCTGCGCTCGAAACGAGCGTCCTCGCCGCGCCGCAAACACGGCAACATCCCCTTGTGAGACGCCATGATCCAGATCACCAAGGGCAACCCCACCCCCGAAGAGCTTGCGGCGCTAGTTGCTGTGCTGGCTCTCGCCAGCGCCGCCACGCAACCCGGCCCCATCGGCTCCACGGCGACCGGCTGGCGAATATCCGAACCGCTCGCCCAACTCAATCCCGCTGAACTTAGCCGGCGTCACCGGTGCTGGCGACCTTGGTCCGCCGGGTGGTCTCGTGTTGGCCCGGCGCACGCCCCGGTACCGCACGGGGTTCAGTGGGCCGCAACCCGGAACGTGAACTAACCTCCGGCAGCCGGGCCCGGACCCGTCATTATGTGGTGTACCGCGACATCATCGGACGGCGTTGAACATCCATCTTGTCGGGCATTATCTGCCTGGTCGAGTTCGGTCGTCGCGGTGCACGGCCCGATATCGGACGCCATGGGTTCCTGGCCCAAGTGACTGGACAGACTCTGCGCCAGCTTATGTTCGCCGCGTGGTCGGGGTTCTGTGACGGTAGGCGGGCGTCAGCGGGCACCCCCGTTGCTGTACACGCTGAAGAACTGCTTGGCGTCGCGAGCATAATCAGCGTGCATGGTCGATGCGGCCGCGTCTCGCAGTCGAGCGACTTCGGATGTAAGCCAGCCGATTCGGCGATCTTGCGTGTCGATCGTTTGGCGTGCGGTGCCGAGTCGGCGTTCGCAATCGGCGAGTTTGCCTTCGGCGGCTTGGCGGCGCTGCTCAGACTCGTCCAACGCGCGGCGCAGGTCGTCGATTTGTGCGCCGGGTGTGAGTGCCATCATGACCTAGTCACCTCTTACTGTGTCGTCGGGGCTTTTGGGCCGCGCTTACGGGTAGGAGCCGCTATCGGTGCCGGTCGGTTCGCGACGTATCCGGCCTGCCAACAATGCCGCGCCGAACCAGGGACGCGGCCGCCAGCATGATCGGGAGGAGTTGCGCCATAATCGAATTCAGCTGGCCTTTGCGAGCTCCCACCCCTTGTCGTCGGCCATGGCGTCTCGCAGCTTGGCAAGGAGCCTTTGGCGCGTAGGACCGATGCTGCCGATCGGTATGGCGAGGTTTGCGCTTATCTCCGCATACGAAGGCGTGGGATCGGCGAACAGCATCCCGATCAGCTGACGTTGCTGCTCGGAGAGGTTGATCAGGGCCTGATGCAGCGTCTGTCGGCGGTCGGCGTCCAGCAGCCGGCGGTCGAAGTCGATGACGTCGACCGGCTCGTCGACACCGGTGAAGTCTGCCACGGGCCGCTCGCGACTGCGCGCGCTGGCTCGGGCGAGGCACTCCCTGCGGAGCGTGGTGATAAGCCAGCCCGGCACCGCGCTGCCGTCGCGCAGCGAGCCGATATTCTCGACCAATTTCAACCAGGCCGTGGCCACCGCGTCTGCGGCCTCGGCTTCGCCCAGTCGGTAGGCCGAGCTGACCCGACGCAGCAACGGCCCCAATCCGTCGATGAGCTGGCGCCACGCCAGTTCATCACCCGCGGCGGCACGTCGTACGAGTTCCGCAGTGTCTTGATCAGTCATCGCCGGTTCCTCCCCCTGACAGGATTGGCGTCAACCGCTGTGGCAGCCGCGACGCCGCGCCCTCCAAGACCCGAATTAAGCGGCGGGTGCGCGCGCCAGCGCGGATGTGTTGCAACAGATGTCGGTTGAAGCATGTCCCGCTCGTGGTCTCGTGGTTTCGCATTGACGGCCAATAATCGGCCGATGCAACGATCTTCGGAGAACTCAAGGAGCGCCAACAGCCTGAGGACACCACCGTTGGTGGTGGTGCCTACTTCCCCGGGGGTCGCCAAGCACGCTGAAATGTGACGGTGTCATCATCACACCGCTGTGCGGCAGGAAGCTTTGAAATCCCCATGCCGAGTCCAGGATCCGCGCCGACTAACGCAGCATCTACCGTTCGTGCCGCTGCTTCGGTACTTGGGGTCCCGTGGCTGCATTGGATGCCGGCATCCGTCAAGATCGCCGGCCCAGTGTTGCGGCCCAGTGCGAGCGTCACAGCTAATCGCCAACTCGTCATCCCGTTGAGGTGGTTGGCGTGTCTCGCCATGCCTTAACCACGACTGTGGTGGTGATCAATACGGGTAGTCAGCGCGGGCACCCGCACCGGCATTCACGTCCTCGTTTCTGACCGAAGTTTGCCACGGCGGGGCGTGTCGAGTGCCGCGCACCGGGGATGAGCATCCTCGCGCGACGCTCGGGCAGGCCGGCAGGTACGCACCACCTTCGACACTGATGCGCACACCCGGGGGTGCACATCACCGCCAAGTGTGGTGTGTGCTCTCTGGCCCACCGCCTTGCCTATCCGACGACACTCGATGCCTATCAGAACATGTCCAGCGAGGGTGGCAAGCCAACACGGCGAAGAGGCGAAATGTCGCAATCACCAATCACATCCGCGGCGACACCCGATGTTATCCAAGATGCTGAACCAACCGTGGTCAAAGACGGGATGTCTGATGCGCCCGTTTTCATCACCCCGCAGCAGGTCGTGTTCAGCACCGCGGCGGCCACGTCGTCGCGGCCCCCATCGATCTCGCGCCGGTTGACCGACGCGATCCGAGTTGTCGACGTCGCATTGCGCCCGCCCCCACCGCGGCGACACTACCCGGCGCGCTTCAGTTGCTTCGAGGACTCCCGCATGGCCCGCGAAATGGACCGACTATGAGTACCATCCAGGCCGTCGTGATAGTGGTGTCACTGGCGTTGTTCGCGGCCGGCGTGCACGACCTGCAGTCCTGGCTTGAGCGCTGGGACCACGAGCGGCATTTCAACGATTAATCGCTGGCCACGCTATGAAGCCAATCGCAGCACAACGGGTTTCCGTCACCGCAGCCGACGGGCTTGCCCTGGCGACCAGACAAATTGGTCCCGAAGTCGCGGATCTGACCGTGATTCTCCTGCACGGACTCCTGGGCGACACGGGCAGTTGGCGGCACCAGACACGTCATCTGACATCGCGTCACCCCGACATCCGCGTCATCGCCTACGACCAACGCGGACACGGCCGCTCCGGTCGCGGCTGCGCCCTCAGCAACACCCTCGGGCAACTCGCCGGTGACCTCGACGCCGTCATCGACATGACGACGCCCACCGGCCGCATCGTGCTCGTCGGCCATTCCATGGGGGCCATGACCATCCTGCAGTACCTGCAGCATCACCACTCCCGTAACGCGGACAGAATCACCGGAGTCGGGCTCATCGCCGCTGCGGCTGCCGACATCACCGGCCACGGGCTGGGCAGATTGCTGGCCACTCCGCTGGCCGGGGGTGCGTGTGCTCTGGCCGCCCGCATCCCCGCCTCCGCCGAAGCGGTCCGCACCACCGCAGTCCGCGCCACCGAACCAATATGGCGACTGGTCACCAAGAAGGCGCCCACCGTGGCTGCCCTCATCAACGCGCCGCAGCTGCCAATCGTGGCGGGTTTCCTGGACTCGATCTCTGACTTCGACGGCACCGCAGCCTACCGAGCCCTTAGCCGCACACCGACACTGATCATGTGCGGAACCGTGGATTGGGTCACGCCGCCCCACCATTCGGCGGCCATTGCCGCTGCGGTCTCCGCAGCGGAGTTCGTCGATGTCCCCGGCGCGGGACACATGCTGATGCTCGATCGCCCTGACGTCGTCAACGACAGACTCGACGCTCTGTTGGAACGAGCCCGGCGCGAATTGGCACCGCGACCACCCACCCCGGCAGCACGAGCCGTCCCTGCAACCGGCCCGCTGCCACTAGCAGCATGACGGGCTAGCTCAGCACGAAGTACCGTAGCCACAGGTAGCGGGCCGAGAGCGCGAGAGAGATCGCTGCGACGACAGCGCCTTTGCGAGTGGATTCCCAAAAAGAGATGGGACTTTCTGCGCGCCGGGCGATTCCGAGGATGACCACGTTGGCGCTACCTCGGCGGCAACCTGAGTGCCGTCGGGGCCAGCCCGAAAGCGGCGAGAACTCATGAAACACCCCGACCGCGGTCGGCAGCTCCCCCAAACGCCGCGGCCCCAGATCCAGTAGATCACCGCAGCTGGGCAGACTCCGACCGCAGTGCGTTGTTCGAGATTGGTGATGGTCGTCACTATCCGCTGCACGCCGTGGTCACTCGGATCGGTCGCCTTGCAGACAAACAACATCGTTCTAAACAATGCTGATGTAGCCGCCACACGCCGCCATCATCGATCACGGAACCAGTTTCGTGATCACCAATCTGCGGTGGCCAACGGTGTCGAGGTGCAACGCCGGCGAATCCGCACCAGCACCAACCACAGCGTCGGCGACCACATCCGTCATCGGCGACCACGATCTGCATCACCGTCAAATTGGCCACGCTAATGGCGCCCCTCTGCACAGTCGCTCAGCCGCGGCAGTCGGAATGCGGACCGGCTGTTAGCGTGAACCCCTGGCTCCCACGGCCGTACGGCCGTAACTCCACCGCCACCGATTGGCGGCACCCTCGGAACTCCGTAGCAAATGCGGGCATCAACCGGCTGAACAGGTCAGATCACTTCGCAGGGCCAGCGCCACAATGCCCCGGTGATGGCGGGCAGGTCCGGGTGACATCGATGCCCTGGCCGCACCCGACAGCCGCACGGATTCCTCAAGACTCGTTGAGGACCGCCAAAAGAGTCGGACGCAAGCCTGGGCAGGACCACGTCAGCACCACGACCGACCCCGGGACAAGGACATTTCAAACTCTAACCCTGGAGCCTTTCAGACCAGAAAGAAAACACGACCATGACAAGAACCGCACATGCCTCCTTAAGATGCCTGCGCACCACAACAAACTCATTTCGAGACGTGTTCACACGGCACGGCTATGTGGTGGCAAGCAGTGGGCACAATCCCGCCATGGAGGAGCAAACCGCTGTGAGCCGAGCAAGACACTGCCGACTCGTGCGGCGCGCCGCCGCCGGTGACGACCTCGGCGGCGGCGGCAGCTCGTCGACGAGTCTGGGGCCGTTGCTGCGTCGGGTCAGCTGGGCACCGACTGGGCGAAGCCGAGGCCGCGGACGCGGTCGCCACGGTCTGGTTCAACCTCGTCGAGCACATCGGCTTGCTGCGCGACGGCAGCGCGGTGCCAGGCTGGCTTATCACGACGCTGCGCAGGGAGTGCCTTACCCGAGCCCGTGTGCGCAGTCGCGAGCAGCCGTGGCCGACTTCGCCGGCATCGGTCAGCCGGTCCACATCGTGGACCTCGACCGCGGGCTGCTAAACGCGGACCGCCGACAGATGCTGCATCGGGCCCTGATGGAACTCTCGGAGCGGCAACGACAGCTGATCGGGATGCTCTTCGCCGACCCGGCGCCTTCGTATGCGGAGATAGCGCACACCTAGCCATGCCAATCGGCAGCATCGGCCCTACACGCTCCAGGCTCCTTGGCAAGCTTCGAGACGCCATGTCGAACCAGGAGGGGTGGGAGCTTGCAAACGCCAGCTGAACTCGATTCTGGCGCAACTTTTCCCGATCATGCTGGCTACCGCGTCCGGGTTGGCACGGCATCGTTGGCAGGCGGGTACGTCAGGATCCAACCGGCACCCGATAGCTACTCCTACCTATGAGCGCGGGGCCACGGGCCGCGACAGAGTAAGGAGAGGTCATTACGTCATGATGCCAGTAACACCCGGCGCACAAGTCGACGAACTGCGCCGCGTAATAGGCGAGTCCGAGCAGCGCCGCCAAGCCGCGGAAGTCAAACTCGCCGACTGTCAGCGGATGTCAGCCTCTCCGCCGCCACCACTACGACACCGGTGACACAGGGCGCGCTCATTGAGCAAATCCTTCGCAATCAAGTCCAGAACTGTTCGGCCATCTGTCCGTTCAGGTCCAGCTCGCCACGCAGCCAATCATCAACTTCGCGGTGATCCCGTTCACATTCGCTGGAGAACTTCAGGCGGGTGTTCCATTGCTACAGGCGATCGCCCTGACGGATGCGACGGTAAGCGGCGCGGCCAACGACGCGCTCACCGGCATCATCAACAATGACCTCGGCATCGGTGGCGGCGCCGGAGTTCTGCCGCGCGCACAACACGCCCTGGAGACCGCAGTGGTCGGGGTGATCGAGGTCGGCACCACCGCGTTCACGCAGCCCGCCGACCTGCTTCAAGCGATCAACACCGCGCGGACGAACGTCTTCGCATCGCTCACAGCGCCACTCGTCGGAATGGTTGCGCCGCCAGCTGTTCATAACTACTTAGAGGCCGCAGCGGTACGGTTCATCGAGGTTGCTTCGGCGCTGACCTTCCAAGCTCCCGAGCGACTGCTACTCGGTGTCACTCAGGCGGCGGATGCACTCTTCACCACTCTTGGCAATACCGGAAATATCGGTACAGCCCTCGGTGCGGTAGGCGCGTCGGTTTCAACGACCATCAGGGATTCTGTCGCGTTCATCACTCACGCAGTCACGGAACCGATTCCTGTCACACCGGCGACGGCGGCGGGAACCGCGACGGTGAAGACCACCAGGGGTGCGGCGACGACGAGGACCGCGAGACTGAAGACAACGGCGGGAACGACCACGACAAACACGCCGGCCGTGACAAGTGCGCGAGCCCAAAGCCCCACGACGCAGCCGCCTGTGGCCGTCCTCCGGCAGGTCGTGCTGCCGAGCTTCAAGGCGGGCGGGGATGCCGCGTCGGCACAAGCGCCGTCAGCAGCTAGCACTACGAAGCCTTCCGGGTCAACCGGCAAGGCCGATCAGGCCGGCAGTCGAGCGGTCAGCGCGGTCGGGAACAACACTCACCACGTCGAGAAGAATCGGATTCCTAGCCACACGAGGCGCTAACCCGCGCGCCGACAACGACCTGACGGCCGGCATTCAGCCGGTGCGTCGCGGCCGGCCTCCGACGCCGCGAGCAGGGCCTCGGCCTCGTCGAAGCGGCCGCGGGCGGCGAGCACGTCGAGGTGGACGGCGGTCACGAGCGCATGGTCGGCCTCGTCGAGGTCGCTGTAGATCCGGGCGGCGGTGAGCACGGCGGCCTCGGCCTCGGCCGGCCGGCCCGCCCGCACGCGTCCGTACGCGCGCCAGATCGAGGCGACGGCGAGATCCACGAGCGCAGCGCGGCGGCCGGCGCGGGCGATGACGGCGTCCAGGAACGGCTCCGCCTTCTCGAAGGCGTCGCACCACGCGAGCGATCCCATCACCCAGCCCAGCTCGGCCGACCACTCCAGCGCGGGGCGCTCGCCGTAGGCGTCGGCGGCCGGGGCGCGCTCGAGCAGCGCGATGCACTCGGCGGCGGGCTGGGCCGTGATCGTGGCCACCAGCGCGTGCAGCACCAGGGCCGGGCGCGTCGCCAGCTCCGGCGATCGCCCCGAGGCCTCCAGCGCGGCGACGACCGCGGTCGCCGTCCGGTCGTGGCGCCCGCGCGTGGCCAGCGACGCCAGCGCGCGGTGGGCGAGCGGGTGGATGGTCAGCGCCTCGTCGTGGCCCTCGACCGCCGCGATCCCGCTGTCATAGGCCTCGTAGGCCTCGGCCTGGCGATCGACGATGCTCAGCGCATCACCCATCTCGAGGGCCATGCTCGCCTGCTCGCACGGATCGGGCACGGCCGCGATCGCCTCGCGGAAGGCGGCGAAGCCGTCCTCGCGGCCGGCCATCAGGGGCGCGCGTGCCCGGCCCAGCAGCAGCGGGTGCACCGGGACGTCCGGGGCGTGCTCGGCGACCGCGCGCTCGTAGAAGCCGGCGGCGCTCTCGGGCGCGGCGCGGGTGAGCGATCGGCGCCCGGCGGCGGCCAGCGCCTCGGCGGCCCAGTTCTCGCCGGCGGGCTGGCTGGCGAGCAGGTGGGCGGCGCTCTGCTCGGGGTCGTTCTTGCCCAGCAACACGACGGCGGCGCGCCGGTGCAGCATGTCCGCGCGCGCGGCCGAGAGCCCCTCTCGGTCACGACGTCGCCGAGCAGCGGGTGCGCGTAGTTGAGCGGCAGCCCGTCGCAGAAGATGCCGGCCGCGGTGAGCTGCTCGACGGCGCGCACGGCCTCGGCCGGCGGGACTGGGCCACCGCCGCGGCCGTGCAGGTCGTGCAGCAGTTCGCCGATCAGGAACGGGTTGCCGCTCGTCGCGCTCTGCACCGCTTCGTAGACCGCGGCCGCCGTCTCGGCGTCCGCCAGTGGCCCGGACGCGGACGGCCGCTCGTGCTCCTGCACGGGCTGCTGGACTCCTCCGCGGGGTGGACCGAGCTCGCGAGTGCGAGCAGCCGGCCGTGCCTGGCGATCGATCTGCCCGGCTTCGGGAGCTCGAGCCCGCCCAGCCGGCCGCGCCTGAGCGCCTACGCCGACCATGTGGTCGAGGTGCTGCGCGTGCTCGAGGTGCACGCGTGCACCCTGGTGGGCCACTCGCTGGGCGGCGGGATCGCGACCGCGGTCGCGGAGCGGATGGGGGAGGCGGTCCGCTCGCTCGTGCTCTCGGCGCCCGTCGGGTTCGGCCGAGTGGCACTCGCCGTCACGCGCGCGCCGTTGGTCGAGGCGATCTACTCCGGCCTGGTCACCTCGGGCGCCGCGCCGTCGGCGGATCTCCGGGCGCGGCTGGTCGCCGAGGCCCGCCGGCTGGGGCCCGGGGTGCGCGCCGGCGTCGAGGCCGTCGCCGCCGCGGGGCGCTCGCCGGATGCGTTTCATCGCCGGCGCGTCGCTTACGACGGCCCAGTGAGCGTGCTGTGGGGCGATCGCGACGCGCTCGTCCCGACTTCACACCTCAATGGTGTAACACGGGCGCTGCCGCAGGCACGCCTTCGCCTGTGCGCCGGGATGGGCCACCACCCACAGCGTGAGCGTCCGCACGATCTCGCCGCGCTGGTGGAAGCGGCCTGCCATGCGCCGGTATCAAACCCGATCGGTCACCTCTCTTCTTATCTGGGAACGTTGGAGCAGGCCGCGTGACGCCCTGCGAATTTCACTGAAAGACAAGCGAGGGTCTAAAGATGTCTAGTGCTCCGATACTGGAATGTGAACGCGGGCGCCCCTTGGGAACGTTGGAGCGCATGTTCCTCGGAGTCGAGTCGTACTTTCCGGTGAATTTTTGCGCGACATTTACTGTTTGCGGTGAACCCCCTCGGGAATCCATCGCGCGCGCTGCAGCACGCGTGAGCGACGTCTTTCCAATCCTGAATGCACGGCGAACGGGCATGGGCGGGCGCCCGAGAATCGTCCTCTCCCCGCTGACCAATGCCCCTGTCGCGTGGGAGGACGCCGGAACCGATTGGGATGCGGTGATGGTGCGGGAGCTTGGTACCCCGTTCCATGCGGTCGGTCCCAACTATCGGGTGTGCGTCAAACGTGAAAATGACGGAACCAAGTTCTTGTTTACATTCTCTCACGTCATTGCAGACGGAGGGTCCGCTGTCCTGGTCATGCGCTGTTTCCTGAGGCTCTTGCAGGACGAGGGCAGAAGCTTCGTGGAGCCAGGCGCCGCGAGGGGCCTGCCGTTGCCTCTCGAAGAAGCGTCGCCTCCGGAGTGGCGCGGCGGCGTACCTCTCGGCCTGCGTTTGCGCACCGGCGTGACACTGGCAAAACGCCCGAATTTTTCTCTGAAGAGTGCTCGCAATGCCCGCATCGGGCTCCATCGGCGACAACTCGAGCGTGCTGCGACGCAGTCGCTCGTGGTCCGCTGCCGAGAGCACCGAAGCACCGTCCATGGTGTCATCATGGCCTCGGCACTACGCGCAGTTGCGCGCAGCGACGCCCGGAAACTGGCTTGCTTTTCGCCGCTCGATTTGCGGGACATGCTGGACTCGTCGGTTCGCGATCAGGTCGGCCTGTACATGGGGGGCGCGCTGACGTGGCATCAACTCGGCGACGTACCTTTCTGGGAGCTCGCTCGCGATGCATCGGCGCAGGTTCGAGAAACGAAGAACGAAAGCGCCCGCCGAGCGTTGGAACTTCAGATTCAGCGACTCTTGGTGCGGATCCCTCCCTTACTGAGCCCATCGATCTTTTGTTCGGCCTTCGTGACCAACATGGGGAACGTCGATCTCTCCAGCGACGGAGCGCACGTCGACGTTGACGACTTCTGGGGCGTGTTGACCAGCGCGGTGATTGGTCCGGGAATCATGGTCACTGCCTGTACGCACGGGGGAGCACTGAAGCTCGCATTCGGACACTGCGCACCATGGACGGACGACGCGACCGCGGTTGCACGCGTGGATGCGGCCATGAGCATGCTTGAGCGAGCGGCTTGCGGAGATAGCGTCTAATCTGCCCCACTCACGCCAGCGCGAGCCGCCGAGCGACCTTCGACAGCACCTGCAGCGTCCGATACTCGAGCGCGCCGTGCTTCGCGCGGTAGCGGTCGTGGATGACGCGGTACGTGCGCGCCATCTCCGGGTGGCCGCCGCCTTCGCGGATCCCTTTCATGATCGACGCCTGACCCACGCGGTAGTGAAGGACGTCTCGATCCACGAACGAGGCCCCGTATTTGCGCGCAATGCGTACATAGAGCTCGATGTCCTCGCAGCAGTGGAGCGTTTCGTCGTAACCGCCCTCGGCGTCGAAGACCTCGCGCTTGATCATGCATTGCCCGTTCACGAAGGGCGTCTCGAGGAACATGAGGTACGCGGCGAGACGGCGGCGGCCGCCGAGGCGGCGAGCGACGCGCGCAACCCGGGTGAAGTAGGCCGTCTCCTTCGAGAGGTGGGGCTCGCTGCCGAAGGGCACGGCGCGCCCGTACGCCGCCCCGGCGGGGCTCGCGGCGAGGGTGGCGGCGAGGGCACATCCATAGCCAGCTCGCGGAAGACAGACCTCAGTTCATCGATTGAGTACCAGCGGTGGCGATAGCAACATGTCGCTAAGTCTCTGAGCATCTGGACCGTGAAATACCGGTACCCGCCAACGGCTGCACGTTGGTGCCGTCAGGCCGCACAAATTCGCCTCGGCGCAACCGCTGATCAAGCCACGAGTAGCTGCTACCGAGTAGGCCGCAGCTTCCCCTGCGGATCGCCGCCCGGTACGTCGCTGGGAGGTCGTGGGCTCGGCGCCGCGGATAACCTCGCGGGGGTTGACTGGCTAACCGACCGCAGCACCACTCGCCCCGGTGCAGTCATGGAGCAACACGGGCGCCCCATGGATAGGCAAACGCGGGGCCGGTTCAAGAGCGTTGGCTTTTCGCCGTTACCGAGTCAGGCTTGGATTCCCGACACCCCAGGTGCCGTTCGAAACTAAGTTAGGCAGCACGACCTGCCACTCCCACGCGGAAGGGAATCAACTATGTTCGGTTATCGAGTGCCCGCACCAGCTCGCCGACAGCATCCCCCTCTGAACCCGTCATACGCCTCGATCGCCGTGCGCAACACCTTGTCGTGCACGACGAGCGCCGCCCGCATCGCTTGCGCGTCGGTCTCCCACCGACGGGTCGAACCCTCCACATCGGTGAACAAAAACGTCACCACCCCCGGAGGAGCAGCGGCCGCCGGATCAGCGGACATTTCAGCAGAATCTCACAACAGGCACGCTCCCACCTCACACATCGGCGGAATCCGGCCCAGACCCCCGCCGCGAGGCGCGGTATGGCGCGCTACCCGTTGGCTTGATCGCAGCGCCGATATGGCACGTGTTGGCTGGGCAGGTGACACGATGTTGGCGTGAGCGATGCTCATGACGGCAGCAGGACCATATGCTGGCGCTCATCGTCGAAATTCAAATGAGCGGCGGCACCCCCAATCGGCGTTTGGCCAGATCGGCTAACGCGGCGGGGTCGCGGTTGCCGGCGATCAACGACTCCAGCATGGCTCGCCCCGACACGGCCGAGGATGTCGGAGGCGACCGCCGAGAGCTTGGGATGCCGGCGTCTTCGAGCAGCTTTTCCAGCCGCTGCACCTCGCGCGAGCGTTCCCGGGTGATCGCCGTGCGCGCCCGGGTCAGATCACGCAGCTGGCGGATCGGCTCGGGCGGCACAAACGAGCCCTGCACCAGACCGTGCGCGCCGAGTTGGGCCAGCCAGGTGGCGTCGGCGACGTCGGTTTTGCGACCTGGGAGATTTTTTACGTGCCGCGCATTGACGAGCAGCACATCGAATCCCGCGTCCTCCAACAGGTAGTAGAACGGCTTCCAGTCGGGTAGCTCCGGCGCGTCGCCGCGCCGGAGCCCCCTAAGAACCGGCCGTGCCCGCTTTCCAGGCAACCGGCTCAAGCAAGCCCCGAAGGCTCCTCAGTTGGGATGGCAGAGTGCTGGTGCACGCCGATGCGGTCTGGGTGACGGCCACGGCAGTGTGTGTGGATGAGACGGAATGCGGTATACCCAATGACTCTGGCCCCGAGTCGACGATGACCGCGTGGTGGCGGATCGCCTTGGCGGTGGCGGTGATCCACTGCTCCCATTCGTCGGGGTGTTGCGGCTCGACCTCGGCGTGCAGCAGCAGCTGGCCACAGAGCGGGCAGCGTCCGCGCTGCTTGCGGATCAGCCACGACCGGGTCCGGTCCAGCGGGGGTCTCCCGCGGCGGCGCCGGGCCGCCCAGTAGTCGGCCAGGGTGGGGTCGTCCGGGGACGCCCAGCCCTTGACCAGGGTGTGCCGGGTGATCGCTGTCCAGGCGAACTTGACCAGGTAGGCGCCGCTGTCGCGGTCACCGAATACCCAGCGGTCGCGCCGGGACGGGTGGAACGCGCCGAAATAACGGGACACGATCCAGCGCCGTCCCTTGTGTGGATGGGTAAACCTCGCCCACTTGTCGGTGAGCTTCCACACGTGATCGTCCAGCGCATTGAACACCCGGGCCGACACACAGTGCCGGTAGTAGGCCGACCACCCCCGAATGATCGGGTTGAGCCGGATGAGCACCATCTGGGCGTTGTGGCCCCGCAGCGCTCGCATCTCGGCGGTCAGCCGTGCCCGGATCCGTTTCACGGCCGCCTTGCTCGGTTTGATCAGCAGCTTGTTGCGGTAGCGGCGGATGTTGAACCCCAAGAAATCCACCCCGTCATCGAGGTGCACGATACGGGTCTTGTCCTCGTTGAAGGCCAGACCCCGGGGTCGCAGCCACTCCTCAAGCCGCGCCTTGACCTGTTCGGCCTGTTCCCGCGAGTGGCACAGGGCCAGCAGGTCGTCGGCTTATGTCGACCGGCGGATTATGCCGACCGTGGCGTGACGGTGCTGGTCGACGGGGGTGATCGGGGTCGAGTGGTCGGCATAATCCCGGCCTTGTGATCGGGGTGGTTCCGCGTCTGAGTGGTTGAAGGAAGACCACTTGAGACGGGAGAAGATCATGGACGTCGATGCGTCACCGGCCGCGGTGCTGCTGGCCGGGTTCCGATCGTGGCTGGTTGCCGAGCGGGGGTTGTCGGCGGAGACGGTGCGCTGTTACTGCAATCAGGCGAGCACGTTTCTGGCATCGTTGCCGGAACCGGTGGATTCGTCTGTGCAGCAGCTGGATTCGGGTCGAGTGACCTCGTTCATGGTCGGCCACTGCCGGGGCCGCAACAGGTGGTCGGCCAAGGCGATGGCGACCTCGCTGCGCGCGCTGCTGCGGTATCTGCACGTGTGCGGGCACACGCCGACCGGGTTGGTCGGCGCGGTTCCGGGCGTGGCGGGCTGGCGGTTGGCGTCGCTGCCGCGCGGGTTGGACGCGGCCGTGGTAGCGCGGCTGTTGGGCTCGTGTGACCGTGCGACCGTGGTGGGCCGCCGCGACTACGCGATTCTGCTCGTGTTGGCGCGGCTGGGACTACGCGGCGGCGAGGTCGCCGGACTCGAACTCGGCGATATCGATTGGCGCAGAGGCGAAGTCACTGTTCGCGGCAAGGCTGAACGGGTCGATCGGCTTCCACTTCCGGTCGATGTCGGTGAGGCGATTGTGGCGTATCTGGCCGACGGCCGACCGGCCTGCGCGGCACGGTCGGTGTTCTGCACCGTCCGGGCACCCTACCGGCCGCTGACGCCGGCGGCGATCCGGCAGGTGATGGGGTGGGCCTGCCGCCGTGCGGGTCTGCCACGCGTGGGTGCGCATCGGCTGCGGCACACTCTGGCCACCGACATGCTGCGTGCTGGGGCGTCGCTGCCGGAGGTGGGGCAGGTGCTGCGACACCGCAGCGACCTGTCCACTGCGATCTACGCCAAGGTCGACGAGAACGCGCTGCGTCCGCTGGCGCGCCCGTGGCCGATGGGAGCACGGTCATGACCGGGCTGCGGCGCGCCGCCGAGGACTATCTGGCGATGCGGCGGGCGCTGGGGTTCAAGCTGACCACCCAAGCAGCGCAACTGATGTCGTTCGTCGACTACTGCGAGTCCCGCGGCAGCGACCGGATCACCAGCGAGCTGGCGCTGCAATGGGCGACAACGACTCGCAGCGGCAGCAGCCACGACGGCTATCTGGCGCGGCGGCTGATGACGGTGCGGATCTTCGCCCGCCACTACCAGACCCTCGACCACGACAGCGAGATCCCGCCCGAGGACGCGTTGCCGCACCATCGGTGCCGGATCGCGCCGCATCTGTATTCGACCGGCGAGATCAGCGCGCTCATCGACGCCGCCGGTCGGTTGCGCCCACCGTTGCGGGCGGCGACCTGGCAGGCGTTGATCGGACTGCTCACCGTCACCGGCATGCGCAAGAGCGAAGCCTGCCGCCTCGACGACGAGCACGTCGACCTCGATGCCGCGACGCTGGTTGTTCTGGATTCGAAGTTCGGCAAGTCGCGGCGGCTGTTCCTGCACCCTTCGACCGTGGCGGCGCTGCGGAGCTATCGGCAACACCGTGACCGGTGGTGCCCGCACCGCAGCGCGCCGAGTTTCTTCGTCTGCACCCGCGGCACCCGCCTGGACGTCCACAACCTCTCCAGCACCTTCGCCGGCCTGGTCGATCTGGCCGGGATCACCGTCGCGCCGAGGCGGCGCCGGCCCCGGTTGCATGATCTACGGCATGGCTTCGCCGTCGCCACCCTGGCCGACTTCTACCGCGACGGCGGCGATGTTCAACCGCGGTTGCCGGTGCTGTCGACCTGGCTCGGACACGTCGACCCGAAGTCGACCTACTGGTACCTGCAATCCGTCCCGGAACTGCTCACCCTGGCCGCCCACCGGCTCGAGACCGCGTTCGGGGAGCCCTCATGACCGCACTCGCGCCGATCCTGCAGGGGTTCTTCACCGACAAGCTGATACGACAACGCCGCGCCGGCCAGAACACCCTCGCCGCCTACCGCGACACCTGCCGGCTGCTGCTGCAATTCGCCTCGCGCACAACCGCAACCGCACCCAGCGGCCTCGACCTCGCCCAGATCGACGCCGGGCTGGTCACCGCCTTTCTGACCCACCTGGAAACCGCCCGAGGCAACACGGTCGCCACCCGCAACGCCCGCCTGGCCGCGATCCACTCCCTGTTCCGGTACGCGGCGCTGCGGGCACCCGAACACGCCGACCAGATTGCCCGAGTACTGGCCATCCCACCGAAACGCTGCGACCGAGCGGTGGTGAGCTTCTTGACCAGCACCGAAATCGATGCCCTGCTGGCCGCTCCCGATCGCACCACCCGACTGGGACGCCGCGACCACGCCCTGCTGCTGCTGGCCTGCCAAACCGGGTTGCGGGTCTCCGAACTGATCGCGTTGACCCGCGGCGACATTCACCTCGACCAGCACGGCGCGCACGTCCGATGTGACGGCAAAGGACGCAAGGAGCGTGCGACCCCGCTCACCCGGCAAACCGTTGCCGCACTGCGGGTTTGGCTCGCCGAACACCACGGCGGACCTGCCGATCCTGTGTTCACCACCGGGGCCGGCCGCCGGTTGTCACGCGATGCGGTGGCCAAGCTCGTCCGCAAGCACGCCGCTAGCGCCGCACCCACCTGCCCGGGCATCGCCGCCAAGAATGTCTCCCCGCACACACTGCGCCACTCGGCGGCGATGGCGCTGCTGCACGCCGGGGTCGACACCTCGGTCATCGCGCTCTGGCTCGGCCACGAGGACCCCAGCTCGACGCAGGCCTATCTGCACGCCGACATGAGCATCAAGGAGAACGCTCTCGCCCGGATCCAACCACCAACCAGCAGGCCCGGGCGCTACCGGGCGCCAGACGCCCTGCTCGCCTTCCTTGACAACCTCTGACCCCGATCACAAGGCCGGGATTATGCCGACCACTCGACCCCGATCACCCCCGTCGACCAGCACCGTCACGCCACGGTCGGCATAATCCGCCAGTCGGCATAAGCCGACTTATGCGGAATTCCGCATAAGTCGGCGTATCTGATCAGCACCGGGGAGCCCGGCCGCGCCGTCCCGGCGTTGGTGCCGGTGCGGATGTAGCGGACTCCGGCGGCCTGCTCCATTCCGTGCAGGGCCACGTTCATCAGCACCGGGCTGATCACCCCGCCCTGCGGGCTGCCCTCCTCGGTCGGGGCGAACCGACCTTGGTCGATCACCCCCGCGCGTCAGCCAGGCCGCGATCATTCCCCTTGCGGGGAACGAGCCGAGCTGCTGCGAGAAGATGGGCATGATCGATGCGGTCGAACGCGGCGGCCAAGTCGGCGTCTAGCGCCCACATGCGTTTGCAGGTCGCGCCGCGTGCGGTCACGAAGATCGCCTGCATCGCGTCCTGACAGCTACGGCCCGGCCGAAACCCATACGATCTGGACTCAAACCGGGCCTCCCACTCGGGTTCCAACGCGTTGACCGCCAGCGCTTGCAGCGCCCGATCGGCAATCACGGGAATACCCGAGGCCGCGCCGTTTTCCGTTGCCCTTCGGAATGAACACCCGCTTGACCGGTCGGGGCCTCCACGCATCGGTGTCGCGCTGCAGCCAGGCGGCCATCTCGGCCTTTTCCCATCCCGCGAGCACGACCCTGCCGTCGACCCCGGCCGTCTTGCGGCCAGCGTTGAGCTCCGTAACCCGCCGCACGCTCAGCAGAGCGTTCGCGCGGGAACCAAGCATCAGCTTCTGCAGATTGCGGACCCGTTTGAGGTCCCCCGCCTGCGTCGCCGTGAAGATTCGTTGCCGCAGCCGCCGTACGTCATCCTCGACCCGATGCCACTGCACGGCATCCCAGTCGATGATCTCGTCCTCAGGTCCGTTCACCGTCACGGTGTCCAACTTGCCCATCGGTTCTGGCGTCTCCCGATCGTCTGGTCTTCACAGGCTCACCTGACCCACGTCGGCTCCCTTTCGGGCCGGGCAACACACCCGTATCCGACCGGTTATGCGGCAACCATCCGGCGGAGGAGCCGGATCGTGCGGTTGCCGGTTTCCCGTCGCCTTTCGGCTGTCGGCGTTGGCTTCCTGGGTCATCCTGCGCCCGCTGGGGAATTGCGCCTTCCTCACGGTCGGCCTACCGACGGAATCAACCGCCGGACCCCAACGGGGTTGTCATGTTGCGCATGAACAAGATTCGACCGGGCAGGGTGCCCCCTTTACCCCGGGGACGGTGGTGCGCTCCCGACCGGCGACTACTCTCCGGCCGGCACCCGCCGCTTTCCAGCGGCCAGTCCCTACGGCCCCGCTGACACATCCCATCGGCGGGGGTCACCTTCACGAGGCATCATCAGGGGTTCACTTTCGTTCACCCATCACCCCAAGACGGCCGGATGCCGCCCCGGAGCCGGGAAGCGCGCTCGCTTCCCGCCGGTCTTCTCCTGGCCCGCAGCCCCCGGATGGAACGGGAACCGCTTCGGCTTCGACCCCGGGCTTCGCACCCCGCAGTCGCCCGCAGAGCACGCCGAGGCGGAGACAAGGCCCTTGCGCACTGGCCCGAGTACTACACCTATGGCATCAGCCAAACCTCCAAACGGTGCCTCCCACTTCACTCATGCACCCTCATGTCGCACGTAGTCCGAGGTGGACTCCACGGTGACCCTCTCGATGCTCAGCTCGATCAGCTGCTCGGCCAGCTCGGTTATCGCGCCGGTCCGCGCCGGCACGTCCCACACCCGGCTAAACCGGCGCCCAGTCTTGCCGGGCAGCCGCACACACACCTTGCCCGCCGCCTTGGCCACATCGATCGCGGCGACCCGCTCGATCACCAACTCGTGCTCGGCGTCGGGAATCTCCACCGGTCCCGCCACCACCGCCGACGGCTTCTGCCTATGTTTGCGTCGTTGCGTCACTTCGCTTGCCCTCCAACCGAATCCATCCCAGTACATCAGGTGGACCGCCCGGGGGCCTCGGTCAAGGAAACCGAAATTCTGACCGGCGTGCTCGAAGCAACAGTACGTGACCCTCACGGTCGGGCCCCGGCGCCAAGCTAACCCACGGGCTCACACACCCAAAGACACATCGGCGTCGGCGGGCGACCCAGCCCCATTTTCACGCCTACGAGGCGTCCCCAGGAGGGATACGGAGCTAACCCCTTATTCGGGCACAAAACCCGGGACGTTTCACTACACGGCCTCGGTTCTCACAGCGATTTGGAGGGCGAGGGCGCTGAAATTCAAACCACCCGCTGCCTTTGCTGATGATAACTAGCATACGAATGCAAGGTTCGGGTCGTCCGCGCCGTTTACCCGTGATGTCAAGGAGGGCCGGGGGTCGAGAAATGCACCGGATGGGCTTGTGGTGGCGTCAACCCGACCACTATGACTGGTTGTCGGACTACCTCGCCGGGCGTGGATTGAAGCCGTTTGTCCGCTACCTATTGGCCGCCATTCTGACAAACTTGGCGGCGGCGACGTTGCTGATGCTGTTCAGCTCGTCGGGTCCACAGACACCGATGCGGCGTGCGGTCGCCGTGGCGTTCGTCGTGAGCCTCGCGGCAATGGCATTGGTGTGGCTGCTGAGCTGGCCAACGCGATTTCAATCCCAGATGTTTTCGATAACGGGGGCACTGGGCATCGCAGCGGTCTGTGTGATCGAGAGCGACCCGCGCTCCGGGATGCTGGGGTGCGCGGCATTTGGTGGCCTGGCGGGTTACGTGGCGTTTTTTCATTCCGCTCGCCTGCTGGTTTTCACGCTGGGCAGCGCCTTAGCTACTGCACTGGTGTGCGCCGCGCGCATCGCTGTGGCTGGTGATACATCGATGGCGGCGGCCATGCTGCTGGTGCTCAGCGCCGGAATCCTGGCGGTACCATTCTGCGGACAGATACTCGTCCACTGGCTGTCGGTAGATGCCCTGAAGTCCTCGACCGATCCGCTCACCGGCTTGCGCAACCGTCGGGGCTTTTATCGGTCGGCGTCCAAGCTGTTCGCTGCGGAGACGCGCACGCTGTGTGTCAGTGTCTTGATGCTCGATCTCGATAATTTCAAGCGCCTTAATGACACTCACGGTCACGCCACCGGGGACCGCATCTTGGTGGCCATAGCCGACACCCTGCGGCGCATCGGCGGTGCTGGAACGGTGATCGCCCGCGTCGGCGGAGAGGAATTCCTCGTCGCCGAGCACCACGGGACTCCGGAAGCACTTCAGACCGCCGAGGCGATGCGCCTCGCGATTGCCGCCACACCCTGGGGCGTGACAGCCAGCCTGGGCGTTAGCAGCATCCGACTGTCGTCGGAACATCAAAATCTCGACCGGCAGATCATCGAACGCCTCGTCGAAGTCGCCGACACCGCGATGTACGAAGCGAAACGCGCCGGCGGCAACCAGGTTCGCCATGTCGACATCGCGGCACCACGCAGACGCTGACGGCCGTTGCGGCACATACCCCCGGCGACGCGCCGTGATCTTGAACGGCCCTTCCGACATCGGACATGTGGACAGCCGATAGCCGATGCAAAGCTTCTGACAGCCACCGTGATGAGGCGGTCGCCGCCGGGATTCAGAAGGGATTGCACCGCATCGCTCGTCGGGTGGGCCAGCTGAACGGGCTACGGGTGTTTCGGGATACCACCGCATTGTCCGCCAATCCCAACTTGTGGGGCAGGGTCGGGTCACCGACGCGATGGATCGCTCCCGCTACCTGATTGTGGTGCTCTCCCCACGCGCGGCGGGATCTGAGTAGGTCGACACGGAGCTCGGCTACTGGTTGGAGCACCGAGGACCACACCAGCTGTTGATTGTGGTGGTCGAGGGCCAGCTGCACTGGGACGACGCCACACGACGGTTTGACCCCGACCGCTCCGACGTCGCGCTGCCGGTGCTGACGGAGCCCGGGGTGATGGGCGCTCTAGGCAGCACGAAGCGAGTCGACTTCGGCGGTGCTGGAATTGGTTCGGACACGCCAGCGATGTTCACGTACAGCAGTCCTGCCTGATCATCGGTTTCCGATCTCGCTGGCGTGTCAATCCCCCGCGGGGGGAGTGGCGAGACCGGCCCCGGCGGCCATCAGGAGACGTTTCGCGCCCAAGACATTGACTACGTCACCACCGACACACCGGTCGTCGGACCAACTTCGATCTCGGCGGCGACCAGCGTGCCGACACCTTCGGAATGCCAACCTCGGCTTGCAGGTAGCCGCCGACCAGACCTTGCAGGGTGGTGAGGTCGTCGGTGATTGTGCGCGGGCCGCTGCTGTTGGGTCGGCGTGGGTCGACGACGAGGGCTTGCAGGGTGGTGCTCATGGTTGTTCTCCGTTCGGTTGGTGATGGGTGCGCCGGTTAGCGCTGGCTGTTGGGGGACCGGTTGGGTGGCGCTGTCAAGTCCGGAGCCGGCGGAGAAGCTGGAAGCGGATTTTCGGCCGCGAGCGGCAGCGAGCTGGGTAGGGCCGAAAATGCCGCTGGAGCCGCACGGCGCAGCGGCAGCGGCGCGCCAGCGGCGCGGGAGCGCAGACGGGCGAGCCCGCCGGTCTGGTTTGACAGTGACGGGCCCCGATCGGTCACACTCGGGGCCAGCTGACGGCTAAAAGTGGTGAGGGGCTACGGGTTTAGTCCGCCGCCAGGCGGGCATCGGCGCCCGTCATGGGCGTCGGCAGTTGAGCTGGCTAGTCCGGTATCTCAGCGATTGCGAGGTCGGCTATGGCGTGGGTGAGCGGGTAGAAGCGGCCGTTGTGTCCGCCGCTGTCGTTGTCGTGTTCACCGAGCCAGATGCCGACGATGGTGGCGCTGGCGCCGTGTTCGGAGGCATTCAGGGTGACCACGTGGGGGTAGCGTTCCGGCGCTGGGGCTGAGCAGCTGGTCTTGGTCGGTCGGTGCCGGTTGCTGTTTGTGGTGTCGGGG
Organism: uncultured Actinomycetota bacterium; assembly: GCA_963770125.1. GTDB lineage: Bacteria > Actinomycetota > Actinomycetes > Mycobacteriales > Mycobacteriaceae > Mycobacterium. The sequence goes on along the minus strand of CAVYPI010000109.1, from coordinate 4,504 downwards.
CGGCACGGTGATCAGGTCATTGGTAGGCGACGGCCCTCCCGTTGTCTCTTTGGCCGGAGCTGCGGGAGGGCCGTCTGTTCGCGCTTGGAGGCGCAGTGGTCACCGTAGAGGCCGATCTTGATGGAGTCGAGCGCAGGCTGGCGGCGGGTGAGCTGTGGTGCCCGTCGTGCAGCAGCGCCGTGCTGGCGGGCTGGGGACGGGCGAGGTCGCGGCAGGTGCGCGGCCCGGACGGGCCGGTGCAGCTGTGTCCGCGCCGGTCGCGGTGCACCGGCTGCGGGGTGACGCATGTGTTGTTGCCGGTGTGCGCGCTACTGCGCCGTGCCGATACGGCGGCGGTGATCGTGTCGGCGTTGGCTGCGAAAGCGCGGTGTGGCTTCGGGTTTCGGCGGATCGCGGCCGAGCTGGGTCGCCCGGGTGAGACGGTGCGCGGCTGGTTGCGGCGCTTCGCCGAGCGTGCCGAGGCGGTGCGGTCGATGTTCACCGTCTGGCTGCGCGCGGTGGACCCGGATCCGGTGATGCCGGAGGCGGCCGGCGGGGTGTTCGCCGATGCGGTGACGGTGATGGCTGCGGTCGCGACCGTGATCGAGCGCCGGTTCGCGCTGCCCATGGTGTCGCTGGCCGAGACCGCGGTCGCCGTCTCGGGTGGCCGGTTGTTGGCACCGGGCTGGCCCGGTGAGTGGGTGCAACACGAGCCGACCCTGCCGCGGTGAGGATCCGGGCCGCGATCCTGTGCGCTGTCGTGTGTTTGACAGACAGCAAAGGAGGCGGCCGGTGGCCGGTGGCGACGATGAGGCGAGGGTGCGGGCCGAGCGGGCCCGGGCGATCGGATTGTTCCGGTCCCAGTTGATCACACCAGGTCTCGCTTCGGTTTGCCGTCAAAGGTGTCGAAGAGAATCGTGCCGTCTGGCCCCGTCGCAATCGAGCCTTCGACGCACAGCAGTGTCAGCGGCAGCGCCCTCTGGAGGACCCGGCAGATGATCGGCGCCAATGGTTCGAGCAAGAGGGAGGGATGCCACAGGAGCCGAATCCCGTCCTGCTCAAGCAGGTCGAGGAAATCAGTGGCCCGACCCGTCAACACTCGAGCGTGCTGATCGACTCGCCGCTACACGACCCACAGCTATCCGCAGCATTGCGGAGGTGTCTCCGCCGTGCGTGACGGAGTCGCAGTGCAAAGGCGTTCCAGCCGAACCGGCGAAACGGATCTGCCGTTGCTGTCGGGTGCAGTTCGACTGCCTCGAGGTCCGTTGCCCACGCTGCCAGGGTGGGGGGTTTCGCCGGGTTAACGGGCGCGCGTTGACTGCCGAACGTCGGCATCGGTTCTCGCATCGGCGTTTCCTTTCGAACTAGGATTTCTTGATTTCACGTGCCGCACGCGTCTCCCGGATTTTTCGCGCTGCTCACGAAATGCCGAGGAACGCCCGGCGTTTGGCGGCGAATCTGTCGCGGTCGAGGAAGATGTCGGCGCGCATGTCCTTCAGCTCGTCGCGGCGGTAGGGCGCGGTGTCGACTGGGGTCGGCGGCTCACGCCACCCGGTGGCCGCCGCGGCCGCCCGCTCGGCGGCCCAGGCGGCGAACGATTCGGGCTCGTCCGGCCCGATCTCGTCGACGAGCCCGAGGTCGCGGGCGGCCACCGCGCTGACCGGCAGGCACTCGGTGAGCAGGCGCTTGGCCTGCTGTTCGCCGGCGCGAAGCGGCAGCACGAGGCTGCGCAGCTCGGAGCCGGACAGGCCCATCGTGGCGTAGTGGTAGTTGAGGGTGACCGACGGGCGGGCGAGCACCACGTCGAAGCAGGCCGACAGCACGGCGCCGCCCGCCCCGGCCGAGGCGTTGAGGACGGCGATGGTGCGCTGCGGGCGCAGACCGCCGTGGCCCCGCGACAGGCCGAACACGAGCTCGGCGACATCGTCGATGCGGCGGATGTTGGCCCAGGCCTCGGCCTGCGGGTCCTGCGCCGCCTCGATCACGCCGAGGTGGATGCCGTTATTCCACGCCGCCCGGCCGCCGACGAGGGCGATCGCGCTGGTGTCCTGCGCGGCGGCGTAGCGCAGCGCGGCGAGCAGGCGCCCGCAGAACATGGTCGAACACGCGCCGTTGAACGGCGTGGCGTGGATCCAACCCACGTCGCCGGCGCGCAGGTAGCGGATGACCTGGTGCGTGCGCGGGCCACCCCGGCGCCGGTCGGGGCGCAGCGTGCGCTCGCGCACCCCGGCCAGCGCTCGGCCGACGGCGGCGACGGCGGGCAGCTTGAGGCCGCGGCCGCCGGCGTCCGTGCGGACCTTGGCGTGCCCGATCCACAGCGCCCCGCCCTGCCCGGCGCCCACCAGCACGGCGCCGTCGCGGTGCGCCACCACGGCGCCCGGGCGAAGCGACGTGCCGTCGCCGTCGTGGGGGTGCGCGTCGAACACGTTGGCCGGCTGGCCGGCCAGCTCGGTGCGCACCCCGAACGTGGCCGCCCGGATCCGCCGGGCGATGTCCTCCGGGTGGTCCTCCCAGCTGAACGCGAGCGCGGCCTGGCTCAGCGCCGGCCGGAACCGGCCCCGCACCTCGTCCCCGAAGCCGGCCAGCGGCACGCCGACGTAGCCGGTGTCGACGCGCATGCGGTCGAGCACCTCGCGGGTGCAGGCGAGCGCGGCCGGTGTCACCTGCTGGGCGTAGAGTTCGCCGACACTGACGTCGGGCGGCACGGGGAACTCGCGCCATGCCCCGACGTTGCCCGAGTCGAGGTCGCTCGCCCCGACCGACGGCTCGGCCCGCACCATCGTGAGGCCCCACGTCGCCTGGCCCTCGAGGATCGCCCACGACAGCGACGACGGGCCGCCGTCCCCGCGGATGCCGGGGTGCGGGATCCACGTGGTCCAGCGGTCGCAGACCGTCGACGGCACGACCTCCCTGAGGAAGGGGCAGAAGATCACGTCCGGATCGGCCAGCTCGGCGAACCGCAGCATGTCGTCGGGGCTCAGCGGCGGTTCGAACCCCAGATCCTCGGGGCGGACGACCTCGTGGCCGTCGTCACGCAGGCCGCCCCACAGGGCCTGGGCCATCCCACCGAAGCCGGAGTAGACAAGCGCTATCCGGATGTATTTCGCGTTTCCCATGGCCATCCCCCGCCTCGCCGTCGGCGATACCGCCTTTTCAGCGACGTTCGCAATAACATCGTGGTTCGCGCCGAGCCGACGAGCCTGAGTAGTGCGCCACTCATATTTCGCCAGGCGGCGGGGCAGTACTACTTAGAGCCGTGTGCAGCCTCGTACCCCTGGTCAGATCTCAGGACCCGAGCGTCGTGCGCGGTAAGTCGGGCCCGGGGCACTTGAGTAGAGGAAGTCCTGCCGCGTTTACACCACGAACGACGCGATGATCCTCGAACAGGTGATGACCGGCACCGTCATCGGTTCACTCCCGAGCCTTCCGGGGGACGGGCGGCGCATCAGCTTCCGCATCCTGCATGTCTTCGAATTGCGGAAGGCCTGATCAGCGACGAGAACGTCTGGCTCGATAGCGCCGCGATCGTCCACCAACTGAGCCGACGGTAACCACGCGACGGAAAGTCGTTGTACGACAGCGTCACCGCCGGGTGGCGAGCTCGTCAGCCATCCACGTAGCGAGCGCGCCCGCCGGCTGAGAATTATTCGCGGACTGGCCGCCCGGGGCAGCAGCGCCGCGAGGCCTTCGCGGCTGGTCGTGCCGGTCTTGGCCATCGCGTTGTGGAGGTGGTTTTCGACGGTGCGCACCGAGATCGTCAGTCGCGCGGCGACGTCGCGGTTGGACAGGCCCGCACCGATCAACATCACGATCTCCCGTTCGCGATCGGTCAGCGGCAGCCGCTCACTGGCCTGACCAAGCGCGGGGGTGCGGGCGCCGCATCGTTGGGCCAGCGCCTGCGCTCGTGCCGAGCATCCCAACCCCGATCCGCGCGAGCCGCGGCCGCGACACGCCATGGCCGCCTGTGCGGCCGCGTCGACGGCCGCAACAAGATCGCCCATCCGCTCGAAGTCCTCCGACACCACGGTCAATGCCGCGCTGTCGCCGGCCGCCAGGGCGGCGCCGAATCGAGCTGCGACCCCGGCGCGTGGCCCCTCGACGATCGCCGCCAGCTCACCCAGACGGCACGTACTCGAGTGGTCACCGAACTGGGTGGCGGTCTGCAAACACATCACCTCCGCCGCGAACTGCCCGTTGGCCCGGGCGGTTTCGGCCGCCGACAACAGCCTCGCGACCGCCTCGCTGACAGCGCCCTGGGCCGCGGCGACCCATGCCCGGGCGATCGCATACTCGTAGTCCAGACACCGCCAACTCGGATGACGGCGGTCCTCGAGTGCGGCCAGCGCGGCAGCGGCCTCACCGGTCAAACCGCGCATGGCCAGCGCAATCGTCAGAGGGAGCTGGCATCGATACCACACCCCGTTGGAATCGTCCCCGGCGGACAACGCATCGGCCACCGGACCCAGCAGCGAACAGGCCGTGGGAAGGCGGCAGGCGCCACGGGCGGCTCGACCCAAGACCACCG
>CAVYPI010000108.1:0-59496 GCA_963770125.1 uncultured Actinomycetota bacterium | reverse complement strand
TTCGGTCGGGTGGTCCCGGAAAAAGGCCTCCACGTCCTCGTCGAGGCGATGACCCGAATGGGACGCCGGGCCCCCCTCCGTCGAGCTGCTGGTGGTGGGACCCCAACCGGATGCCGACTACGCCGGACTGACCTTCGGGGCGGCGGCGGGTCTGACGGTCCACCAGCTGGCCATGCGGAGCGACGTGGTCACGCCCCTCCACGCCGCGGATGTGGTGGTGGTCCCCTCGGTCTGGGAGGAGCCCTTCGGGCGGACGGTGATCGAGGCGATGTCCACCGGCCGGCCGGTGGTTGCGTCGGCGGTCGGGGGCATCCCCGAGGTCCTCACCGGGGACTTCGCCCGGTTCCTGGTCCCCCCGGGCGAGGTGGGGGCGCTCGCCGGCCACGCTCGGTGCCGTCCGCGACTGGCGCGAGCGCCGAGCCCGCCCTCGCCGCCGCCTGCACCGCTCATGTGGCGGCGGGCTTCTCCATGCGGACCATGGTGGACGCCGTCGAGGGCCAGCTTGGCATCGCCGTCCACTGACCGGGCGGGGTGCGGGCCGGGCGGGGTGCGGGCCGGGCGCGGGTGCGGGCCGGGCGGCCCGGTGCCAACCGCCAGGGTGCCGACGGTCAGAGCCCCAACCGGTCGAGCGCGCGTCGTCCCGCTGCTGCCAGTGCTTCTCGACCCGTACGAACAGCTCGAGGAAGGCCCCGTCGGGCATCTGTCGCCGGACGGCGGTGCCGACCTCCTTCAAGATGTTTCCCCCCCGGCCGATCACGATTCCCTTCTGCGAGTCCCGCTCGACCAGGATCTCGCAGCGGACCCGAGGCCACTCCCATTCGGTGACCCGGCAGGCGATGCTGTGGGGTAGCTCGTCTTCGACCCGCCGGAGCAGCTCCTCACGGACCAGGTCCGCCACCCAGAATGCCTCGGCCACGTCGGTGACCATGCCCTCGGGGTAGTACCGCGGCCCCTCGGGCAGGCGGGCGACGATCGACTCGACGAGCTCGCCGACCCCGTCGCCGTTCGTGGCCGACACCGGGAAGTACTCGGCCGGCACCGGTGGCCCGCCCCCCGGCTCGACCGAGCCCACCGCCTCGGCCACCGAGGCGAGGTGGGTGAGCACCCCGTCGGCCCCCACCCGGTCGATCTTGTTGACGACCACCATCAGCGCCGGCTCCGCCTCGGCGGACGAGCGGACCCGGCGCACCGACTGGGACAGCACCATCCGGTCGCCCACCCCCACCGGGCCGGTGGCCTCGACCACGGCCACCACCACATCGACATCGTCGAGCGAAGACGACGCCGACTCGTTCATCCTGGCCCCGAGAGCGGTGCGCGGCTTGTGCAGTCCCGGGGTGTCGACGAACACCACCTGGGCATCGGGACGGTCGAGTACGCCCCGCACCTGCGAGCGGGTGGTGTTGGGCCGGGGCGAGGTGATGGAGACCTTGGTGCCGACCATCCGGTTCACGAGGGTCGACTTGCCCACGTTGGGCCGGCCCACCACGGCGGCGAAACCGGAGCGGAAGGAGGTCATCCCGAGCCGCCTGGCGCGCGCCTCGCCACCGGGACGATGAGCACCCGCTCGATACGGCGGTTGTTGACCCGATCGGCGACGAGCCGTACCCCGTCGACGGTCACCGACTCACCGGCTTCGGGGACGTGGCCGAGGAGGTCGAACACCAGGCCCCCGACGGTGTCCCAGGCCCCGGTGGGCAGGTCGGCATCGATGAGCTCGTTGACCTCGTCGATGACCAGCCGGGCGCTGACCCGCAGCTCCCCGGTGCCGAGCTCCTCGACCGGGGCCTCCTCGACGTCGAACTCGTCGACGATCTCGCCGACCAGCTCCTCGATGAGGTCCTCGAGGGTCACCAGCCCGGCGGTTCCGCCGTACTCGTTGACCACCACCGCCAGGTGGAACTTCTCGGCTTGCATCTCGCGCATGAGATCGGACACCCGTTTGGTCTCGGGGACGAAGTGGGCCGGCCGGAGATGGTCACCGACTGCGTCGGCGCCCTGCCCCGAGCGCACCTTGCCGATCATGTCCTTGGTGTACGCGATGCCGACCACGTCGTCGACCTGTTGCTCGATGACCGGGATGCGGCTGAACCCGGCCTCGAGGGCGCGCTCGAGCACGGCCTCGATCGATGCGTCCGCACCGATGGTCACCATGTCCGGACGGGGCACCATGACCTCGCGCACCACCGTGTCGCCGAATTCGATGATCGAATGGATGAGGGCGCGCTCCTCGGTCTCGATCACGTCGCCCTCGACCGCCACATCGGCCATGGCCAGCAGCTCTGACTCGGTGACCGCCGACCCGAGGTACTGGTCACTCTGCCCGATCAGCAAGTTGGCCAGCCCGATGAGACCACGGGACAGCATGCGTACCGGCCAGAAACCCACGATGGCCGAGACGAGCGGGGCGCTGAACAGGGCGGCCCGCTCCGGGTGCTGCACCGCCCAGTTCTTCGGGACCGCCTCGCCGAGCACGAAGATCACCACGATCTCGAACACCGTGGCCGCCACCACCCCCCAGGGGCCGAACCAGTCCGCGGCCAGGATGCCGACCAGGGTGGCCACCACCAGCTGGCAGATGAGGACGAGCAGCAGGACGGGGTTGAGGAACCCCTGCGGGTACTCGGTGAGCCTGAGCAGCACCTTGGCTCCCCGCCGGCCGTCGTCCACCAGGGCGAGTGCTTTGGCCCGGCTGGTGCGAACCAGGCTGGTCTCGGCCAGGGCCAGGACCGCCGACGTGGCCAGCAGCAGCACCACCACCAGGAGCAGGACCAGATCGCTCGGCGTGAACGACCGGGTGGCAACGAGCAAGGCCGGGACGAGGCTCACGCGACCGGGTGGTAATAGCGAGCCAGCAACTGCTGCTCGCGCCGCTCCATCCTCTCGGCCTCTTCGTCCGCCTGGTGGTCCATGCCCATCAGGTGGAGGATCCCGTGGACGACCAGGAGCGCGATCTCGTCGTCGAAGGTGACGCCGTGGTCGACGGCGTTGCGGGCCGCCACCGCCGGGCAGATGACCACGTCGCCGAGCATGAGGAGCCGGTCGGTATCCGAGTCGTCCGGCCCGGGGCCCGGTGCCGCCCTCATCAGGGGACCGGCCCCTTGGCGGAGCCTCCTCCTCGATGGGAAAGGCCAGGACGTCGGTCGGGCCATCCGTTTCGAGGAATCGTTCGTTGAGCGCGGCGATGGAGGCCTCGTCCACGAAGAGCAACGAGACCTCGGTATCGCCGGCGATCCCCTCGGCCTCGAGCACGGACCGGGCCAGACGCGACCAGCGGTCGACGGCCACCGGGTGGTCCGCCTGCTCGTCGGCGGCGTAGACGTCAAGACTCACCGCCACCACCGGAGGGTTTCCCGCGTTCGTAGGCGGCCACGATGTCGGCCACGATCCGGTGCCGCACCACGTCGCGCGACGTGAGATCCACGAAGGCGAGGTCGGGGATGGACGAGAGCAGCGGCTCCAGACCGACCAGGCCCGATCGGCCACCGGGCACGTCGATCTGGGTGACGTCCCCGGTGATGACGGCCTTCGAGCCGAAGCCGATCCGGGTGAGGAACATCTTCATCTGTTCGGGGCTGGCATTCTGGGCTTCGTCGAGGATGATGAAGCTGTTGTTCAGCGTACGCCCGCGCATGAACGCCAGCGGGGCCACCTCGACCGTTCCCCGTTCGATCAACCGCTGACCACCCTCGGCGCCCAGCATGTCGTGGAGCGGCGTCATAGAGCGGCCGCAGGTAGGGGTCGACCTTGGCCATCAGGTCGCCGGGAGGAAGCCCAGACGCTCGCCGGCCTCGACGGCCGGACGGGTGAGGATGATCCGGTCGACCTGGTGGGCCTGGAGGGCCTGCACGGCCAGGGCCACCGCCAGGTACGACTTGCCGGTGCCGGCGGGGCCGATGACGAAGGTCACGACGTTGGAGGCGATCGCATCGGCATAGGCCTTCTGGCCGCCGGTCTTGGGGCGGACCGCCCGGCCTCGGGCCGACCGGAGCAGCTCGGCGGTCAGGACCTCGGAGGGGCGCAGGTCGTCGTCCATCATGTCGATGGTGCGGTTCACCTGGACGGCATCGAGTCCCTGACCCGACTCGAGTAGCGGATGATGAGCTCTTCGAACAGCGCCCCGACCCGTTCGGCGCCTTCCCCCTCCATGGAGATCTCGTTGCCGCGCACCGCGATGTGCACGTCGTCGAAGGCCCCTTCGACCAGCCGCAGCAACTCGTCGCGCTGACCGAGCAGGCCGGCCATGAGGTGGTTGCCGGGAACGAGAATCTGATCAACTCCCGGGGAATGGGAATTTCGACCCGATGCGCGACTCTGTCGACCATCGTCATTGTGCCCAGGGTGGGCACCATCGAGTCTTATCGTCAGGCATTGATGTTCCATAGGGGCCAGTACATTGGGCCCGCCACAGTAGTTCCCTATGGCTTCATCAGTTTCAACGCCACCGCCACAATCAAGTGGTGTTGAACTTCCGTGCGACTGAAGGCACTGCAGCGCATGCAATGACGCTGTCGAGGTCCCTGTCAGATTCCGCTGGATGGATGGGCGCATGGCCATGTTGGACACACCACCGAATCTCTACCGTCAATGAGCCGCGGTGCCCCAGGCTTAGGGAACGTGGTTCGGAGAGTTCTTCCTCCAGAGCTAACTGACACGCCGAGGCGCCAGGATCCCGTCGATGAGATCGGCTGCGGCATCGAGCACGTGCTCGCAGTTGTCGAACACCAGCAGCCGGACTCTGCCCTCCAGCGCGGCGGCCATCACCCGCGCAGCACGATTGAGCACCGCACCGAAGTAGTCCCCGTCTCGCAGCTCGGCCTCGCCGGTTGCCAATCCCATTCGCACCGGCAACTGCAACTCCCGTTGCGCGTCGATCGCGGCGTTCACGGCGGACATCGGCGACGCGAAGGCAGCAACCGCACCGTCGCCCGTGTGGCTGAACAAGTAGCCGCCATGCGCCTCGATCGCGTCGCGCAACACCTCGTCATGCACCAGCAGGGCCGACCGCATCGCAGCCGCGTCTGCTTCCCACCGACGGGTCGAACCCTCAATATTCATCGCCATGAACGAAGACGACGTGGCGATCAAGCCGACCCACCTCAGCATGGAAGAAGCGGCTTCCATTCCGCTGGTCGGCCTCACCGCTTGGCAGGCACTGGTGGAAATAGCGAACCTGAAGCCGGGGCAAAAGGTCTTCATCCAGGCGGGCACCGGTGGCGTCGGGACCTTCGCGATCCAGCTGGCGAAACATCTCGGCGCGACGGTGGCCACCACAGCAAGCGCCGGGAATTTCGAGCTCGTCCAAGCCCTCGGCGCAGATGTCTTGATTGACTACAAGACACAAGACTTCGAGACCATGCTGCATGGCTACGACGTCGTTCTGCACAGTCAAGACTCAAAGACCCTCGACAAATCCTTGCGCGTGCTGAAGCCAGGGGAACGCTCGTCTCCATATCCGGACCACCCGACCCGGCTTTCGCCGACGAAATCGGCGTGCCTTGGTACGTGAAGCCGATCATTCACGTATTGAGCTTCGGCGCAAGGCGAAAGGCCAAGCGACTCAACGTGTCGTACTCGTTCTTGTTCATGAGGGCGAACGGCGATCAATTGAGCGAAATCACCGCCCTCATCGATCAAGGCGTGATCCGGCCAGTTGTGGAGAGGGTCTTTCCGTTCGAATCAACCCAGGACGCTTTGGATTTCGTTGAAAAGGGCCGGGCCAAAGGCAAGGTCGTCGTCAACGTGAAATAGAAACGCCGGTGTCACCGCCGCCAGAACAGGTGGTGTGTCAGGCCGCTCGCGCTCGGCACAACCTCATGGTCGAACCGGTCGAACAGCTCCTCAGGTGACTCCCACAGGCGCGATCCGGCGCCGACCTCCACCCGCGGGGACACCGCCACATGGAGGGTGTCGACGAGGTCCGCGTCGAGGAACTGCCGGATGATGTCGCCCCGCCACCGAGCCGGACATCCTTGCCCTGCGCGGCCTCCCGAGCCCGCTCGAGGATTGTGGCCGGATCACCGCTGACGAAGTGGAACGTGTTGTCAGACAAGGTGAACGACGGGCGCTCGTGGTGCGTCATGACGAATACCGCAGTGTGGAACGGCGGCTCGTCGCCCCACCAGTTCTCCCATTCGTGGTCGCGCCATCGGCGCGCAGTGGGCCGAACTTGTTGGACCCGTGAGGCAGAAGCCCGGATAGCTCGAGAGACCCGTCTCCACCACGGCGGAGGAGAATCGCCTGCCGACGAGTTTTTTGTCCTTGCCGCGCGGCGCAATACGCAGGAGGCACTTGAGACTCCCCGAAGGACGCGGGGTCGGAGACAGGTCTGCCGTGCAGTTCTGGTACTCAGGTCCCTGATTCTCACTTTCATGTCATATATGACATCGCGACGACATTTAAATTGAGACGACGACATTTTGTTTGAGAACTGACAGCGGGGGGGACGAGAGGTGAACCCACTTGCGCCCATTGAGAATAGCTGCCCCATGCCAGCTGTCGCTCGGTCTGCTTGATTTACCGGTGTCTGCCAGTCTGTGGCAGAGCCTGCCCGAGGAGATCCGCCACCAAGTGTTGGGGCTGTTGGCCAGGATGATCGCCAAAGGCGCCCTCGCTGATCCCGGTAGCGCCGTCGCGGAGGCCGGCGATGCGTGACACCGTGCAGCCGGGCGTGTCGGGACCGGCGCTGTTATTGACGACCGACAAGATCAGCGCCTCGCATCGTTCTCGGGACGCGTATGTGTATGTGCGCCAGTCCACCCCGACGCAGATGGTCCAGCACACCGAGTCCCTTGCCCGCCAATACGAATTGCGCGAACGCGCCGTCGCGTTGGGCTGGCCTGCCCACCAAGTGGTGGTGATCGACGCTGACCTGGGCCGCTCTGGAGCGCAGACTGATCGGCGGCACGGGTTTAAGGAGCTGGTCGCCGATGTTGGTCTGGGCAAGGTCGGGATCGTGCTGGGTATCGAGGTGTCGCGGCTGGCCCGCAACAACGCCGACTGGTATCAACTGCTGGACTTGTGTGCGATAACCGACACGTTGATCGCCGACGCTGACGGGGTGTATCACCCGGCCGAGTTCAACGACCGACTGGTGTTGGGGCTCAAGGGCACCATGTCTGTATCTCAAGCGCCGGGCCGGGGACACGGTATTCGTGTGTTCCGGCGGTGGCCAGATTACGGTGCCGCTGGCGTGGACTGACCGCGGTGACCCGGTGCGGCGGCATCGGTTGTCGGCCGAGGGGTTGGCCGCGCTCGGTGCCGTGACACGCGCGATCCGGGGTTGTTGATCGTCATGCCTGGCGGCGACATACTCTTGTGTGATGATTACACACAAGAACGATCTGTCGAGCGTGTCCACCCGGACGCTGTTGGATCGGCGGCGTCGGTTGGTGGCCCGGCTGGGCGAGGCGGAGCTGCTGCTGACCGGGTCGCTGGTGGAACAGACCCGGCGGTGCGGCAAGGCCGGCTGCCGCTGCGCCGACGGCGAACCGCATGGCCCCTATGTCTACTTCGCGCCGAAGACGGCTGGTCGGGGGCGGCTGCGGTATGTGCCCGCGGCGCTGCTGGATGTGGTGCGCCGCTGCGTGCATACCGGTACCGAGATCGAGGCGGTGCTGGCCGAGGTTTCGGCGATCAACACCGAGCTGCTGGGCAGGCGGGAACTGGGGTAGCCGATGACCGTCGCTGCGCCGAGTCCCGTGCTGGCCATGGCTTTTCGGGACGAAGCGGTGACGGTGTTGGCCAACATGACGATGGCGAGTCTGGGAGGCGGCGGTGATGAACGGCGAGGCGAAGATCACCAACTTGCACCGCGACCGGCTCGCGGTGATCTATCTGCGCCAGTCGTCGATGGCGCAGGTGCGCGAGCACACCGAGTCCACGACGCGCCAGTACGGGCTGGCCGAGGAGGCGGTCCGGCTGGGCTGGGCCCGCCCCGACGTGCTGGTGATCGACGCCGACCTGGGCGGTCTCGGGTCGCATGGCGGCGTGGCGCGGGCGGGGTTCACCGAGCTGGTGCGCCGGGTCTGTCTGCGGCGAGGTGGGCGCGATCTTTGGGATCGAGATCTCCCGGCTGGCCCGCTACAACGCCGACTGGTACCAGGCTGCTGGAGTTGCGCCGCGATCACCGACACGCTGATCGATCGACGCCGACGGGGTGTATCACCCGGCCGATTTCAACGACCGGCTGCGTGCTCGGGCTGAAGGGCACCATGTCGGAGGCCTTATGGCGAATTCGCCATAAGGCCTCTTATGCGGACCACGCCGTTATGCCGACCGGTTCGGGTGGGCTCGTGGTGGCGAGCGTTGTCGGCGTTGGGTGTTCGGCATAATCACAGTCCGTCGAGGAAGGCCAGGACGGCGTCCGGGGGTTGGTAGCGGCCGGGTGGGGCGTCTTGTGGCGCGGTGCGGGCCAGTGCCCGTTCCTTGAGCGCCAGGTCGGCGTGGATGTAAATCTGGCAGGTTGCGATGTTCTCGTGGCCCATCCATAGCGCGATCACGGAGACGTCGATACCGGCGCTGAGCAACCTCATGGCCGCGGAGTGACGCAAGACGTGGGGCGAAACTTTCTTCTCCTGCAGAGTCGGACACGACGCTGCGGCGATAGCCGCGTATCGGGCGACACGTCGTTGCAGAGCGTCCCGGCTCAGCGGGGTGCCGCGCCGGGTGACGAACAGCGGATCGTTGGGCAGGCCGGCGCGTTCGGCGAGCCAGGCGTGCAGGACCGTGCCGGTGGCGGCGGTCAGTGGGGTGATCCGCCGCTTCCGGCCTTTACCGAGGCAGCTGACGTGCCGCCCGCTGCCCAGGTGCACGTCGCCCACGGTCAAGCCGGTGAGTTCGGTGGCGCGTAGCCCTGTCTGGCAGGCCAGCAGCAGCAGGGCGTGGTCGCGTCGCCCGGTCCAGGTGCTGCGGTCGGGCGCCGCCAACAGCGCGGTGATCTCTTCCTCGGTGAGGTAGGTGATCACGGCCCGGTCGAAGCGTTTGGGTGGGATCGCCAGCACCCGCGCGATGACCGCGGCATCCTGCGGGTGGTGCAACGCGCAGTAGCGGAACAGCGAGTGAATGGCCGCCAGCCGGGCGTTGCGGGTCCGGACGCTGTTGCCGCGGTCGGTTTCCAGATGGTTGAGGAACGCGCCGATCAGTGGTGCATCCAGATCGGTGATGTCCATAGCGGAGGGAGACTTGCCGGTCCGTTGTTCGGCGAAGACCAGCAGCAGCTTGACCGTGTCCCGGTAGGCGGCGATGGTGTGGGGGCTGGCTTGTCGCTGCCGGGCCAGCCGGTCGGTGAAGAACGCCTGCAGGGTGGGGGCCAGCGTGCTCATGACCGCCCTCCTGCCAGATACGCTTCCAGGCGTTGCCCGGCCAACGCCATCAGCTCCGGCGCGGCCGACAGGTACCAGAAGGTGTGTTGCGGGTCGGTGTGACCCAGATAGGTCGACAGTCGCGGCATCAACGCCGCGATGTCGGCGCCGTCGCGGTACCAGCCCAGCACGGTCGCCACCGCGAAGCCATGCCTTAGATCATGAATTCTGGGCCGGCACACCGCCGATCGTCGGGTGAGCCCGACCCGCTCGACCAGGCCAGCGAAGGTCAGGCTGATGTTGCTGTGCAGCAGCCGGGTCCCCGCGGTGGAAACAAACAGCGCCGGGCTGGCCGGTCGCGGCAGCAGTCGTTGCCGCAGGTCCACATAGCGCGACAAAGCCAGCGTCGCGCTCGGGTGCAGCGGCACCAGGCGCTGCTTGTTGAACTTGGTGTGATGCAACACCAGCACCTCGTGCTCGACATCGAAGTCGTCGTCATCAAGTGCGATCGCCTCGCCGATCCGGATCCCGCTGATCGCCAGCAGGCTGATCAAGCTCTGGTAGGTGGCTGCCCGCAGCCTGGGCCGCAGCCCGCCCGCCGCCTCGACGAGCGATCCGATCTCGGACTCCGAGTACAGGTACGGCGTGGCCCGACACGCCCCGGGGCGGATCAGACCGGCCGGCACGACCTCGGCCGAGGAGTCGATGCTGTGCAGGTAGACGGTAAAGCCGCGCACCACGCTGACCCGGATCGCCAACCAGTGTCGGGATGCATCGGCCGGCAGCGTCGCCCACCGCACCGCGTGCTCGGTGGTCACGGTGTCAATGCCGTGCCGTTCGAGATAGCCGACGAACTGCTCCAGCAGCCTGCCGGCGTTGGCGAGTTGAAATCCCAACGCCCGCCGCAGATTCAGGTAGTCGGCCAGCGAATCGCGCAGTGATGGCCGTGGCGTGCTCATGATGGCTCACCCGGCCAGGGGCGGGCCAGCCCGCGCAAACCGTCGAGGTCGACCTTCGCGTAAAGAGCGGTGGTGAGCGGGCGGACGTGTCGCAGTGTTTGACCGATCTCGGTCAACGACGCGCCGGAACGCAGCATGGCGGTGGCCGCGGAGTGACGCAGCCGATGCGCGCCGATCATGCCCAACCCGGCCCGTCTGCCCGCGCAGACCACCACCGTGGTCACGGCGTTGGAGGTCAACCCCCGGTAGGGGGCCTGCGCGCGGACGAACACCGCCCGGTCCTGCGCAGCCCCGGGGCGCCCGTCTCGCAGGTAGGCGACGATCCGTTCCCCGACATCGGCCGGCAGCGGCAGCCGATCATGCCGGTTCCCTTTGCCCCGCACCGTGATCTCACCACGCCGCCAGTCGATGTCGTCCAACATCAATGCGGCCACCTCACCGGCGCGCAGCCCCAACCGCACCAGCACGGTGAGGATCGCCAAGTCCCGGCGACCGGTCGGGGTCCGCTCATCGCAGCAGGCCAGCAGCGCGGCCACCTGTTGACCGTCCAACGCTTTAGGAAGACCACTTTGGGTCCATCCGGCCACCGCGGGCACCGCCGAGGCCAGTGACCCGTCGATGATGCCCACCACGTGCAAAAAGCCCAGCAGCGACCGCAGCCCGGTCAGCATCCGTTGCACCGACTTGGGTCGCTGCCGGCTCTGCGCGACCACGAACGCGGTCACCTCGCCCGCGGTCAGCTGTTCCAGATCCAGACGTCCATTCCGCACCCTGAGTCGGTCCAACAGGAACGGGCGCACCATCCGCACGTTCAACTCAACCGTCGCCGCGGCCAGTCCCCGCTCGGTGGTCAGATAGTCCCGATACGAGGCGAGCAGCCGTCCCTCCGGGCTCGCCGGGACCTCCGGTGCGGGAACCGAAACCACCCCCAACCGTTGCAAGTAGCCCAACAGCGGCTGCAGCGCCCGGCCGGTGACGTGCCCGACATAGCCCGCCGCGCGGCGTTCGGCGAAGTAGGCGTCCACCACCGCCGGGGTCAACCCCGACCCATCCACACCTTCACGCGCCAGCCAGCGACTCAGATGCGCCAGCAACCGCACATGCGTCGCCGCCGTCAGCGGCGTGTAGCCCAGCCGCTCCAACTCAACCCGGAAACCCTCGGCATACGGTGCCAGCGGACCACGCACCCGAGCCCAACACGGAACTGTCGTCATAACCTTCTCCTCTCCAAAACGGAATAGATGGATGGAGAGGAGACGCTGATCAAGCGTCCACGATTATGCCGACATCATCGCACCAAATACCAACGCCGCGGGCACCTTCCGTCGCATGATCGGCATAACGGCGTGGTCCGCATAAGAGGTGGAGCTGCATGTGATGGCGCAGCGGCTGCAGGCCAGCAAGCGCGCCGCGGCCGAGCGCGGCGAGCTGCGCACCCCGCTGCCGGTCGGATACGTCCACGACGGGGCCGGCGAGATCGTCATCGACCCCGATGCCGAGGTCCAGGCCGCGATTGGTGACCTGTTCGCCGCCTTCACCGCGTGCGGCTCGGCCTACGGGGTGGTCGCCGCGTTCGCCGATCGCCGGTTCCCGCTACGCGCCTATGGTGGCGCCTGGGAGATTGAGGTGCTCGCCTTAGCGAAAGCCGTTCCAGGCGTGCGCGAGATAATCAAACGCGATCAGCCGGACATAGCTGCGGTTTTCGCGAAGCGAGACGCAATCATCGACCATCTCTCCGATGACGCGGCCGTGGCCGGATTGCAGCAGGCCGGCATCGAGGTAATCCATGCTCACGGGCAGCTTTCGGGGGAACGGCAGGTCACGCTGGCGCACCCCGATGGTCATAAGGACTCGCTCAGTGTGAGGCATGCGGTCGTTTTGGTGACCGGCACCCGTCCCGCCATTCCGGACATACCGGGGCTGGCCGACGTGCAGCCGTGGACCAATCGTGATCTATCGGTCATGACGCACGTGCCGCCACGCGCGCTGGTCGTCGGTGGCGGTGCCGTCGGCGTGGAATTCGCGACCATCCTGGCTGGCTTAGGCTCCGACGTCACACTATTGGTGCGCGGAAACGCCCTATTGCGGAACTCTGAACCCATCGCCGCCGAATTGGTCGCTGAATCTCTGTGCGGTAAGGGTGTAAAGATTCATTTCGGGGCTCAGTTGTCGGCGGCTTCACGCCCCGTCGCCGGCGGAGCCGTTACCGCCACCTTCGGCGATCAGCGCATCGAAGTCGACGAAATCGTGGTTGCCGCTGGACGGTTGGTCAACACCGACGGCCTCGGCTTGGAGACAGTAGGGCTGCGTGACGGGGATTTCGTGGAGGTCGACGACCATCTGCAGGCCATCGGAGTCGACGGCGCCTGGTTGTACGCAATGGGTGATACCACCGGGCGCGCAATGCTGTCCCATATCTCTCAGTACCACGCGGTGATCGTTGCCGACGTGATCGCTGCCCGTGCCAGGGGCCGCCAGCTCGGCGACGACGAGTTGATTGCCCGTGACGCGGGCAACCTTGCTCAGGTGATATTCACCGACCCTCAGGTGGTCGAAGTGGGGCGCACGGAAAGCCAGGCCCGTGCAGACGGCTTCGGGGTCACTACGCGCACCGCCCGATTCTCGGAGGCGATTCGCACTCTCGCCCTACAACGCGATGGCTTCGATGCTTGGGCGAAGCTTGTAATCGACGCCGATACCGACACACTGCTGGGCGCAACCTTCGTTGGGCCACAGTTCGCCGAAATAGTCCAGGCGGCCACCCTCGCCGTTGTCGCCAAGGTACCGGTGGATGTGCTTCGCCATGTCGTGGCGCCGCATCCGTCGGTTAATCAGATATGGAATCCATTGCTCGCTCGGGAAAGGTGATCAGCATGGAACGGGAAATCATCCGGGTCGAACCCATCGACAGCAATTTCGAGAGGTGGGGCGCGCCGGTGTCGACCTGCACCCGGGCCGGCAACATGGTGTTCGTCTCGGGCATGCCGCCTTTCGACCCCGACACCGGGGAAATCCTCGCGAACGCGCCGTTCGAACACCAGGTCGAGCTCATCCTCACCCAGGTGAAGAAGGCGCTCGAGGCCGCCGGCTCGGATCTCGACCATGTGCTGAAGTGCAACGTGATGTGTATCTCGGCCGAGCGCTTCAAGGCTTTCAACGACGTCTACAAGCGCTTTTTCCCGAAGAACCCGCCTGCCCGCATCTTCTTCTGCGTGCCGGAGTGGACGGGCCCCTTTGACGTCGAGGTCGACTGTATCGCTGTCACGAAGGACTGACGGCGTCGGCCGCCGGCAGCGCGACGAGCGCTGAGCGCAGGCGGGCTACGGCGAAGTCGAGGAAGCTCCGCGTCTTCAAACGCTTAGTGGCGTGGACGATGTACGCCGATCAGCGCATCCCACGAGTGTCGATTGTGCTCGTGGATCGCATCCAGCTCGCGCCCCACCTAGAGGCAACTACTCGTCCTGTTTCCGTGGTGGGCGTATCTGCATGGTCCACCTGCGAGGGCCAGGCGTGCCGGTGTTATGGCCCCGGTGTCGCGTTCACACTTACCAGTGCTGAACAACGTGGCCCAACTAGCCAGGCGGGTAGAGCAAACCATGTGTCGGGAAGCGGTGGCGTCTCGAAATAGACCTTGAGCTCAACCGGTCAGCGCATCACTGGGACGAGCGTAACTGGTTGTTATCCCCAGAAGATTGTTATCCCCAGAAGATGGGGTCGGCTCGGCTGTCGAGGTAGTCGAGGAAGTCCTGGACTTGTGGGCTGGGGTCCAGAGGGTCGTAGCGGTGGTATTTGAGGTTCCGGTCGCGCCAGTACAGCGTCCATAGTCCGGTGTTCTTGGTGTAGTGCAGCCGGGCGATCGGGAATCGGGTCCAGTCGGGGCCGAAGTCCTCGCGCCAGGGCGGTCGGCATTCGCAAATGGTCAGATGTCTTGGGGCGATGTCGCATTCGATGCGGATCTCGTCGCGAACGTGCTCGGGGACCTGGCCGGCGCACCAACGTTGCACCCTCTCTGGCAGCAGTGCCCGTCGGAATGGCCGGCTGTCCACTGGTGAACGCTGCGACGGCAACGGCCACCAGCGCCAGCCGGATTGCCAGGCTCACCCACCTGCGGCGTGTCACCCCTCGAGTGTCCTCCCTAAACTGCCGTCGAGGGTTGACCGCCCGCAGCCGTCACGGATCGGTAAGCCGATTGTGAGAGGCGACGGTCAGAGCTGGGCTTACCGTCAAGCTATGACCGCACCGCCACCGCTTCAGTCCCGGCCGCTGACCCGGCGAAACATGTTGTTCGGCACGGCACTCCTCGGCGCGCTCGCCGGATGCGGCTCGCTGCATGGTCTTGCCGGGGCTGACCCGCCGAACAAGTCGACCGAGACCTTCGAGGTCGCCCATACCGATGCGGACTGGCGGAAACTATTGACCCCAGAGCAGTACAACGTTCTTCGCGGAGCGGGCACCGAGGAACCGTTCAGCAGCCCCCTCAACGACGAGCACCGTGCCGGTGTTTTTGGATGTGCGGGCTGCGCGCTCGATCTCTTCTCGTCGACGACGAAGTTCGACAGCGGCACCGGTTGGCCGAGCTTCTTCAAAGCGATAGACAACGCCGTCCTCGAGCGCAAGGACGACAGTCTGGGCATGTCGCGCACCGAGGTGCTCTGCCGCCGGTGCGGCAGCCATCTCGGCCACGTCTTCGACGACGGTCCCCAACCGACCGGCCTGCGCTATTGCATGAACGGCGTCGCCCTCAGTTTCCGACCGACCTAGAGCCCTCTGCTGCAACCTCTTTCGAAACGAAAGCTTTTACTACTTCGCCGGCGGCATCATCACGGTGTCGACCATGTAGACGGTCGCATTGGCGGTTTGGACTCCACCGCACACCAGGCCGGACCCGTCGAACTTGAGGGCCTCGCCGGCGCCGGTGATGGTCACATCGGCGCCCTCGACCGCCTTATGGGTTCCAGCGACCAGAGCCGGGCTCAGCTGGCCGGGAATCACGTGGTAGGTCAGGATGCTGGTCAACAGCGGGGCATCGGTCTTCAAGCGTGCCAGGGTGGCCGCGTCGAGTTTCTTGAAGGCGTCGTCGGTTGGCGCGATCACCGTGAACTCGCCACCGTTCAGAGTGTCGACCAAGTTGACGCCGGGATTCAGCTTGCCTGACAGGGCAGCGGTGAGCGTGGTGAGGATGGGATTGTTCGACGCTGCAGTCGCCACCGGATCCTGTGCCATCCCGGACACCGAGCCTGGCCCGGATGGGACCTTCTCCGCGTAGCCTGCACAGCCCGCGCCGACCAGGTCCGCCGCAGGATCTGCCGCAGCCGGCCCCGTCATTGCCGGGCCGGTCATCGCCGGGCCTGTCATCGCTACGGCAGGGGAGGACGACGAGGCGCTGTCACTGCTGCTCGAGCACGCCGACATGCCTGCGACCGCGAACGCGACACAGCGGACCGCCGCAACTGTCCTGATCTGAATCATCTCCATCGAGACCTGACTCCTTCGCGTCGACGGTGACAATCGACGAGTTCCGTGACTACTACGAGAACGTCCACGCCCCGTTGGCTACCAAATATGCGGGGAACCTAACCCACTACGTCCGGCGCTCGACGTGATCACTGAAATCTGGCTCTAAGACGAAAGGGCGTTCCGGTCTCTTGTTGAGATGATGACGACGTCAGTTCTACCCGAGAAGTTCGTCACCGATGAAGAGAATCTGTTCGACCGCAACTCATTTCGCATTGCTACAGCCGTCGAACGGGTATCCGGCCTAGGTCCCGCGGGATAGCACTTTCGGGCGAGGCACTCCCGACTCCAGAACTAATGCCTCCTTGAGATCTCGGTTCTCACGCCCGAGCTCTTGATCAGTTGCAGCTCGGCAGCCGTAGCCCTGGTCGCTGGGCACCGTCGATCTGGGCCTGCAACGCCCACCGCCGCAGCACTGACACCAACCTTGGGCCCGATCGCCTGGCAGGCGGCATACACCGACCGATACTCATCGAGATGGTCGAGCACCATCTTCACCGCACGCTTAGGCTGCTCGACCGGGTAATGCTTGGCCATAGTCGCCATCCTTGACACAGAAGTAAGCGGCATCATACCCGGGACGTATCACGGCACTGTCAAGTTAATTGGTGGGCTTGGTGATTCGGGTCTATCGTTTGCGTGTTGTGCGTAGGTTCTGGTGGAACGCCCTGTCCCAGTTCACGTTCAGGCGGCGGTCGTGGCCACCGCGGTGATCTCGTTCCAGACGGTGAAGCGGTCGGCCATCACTTGTCGGTAGTCGGCCGCCGACAGCAGATGCCGACGGGGACGGAAATGTGGCGAGATGCCGCTGAACGCAGACAGGAACCGTTGCGCGTGCCCCGGGCGAGGTGAACCGTTTCATCGCCCGCTCGCGTTGCCGGGTCGGTTGATGAGAGTTCTCGGCCCGATTGTTCAGATACTTCGATTGCCGGTGTTGCACCGAGGGCATCACCACGCGGTAAGCGGGCCCGTAGCTGGCAAGCTTGTCGGTCACCAACACCCGCGGCACGTACCGCAGTCCCTTGAGCAGTTTGCGGAAGAACTTCCTGGCGGCCAACGCGTTTCGGCGTGACTGGACCAGGATGTCGAGCACGTTGCCGTGCTGGTCGACCGCACGCCACAGGTAGTGGATCGTGCCGTTGATCCGGATGAAGACTTCATCGAGATGCCATTTGTCGCCGGGGCGGGGGCGCCGCCGGCGCAGCTGGTTGGCGTAGACCTGCCCGAACTTCGCGCACCAGGCCCGGATCGTCTCGTAGCTGACCACGACACCACGCGCAAGCATCATCTCCTCGACCTCGCGAAAGCTCAGCGGGAACCGGTGATAGAGCCACACGCAGTGGGCGATGATCTCCGGCGGGTACCGGTGTCCCTTGTACGACGACGATGCAGCGGCCACGACCACCGATCTTGGCAGCGACCAGGCAACGCGCCAACTTGACAGTGCCCTCGAGACGCACTACCTGGGCAGGGTCGGCCTTTTCCGGAACCAACCCGGTGACGTCGTGCTCGCCCGCGCCGACGTCGTCATCACCGTGGGTTATGACCCGGTGGAATACGACGCTGCGCTATGGAACACCGACGCGACCCGGGCGATCATTCACATCGACGCCGTACCCCCCTCAATAGACAACCATTACCAGCCGGCCGTCGAACTGCATGGCGATATCGCGGGGACCCTGGGCGAGCTCGGGCCGCTGCTGACCGGCCTGCGGCTCGACGCCGAGGCGAACAGCGCCACCGCCGAACAGCGCGACCGACTCACCACCATCGATGAAGAGGCAAGAGCAACAAGCGAATCCGGCCTCGGGTTGAACCCGGCCGCCGTCGTGCTCGCCCTGCGCGACAATCTCGCCGACGACGCTACCGTCGCGTGCGACGTAGGCTCGAACTACATCTACATGGCCCGGCACTTCCGGTGCTACCGACCGCGGCACCTATTGTTCTCCAACGGCCAACAGACGCTGGGTGTCGCGCTTCCGTGGGCCATCGCGGCAGCCTTGGTGCGGCCGGGCACGCAAATCGTTTCGGTATCCGGCGATGGCGGATTCCTTTTCTCCGCGCAGGAACTCGAAACCGCACACCGGCTCGGGGTGACGCTAACCCACATCATTCTGCGCGACGACACCTACGACATGGTCGCGTTCCAAGAGGTGATGAAGTACGGTCGCACGTCCGGGATTCAACTCGGCTCCTACGACACCGTCAGCTACGCCGCCGCGTTCGGGGCGCACGGCCACCGCGCCAACTCGATGGCGGAGTTCGTCAGCACGCTCGAAACCGCGCTGGCGGAGCCCGGGGTCAGCATCATCGACGCGCCCGTCGACTACAGTCACAACAGTGATCTGGGGCAACTACTCCACGACGATGCGTTCCACTGAGCCGCTATGACTGACAAAGCCCAGGGCCGAATCGCACGACTCGCTAAGGTATTTCACCATCACCTCCCACTCGCCTCGACGACATCGAGCACACCGCAGACGGCCGGTTCCTCCCGTGAGGTGTTCCAGTACTCAACGCTGGAAGCACTGCTGGGCGGCGTCTACGACGGCGAGGTCACCATCGGCGAGCTACTCAACCACGGTGACTTCGGGCTGGGAACCTTCAACAGCCTCGACGGTGAGATGATCATTCTCGACGGAATCTGTTATCACCTGCGATCGGACGGGACCGCCCAGGTCGCGTCCGACACCGAGCAGACACCGTTCGCCGCGGTGACGTACTTCAGTCCGCAGACCACGTCGACCGTCGACACGCCGATGACCTATCAGCAGCTCGATGCTCTTGTCTCCGAACAGATTCCGAGCCCCAATCTGACGTATGCCATCCGGATCACCGGCCGTTTCAGCACCGTCAGGACACGTACCGTCGCACGACAGCACAAGCCCTATCCGACGTTGACCGAGGCCACCGAGGGGCAAGCCGAAGCGACGTTCACCGACATCGCGGGAACACTCGCCGGCTACCTCAGTCCCAGCTATGAGCAGGGGATCACCGTGGCCGGGTACCACCTGCATTTCCTCGACGAGAGCCGCACCCAAGGCGGCCACTGTCTCGACTTCACACTCACCACCAGCGCCGTCGCGATCGACACCATCACCGCACTGCACCTCAGTCTGCCGCAGTCGGGAGCATTCCTGGCCACCCCGATGCCCCCCGGGCGGAGCGGTAGACGAAGAGATCCACAAAGCCGAAGGCGGCGCCTGCAAAGATTGACAACGTGCCGCGACACGCCGATACCTTGTCGAAGTCGCCAGGCGTGTCCTGACTGTCTTCTCTGCATCCCGACAGCAGCATTGGCAGTGCTGCGCGGCCGATCCCGAAGACGGGGGTACGAGCACCTGAGTTGACTGCACGTATAGCGGAAGGTCCAGTGACGAAAAGATCTGACCGTGCACCCAGGCTGATGCAGGCCGCCTCCAAGGGACGCATTAAACCCGAGGCGATTCACTCAACGGTACGCAATTACTGAGGCGTTAGCGGCGTTGGGACAGTGTCACTTTGGACGACCACTTCCTACCGATCTCTGTCACGAATCACATCGACATCTTCTGCGGCTCACCCCACGATGGAATCAGGTGGGAAGACATGAATCGGGCACGCCGCCGGATTCCAATCGATTACTGGGAGTGAAGCACATGGTTAGTTCACAAAAGCCGAAACCAGCACGCGCGCAGGGCGACACAGTCACGGTGGGTCGGCTGTTCCTTTTGGACCTCAGCGACGACCGCATCGTTTCGCTCAATTCGGACGGCTCGGATCGCAAGGTCATCGTTACTGAGTGCAGATACCCCGACGGCGTCGCGGTCGATGTCGCTGCGGGGCATATCTATTGGACCAATATGGGGGTCCCCAACTTGAACGACGGCTCTATTGAGCGAGCTGACTTCGACGGGCGGAATCGGACGACGATCGTTGCTAAGGGCGGCACGTTCACGCCCAAGCAGATCCAGCTCGAAAAGAAGACCCGAAAGTTGTACTGGTGCGACCGCGAGGGAATGCGGGTGATGCGCGCCGATCTGGACGGCTCCAACATCGAGACACTGGTGGACACGAGTCACGGCGACTCGCGACCGGGACCGGACGCATCGAGGTGGTGCGTGGGGGTGGCCGTCGATGTCGATGGCGGCCAGTTCTATTGGACACAAAAGGGTCCCGATAACGCTGGCAAGGGCTGCCTTTGCCGCGCCGGGATCGAAATTCCCACAGGACAGACGGCGTCGGATCGGGCAGACATCGAAGTTCTTTACGACGGGCTTCCTGAGCCGATCGATCTGGACCTCGATCTGAACAACCGGGTGATGTATTGGACCGATCGGGGTGACCCGCCGCGCGGCAACACGGTGAGCCGTGCCCCGATGGATTCGGATGCGGAGGGCCGATCCGCCCCTGAGGTCGTGCTCACGCACTTGATGGAAGGGATCGGCATCGCCCTGGATCTCACGGGCGACCGAATGTTCGTCACCGACTTCGGGGGCAACGCCGTTGCGGCCAAGCTCGACGGATCGGACGTGAAACCCCTGCTCGTCGCTCAAGGAAACCTGACCGGCATCGCATATGCCGAAATCTCATGAACGGGAGGCCCGGCGTATAACCCGCGGCGGCAAGTCACGTATCAACAGCACACACCATCCAGTTAGAATCTGAAACAGAAAGGCACGACAATGAATTACTCGCTCCCAACCAATATCGAGAACCGCCCTATCGTTATTCTCGGAGCCGGCACGCTTGGCCGCCGCATCGCGCTGACCTACTCCACCAGGGGTGGCGTCGTTCGCCTTTACGACATTTCCGAGGGTCCGCTCAACGACGCGAAGAAGTTCATCGAGGAGCAGCTGCCCGCACTGCTGAAGTCGCGCCCGGCCAGCCAACCGGCGACCGTCGAGTATGTCACCGATCTGCAGTCGGCCGTCAAAGACGCCTGGTACATCGTCGAATCCGTGCCTGAGGTCCAGTCGCTGAAGATCAATATCCTCGGCCAGCTCGACGAACTCGCCGAACCAGACGCGATCATCGGCACCAACTCGTCGTCGTATGAGAGCAGCGAATTGATCGGCAAGGTCAAACATCCCGAGCGGGTGCTCAACACCCACTATGGCCAGCCGCCTCAACGGCCGCAGCTGGAGCTCATGACGGACGGGCACACCGATGAGCGCATCTTCGATCTGCTGACCGATGAACTTCCCAAGTACGGTTTCGTGGCCGCTGCGGCACGCAAGGAGAGCGTCGGTTTCATCATTAACCGGGTGTGGGCGGCGCTCAAGCGGGAGTCTTTGGCCGTGGTCGCCGAGGGCGTCAGCAGCCCGGCCGACTTCGATCACCTCTGGGTCGCCGCCGGCTTCGGCCGCGACGGTGTGTTCCGGCTTATCGACAAAGTCGGCCTTGATGTGGCCCTCGATATCGAAGAAAACTACCTGAAGAAGTTCCCTTACCTGCCCACGAAGTCGCGCGATCTGCTGAAAAGCTATGTCGATCAAGGGAAATTGGGAGTCAAGTCAGGAGAAGGCTTCTACAACGACTATCGGTAGCAGTCGTCGAGGACGCACCCTCGGGTCTGACGAAGACGATTGACGTCGGACCGGTAGGTGCGAGCACGTCGTACCACACTCAACTATCAGAAAGTTCCCGAACATGTTATCCACTGCAGATGTTGTTGTGATCGGTGCAGGTCCCGCCGGCCAGATGGCCGCGGCCCATGCCGCCGAGCTCGGTGCCCGCACCGTGCTGGTGAGCCAGCACTCCTACGGCGGCATGGCGGCCAACGATGGGCCGGTGCCCGTGCGGACGCTGGCTCATACCGCATACCTGATGCGCAATGCGCGACAACTCGGCCAGTACGGTGTCGTCATTAACGAGCCGGCGCTGGATTACCAACATCTGCTTAAACGCGTTGACGAGGTAACCCGCGACGTCCGCGAACAGACCACGTTGAGGACATTGATCGAGTCGCACGGCGGGCTAATCCGGGAAAACACCGGGCCAATCCGTTTCCAAGATGTCACCATCGCGGTGTCCTTAACGGTGGTGGCATGCCAGCCCACGATCGCCCGTGAGAAGCAGTCGACGACGAACGCCATTCTGTGGAATCAAGATTGTCAAGTTCATGAGGAGTTCCCGGGTCGGATCTTCACGATGGGCAGCATGGTCATGGTGGCAGGTGAGCCGAGC
This sequence comes from uncultured Actinomycetota bacterium, assembly GCA_963770125.1. Classification (GTDB taxonomy): domain Bacteria; phylum Actinomycetota; class Actinomycetes; order Mycobacteriales; family Mycobacteriaceae; genus Mycobacterium. The sequence continues at coordinate 37,553 of CAVYPI010000108.1, read as the reverse complement.
TGACGCGGGGTGGGTCCAGCGGGAGTGGGTATGTCGGCGAGCCGGTCGAGCAGTTTGGTGACTGCAGTGTGTCCGTCGTCGACGGCGGCGCATTCGTCGTCGGTGAGCGGGATGGTGGCGAGCATGCGCTGCAGGTTGTCCTTGGCTTCGAGCAGCTGGGCCTTGGTCGAGTCTTTCGGGGATGTAGAAATCGCAACGGGCGCACGCCATTCGGTGCGGGCATTGTTCGAAGAAGCTGTAGGTGCACCAGCCGTGGCCGAGGTCGTAGTTCTGCCAGGATTCTCCGGCGGCGGCTGCGCCGGAGGTGACGGCGTCGCGGTCGATGAGGACCTCGATGGCGCGGACGTTGCGGGCGAAGTACCCGGCTTCGGAGTAGGCCTTGGACAGTGTGTTCGGGGTGATCTTGGCGTAGTGCTGGGTGGTGTTCGGGGTGCGGTGTCCGAGCCAGGCCTGCAGCTCGAACAGCGTCATCGGCTCCTTGGCGTTGTAGAGCTGGCTGGCGATGGTGGAGCGGGCGCGGTGGCTGGTGATGTTGCCGCGGACGTCGGCGGTGGGGACGCCGGCCTTGGCGCACAGCGCCGGAATGATCGTGTGGTTGATGTAGTCCTTGGCGACGGGTTGGGCGCGGACGGAGAACAGCATGTCGACGTGTTCGCCGGTCTTGCGGTCCAGTCGTTTCGGCTGGCTGGGCCGCAGCGCCTGCCAGGTCTCGATGGCCTGCCCGACGATCGGGTCGACGGGCTTGGTGAACGCGGTGCCGGTCTTGTGCACGGGCACGTCGAGCAGGCAGACCGCGTCCTCGGCGAGGATCTCGCGCGAGTCGCCGGGGATGGGTAGGCCCGCGTGCTGCCAGCGGATGCATCCGACGCGCAGTCGCGAGATCTCGTCGCTGCGTAGCCCGGAGAACAGCCAGGTCAGCGTGACCGCGCGGATCAGCTCCATCGGATAGTAGGTGTCGGCGGAGTTGCCGGGCAGATCGGCGGGGTCCAGGTTCAACCCGGCCCACAGCAGCTTGGCCCACACCTCGTCGGCGATCACGCGGGGGTTGGTGCCGATCAGGGCGGCGACGCTGCGGGGCAGGGCCAGCGCGCGGTTCGGGTCGAACCGGCGCGGGATCCATTCCCATTCCTGGCAGTCGCGGAAGAACATGCGAGTGGCCATGAGGTTGTGCGCCTTGGTGCGCGGCGAGATCGGTTCTCCGACACGGCCGCCGAGCGCGTCGCGACGCTGAACCCAGTCGCCGACGCTCATCCGGTCGACCGCGGCGACCCAGGCCGCGCAGGTCGCCCTGCTCCACTGGCCCGGCTCGGTGATCTCGGGGTGCTCGACGGCCAACCACCGCCCGGCGTTGCCCATGATAGTGCGGGCCGTGGCGCGCACCCTGGGGGTCAGTGTCGAGGTGGCGTGCCAGCGCTGGATCCAGGCCGTCCACGCCGGATCGGCGCCTTCGATGTCGGGGGCGTGGTTGTATCCGGTGCGCACCGGCGGATCGCAATACCCCAGCGCGGCGACCACCCGCTGCAGCGCATACAGCATCGATCCCTGGTGCCCGTCGGTGGCCGGATGCGCACGCAGCGCGGCGAACGCCGCGGTGTCCAGATCGTCGAGCCGGGGACTGCGGTTGAGCAGCAGGGCCTGGCTGAACACGCCCCGCAACCGGTGCTTGACGCCGGTGCTGTCACGGTATCCCCACCGATCGAGCACCTCGCTGGCCCGCCGCAGCGACTCCTCGACGGCGGGTTCACCAAAGACCAAGCAGGCCAAGTGAAGTCGATTGAAGGTGCCCAGCCGATGGAAGTCGGTGAATCCGCCGAGCAGGTAGGCCAGCGCCACCACGAACGGCCGAACCGCGCCGAGTACGGCACCACCCGCTCACGGCGGGTCTTAGTCGTCTCCGCACGCACCCGCAGGGTGCGGTGCGCCGGGTCCAGATCGTCGCTGCGCAGCGAGCACAGCTCCTCCCGCCGCAGCGCCGCGTCATAGGCCAGCGCGAACATCACCCGGTTTCGGACCGGCTCGTCGGCGACCACGCGCAGAAGTCGCAGCCATTCGGCCTCGCTGGGGATCCACGGCAACTTCACCATCCGTGGCACCAGCGGGCCCGCCCGTCCACCGGACCGTCTGCCGGGCGAATAACGGCCCCGACCAACGGGATTCGACTCCCGCACGCCTTCTTCGACCAGGAAGTCGTAGAACAGTCGAACCGGCACCAGACGCTGCTGCAGAGTCGCGTTCGCCAGCCCCGCCCCCGAGTCCAACGCCACCACGTTGGTGCCGCGCCGACTCGGCCGCGACGTCAACTCCCGCACAAACACCGCCACCTCGCCCCGGGTCGCGGTCAGCGAGTCGATGCCCTCCCGTTCACAGACCTGCAAATACTCCGCCAAACCCCGCGCATACGCATCGATGGTTCGCGGTGCACGCCCCAGATCCATCCAGATCCGCAGCCACTCCAGCGCCCGATCGTGCCGGCAGAGCACCGGCCACTTCGACTCCACCGCCTCAGGCATGCCGCAGACCCATCGTCACCACGATCAAGCTGATCCGTCACGCTACTGGGCCCAGCCGTGGTCCCTGCCGACCGACACGCGGGCTTGATTCCACGTAACTTATACATAGACGAACCCCATCCAGGTCTTGGTGTAGGTGAAGTCGGTGACCCACTTGCGGTTCGGCGCGGCCGCGGTGAAGTCGCGATCGAGCAGATCCGGCGCCCGGCGACACTCGCCCTTGGCGGCGATGGTGGTGCGGTGCTTACGGCCCCTGATCACGCCGGACAGGCCCTCATCGCGCATCAGCCGGTCCCCCGTGCATCCCGCCACCCGATGCCCCTGGCGGCGCAGATACGCGGTCATCTTCCGACGCCCGTACATGCCCTCCGGGGTGCCGACGGTGGCCCGCAACGCATCGGTGAGATGAGCATCAGAAACCGTCCGCGCCGACGGCATCGAGGATTTCCAGCTCCGATACGTGCGTGGGGCGACCTGCACGCCGTGCTCAGTGAGCACCCGGCAGACCGACTCGACCCTGAAATTTCGTGCACGCATCTCGTCGATGAACCCGCAGATCAGCGGTGGCGCGGGTCGAGCTCCCGTGCGAAGAAAATCGAGGCCGCCTTCAGAATCTCGTTAGCCTCCTTGAGATCTCGGACCTCGCGCTCAAGATCCCTGATCCGCTGCTGCTCGACGGTCGTGACGCCAGGACGCGCACTGGCATCGACCTGAGCCTGCAACACCCACCTCCGCAACGACTCCGCACCAACCCCGACTTTCGGGCCGATCGCCCGACAGGCGGCATACACCGACCGGTACTCATCGAGGTGATCGAGCACCATCTTCACCGCACGCTCACGCTGCTCGACCGGGTAATGCTTCGACATAATCTGCATCCTTCTCACAGACCTCGAGTTTCGCAGTTTGATCAGTGTGGCTCGTGTGAATTGTGGGGCGTTTGTGACGTGATCGGCGTGTCGCCGTGATCCGGTCGTAAGCATGACGAAGCATCGGCGGGTGTGGATGAAAGTTCAACGCTGATGCGAGGTTCCGCCGATGCTTCCGTCGCCGACCTTACCCGCTACCTGGCGCGGTCTGTTGGAGATGTTCCGTCCCGCGTTTCGCCGGTCGCGGACGTTCGGGTTGTTCGTGCTGCTGGCTACCGGGCTGGTCGCGCAGGCCGCGCGACGGACGGTGGTGGGCATGCTGGTGGGCGCCGGGGTGGCTGCGGTGGTGTCGTTTCACGCGTGCTGCCGGTTCTTCTCGCATCACCGCTGGGACGTGGATCGGATCGGGCTGGTGCTGGCCCGACTGATCGTGGATCGGCTGCTGGATGCGGGTGCGCCGATCGTTGTGGTGGTCGACGACACGCTGTTCCGCCGCTGGGGGCCGAAGGTGTTCGGCGCGTTCTGGACCCACGACGGGTCCGGGCAGGATCCCAACGCGCTCGGCCGTGGCAACCGGTGGGTGATCGCCGGGATCCTCGTGCGGCTGCCGTTCGGTGCGCATCCGGTGTGCTTGCCGGTGCTGTTGCGACTCTGGCGCGGCCGGGGCACCGCGTCCCCGGTCCAGTTGGCGCGTGAGCTGATTCTGCTTCTCGCCCAGGAGTTTCCGGACAGGTTTATCCACGCGGTCGGCGACGCGGCCTACCACGGCAGGGCGCTGCTGGTCGAGCGCAGCACCGTCACCACCCGGCTGCCGGCCAACGCCGCGCTGTCCGCACCCGCCCCACCCCGCACCGGCAAACGCGGCCGCCCCCGGTTGAAGGGCCACCGGCTCGGCACCCCGGCCGAGATCGCCGCGGCCGCGACCTGGCGGCCGGTCACGGTCTCGCGCTACGGCCGCCGCGACACCGTTGAGATCACCGTCATCGATTCGATCTGGTACGGCGCGTTCGGCAACACCGAAGGCCGCACCGTCCTCGTCCGCGAGCCCGGTAGTGAAAAGGTCATGGCGATCTTCACCACCGACACCACCAGTGACACCGAGACCGTGGTCGCCCGCTACGCCGACCGCTGGCCGATCGAGGTCGCCATCGCCGGCGGCAAACAACTGCTCGGCATCGGCCAGGCCCGCAACCGGCTGCAGCGCGCGGTGGAGCGCACCGTGCCACTGAGCTTCTGCGTCTACAGCCTCGTCGTGGTCTGGTACACGCTGCACGGCTACCACCCCGACGACCTCACCGGCCGCCGCGCCGATCAGCCCTGGTACTCGCACAAGGACGACATCGCCTTCGAAGACATGCTCGCCAAGCTTCGCAGAAGCCTTGTCGCAGCACGAATTACGGGCGTTGACGCAGCTCAGCCCGATCCCCGTAAATACCGCGACTACGAACTGGCCTGCGCGGCAGTCGCCGCGTAACTGCGAAAGTCGAGACAGAAGGAAGCGGCATCAAACCCGCGACGGTTCATAAATGACATGAAACTGAGAATCAGGGGGTGAGTGTCGTGGGTCGGAGGTGCGCAACTTCGCCGACTTCGACTATGTCGTTTCCCCGTCCGGCAGGTGCGTGCACCACATCGGGAACAAGTTCACCGCGGCCGACGACACTCCCGAGCGCCGACATGTCAGCACCCACGTGTGGGATTTGCTCGAATTCCCTCGCGATGTACTCGAAGTGGACAGTTTCCGTGGGCCCGGTTTGACCACGAGGTCGCCGTCGACCTTCTGCAACGAGCTACCCCAATTGACGGCCGGATGCCCCAATCCGGCGATCATCAGTCCAGGTTCCTATCAGTGGCGATGCTCGCTGGCGCATTGCCGTGCAGGCGCTCGGTCGACGCCGGGTTTGTCGGGCGTGATCCGACATTTCATTTGGTGAGGACCGATTGCAGGTAGCAGGGATGCCAGTGTGGCGTTGGCCGGGGGGTGTGATGGGGGTCACCGGTGCAGACAACGGCTGCCTGGGACCGCAACCATTAGGTGGTTCCTTCCGGTGTTCACCGTCGACCCGGCGACATGGATTGCCTCTGGGAATGCCTCTTCAGCTCATCGCGCAGGTAGTCAAACATGGGCCGACACACAGAGTTCGATCCATCAATTAAGGGGAAATCACAATGACCCACATACATTCTGGAGTCGCGGCGGTGGGTGTTGATGTCCCAACGCAGGACGGCCGGGATTCACTCCCGTCGGTGTCTGGCCAGTCAATTGCCGGGGTCATCATCCCCGACACTGTGCTGGTGCGGGACGTCACGGCATTGATCCGGGAGACCGAGGACGATCTGCTCTTCGATCACTCCCGGCGGGTGTTCCTGTTCGGTGCGTTGCAGGGTCAGCGCCGCGGTCTGCAGCCGGACTTGGAGCTGCTCTACGTTGGCGCGATGTTTCACGACATCGGACTCACCGCGCGCTACCGCAACTCAAATCTTCGCTTCGAAGTCGACGGCGCCAACGCCGCCCGAGACTTCCTGCTTGACCACGGCGTCGACGAGGTCGCCGCTCGGAAGGTGTGGTTGAGCATCGCATTGCACACCACTCCGGGAGTGCCTGAATTCCTCGACCCCGAGATCGCGTTGGTCACTGCGGGTGTGGAAACCGACGTTCTGGGCATCGGCCGCGATGAACTGCCCGCGGAATGACTGGACGCCGTCACCGCCGCCCACCCGCGACCGGACTTCAAAAACCGCATCCTTCGGGCGTTCACCGACGGCAATGTGCACCGCCCGAGGACCACGTTCGGCAACGTCAACGCTGATGTTCTGGCCCACTTCGACGACTCCTTCGTCCGCGACGACTTCGTCGACATCATCCTCAACAACAACTGGCCCGAGTAGAGGCGCACAGCACAACTCATGCCTGGGCACAACGGACAGCTCGCGGTGAGGGCATCAGCTGGTCTCGGCGGCCAGTCCGGGCAACAGGATGGCGACCAGACCGTCAGCGTGGGCTTGAATCCACTTGGGACTGTTTGGGTTCCGGCCGGTAAGTTCGCGAACCTCGGGTGCGTTGACGTAGGGCAGCGATGCGCCCCCGATGAGCTCGTAGTAGCGGATCTCGTGGTCGATCGGAGCGGCGACGCCGGCCTTTCGGACTACCTGCCATGCCGGTGTGTGCCGGCGCCGAAGACCACGCCCAAGTCACCGCCAACCCGGCGGGCGGCCGCCTTCCAGGAGATCCTCAAGTACGGCCGCGCATCAGGCGTGCAACTGGGCGACTACGACATCGCGCAGTACGCCGGCGCCTTCGGCGCCACAGGGATCCGCATCAACAGCATCGACGAGTTCGAGAACGCGTTCAAACAATCACTGAGCGATTCCAGGATCACCATCATCGATGTCCCCGTCGACTACACCCGTAACACCGAGCTCTTCGCGCAGCTTCACGACGGAGTATTCGAATGAATTCAATGTTTGACGGACAGCCGGGACCTGCATGACGGCGCCCAGCAGCGGCTGGTTGCGCTGGGTCTTGGGCTGCGGGCCGCGGAGCTAGCGTGCCCGACGAGCTGCACCCGCTCAAGGAGCGGCAGGCCGGGCTGGTGACGATCGTGGTCGCGGTTTCGGCTGAAGTGCAGGAGATTTCGCGGGGAATACACCCGGCGATCCTGTCGAGGGGACTGGGTCCGGCCCTCAAAACGCTGGCCCGGCGCTGCACCGTTCCCGTGGACCTCGACCTGCATGTCGAGCGACGGTTTGCGGACTCTATCGAAGTGGGCGCCTACTACGTCGCCGAGGCCCTCACCAACGCGGCCAAACACGCACGAGCATCAGTTGTCGAAGTGTGCGCGCACGCCATGGGTAGCACCCTTCACCTCGAGATTCGAGACGACGGAATCGGCGGAGCCGCCGCTGATGGTAAGGGCTCGGGACTGACCGGTTTGGTCGACCGCGTCGAGGCGCTCGGCGGCAAGATGACACTCCAAAGTCCCGTCGGCAGTGGAACCTCGGTTCTCGTAGACATCCCGCTCGGAACTTAGATCAAAGTCTTTATGGCGCACCACAGTCGACAGAACGTCGCTAGAACGGGCCGACCATCGCGGCGGGGTTGACGACGCGGTCGAACTCGTCGGCGCTGATGAAGCCCGAGTCCATGGCTGACTCGCGCAAGGTCCGGCCGGTCCGGTCGGCATCGTGGGCGATGGCCGATGCCTTGTCGTATCCGATTACCGGCGACAACGCGGTGACAAACATCAGGGACCGATTGACGTACTGAATGATTTGGTGTCCGCATAAGCAGACGCACCAGAAGCGTTTCCGCCACAATGAAGGACGCCGCGACCACGGCCCCGAGCCACAGCGGCGGAGTCGTCGGGCGCACCAATAGCGACATCAAACGAGCGCGCATGGGTCGCACGTCTGTTGTCGCATCAGAATCGGCGCCCTCGGACGTCGCGTCTGGCCTGGACGACCACCAGCCAGGCGCGCATCGGCTGTGGGTCACCGAGGGAACGGTTGAGAAGCACGTGCGCAGCATCCTCACGAAGCTGAACCTCCCCGAGACCGGCGATGATCACCACCGAGTTCTCGCGGTGATCACCTTCCTCGAGGCCCGCTGAGCGGACCGCTGGTCGTCAGATCTTCCGGTTCTCGGATTTGTGCATCCAGGCGGCCTTCTCAAGGCTGTCGATCATCTCGTGCAGCAGGTCGGAGGTGGAGGGGTCAGCAGCGTCGACGTCGTCGTGGACCGTGCGGATGGTGTTCACTGCGGCGTAGATCCGGGTGGTGATGAGGTCGACCGTCTCGGTGGTGCTGAGCTCGGCCGGCGAGATCGCGGGCAGTGTGGTGGACGCCGTGACGGTATCGGATCGCCCGCCGGGAACCGCGTTGAGGGCGCGCATGCATTCGCCAATGGTGTCGCTGGCTTCGCGTGCGGTGTCAACGATTTCGTCGAGTTGTAGGTGCAGATCGCGAAAGTTGGTGCCGACGAGATTCCAGTAGGCCTGTTTACCCTGCAGATGCAGTTCGATGAGGTCCACTAGGACCCTCTGCAGGTTCTGCGGCAGGCCGGGCGGGGCGTCGAACTCCCGCACCTCGTCGTCGGTCCTGCGGTGTGAAGTAATCATGATATGCCCTTCACGGTGTCGTTGTGCACGCCCGCTGACGCGTTGCTGCACAACGTTTCTTGTCATTGGCGGTGAAACGTGCCGGCGAGTGGTAACGGATTTCGGCAGCTCGCCGGCGCGTTGTGTATGGCAGGCTCGCGTCGTGAGGGCTACCGATGGCCGCCGCCGCCGTGGAAGCCGCCGCGGAAGCCAAAGCCGCCCATCGCAAATTCCTCGCCTCCGTAGGGGTCGAAACCAACGGGCGGAGGGGAGTCGTTGATCTGAGCATTGCCGGGCGTTATGCACAAGGAACCCGGGCCGACAGAGCAAGCCATCGGAACCGCACCGAGGTCTGCCGCGCCCGTCGGTGCGGCCGCGGCAATCGGTGCGGCGGTGATCGCCACCGCGGCCGCTCCCGCTGCCAACAGGGTTGTCAGCGATATCGATTTCATTCGCATGGTGGATCTCCTTCAGTGGTTGAGGCCTAATCTGGCTGCATTAAGGATTGCCTTCTATTGGATCCGTATCGTCCCGGGTGACACCCAAACCCATGTCCCCCCAGCTGGAATCAGCCCATGCCTGCCAGCAGGTAACGGCAGTGGCGGGTCTCCCGCAGAAGCGGTCCGGCTGTGGGTTGGTGTCCGGGGCGGTTCAGTCATATGTGACATCGCATTGAGAATCTGTGTAGGCGTCGGCGGCATTCGCCGAGGTTTCGGCGAAGCCCGCCGGCGCCGAGTTCCGGTCGAATCCGTCGGCAGGTATCCGTCGGGGACTTCACAACAAGTAGAGAGCACGTCAGTTTTCGTTCGTATGCCCAGACTGCGAAAGCTTGGGCTGGGTCGGACCGCGGCGCAGCCGGCTGCTCCCAGATTCGTCGTGTTACAAGGGTGTCCGCGATATTTCGCTGATGCGCCGCGCCAGCGTGTGCCACGTCGCCACTAGATCTCGCCCAAGGTCGATGAACTGCTTGACAGTGGCAATCGCGATGGGCACTGGCGGGCAGACCCATATACCGGTAATCCGCCGTATTCGATCCCGCCGTATTGGTCGTCCCTCCAGGGAGGGGAGTGGTTGAAGCGCGGGGGCCAACGCACGCCAGCAGCAACACATCTCGTGAGCCTGATCCGAGCCGGTATGAATACGGCCTGGATTTGCTGGAGCGGCTCTGCAGCGAGGTGCCCTGCGGCTCAGGCCGGGATGCTGGCTGGGGCCGGCGCGCTCAGCGGGTGCAATGGCCGAGGCCGACGGATCTGCCAGGGGTTAGGCGTGTCGGGAGTGGTCATCGACAGCACCCCCGGCAGCAGTGTTGAACCGCAGTGGAATGCACGATCTGTACTCCCCGGGGTGTCGGGTGGTCGTTCGACTCGCTTAAGTTGTGGGGGTGGCAGCTCGCGCCGTGCTGGTTACCCCACTGTCGGGGCCGCTGGCCAGATTCGGGAAAGCAGGGGCGAGCGCACTTGCTCTCTGGGCTGACCGTTCCGGAGTAAGTCTGGAGGTCATCGACGCTTACCCGTCTGCGGCGTCCGCGATACGGGCCGCCGAAGCTAGCGGGCCCGACGTGGTGTTCGGGCCCTACGGTTCGGGGCCGGCGCTGGCGGCCGCGGCCGCCAGCAAAGGGGTCGTCTGGAACCACGGTGGCGCCACCGCCCGGCTGGCGCGGCCGGCGTATCCGGGTGTCGTCAACGTGGAGTCTCCGGCTTACCGCTATCTCGCCGCGGTGCTCGAAACCCTTGCCGCTGAAGGTCTTGGTGAGGGGTCGGAGGTGGTAATAATGCACGTCGGCACGGGGTTCGGCCGCGAGGTGGCCGAAGGGGCGGCGGTGGCGGCGCGGCGACTCGGTCTCCTGCGGCGGTCGGTCACTTTTCGGCCAGGCCGGGCGAGAGACGTGCTGGCGCAGGTCCCGGCGGGCGATGTGCTGTTATCGGCCGGTTCCTTCGACGATGATGTCGCCATCGCGCAGTGGGCCAGCGAACGCCGTTGGCGTGCAGTTGGATTGGTCGCCGCCGGAGTCGATGAGCTCCGGCACGCCATCGGCGATCGCGTTGACGGGCTTTACGGACCGTGCCAGTGGTTCGACGACGGGACAGATGATCCCGCGGACGGACCCAACAGCGAGTGGTTCAGCCACTGTTACCGGCACGCGAACGGTACTGAGCCGCCGTATCCGGCTGCTGCGGCCTTCGCCGCGGGTGTCGTTTGGCAGCGCTGCGTGAAGGAGGCCGGCACTGTTGAATCGTTGCCGGTGCGGGCCGCGTCACAACGACTCGACACCACCACCTTGTTCGGTCGGTTTCGTGTCGACCCGCTCACCGGCGTGCAAACCGGCCATCAGATTCGCGTCGTCCAGTGGCGAGGCGGACAGCGGGTGCTGGTTGATCGGCCGCTTCATCGGACGTGAGCGTCGAAGTCACATCAGCGCGTGGGCTGACATAGGGCCGATGGTGGCCCAAGCGTCCGCGCGCATTCCGAGGATGGCAGGCGTAAGCGCCGACATTCAGTGCGATGACACCTACCGCCCGTGGCGGATCAGAGCCGACGACTGAGTGCGCGGCCGGAGTCCAGGGTCCTCATGCCGGGGTCGGCAAAGCGTACGCTGTAGCGATCGTAATGGCGGTCGTTCTCGAGGGCCGCGTTCGTGCTCCTCGACGTACTCAGTCGCGCCGAGAACTGGCTCGGTTTGACGGAGCTTTCGCGCGAGACCGAGTTGGCCAAGACCACCGTGCACCGGCTCGCCGAGCAACTCGTCGATATCGGCGCCGCCCAACGCATGAGAAACATACCGGCCGATCCCTCTCGCGGCCAAGGGATGTCGCCGAACTGTGTTTGGCATTCGACGTACACCGCCGTCTCATGTAGCCGAAACCCATTGACACTGTGGACGAGCGGAAAGCCACCATGCTAACGATGCCTCGTTGCGCGTGTCGAATCGACACCGCCGACCACGCCTCGCAACCACTACGCACGACGCAATCAAATCGCCAGCTCAGAGCCGGGCTTTCAGGCGCGCACGTCGCTCACCGCCCGCGCCGCAGGAGAGCTGGTGGTTGATTCATCTGATGAAAAGTCTGCAGTTATATTATCCATCAAACGCGTTGGATCGCAACATTATTCGATCATACCGGGGGAGGGGCGGCGTCGGTCGGCCACTACAGGACGGCGCGCGGCGTGTTACGGTACGGTTCTCGCTCTCCGAGGGTGTCGATCAGAGCGCGGCACTGCTGCTCGCTTCTGACGTCGCAGGCGATCGCGGACACGTTGCCGAACTGGGATAGCGACTCCTCGGCTGCCCGGCAGGCCTACTGTTTGCGCGAGGAAATGTAGACGCGGGCGCCGGCGCGCAGGTACCTCTCGGCGATCATGTATCCGATGCCGCGGGTGCCGCCGGTGATGAGGGCGGTTTTGCCGCGGATCGAAAAGATGTCCGAAAACGTGGCGCTCATCAGTGGCCCTCGAAAACCACTTCGTCGTGGCGTGCCATAAACTCCCTCGCCCCTTGGGCGAGCAGCAGATTCACGGCGTGCTGCAGGTCACGGGTTGCAAACAGCGGCGTCGCCGCGTCCAGTAGATAGTGGTCGGTCTCGCGCACGCCCTGATCGGTGGCGTGGTGGACTAACCTCTTGGTGACCGCGTGCGCGGCGGTGGGGCCTGCAGCGAGCCTGCGAGCCCACTGCAGCGCCCGGGCATCGAGTTCGCCGGCCGGAACCACGCGGTTGACGATGTTCCAGCGCTCGAATGTCGCAGCATCGAAATACTCGCCGCTGAAAGTAATCTCGAAAGCCCGGGCAGTACCCGCGCGCTGCGCAAGCCGATACGCACCCCCGAGGAAGGTGGCCGCTCCGATCTTCGCTTCGACCTGAGCGAACTGCGTGCCTTCGGCGGCGACGATCAGGTCGCAGGCAAGCGCGATCTCCAGCCCGGCGGCCAGACACAAACCCTGCACCGCGGCGATGACGGGAAACGGTGCCTCCTCGATCGCTTCGATGAGCTCAAAGCCCTCGGCGAACATACTGCGGGCCTCGGCGGGTGAGGTTCCCTTGAACATCTCTACGTCTGCTCCGCCGGAGAAAAGTGCTCCGTCGCTGCGAAGAACCATCGCTCGTGCACCGTCGGATTCGGCGCCGCGAAACACCTCGCGCAGGCCGGCCATGAGCTCACGGTTGAACAGATTCGCCGGCGGATTGGCCATCGTCACGACGGCGACATCGTCGGTGGTCTCGACCTTGACTGAAGTCACGTGCTTCCCTCGTCTTCGCGTGAGTGAAACATATCCGCGGCTAGACTAAGACGTCTAGACTGAATCGTCAAGACACCGCTGTCGCGGCACGCCGTCCGGAGCCGGCGCATATACTCCAATCCGCACGTCACCAGGCTTTTGAAGGGTCCCCATCGTGAGTACGCAACAGGCAGAGATCCTGTCCCACAAGGAGCGTCTGCTTCGTCACGGCATGAAGCTGTTCTACGGGCAGGGGTTCCACGGCACGACGGTCGACGCGATACTCGCCTCCGCCGGGGTGCCCAAGGGGTCGTTCTACCACCACTTCGGCTCCAAGGAGGCGTTCGCCCAGGCGGTCCTCGACCGCTACATGCAGTTCCAGATCGACTTGTTTCACAAGTGGGCCGCCAAGAAAGGTTTGACCACGCCGGAAAAGCTCGCCGGATACTTCACCGAAATGTCGCAGATCTTCGTCAAGTCCGGCTATCAGCGAGCCTGCCTGACCGGAAGGTTCTCCACCGAGGTAGCAGCCACCTCCGAGCTGTTTCGCCAACAACTCGGTGGCCAGCTCCAAGCATGGAAGTCCAGCCTCGTCGAGCTGCTGCGACACGGCCAAGAAAACGGAGACGTCCGAGGAGACCGGACCGCAGAGGAGCTCGCCGACGCCGCACTCGCGCTGATCCAAGGGGCATTCGTGATCGCCCTGGCCACACGTGACAAGCACACGCTGGCAGCCATCGCGACGACCATCACGCACCTGATTGAACCAACAGCAACGACACGGCGTAAACGACCTCATCGCCGGCCTGACTGAAGACGAGCCACACTGCGCCATGAGACCCGGCCTATCACGCCGCTTCGGGACGTGCCACCAGGCTCCGTGTAAATGCTGCCGGTGCACGGTACCGATAGCACCAGTTATCGGCAAGCAGCTCAAATCTGAAATACGTTGCAGCACGGCACGATACCGGATAAGAGTACTTTACTGGTATAGCCGCATATTCGGTTCCGTCGTATTCGGCTCGTGGTAGGCGTGGGCTTGAGCCGGATGCCCTCGACCCTGCGGGCGGCTCGGCGGGCTTGATCGCCGCCGCTCTCGGAGCTACGACGGATTCGTCGCCCAGTGCTGCTGGAGCAGGGGAGGTGTGTTCGCCCGGGTGGAGCGGGGTGAACGCCTGATTGTCACCCGCGACAGTCACCCGGTCGCCGCGCCGGCAGCGACGATCCCGTCAAGTCCGCCTTGGACTTCGAACTTGTTGGGCGCGGTGACAAACGGCTTGCCGGTAAGTTCCGCGATTTCGGCGGCGATGTCGGCTCCGAAGTTGTGCGGCGCGTTTAGTTTTAGTCCGGTGCCCACCGCGGTGCCGCCGGCAGCCAGCCGGTACAACTCACCCTGCGCCGTCTCGACGCGGGCGGCCGCCGTACCGACATGGGCCGCCCACCCCGACCACTCCTGACCGACCGTCAGCGGCACCGCATCCTCCAGGTGGGTGCGGCCGATCTTCACGACGTCCTGCCACTGCGCGGCCTTGGCTGTGATGGCCTGCTGCAGCGCCCGCACCGCGGAATCAGATCTTCCTGAAGTTCCAGCACCGCAGCGATATTCATGGCGGTGGGGAAGCTGTCGTTGGACGACTGGCCCATATTCACATCGTCATTGGGATGAAAATCGGGGTCTTCGACCCCAGCTCACCACCCGCCAGTTGAACGCAGCGGTTGCTCATCACCTCGTTGACGTTCATGTTCGACTGAGTACCTGAGCCGGTCTGCCAAACACAAAGGGGGAAGTGCTCATCGAGCTTGCCCGCGATCACCTCGTCACAGACTCGACCGATCAGCTCGGCTTTCCAGCCGGCAAGCCGTCCCGCACGGGCGTTGACCCGCGCCGCGGCCTTCTTGACATAGCCGTAGACGTGATACAGCCGCTTGGGCATTCGATCCCCGCCAATGGAAAAGTGGATCAGCGACCGCTGCGTCTGCGCGCCTCAGCACCGGTCGGCAGGCACCTCGATCGCACCCACCGATCCGTCTCCCGACGTGTACCGCGGCCATCGATGCCGATCGGGATCTGCTGAATCTGGGGAGTATCTATTGTTGTCATTGCTGTCCCTACTGGTATTCGGGCTGCCACATCCATCGATTCCGGCTGGCGGCAACGCTTGATCGCCGGATCAGGCGTGGCGGTACTCGCGGGCGGCCGGCTCGGCGAACTTGTCCAACTCCGGGAGGTTCACGACGATCGGATCGGTACCCGAACGGGTAACGGCCCAGACGGTCGGGCTGTCGGCGGATGCGTTGATCTCCTGGTGCACCGTGTGCGCGGGTATGAAAACGAAGTCTCCGGGACCGGCCTCAACGACGTGTTCCAGCTGTTCGCCCCACCGGTACCTTGCGATGCCTTCAACCACGTACAGGATCGTCTCTTGATCGCCGTGGTGGTGCGCACCGGTCGCCGCGCCGGGTAGCACGGTGCTCAGGAAGGCGCTCAGTACCTTGGCGTCGGGATTGCGGCTGTCGAAGGCGACGCGCCGGAGCAACCCCGAGGTCTGCGCGGTGTCATCGGAGAGTTGGTCGCGCCGAACAACGCGTACCGAATGTTCGTGCTCGCTCATATCTGTCTCCTGTCATGTGTGCTGATCATGCGTAATCGGCAAGCCCCTGCAATCCATCACCTGTACACTGAAACAGACTTGCCAACACCAGAATTCGTCGTCGTGTCTCCGAATCTCACGTCGTCTGCAGAGGGCCAACCTGACTTGGGATCGCGGCGGCGAGAGCGGTCAGGATTTCCGGCAGCGCGAGGGCGATCTCCTCGTCGTCGGCCGGATGGATACTGGCGAAGCGGATATGTGCGGCAGGCACCGACAGCTTGAGGTCATCGAGGACACTTGCCCCCGCGATGCGTGCTGACTTGCGCGCGTCGTCGTGCGCCCATACCCCGCCGTACTGGCCGTGTGAGGTTCCGATGACAGCCACTGGTTTCCCGGCGATGACGCCGGCGCCGAAGGGACGCGAGATCCAATCGATGGCGTTCTTGAGGGCGGCGGACATTGTGCCGTTGTATTCAGGGGTCACGAGCAGAAGCGCGTCGGCCGACTGAACTTCGGCGCGCAGCCTGTCGGCGGCCGCGACGGCCCCCGGCTGGTCGTGATCTTCGTTGTACAAGGCGACATCGGCCAGGCTGTCGAAGATTTCGACTGAGATGCCGCTGGGCGCGAGCTTGGCGGCGGCCTCGGCGAGGCGCAGGTTGTCTGAGCCGGAGCGCAGGCTGCCAACCAGTGCCAGAATTCGGGTGCTCATCGCGGTCCTTTCGTAGTGGATTTCTGCTCAATGACGGAGTCCGGGGCGGCGACCATGGCGCCAGTGGATATAACGACATCGGCTTGACGAAAGCGTGCCGTCACAAAGCTGTGGATCCGGTGTGAATGTTGGCGTCCCGATGGCCGGTGTAACCGCTAGCAGCCAGCAGGAGTCTGCCGGTTGGTGCCAGCCAGGATGACAGGGTCAACACGGCGCTGAACCCTGGACACCACGATACAAAGGTCCGTCCCGGTCCACTACGAATACATAAAGCGTTGCGCAACAGCTGATCAGCGCTATCACAACTACGAGGAAGACTCAATCATGACCACTTCACTACGCCGGTCCCCCGATAGTATTCGGCAGTTCGAAGCCCCATCCAGCTTGGCGCAGAACCTGCAGGAGGTGCTGGTGGATCTGGTCGAACTGCATCTGCAGGGCAAGCAGGCCCATTGGAATCTCATCGGCACCAACTTCCGTGATCTGCACCTACAACTCGACGAAATCGTCGATATTGCAAGGGAAGCCAGCGATACCATCGCCGAACGAATGCGCGCCCTCAATGCCGTCCCCGATGGACGATCCGACACTGTCGTAGCGTCCACCACACTGCCGGCCTTCCCGGCCGCCGAGCAGAACACCACCGAGACGGTGGACCTGATCACCAATCGGATCTACGCCACGGTCAGTACCATCCGTACGGTCCACGATGCGGTCGACGCCGTCGACCCAAGCACCAGTGACCTTCTGCACGAGATCATCGACTCGCTCGAGAAACAAGCGTGGATGATCAAATCCGAGAACCGCAAGGTCTGAGGATAGTCGAACACATGCCGTGATCGGCGCGGCTGATCGTGCCTACTTCATCCGAAATATCACCCGCTGCTGCGGATTTCGGGAAACGAGACGGTGGTGTTCGGGCGCGCTGTCCGATCGGCAGGTCGGCCGCTCAATACCTTCCAGGGGGCCGAAGCTGGGATCGGCTAACGCCCATCAAAGACCTACCGCCGGCCTCCATCTTTGCCCACCCACCAACTGCAAATGCCCACTGTGCCGCTAGTTGAGTATCAGGGCGGCCCGAAGCACACCTGGCGATTCTCGCGGTCCGTCCTACCTGCTCGGAGAGGCTGGTGATTAGTGTCGACCGATTCTCGCGAAGAGCGATTGGCGCGCCGCGTCGCCGAGCTGTACGCCACCGACGCCCAATTCGCCGATTTCCGTCCGATCGAGGCGCTGACCGCAGCGATCGAACAGCCCGGGCTGCGGCTGCCGCGGATCATGAGCACCGTGATGGCGGCCTATGCGGAGCGTCCTGCGGTCGGAGAACGCGCGGTCAACCTCACGACAGATCCAGAGACCGGCCGCACTCCGTTGAGCTTCTGCCCTGGTTCGAGACCATCACATATCGCGAGTTGTGGAAGCGCATCGGCGCGGTGGCCAGCGCATTGGCCAACGCCCCCTGGCAGCCGGTCCAACCAGGAGACCGCGTGTGTGTGCTCGGCTTCGCGAGTGCGGACTACGCGACCATCGATATGGCGTTGGTCCAGCTGGGCGCGGTGTCTGTGCCGCTGCAGACCAGCGCACCGGTCAGCCAGCTGCGGCCCATCGTCGCCGAGACCGAGCCCCGCGTATTCGGTTCGAGCATCGACGATCTCGGCGGTGCTGTCGAACTGCTGCTGACGGGCTACATGCCTGCGCGGCTGGTCGTGTTCGACTACCGCCCCGAGGTGGACGACCAGCGCGAAGCGTTCGATGCCGCAAGGGCGCGGTTGGCCGAAGCAGGCAGCCCCGTGTTGGTGGAGACGCTGGCCGAGCTGCTCGAGCGCGAGGAGTCGCTTCCGCCGACGCCGAAGTTCCTTCCCGACGACGATGACGACCCGTTGAGGTTGCTCGTTTACAAGTCGGGCAGCACCGGCGCGCCGAAGGGTGCGATGTACCCAGAACGATTAGTCGCGAACTTCTGGCGCAGGTCGCGCTGGAACTGGGGCGGATCGAGCGTCGAACCGTCGATCACCCTCAACTTCATGCCGATGAGCCACGTGAGGGGTCGAGGCATCCTCTACGGAACGTTGGGACACGGCGGCACCGCCTATTTCACCGCCAGGAGCGATCTTTCGACACTGTTCGAGGACCTCGCCCTGGTGCGGCCCACCGAACTGAACTTCGTGCCGCGGATCTGGGACATGCTCTTCAGTGAGTTCCAGAGCGAAGTGGACCGAAGGTCCGTCGACGGCGCCGATCGTGCGGCTCTCGAAGCCAAGGTGATGGCGGAAATGGCGTACAACCTACTCGGCGGACGGTTCGTCTCGGCGATGACGGGCTCCGCACCGATCTCGAACGAGAACAAGGAGTACGTCGAATCCCTCCTCGACCTCCATCTCGTCGAGGCCTACGGCTCGACGGAGGCCGGGATCATCTACATCGACGGGCAGGTGCGCCGCCCGGCGGTGATCGACTACAAGCTGATCGACGTGCCCGATCTGGGTTACTACCACACCGACCAGCCGTATCCGCGCGGCGAACTGCTGGTCAAGACGCGGGACTTGTTCCCCGGCTACTACAAGCGACCCGAGGTCACCGCGGACGTGTTCGATCCCGACGGCTACTACCGCACCGGCGACGTTGTCGCCGAGGTCGGTCCCGATCACCTCGTCTACCTGGACCGGCGCATGGTGCCATTCCTTGATAGTTGGTTGTGTCTGTCCGCCTTCCAGCATTGCCCTCAGGCGAATCCGTGTCGTCGGTGCTGGCATCCATCTGCGCGCCCGCCACGCCGAATGTGTGGCTACCCGTTAGCAGGCAAGGAGACTGCCGACACCGCACGCGAGGTTCACTGGGCGGAAGGTGTCAAAAATATTGGCGGAAGCGATGTCTGGTGATACCGCTTCCGCCCTCATCATTGGTCCCTACCAGTGTCGGCCCCAGCCCCACGGGTTCCAGCCCCACGGGTGCCAGCCCCAACCGCGATCGCCGTGGAACCCACCGTAAGGGCCGCGGAAGCCGCCGCCGTGGAAGCCGCCGCCGCCGTGGAAGGCGGCGGGGACAACCTGGCTCGTCACCGCCGTGGACGGGGCGGACAACTGTGCCGCCGCCGGCGCGGCCGCGGCAGTTGGTGCCGCGGCGATAGCCACCGCAGCGGCGCCCGCCGCCAGCACGGGGGTGATGTGGGTCAGTTTCATTCGCATGGTTGCACTCTCTCGTGATAGCCGGTCTAGCGGTCATCGATAGACCGGCGGATCTGTCTCTTGCACTTCCAGAGTCGCGCTCGAGCAGGGCCGTGTCGTCACCGCTTGCACCCATCGATGCCGCCCTGCTACCCGGAATCGGCGGCCGCGACGAAGGTCAGGACTCTTCGAATGGGATCGTCGCCAATAGTGACGTTCCGCTCCCAACGACGCTGGAGATCCGCAGCTGTCCCCCAAGGGCTTCGACCCGGTCGACCAACCCGATGAGACCGGACCCTTTGTGTGAGTCGGCACCACCAACTCCGTCATCAGAGACGGAAAGGCGCAAATGCGCGTAGTCGGCGTCGACGCTAACCCTGACCCCAGACGCCTGTGCATACCTGGCCGCGTTCGTGAGCGCCTCCGCGACAACGTAATAGGCGGCTACTTCGGCAGATTCGGGCAACCGCTTGTCGGTGCCGGATACCTGCCAGCTGGAATTGGCGCTCGCATGTGCAAGTTTTGCAGTTAGTGGGAATGCGTACTTGTCCCCAACGGTGCGAAAGTGAACTCATGCTGCTGCGAGGTACCCGATGCGTTGTCTAATCGTTGATGACAGCGCCGATTTCGTCTACGCTGCGCGTGGCCTGTTGGAGTGCCAGGGCTGCCCGGTCGTAGGCGTGGCGTCCACTAGCGCCGAAGCACTGCAGTGCTTCGAGGAATTGCGGCCCGACGTGACGCTGGTCGACATCAACCTCGGCGGGGAGAGCGGCTTCGAACTCGCTGAGCAACTCAGTCGGGTTGGGGGGCCGAGACCGTCACCGGTGATCCTGATTTCCACTCACGCCGCCGAGGACTTCGCGGACATGATCGAGACCAGCCCGGCCGTCGGGTTTCTATCGAAGTCCGCCTTGACGTACGCGGCCATCGGCGATCTCGTCGGTGGGTCAGCGCGCCTCGAGGAAGGTGATCACCGCTAGCACCCGACGGTGATCGTCGCCGGCCTCCGCGAGGTTCAGCTTGGTCAAGATGCTGCGGACGTGCTTTTCCACCGTGCCCTCGGTGACCCAAAGCCGATGGGCGATACCGGCATTGGAACGCCCCTCTGCCATCAGCTCCATCACCTCGCGCTCCCGCGCACTGAGGGCCGCCAACGGATCATCGCGCCGCCGCGCCGACACCAGCTCAGACACCAACGCGGGGTCGACCACCGACGCGCCCTTCGCGATCCGCTCCAGTGTGTCCACGAAATCCGCCACATCGGTAACCCGACTCTTCAGCAGATAACCGATGCTGCGGCCACTGGCCAACAACTCCATCGCGTGCTCCACTTCCACGTGCGCCGAGAGCACCAAAATGGCGATATCGGGATACTCGTCGCGGATCACCCGCGCCGCGTCGAGCCCCTCGGTGGTATGGGTGGGCGGCATCCGAATGTCGGCCACCACCAATTCCGGCGTCTTCTCGCGAACGAGCGCGAGCAGCTGCGCACCGTCAGCGGCCTGCCCGACCACGTCGAATCCCGAACGATCCAGCAGGCTGGCCAAACCCTCCCGAAGCAACAAGTCGTCATCGGCCACCACCACCTGCACCGCGATCACCACCTTCTGCCCGGCCCGCATTGTCGTCCCGAGCGTCGCGGGCCGTTGTATCACCCATATTGCACCGGCTGGACATCCCGCACCGTAAGGGATCGGGCGAGTTTGCAGCCCGCAGGTACGAATCCCGACTCCGCAGAAATACACGACATGAATCGTCCAGCTAGCTGGGGGCATTGATCGCTGTCAGCGGTGACCACGTTTGTTGGCTGACGGCCAAGGATGACGCGAAGCCCGTTTGCTCAGGGAGAGGAGTTGCGCGTGCTGTTCCGACAGCTGGTATGTGTCGCAGTTCTTCGACCAGCCACTGACGACTGAGTTCCTCGTCCGGTGAGATGCTCGCGGCGGCGTCAGTCCGCTCGTTGGATCGCCACCGCCCGCCGGTCGAGCGCGCCCTTGGCGGTGTGCGGCAGGGCGGCGACGACTGTGAGCCGCTCGGGTACTTCAAAGGGCGCCAGCCGGTTACGGCTGGCCTGCAGGATCTCCTCGGCCGCGACGCTCTCGCCGTCGGCTACGACCACGGCCGCGCCGACACGTTCTCCGTACGTCGCGTCGGGGATCGCGAATACGGCCGCCTCAGTGACACCGCGACACTCGGCGAGGACAGCCTCCACATGCTCGGGCGAGATCTTCTCGCCACCGCGGTTGATGATGTTCTTGATGCGCCCGGTGAGAAATAGATGTCCGTCTTCGTCCAGTGCGCCCAGGTCACCAGTGCGAAACCACCCGTCGACGAAGTTGCGCATCGTATCGGCTGGGTTCGCGAGATAACCGCGGGCGACGGTGGGACCGTTCACCCACACCTCGCCCGCGGTGCCGGTTGAACATGTTCGCCCGTCGGGGTCGATGATGCGCACGCGCACCCCAGTCGGTCGGCCGACCGATCCGTGTTTCACGGGCCCGCGTTGCGGCAGTGGCTGGCTGCTCGCCTGGTGCGCGGTTTCGGTCATCCCGTAGGCGGACAACACGGGCGCGCCGAACGTGCGCTCCATCGCCAGCGCCACCGCAACATTGAGCGGGGCGCTACAGCTGCGCACGAACCTCAAGGGGACCGCATTCGGGCCGGGGCAGTCGCGAGTCGATCGCTGTAAGAGGATCCGGTGGATGGTGGGAACCGCGGTGAACCAAGTGGCGGCCGCGGCACGCATGTCATCCCAGAACGTATGTGCCGAGAACCGGCCACGTGCCGGCAGCAGCACGCATCCGCCGCTGGCCAGGGACGCCAGCATCACCGAGAGCAACCCGTGCCCGTGGAACAGCGGCATGACCGCGACCGTCGCGTCCTGCGGTCCGAGCTCGTAGGTCGAGCAGATGCCCTGTACTGATGCAGCAACGTTGGCGTGCGTAAGGGGGACCATTTTGGCTTGGTTTGTGGTGCCCGAGGTGAACAGGACGATTGCGTCGCGGTCGGAGAGCTCATATCTGGCGTCCGGGACGCGCCTGGGAGACCACCGGCCGATAGCACGGAAAAGTGGGGCCAATGGCAGATCCCGGCGAACGAACCGCGGCTGAGCGGATCGACGCGACCCGCCGGGCGCCCCGGAGTCTCATGTTCCTACTCGAAGCGATCGAGCGCGGGGAACTCGTTGCGACACTGCTTGAGGTCGCCCGGCTTCTCGGGGCGGTGGAGGCCCTCGGCGCGATCGCCGGAGAGCTACCCGGAGGCGAGCGCTGACGACCGCTCCGAAGCATAGTCATTAACATTGACGTCCGTCAATTCGATTGCCAGACACCGCAATTGGCGTGCGATAGCTGCGCGCCGCTGCTCAACCAGCGCGGCGATCTTCGTGGCCCATGTTGTGTGCGTCTATCTGACGGTGGTCGCACCCCGGGTCTGGCTGTGAAGTTGCAGACACCCGGCAGCGTGCGGCTGGTGCGCTGACCTGGCCAGCCCGCGCCGCGACTGACAGCATAATTGACAAGCAACCGACACCGGCCCGTGATCGGCACCCCGTCAGCGGTACGGACCCACCGGAGCATCCATGGTCAACATCGCCGAGATATACTCGCAGTCAAGCGATTTCACCTTGAAGGGCCGCCTGGGTTGGTGTGATAGTCCGGGGCTCGGCATATTCCCGTGACCGGGCTCTTATCGTCCTGGCCACAGGAGCCGCGCGCCCACGCCCAGTGGGCGAAGAGCCGGGGGCCTAACGGCGCCCAACGCACGTGATCAAAGGATTGCGGCCACCAGCCTTTTAATACCCTTCTTCTCCCAGATCTGATTGGAGACACCTAATCTGCCGAGGCCGTGGACGAGGCCCGCACGGTACAGACGTGTGATATCCGCCGACGGCATACGCCTGTGTCGGGCCGCTGCGGCCGCGAGATCCGCAACGCGCCGCGAGTAGCCCGGAGAACAAGGACGCTTGAGATCGACGAAATCCGCCATTGCCCTGAGTAACTCGATCTCTTCCCCATCGAGAGTACGATCACGATCCGGTGCCTGCCGCCAAAGCCGCGGTCCAAACATCTATTTCGAGCAGCCCCTCGATGAGTGCGGCGGCATCACGTTCGAACACATCGGCCACTGCCGGGCTGAACTGCGTGCCACGCCGGGACCGGGCGACCTCGACCGCTTGTGCCAGGCCACCCGTCCGCAGGTGCACCTCGATGACATCGGACAGGTGAACTATGTGGATCTCGAGCGGAATATCCTCCCCGCGAGCGCCGTTCGGCATCCCCCGGCCGTCCCAGCGCTCGAAGATATGCGCCAGCGCCTTCCCGACCTGCCTATCTAGTGGTGTGTCCTGTAATTAATTGATGATTACTTGGTATGATTCACAACATGAGGCGACCCGTTCCGGCTCTGTTGGTGTCCCCGGGGCAGCGTGAGGTGCTCGAGTCCGTGGCGCGGTCGCCATCCGCGCCGCATCGCGAGGTGGTCCGGGCGCGGGCGTTGTTGATGGCGGCCGACGGTCTGGCGAACACGCCTATCGCGCGGGCGTTGTCGGTGTCGCCGGCGTCGGTCAGCGGGTGGCGCGCCCGGTTCGCCGAGGAGGGGCTGGTCAAGTTCGCGCAAGTCCGCAAGGGCCGGGGTCGGAAGAAGACGATCCCGCAGGAGAAAATCGACGAGATCGTGGATCTGACACTGAACTACCGTCCGGAGGGCGAAACCCATTGGAGCTGCCGAACCATGGCCGCGGCTACCGGGGTGTCGAAATCGACTGTGCAGCAGGTGTGGTCGGCGCGGGGTCTCAAACCGCACCGGGTCCAGACGTTCAAGCTGTCCAACGATCCGAAGTTCGAGGAGAAGCTGGTCGATGTCGTTGGGCTTTATCTGAATCCGCCGGAGAAGGCGATCGTCTTGTGCGCCGATGAGAAGTCCTCGGTGCAGGCGCTCGACCGCACCCAGGCATCGCTGCCGATGATCAAGGGGCGGGGCCAGACGATGACCCACGACTACAAGCGCCACGGCACCACCACCCTGTTCGCCGCGCTGAGACGTGCTGACCGGCATGATCATCAGTCAGTGCACGCCTCGGCACCGGCATCAGGAATGGTTGAAATTCCTCAAGACCATCGACCGGCAGGTGCCCAAGGACCTGCAGATCCACCTGATCCTGGACAACTACGCCACCCACGTGTGTCCTGAAAGTGAAGTGATGAGGATGTAGGAGGTCCCCAGCACGAAGCGTGCTGTGCCAGTGATGGAGGTAGGTCCTCCGGGTTCGCCGAGCAGACGGAGAACTCAAACCGCCGCAGTGTCATGCCGGTCAAGAGCCGGGGTGGGAAGCGACTGCGGAAAAGGCCCGCTACAGCGGGTCAGGTATGCGACGAGAAGACGAACATGGATGAACCACTGCGGACGCATCGAAACGTAGAACGATGGCGCCGAAACCGGAGGTTGTGGGTATCTCCGGGACAAAGGCCCGCCCGCGGGGCGAGCCCTGAGCCAGGGGGCGGGCTGCGTGCTGCCCTGGTGGCGTCCGGTGTATAGGTGGCGTGAGCTCGTCGCGGGCGCTGGCATGGAACAGGAGAACCTGTCGCCTCGATACCGACGACCGGACGATATCGGTGCGGTTTGCCGATTCTGGTCGCGAGAGGGAGGACCCCAAGTGGCCGAAACCGCAAGGGGCAGAGTACCGATGCGAGGCACAGGGGCGGACCGGCTCGTAGTAGCGGTGAAGGCTCGGTAATGGGGCTGGAGCGAAGGGGCCGGGCGGGCCAGATCGACCTGAGGTCACCCCGCGAGGGTAGGAGCTGATGGTTGGATCGAAGTCGAAGGTGAAGTCGTTTGAGATCGATAAGCGCCTCGTTCATGAGGCGTGGATGAAGGTCCAGGCCAACGGCGGAGCGCCGGGCGTGGACGCCGTCAGCATCGGCGGGTTCCGGGAGGCGGAGAGGGACAACCTCTACAAGCTGTGGAACCGGATGAGCTCCGGCAGCTATCTGCCGGGCCCGGTGCGGGCGGTGGAGATACCGAAGGATCATGGGGCGGGGATCAGGGTGTTGGGTGTGCCCAATGTGGCCGACCGAGTCGCCCAGACAGCGGCTGCGATGCTGCTGGAGGAGAAGCTGGAGCCGATCTTCCACCCGGACAGCTACGGTTACCGTCCTGGGCGTTCGGCCCACGACGCGTTGGCCGTGACTCGACGGCGCTGCTGGAAACAGGACTGGGTGTTGGACCTTGATGTCCGGGCCTTCTTCGACAGCGTCCCGCATGATCTGCTACTCAAGGCGGTCGCTCACCACACCGACGAGCGTTGGGTTCTGCTCTACATCAAGCGGTGGCTTACCGCCCCCATGCAGATGCCGGATGGGACTCTGACAGCGCGGGACAAGGGGACCCCGCAGGGGTCGCCGATCTCCCCGTTGCTGGCCAACGTGTTCATGCATTACGCGTTCGATGCCTGGATGGTTCGGGAGTTCCCGGGCTGTCCCTTCGAGCGGTATGCGGATGACATTGTCGCGCACTGCGATTCGGAGGATCAGGCCCGCGCGCTGCGGGACTCGATCGCCACCCGGCTCGGGGCACTCGGCCTCGAGCTGCACCCCGAGAAGACGAAGGTCGTGTTCTGCCAGGACGCGAACCGGCCGGGGGAAGCGGAGCACACCAGCTTCGATTTCCTCGGCTACACCTTCCGGGGGCGCCTGGCCAAAGGCCGGAGAGGCTACTTCGTGAGCTTCGCCCCGGCCATCAGTGTCAAGGCGGCCAAGGCGGTCGGCCAGAAGATCAGGGCATGGCACCTCAATCGTCGCAGTGGGACGGATCTGTCCGGCCTCGCCGAGGAGATCGACCCTCAGGTGCGAGGCTGGATCGGCTATTACGGGGCCTTCTACCGCTCCGAGCTGTACTCCCTCGCAAGGCATATCGACGAGCATCTCGTTCGATGGGCCATGCAGAAATTCAAACGACTGCGCGGGAAAACTGCCAAGGCTCGGGCCTGGCTGGACGCGGTTCGACAGCACCAGCCCCGGCTCTTCGCCCACTGGCACCTTCTCCCGCCCACCGGAGGCCGGCCTGTGGGAGCCGTATGACGGGCGACTGTCACGTACGGTTCTGCGAGAGCCGGGGGGTGCGATTCCCTCCGGCTACTCACCCAGCACGAAGAACGTCCGCAAGTGGCTGGACAAACACCCCCGGTTCCACCTCCACTTCACCCCGACATCGTCGTCGTGGCTCAACCTCGTCGAACGCTGGTTCCGGGAACTGACCGACAAAGCGTTGCGGCGCGGCGTCTTCCACTCCGTGCCCGACCTCGTCGCCTCTATCCAGGAATACATCGACGCCCACAACAACGACCCCAGACCCTACGTGTGGACCGCCACCGCCGAGTCCATCCTCGCCAAAGTCGCACGCGGTCGGATCGCCCTCGAAAAAGTCAGCTAAATACAGGACACACCACTAGCCCGATCCGATCGGATAGGACCCCGGCAGAAGTGCAATGCGAGCTGATGAGGTTGGCAACCTGGTTACGTGCGGTGAGCAGAAAGGCAGCCGAGCGGATGCCGCGCTCCCAGCCCGGCAATCCACGCCCTACGTGACTGACCATAAGACGCAGGAACGGCAGCCCGGCCATATCCACCCCGTAGGTGTCGGCCCGGAAGGCGATATCGTCGCCGAACAGCGCCGAAAGCTCGTGGGAATCGGCGTGACAACCGATCCACCCCACCAGGTTGGCGTAGTACACCGTCGCGCGCTGTTGAGCGTCCAGACCCATCCGCTCGGCGATGCGAGTTGCAATCAGGGAAGACCGAAGCATATGTTCCATCGGCTGCCCCAGACCGAGGTCGATCGCCAGCGATATGGCTGCCAGCAACTCGGCTTTGCGCAGGCCCTTTGTCGAGCCGTGCAGCGTCCGGGTCGGGTGCACGCCCTCATTCTGCACCTGCACATGACGGTATTGACGCGAATGACAAGGCAGTGGCCCTAATATATGTGCCTGAATCCGATGCCCACCTCGTCGGCCTTTCGGTGGTGCCGCGATCTCGCAGTCAGACCTCACTGCTCGGTCCTGGTGCCGATATCCATCGTGTAGCAAACCGCTGTTCCGTCCAGCACGACGGTGCCGTCGTCCCGCGTGACGGTGGTTCGCAGTTCGGTGATCGGTTTGTCGGTGCGCACCGAGATGACTTCGACGCTGCCCGTGATCGTGTCACCGCAGCGCACCGGTGCCTTGAAGGCCCAATTGACATTCAGAAACACCGTGCCCGGACCCGGCAACTCCTCCGCCACAACGGCATTCAGGATGGCACTGGTAACCCCGCCCTGGACGACGATTTCCCCGAACCGCGAAGCCCTGGCCGCCGCTTCGTCGTAGTGCAAAGGGTTGCGGTCGCCGCTGATCTCGGTGAACAGGGCGATGTCGTTGTCACCGACAATGCGTGAGAGCTGCGCTGTCTGACCGACGAACGGTGTCGTGCGCGTTGAGCTGGTAATCATTGCTTTGCTCCTTGACTTGGTGGTGGTTGTGTAGGGCCGACATCGCTAGGGCACCGAGCAGGGGGCCGGGTGCAAGAAGCAGAAATGCGTATTGCCAACCGATCAGTTCGGCGACGACAGGAACGAGTTGGATGGTGACAACGGTCAGCAGGAAACCGGTTGCGGTCTGCGCGGTCAGGGCCGTGCCGAGGAACCGGGTGTCCGTCGTTTCGCTGAGCACGGTGGAGAAGACGCCTGAGTCGGCGATGACGGCGGTACCCCACACTAAGAGGAAGACCACGAGAAGCAGCGTCGGGCCGGCGAAGAATAGTGGTGATGCCAAGCAGCAGGTTCCGCTGATCACCAGCGCCGCCACCGCCGCCGGAGGGCGACCGAAACGGTCTGACGCCCATCCGCCCAGTAGGCATCCGATGGTCCCTGCGACTCCGATAGCCCCGAATGCGATGAACCCGGTCGACCCCACGGCCGCGTCGCCTCGTGCGGCCCGACCGGCGACGACGAACATCGGCAGCCAGGTCCACAGGGCGTAGAGCTCCCACATGTGCCCGAAATAGCCGAGACTGGCCAGCCGCGGTCTGCGGTCGGTGAGCAGGGCGAGCGCGTAGCGCGGATTCGGGGCGGCCGCGCGGACGGCCAGATGGGGGCCGGGCCGAACCGCCGTGAGGGCGACGACGGCGCCCGCCGCAGTCAGTGCCGCCGCGGCCAGCATCACCGTTCTCCAAGGCAGCGGTCCGACTCCGGTGATGAGGTGTGGGAGGGCGGAGCCAATGGTCAGTGCTGCCAGCAGAACCCCGAACGTACGGCCTCGATCGGTGGATGCCGACCATGACGTCATCAACTTCATCCCCACCGGATAGACACCGGCGAGGAACATCCCGGTCAGGAATCTCAACGGGACCGCCGCGGCGAGACCAGAGGCGGAAAGAGCCAGGGCCGCCGTGCAGGCCGCCGCGCCCAAGGCGCTTGCAGCGAGCAGGTGCTGCGGTGTGGTGCGGTCGGCGAGGTTGAAAACCGTCGAGGTGATCGCCCCGACGACGAATCCGATTTGCACTGACGCGGTCAGCCAGACCGCCGCCGTCGCTCCGATATTCCACTCCGAACGCAGGGTGGGCATGACCGCGGTGGCCGAGAACCACGCGCTCAGTGCCAAAACCTCGACAATCGCGACGAGTGCGCGTTGCCGGTTGGTGCGCGACAGCATCATCGTCCAATTCCGTTCAGGCGGCCGGAATCTGGTCGAGTGCGAGCAGCGCGTCGACTTCGGGCTGCATGGCCTGGCTCAGTTCGCGAAGGTGGCCGCGCAGCTCGTTCAGATCCCAGCGGTAGCTCGCGATGCGTTCGGTGATGTCGAACAGCGGCTCGGAAAGTCGGTTTCGGGTGCGCTCGTAGTCGTGGAGGGCGTTGAGCTGTGCCTGCCCGCCGCGGGCTGCGTCGAGCACCGCCCGGGCGAGCAGTTCCGCGTCGCGCAAGGCGTCCGTGATGCCGTGCGCGGTGATCGGGTCCTTGAAATAACCTGCATCACCGACCAACGCCCAGCCCGGGCCGGCGGACGCGCGGATCCAGCCGGGCTGGCCGGGGAAGGCTCGCAACGTGCCGACGGGTGGTGTGTCGGCGATAGAGCCGGCCAGCTCCGGGGTGGCCTCGACAAGCAGCGACCGGTACGTAGCGTCCAGACCTGCGGACCGCTGTCGGGCGAACCTGTCGCTTGCGCTGCCCGACCAGACGCACGCCAAACCGTCGCCGGTCGGCACCACGCCCGCGGTCACTCCGTGTCGGTACGCCCAGTGGTAGCGATCGCGCGCGAGTCCGGGAAAGTAGCCGTACACGATTGCGCCGGACACCGTGCCGCGTCGGCGGAAGGGGGCGTCGACCGCTTGCGCGATCGTAGAGTTCCGCCCGTCGGCGCCGATGGTCAGCGGCGCGGTGGCGCGGAAACGAGTGCCTGTCCCGCGCTCGATGCCCTCGATGCCGCGCACCCTGCTGCCATCGGTGAGCAGGCGGGTCACCCGCGCCGGGGCGCGAACCTCGGCGCCTGCCGTGCGGGCGGCCTCCAGCAGCAGCGCGTCGAGGACGGTTCGGCGGGGGGCGCGCAGCGCCGATATTCCACCGCTCGGGCGGATGTCGACGGTCTCGATGTCCTCGCCGTAAGCGAACTCGGTCGAAACGATAGCTGGAGTGCCCGCGTCGATGACCGCGGCGAGCAGACCCCAGCGGTGCAGTTGCAGCACACCGCCGCGCATGAGCGCATGGGTGGACAGCGTGTCGGAACCTGGCCGGGTCGCCTCGACGACGAGCACACGCATGCCGCCGCGGGACAGCAGCATTGCGGTGGCCGCACCGGCACACCGGCCGCCGACGACGATCGCGTCATAGTTGTGGTCCATGAGATGCTCCTCAGTTCGAGTCGAGATAGTGGGTGAGGTGTTCGCTGAGGTCCGTCGCATCGGCGGCTGCGCCGTCGATCAAGGTCGACTTGCGGCGGCGCAGGAACGGCATCCCCATCAGGTAGAGGCCGGGGCTGGGGGTGATGCCGCCGTCGTGGCGGACGTGGCCTTTTCGGTCGAAGACCGGAACGTCGAGCAAGGACAGGTCCGGACGAAATCCGGTGGCCCAGAGAATCGTTCGGACGGCGCCGGAGCGTAGGGCGAGGGTCAGCGGCGCGTGGGCGGGGACGGCGGTCGCTGTGAACCGTCGCGGCGGATCGCCGCCATCCAAGCCCGCTTCGGTCGCCCACGCATCGATGGTGTCGAGCAGCCGTCCGAGTTTGAGGTCGGCCAGCGCGAACATGTTCGGCAACGAGCCGGAGAATTTCGCGATGCCGTCTTCGATGCCGGCCAACCGTCCGACCAACTGCACGCCGAGTTGACTCAGTGAATTCAGGTCGAGGGTGGTTCTCTCAGGTGAACCGACCAGCTGCATCGATGGCAGGTTGCGGGCTCGGATCAGATCGGGTATCTGGTCGTAGCGCTCGTCCAACACTCCGGCCGCGTCCATCCACCACATGATGTCCTTGCCTCGGTAGGTGCGCGGCATTCGGACGTGTTCCCCGACGGCGAGCGTGACCGGCCGGCCGGAGCGGTGCACTTCCGCGGCAATCTGGATCCCGCTCGCCGAGGCGCCGACGACGAGGACCCCGCCGTCGGGAAGCTGGCTCGGGTTGCGGTAGTCGGCGGTGGTAATCGAGGTGATGCCGGCGGGCACGCCGCTCTGCAGTGCAGGCACCTTGGGAACGGTGCTTGCGCCCGGGGCGAGCACAACCGATCGCGCGTGCCACAAGCCTTGGTCTGTCTGCACCTGATATCCCCGCTCGTCCTTGCGCACCGATGTGACGGTGGTGTTGGCTCGCACGGGTGCCGCCGACTCCTTCGCGTAGTGCTCGATCAGTTCCACGACGTCGGGTGCCGCGAGGTACCCGTCGGGGTCGTCGCCTCGGTACGCGTAACCCGGTAGCCGAGTCATCCAGTTGGGGGTGAGCAGTCGCAGCGAGTCCCAGCGCTGCGTGCGCCAGGAGTGCGCTACCTCACCGCGTTCCAGCACGACGTGGTCGATCGAACGGTCGGCGAGGCAGCGACTGATGGCCAGTCCGCAGTGCCCGGCACCCACCACGATCGCGGTTGTCTTCAGCATGGTGGGTCTCCTGTTGAAACGTCGCCCGGTCAGGACAGGTCGACGGTGACGGGGGTGGGGTTGGTCAGGATGTCGTAGACGGCCGAGCGTTTCTGCGACTGCGCGACAAGGGCTTTGATCTCGTCGGTCGTGGCGTCGGCGTCGATCGTGTAGGTCACCCTGACCCCGCTGAAACCGTTGCGGACATCGGGGTCCGCGCCGAGGATTCCGTGGATGTCCTCGTCGGCCTCGACGGTGGCCTGCACCGAGCGCAGCTGAATGCCTCGGCGCTGGGCTATCGAGGCGATGCCGGCGGTAAGGCAGCCGCCCAGCGCGACCAACACATACTCGACCGGAGTGATGCCGTTGTCCTGCGAGGCGAATGCAAGTGGATGGTCGACGTCATAGGTGAACGTCGTCTTGTGTTGTTGCTGCTCGCCCAATCCGTAGAAGGTGTCCACGCTCGAGCGGCTGTGGGTGCCGTTTACCCAGGAAACTCTTGTCCGCCATTGGAACTGGGCGATCTCAGGCGTGTCTGCCAAGGCCTCACGGACGCCGAGCAGAGCTTCGACGTTGACGCCGTTGTCGACGGGGGTCTGGATTGTGGTCATGAACTTCTCCGTTTCTTTGGGTGATCGGCCCCGTACGGAAACCGGTCAGGATTGGTCATGCCGTAATGCTCGACCCGGGCGCTCGGCCCGCGCATGAGGCACTTGCCTCAACTTTTAGGCCGAATGACGTTGCGGTGAGTTGGCCTCAATTGCGCCGCTTTCTGGGGCGGTTGCCCCATGTGACGCCCTGTTCGTCCGCCCTACCCTTTCCGCATGGTCATCTTTGACACCGCACGCGAAGCCGCACCTGCGATCGAGCGGAACCACTGGGACAGGGTTCTGACGGAAGGTCATGCGTCTTTGGTCAAGGCGCGACGAGTGTTTCGCTATCTGCCCTCGGCGCCGCGATGCAAGGTATGCAACAACCCGTTCGGCGGCCCTGCCGGTCGTGTTCTCGCCGTTGCCGGGTTCAGCCCGTCGCGCAAGAACCCCAATCTGTGCAGTCGTTGTTGCGATGCGCTTCCCGCAGGCGGTGCTGAGGTGGACATCGCAGTCCTGTTCGCCGACGTTCGAGGTTCCACCGCGCTCGGTCAGCGCGGTGCTGCGACAGACTTCGCCGCGCTGCTCAACCGGTTCTACATCGCTGCGACGCAGACCCTTCTGCGGCATGACGCGGTGATCGACAAACTCATCGGCGATGAGGTCATGGCGTTCTTTGTTCGCGGCATCAGCGGTCCGCAGTACCGACGCCGCGCGGTCCTGGCGGGGATGGAGCTGCTCAAAGCGGTCGGTTACGGCAGCGACGAGGGGCCTTGGCTCGAGTTAGGCGTGGCGGTCAATGCCGGCGTCGCGTACGTGGGCAACGTTGGGGGCGCGGTCGTCGACTTCACTGCCCTCGGTGATCCGGTCAACGTCGCGGCGCGTATGCAACAACACGCCGCCGGCGGGGAGTTGCTCGTCGCATCCGGAGTGGCCGATGACCGCATGGCGAGGGCTGAGCGACGTCGACTGAACCTGCGAGGCCACGCGCAGCCGATCGACGCGTTCGTCCTCGGCGCGTGAGCCTTCGATGCTGCCTAAGCCGGTCTCGAGTCCCACGGCTGCGGCGTGAAGCCCTTCTCCTTCAACTCGTCCGCTACGACCTGGACGGTGTCGGCGTCCGCGACCTCGAACTCGATGCTGGCCTGCGGCACTGGCCGCTCAACTGGCCAGTCAGGCGTGACAAAGCACCCTTGCGCAACCTGAGTCAGGGGCCAGACGCCGAAGGACTTGCAACCGCCGATGTCTTCACTGTGCAGGTTGCCGTCAGGTTCCGCGGCCAGTGGCAAGCCAAGCGCGTCCACGTACAGCCGTCGGCTGACCCCCGGCTCAGGGGTGATCACTGCAACGCTCGTGATGAATTGCACATCCATGGCGTCACCTTCCAACGCTAATTCGACTGATCCACCGATCGTCGCATCCAGCCCCGACACCGCAGCTACGAACTCCGAAGCGGTCTCGAAAGCCGAACCGCCGCCGCACGCGCTGACGGGCCATTGAGGCTCTGACATGGGTTTCCGCAGCTCGCCCCTGACCCGCGGATTCCCATAAGACCCGCCTGCGAAAAGGCCGCTGAGGGGAAGGGCCCATCGCTACACGGATCTTCAGACCTGGAGCAGGGGTGCTGGTGTTGGCCGCCTCGTGAGTCGCCACGGCACGTCAGGTCACACGGACGGCGATGTCAATATCGGCGCGAACCTACGTTGCAGGCCCCCAGCCCGTCACACCAGGATGACGTCAGGCCAGCCGGCCAACCTAGAGGAAACCCTCCACGGTTCCGGGGGATGCTCGCGCCTTACTCGTGCCGCCGTCTCTCTCGCGCCTCACGAACATCGGTCTATGACGTTTCAACCCACATACAACCGACACAAGACCTTGCCGAGCTCATCGGCTGCGTTGAGTAGCGCGGCGGCGAGCAGCCGGCGCGCCTCCACGGCGCTCAGCTCGGCGTAGTCCAGGCCGAACGCGTCGTTGTCGTCCCCGACGAGCCGGGCGGCTGGCACAGTAGGTGTGTGGTTTCCACATCGGGGGCCGGCCGGTCGACGACGCCGGAGTCGGTCGGGTATTCGCTGAAGCGACTGCTCCTGGGCAAGCCGCTGATCACCGAACAGTTGAAGTCGGAGCGACTGTCGAATCCCGTTGCGCTCGGGGTACTTTCGCCCGACGCGATCTCGTCGAGTGCGTACGGCACCGAGGAGATCCTGATCGAGTTGCTGCCGTACGCCGGGCTCGCCGCCTTCACACTGGTGCTGCCCATCACCGGGGTGATCCTGGTGATTCTCGTGCTGGTGGCCGGGTCGTACCGGCAGGTAGTCATGATCTACACGCGGGCCGGCGGGTCCTACGTCGTGGCCAGGGAGAACTTCGGACCGCGGGTGGCGCAGATCGCGGCGGCGGCGCTGCTGATCGACTATGTGGTGACGGTGGCCGTGCAGGCCGCCGCCGGAACGGTGGCGGTGGTCTCGGCGCTGCGCCCGCTCGGCCCGTACAGCCTGGAGATCACCGGGGGCGTGGTGGTGATCATGTGCTACGCGAACCTGCGTGGGTTGCGCGAGGCGGGCCGGCCGTTCGCTCTACCCACCTACTTCTTCACCATCATGGTGGGCCTCATGATAGTGACCGGCATCATCCGCGAGATCTTCTGGGGCCTCCCGGTTTACGATGCGGAACACATCGTCGGAGCGGTTCCGGTCCACCAGGGTGACGGGCTGATCATGGGCGCGACGCTGTTGGTGGTGCTCCGCGCGTTCGCCAACGGCGGCTCCTCGCTGACCGGTGTGGAGGCCATCTCCAATACCGTCAGCGTGTTCCGAAAACCGCAGGGCTCCAACGCCCGTCAGGTGCTAACGGTGATGGCCTGCATCCTCGGGTTCCTGGTGGCCGGAGTCTCCTACCTTGCCCACGTCACACACGCCCCGCCGTACGCCGCCGGATACCCGTCGGTGCTGTCGGAGATCGCCCGCGCGGTGTTCGGCGGCGGCCCGACCGGCCACATTCTGTATGCACTCGTCCAGATCGCCACCGCGGCCATCCTGTTCACCGGCGCGAACACCAGCTTCAACGGCTTTCCCGCGCTGGCGAACTTCGTCGCCGAGGACCGTTTCCTGCCGCGGCAACTGACCAAGCGCGGTCAACGCTTGGTGTTCTCCAACGGCATCATCGTGCTTACCGCGCTGTCCATCGTGCTGCTCATCGTGACCGGCGGCTCGGTCAATGCCCTCGTTCCGTTCTATGCCATCGGGGTGTTCACCGGGTTCGCGATGGCCGGTTACGGCATGACCAAATACCACCTGACACACAAGGATCCGGGCTGGCGGCACCGGCTCGCGATCAACCTGTCCGCGGCCGTCGTGTCCACGATCGTGGTCGGGATCTTCGCCATCGCGAAGTTCACCGAGGGCGCCTGGCTGGTGGTCGTCGTGTTCCCGTTGCTGGTGTTTGTGCTGATGCGGCTCAACCGCGAGTACCGCGCCGAGGCCGCGATCCTGGAGATGTTCCGCACCAATCGGCCCGACACCGTCAAGTACGCCAGGCACCGGGTGTTCGTTCTGGTGAACGGGGTCGACCTGGCCGTACTCGAGGCGTTGCGCTACGGGCGAGGATTGCGCGCCGACGATCTGACCGCCGTGCATTTCATGATCGACGCCGCGGTCGCCGACCGGTTGCGCAAGCGGTGGGAGTACTTCGGCATCGAAACACCGCTGCGGATTATCGACTGCCCCGATCGCCGAATCACCCGCGCCGCGCAGGACCTGGTGTCCAAGGCGCGGGCCGAGTATCGCAACACCAATGTGACGGTGTTGTTGCCGAGGCGAAGCTACGCACCATTCCTCGGGCGGCTGCTGCATGACCGGACGGCCGACAAGGTCTCTCGCGCGATCAGCCGAATCCCGGACGCGGCGGCCACGATCGTGCCCTACGACGTGCAATCCCGTATCCGCGAAGCGTTCCCGGATCTGTTCGAGGAGCGGGTGACCCGGGAACTGGAGAAGGTCCAGTCGCGCGTGGCGCAGCGCGATCAGGAACGCCTCGACGAGTACGAACACCCCGATGCGCCGCCGAGCGTCATCGCGGTGGACGGCCTGCTTCCGGGACATCTGGCCACCGTCGAAGGTCGGGTCAGCGAGGTCGAAGACTCGGACGAGACCGGCCAACACGTGATCGTCATCGGTGACGACAGCGGCGACCTGCGCATCAAGTTCAGCAAGGGACGTGGCGCCGATTTCCAGCCGGGCCAGGTGCTACGGGTGACCGGGAAGGCCCGCCAGACGGGAAATCGGCCGATCTACATGGCCGACCCCACCTACCGGATCATGGATACACCGGAACAGCCCAACCCAACGTGAGCCATTACCGTAGGCGCTGCCGAAGCCCACTGGCGCGCCTCACCCGGCGGGCCAGGGCCGCGCGCACTTCGGCTTCCGACCCGACCACGCGGACCTTCGTCTTGGCACGGGTTACCGCCGTGTACGACAGTTCCCGGGTCAGCAGCCGGGAGTCCTCCGGCGGCATCAGCACGGTCACCACGGCCGCCTGACTGCCCTGACTCTTGTGAATGGTCATGGCGTGCATGGTTTCGACGTCGGCGAGCCTGCTCGTCGCAAACTCGACCGGACCGTCGGTGCCGGCGATGACGGCCCGCAGGGTCCCGTCCCGGACGACGGCGACACCGGTGTCGCCGTCGTAGAGCTTCAGCCCATAGTCGTTGGCGGTCACCAACATTGGACGGCCGGTGTACCAGGGCGACCACACCGGCTCACCGGTGTCCTCGGTTAGCGATCGGGATGTGTTGACGCGGTTGTGTGAGGCGCATGACGAGCGGGATGCGATGCGTGAGCAGATGGCTGTGGATGAGTTTATGGTGCCGGGTTCTCGTGGCCAGTTGCGTCCGCATCCGTTGTTGACTCATTTGCGGGCGTTGGAGACGCAGATGACTCGTTGGGAGTCGGTTAGCGGTTTCACCCAAGTGCGCGTGCACAACTCGGCTACGCGGAAGTGGCGCGCGTTCCAAGCTCGATGAGCTGATGGCTAAGCGCGCGCAAAGGGGCGGCTCTGCGTGAGTCGGGTTGCGGGTTGGCCGCCGCGTGGTTGACGCCGGCGTCGGCACCGCTTCGTACCGAGCTGCTCGCCGTTGCGACGCCGGCGCTGTCGTAGCCAATGGCGGCGACAACCGCCGCTCGGGCCGGCGAAGACGGCGTGTGTACCGACCGAAGAGTCCGCAGAGCAGCAATACCCACAGCCGTACTGCCATGCCCGGTGCGTCGGCATTCGCGTGCTACGGCATGGTCGCCACCGTGCAGCGTGCGACGACGTGAAACCGGACCCGGTCACAGGTGGAGACCGGCGACTGGGAAGAGCCACAGGGCGCTGGTCAGCCACGCCACCACGACCGCGGTGAGCAGCAGCGCTCCGGTCGCCGGGAGCGCCCACCTCGGGAGCCCCCGGGTGTGCACGAAGAGCACCTTGGCGGCGAAGGCGCCGTACAACAGGCAACCGGCGACCGAGTGGATCAGGGTGCGCGCGGACAACGGCGCCGGGGCGAACCCGTAGCCGTACAGGCAGTACGCCGCCACGAACCCGGTCGTCCGATGGACGCGGCCGAGCCACCGCGCGCGCTCGGCGACGCCCGGAGCGGCCGTGCACAGCCGACAGTGCCGTCACTGCCTGCGCGGCCGCCAGTACCAGGACGACGCTGCCGCGGCGCGATGTGCCGTAACGGATTGA
>CAVYPI010000107.1:0-20086 GCA_963770125.1 uncultured Actinomycetota bacterium | reverse complement strand
GAGCGTCTACCTGCGGAAACACCGTCTGACCTGCAGGTTGGATTCGTCTCGATCCGGTTCGTTCCCCCTCGTTTCCTGCGGAAACAGAATCGACTCTTGACGGCGTCAAGAGTCGTCATCAAGTTCACTGCGCTTGCTCCATCCACTTTTCAATATCGGCCCGGCGATACATCACCCGTCGCCCCAGCTTGACCGACGGCGGGCCGCCCGCTCCCACGGACCGCCACCACCGCAAGGTGCCCACCGACAGCCGCGTTATCTCGGACACCTCAGCGACGGTCGGGAGTTCGCGATGCCTCTGCCCTGCGGGTCGCGCTGGTTCCGGACCTGGCTCCTCGGCTGCTGCTGTGGGAGAAGGCTTTCGGCGATGGACAACAGCGCGTAGGTGTTCGCGACCTCCTCGGCTCCCTGGTCAGAGGGCCGAAACTGGCTTCACCAGCCAAAACGCATCATGGCAGATCACCGGAGCTACTTGCGATTGTGGGCAGATTGTGGGCACGGGTGGGCACGGACCGACTGACACGGTGCGGTGCTGGCGGCTGCCACCGGAGCCACCCTGGCCGAGCTGATGGGACGGCTGGGCTACGGCACGGCAGCAGCAGCAGCAGCACTGCGCTATCAGCACGGGGCCACGACGCCGATCAGGCCCCCGCCGAACGCCGCGCTAATCTCGAAAACCCCGGCGAGCTACGCTGCCGCCTACACCACGGATAACCGACCCTCTTACCCGCTTTAATCAGGCGGTGTCCCGGCGACGTCGGGGTGCAGGTAGGCCGGACCGGGCAAGCCAGCGCGGCGCATGGCGATTCCGGTCAGGCCTTCGAATATCGCTCGCCGCGCGTTCATCGTGGTGGTGTAGCCAGGATCGAGGTGGGGGGCGACCTCGACCACTTCCATTCCGATGAGCGGAGTCTCATGGCAGATCCGACGGATGGCCGGCAGCAGCTCCCGGTTTGTCAGACCCGGCGGCTCGGGCGTTCCTGTGCCGGGGGCGAAGGCCGGGTCCAGGACGTCGATGTCCAGCGACAGGTACACATATTCGGGCCCGTCCAAGGCCTCGGCGATGGCCTGCTCGAGCACGGTGCCGAAGCCACGCCGGTCGATCTCGGCCATAAAGTGTGTACGTAACCCGTGTTCGCGCATCCAGCCGAACAACGCATCGTCGGGTGAGATCGCGCTCCGCAAGCCGATCTGAACGAAGTTGCGTCCGGGGACGTGCTCATCTTCGATCAACCGACGAATCGGCGTGGCGTGTGAAACTGGATGGCCGAGCAGATCATCGGAGCAGTCCGGGTGAGCATCGAAATGGATCACCCCGACCTTGCCGGCCCCGTACACGTCGGCCAGCGCCGCGGCGTCCGGCCACAGGATCGAGTGGTCTCCACCGAGCACGATAGGGATCGCGCCGACCTGGGCGATCTCGCGGACCAGCGAACGGATCGGCTCCATCGAGTTGTCGATGCTCAGCGGATCGACCGCGGCGTCGCCGTAGTCGACCACAGTCAGCACCTCGAACGGCCGCACGCGCGTGCTCGGATTGACCAGCATCCCAGGCATATTGGGCAGGATTCGCTCGTCGGACCGAAGCGCGCGGGGTCCATACGCCGCACCCCGATGCCCCAGGGACATGTCCACGGGCGCGCCAAGCACGGCCACATCGACCTTCCCGGCACGCAGGTCTTGCTGGTTGAGGCACAGCGGTACACCGAAGAATGTGGCGATACCCGCGTAGGCCGGCACGAACGCGTAGCGCTGCAGGTTGATCGGCCCGGGCTCGCGCTTGGGATCAGGCGACCGGTCGATCGGCGTCTTCCAGATGTTCGGCGGCAGCTCCATGGCCAGCTCCCTTGTGGACGGCCGCCGTGCAACCCGGCGGTGGGTGCTCTGGAACCCCCCGGCCTGACAGGCCAGCAGACTAGCCGCTGCCTCACTGTAGGGCTGACCGGCAATCGATCGTCGGCGTCCTTAAGAAATGTGTGATTCTCGGTCGCATCGTCATGCCGGATGCTGATCCCGCCTAGCCCAGGTGCATCTGACACACAGCCATGTAGACCGTATTCGAGTGTCACTACAAGACATGATGCGGTCGGAGTCAGCCCGTAAACGACCACGGGATGGTCTCGAAATAGACCACCTACGAGGGTGGTCTCAAAGCTTCGTATCGGAGATGGCGCGGCGATATGACGGACATCACCGAGCAGCGGTGAAACGATACTGACGTGGACCCCAGCGGGGATCGTGGCGGTGGACTGACCGCAACGGGGCTGCTCTGTGGGTCCTGCGGCACAGAACTGCCGCCGAACTCCAAGTTCTGCAACGAATGCGGCGCACCGGTCACGCGGCTCCGCCGATCGGCGGAGTACAAGCAGGTGACGGTGCTGTTCGCTGACGTGGTGCATTCGATGGACATCGCGGCCAAGGTGGGTGCTGAGCGGCTGCGCGAGATCATGACCGACCTCGCCGACCGTGCGGCGGGCATGGTGCAGCGGTACGGCGGCACGGTGGACAAGTTCACCGGGGACGGCATCATGGCCGTGTTCGGTGCGCCGGTCGCGTTGGAGGATCACGCGATTCGTGCTTGTCTGGCCGCACTGGAGAGGTCGACCCGTCGGTGGGAAGCCGACGCGGCGGCGATGCCCAGGCCCCGCCTGAGGGGCACGGCACCTGGGGTGGGCTATCGGCGAGGAGCGCACCGCGCTCAAGCGCCAAACCTCTCACGCCAACGGCACACAAGATCGGACGGCCGCGCAAGGTTGCTGACTCCGAGCACATCACCACCGCGAAGCGCATGAAAGCCGATGGCCACACTGGCAGGGACATCGTCAAGTATCTCGGAGTCAGCCGGGCGACCTCGTACCGGTACCTCACCGAGGACACCGCAGCCTGATGGCGATCGCGCATGGCCCTCTAGTGGCCTTGCTTAGCCCACCCGTTGGTGGGCGCGAAAGCGGGCAATTAATGGGGTTGCAGAATGACCGCCGTCATGGCATCGCCTGGGCCCACGCCATGTGCCCCTCGAAGCCAAGCGTTCTCGCCATGTTGCGGTAGCGCTCCCGATAGTCGCGATAGGAGGCCTCGTCCACGTGGCCCCTCGCCAGCCTTGCGCGCGGCCGCAGCAGCCAGATTTCGCGGATAACCAGTCCGTCGTCGGCTGGCGCGTCCGCCAACCTGGTGATCGCGGTCTCGGCTTCGGCCACGTCACCGTCAGCCCCGCGATCCAGCAGTGTCTCCACCAGAACACCAGTCGCTGGAACGCCCCACGCCAGCAGCTGTCCGTCGCGGAACAGATGATCTATGGCGGCGCGCATGAGCTGTATGGCCTCATCGCAGTCACCATGCCGAGCCCGCTCACGCTTCACCTGCTTGTACTCCGCCGATTGGGCGGCCTGGGTGAGCGGTGTTGCCGCACTCGCTACAGAACGTGGTCATCGCGCCTACTTGAGCGCCGCACGACCCACACTGTGTGCCGTCCACGCCACTATCGTGTCATCGCCGGTCAGGCATCGTGTCTCATATCGCGATGGTGCTCTACCAGCCGCGTTCTTCCCACTCGGCGAGCCTGGTTCGTTCAGCGTCCAGCGTGGTGTCCTCCCCTTGAGACGATGACCTGATGGCCAACGTTTCTCCCGGAATGTCCGCCGATCCGCGTGTGCGGTGCCCGGTCCGAGTCAGGATGGTCTGCACACGGGTTCTCGTGCACAGGTCATTACATTTGCAGAGGCTGGACGCCGATGGACGCGAACGAACCGGGCCCGATCGCTGACGCGTTACGCACATCGCTGCGTGCGATGTGGGCATCAGCCGCCCCGTCGTGGGGCGAGCACGCCCGCCACGTTGACACCAGGGGCGCCGTCGTGACTCAGGCGATCCTCGATGCCGCCTGTCTTCACCGCGGGCAGCGTGTGCTCGAGCTCGCCTGCGGCCCCGGCGGCGTCGGCATGGCCGCGGCCGCAATCGTCGGAACGGGCGGGGCGGTGGTGCTCTCCGACTTCTCACCGGAGATGACCGCAATCGCAGCCGAACGAGCGAAGGACGCCGACCTAACAAACGTCACGACCTGCGAAGTGGACCTCGAGCGGATCGACTACCCGGAGGCGGCTTTTGACGCGGTGCTGTGCCGTGAAGGCCTGATGCTCGCGCCGGATCCGGCGTCCGCGGTGCGGGCTGCCCGCCGGATCCTGCGGCCAGACGGCCGTGCCGTCTTCACGGTCTGGGGACCTCGTGAACGCAATCCATGGTTGGGCCTGCTGTTCGACGCGATCACAGCCCAGCTGGGGATGCCCGTCCCGCCACCTGGCGTCCCCGGGCCGTTCTCGCTCGATGCGCCCGGCGCACTCGGCGAGTTGCTGGTGGGGGCAGGGTTCACTGACACCGCCGTACGCGAGATCCCAACGCCGATGTTCACCACTTCTGTCGACGAGTGGTGGTCGGTGGTCCCATCGCTGGCGGGGCCCGTTG
This sequence comes from uncultured Actinomycetota bacterium, assembly GCA_963770125.1. Classification (GTDB taxonomy): domain Bacteria; phylum Actinomycetota; class Actinomycetes; order Mycobacteriales; family Mycobacteriaceae; genus Mycobacterium. The sequence goes on along the minus strand of CAVYPI010000107.1, from coordinate 15,628 downwards.
CGCAGCTGTTGGGGTCACTTCCCGCCGACGTGCATGCCGCCATCCGTACCCGTGTTGACGCAGCCATGGCAGATTTCGCCGCTCCTGACGGTTACGAATTGCCGGGCGTCAGCATCCTCGGCGTTGGGCGCCGCTAGCGCCGCGGCTTTTGTTGTCCGGTCACGCCATCGCGTCGGCCCACTTCATTTGCCCTTCAAATCCCAGCGATGTCGCCAGCGCGCGGTAGCGATCCCGATAGCCTCGATAGCAGGTTTCGTTGCCATGAGCCCTGGCCAGCAGAGCGCGGAGCCGCAGCAGACATGTTTCGTGCAGCACTAATCCGGGGTCGGTCGGCAGCGCCGCCAACCGGTCGATTGCCGCTTGCGCTTCCTTGAGGTCTGCGTCCCCACAGCGTTGCAAGAGCGCTTCCACCAGGACGCTCGTCGCAAACGCATCCCAGATCGCCCCACCCGACTCGCGCACCTCAGTTAGGACGGTTCGGGCCGACTCGATTGCTCCGTCGACGTCGCCAAGCCGAAGCTGCTCCATTGCTATGTGGAGGTCGACTATCGGGAGAGCAGTTACTGCGAACCGCGCATTGAGGGCCCTTTCGCGCGTCGTCGTCAGCAGAGCGAGGCCGGCTTCACGCTCTGGGCTGTTCTGATAGAGGAGAGTGACACCTCGCGTGGTCCGAGCCAGATCGAGTGCAAGATCATCGCCGGATTCCTCTGCGGCAGCGAGAGTCTCGGCGGTCTCGCGCAGCGCTGCCGCACCGGGCAGCAACACTCCGTACGAGATGGCGAAAACGTATTTGCGCCACATCATCCCGGCAAGCATCGTCGGGTAGGACGCCCTCGCCATCGCGGCCCCGCGGTCGAGGTCGTCCTGCCATCCCGCTATCCCAAAGCACCACCGGGCGACGCCCCTCAACATGATGGCAAACGTCAGCGGGGATCCGAGGATGACGTTGCCTCGGCTCGGATCATCTTCGGCAAGGTCGATTACACGTTGAGCCAGCCGCAAAACAACGGCCATCTCGCCGGTCTCGTGCTTGGCAATGATTGCCGCAAACGACAGTGCCACCGTCAACGTCGGATCACCTATGGACTCCAACAGCTCGACGAGTTCGGTCGCCGATCGTGACGCTTCGCGGCATCGGCCGCCAAAGTTCTGAGAGAGCACATGCCCGGCCATGCCGATGGCCAGCGCCCGCTGGTCGTCCATCGCCGTACAGAGGTTCCTCAGCTCCTCGAAGCCGCTCTCGGAGAGGCCGCTATCTACCCGGAACGCGGTACCGCACAAGAAAGTTCGTGGCGCGATGCGCGTCGACATGTGACGCGGATCGTTCTGTGCTAGCTGATCAGCGACCTCCCGCGCTCGCCGCCAACTCGTTCGTGCCGCCAAGATGTCGCGGTAGTTGTACCAAGCTCCGGCTCGCATGTGCCAGCCGAAAGCCGTCGAGAGGTCGCCGGCGGCCTCCAGATGCCCGGCGATCAGCGATGCATTCTCGTTAGCTGACTCCGGTTCCTCCAGGTGGGCAGCCAAGAGCCGGTGCAGCTGAGCGCGATCGCTCTTGAGCTGCGATTCGTAGGCCACCATGCGGATCAACGGGTGGCAGAACACATAATCCCCGCTTGATGAGGATCCAACCTCGGAGACGAATTCCCCTGCGGTAAGAGGTTCCAGATCCAGACCATCGATCAGCCTGCCCAGAAGGTTTGGGGCAAATCGCGTCCCGATGACCGCCGCCGCGTTGAGGGTCTGTTTAGCGGTCCCACCAAGCCGATCGATACGTGCACCTATGGTGGCCTGCAGTGTGGCGGGCACCGCCGCATCGACGAAGCGACCACGCAGTTGGAATGCGCCCGTGTGCCCTTGCAACACACCGCGTTCAGCCAGATCGCGCACCATCTCTTCGACAAAGAATGGGTTTCCGGCGGCCCGTTGGGCGATCAGCGCGCGCAGGCCGCCGACCGAGGAGTCGGTGCCGAGGAGCTGAGTGACCAACAGGTTGGTATGCGAATCATCCAATGGCGCAAGGGTGATCTGTTGGAAGTTCGCCATCCGAGCCAGCGGTCCGCGGTACTCCGGGCGATAGGTGGTAACCACAAGCGATGGGGTCTGCGCGATCGCCGCCAAGATTTCGACCATCATCGACTCGCTGACCTCATCGATCCAGTGCGTGTCCTCGATAATGAACATCCCGGGCTCTCGGCGGGCCAGCGAGGCGGCATTGATCATCGCGATTAGCCGCCGACGCCGCGCATCGGGGGCAATTTGGGGCAGTGCTACCGCGCGGTCGCCGATGCCCAGCAAGTCATCGAGCAACAGCACGTCTTGCGCATCTGCGCCACAGAGTCGGGCGCGTACACGGCAGCGCGCTGCGTCGCCGTCGAGATCGCCAACACCCATAATTGCGCGCAGGAAGCGGGCCACCATGTGAAACGGGATAGTGCTGGCGTGCGACTCGCAGACGGTTGTGAACACCTCGACACCACGCGCGGCTGCGGTCGCAGAAACATCACGCACGAGACGGGTCTTGCCAATGCCTGCTTGGCCCACCACGCCGACCACTTCCCCGTGGTGGGCGATGGCACGGTCCAACAAGCCCTCGACCGTTGACATTTCCCACCGCCGACCAACCAGACCCGACGCAGCACGCCCGACGGCGCGATGCTGGTTGCCCATGCCCAGCAGGCGGCGCGCGGGCACAGCTTCCTCTGCGCCCTTGATTTGGACCATCTCGGGTTCGCCCAGGATCGCGACGCCTTCGACCACGCGTGCAGTAGATGCGCTGAGCATCACCCCACCCGGCGGAGCTACCGATTCCATCCGCTGAGCCATGCCGACCTGCTCGCCGATGGTGGTGTAACCGAAAGTTCCCGAACCGATTTCGCCGGCGATCACCTCACCCGAGTTCAAACCAACCCGCAGCTGCAGTTCGACGCCGTCGCGCAGGTTTACATCGTCGGCGAGCAAACTGGCCTCGTCCTGGATTTTCAAGGCGGCAAGGCAGGCGCGCATCGCGTGGTCCTCCAAGGTTGCTGGCGCGCCGAACACCGCCATGATGCCGTCGCCGGTGAAGCTGCCGACCGTACCGCCGTAACCCCTCACAACTGCGGCACAGCCGTTCGCCAGTTCCGCCATGATTTCGCGCAGCCGCTCGGCACCCACGGCTGCCGCGATGTGCATCGAGTGCACCACGTCCGCGAACAGCACCGTGGCCTGCTTGTACTCGGCATGTGTTTCTGACTCGAGAACCGGTGAGCCACAGTCGTGGCAGAACCGAGCGTTCGCGAGGAGTTCAGTGCCGCACATACGGCAGGCTGTCGCCGCCGTCATCGCGACCTCTCCCGCAGCTCACGAACCGAAGCCCCGTGACCACGACTCGCGCCGTCTAGCGCTCCGGCGTTCCGACCGTCGCTCACCTCGACATCGTGTCACCGCCGGGCAGAACTGTCTGTCATATCGCCCGGCGGTCCGCTCTGCGACCAGGAGCCCGAGCACGGATGGGTCCCCACATCAATGGACACAACGCAGCGGAATCGTGGCCAGCACGGACCTCGAATGAGGCCTGCGGGGCGAACAGGCCTTAACGGTCAACTAAAGGACTAAATATCGGGTGTCAAGCGTTGAATGCCTTGCGAGACAGGGTAATTCGACACGAGCTGCTAGCGCTGGCGCACGTGTTGGATACGTTCGAGTGAGCACCGTTGCGCAGACCCTGGATCAGCAGAACGCTGCTCTTGCCGCTGCAGGTGTGTCGAAGACGTTCTCCGACACCATGTCCGGTGCACGCGACGACCGCCCAGGCCTGGCAGCACTGTTGGACTATGTCCGCGAGGGCGACACCGTGGTCGTGTGGAAGCTCGACCGGCTGGGACGCAACACTCTGCACATCTTGGAGACGTGAAGGCCCTGACGGATCGGGGGTGACGTTGATCTCCACCACCGACGGCATCGACTCGTCAAGGTCGCATGGTGATCGGCGTCCTCGCGAGCATGGCGGAGTTCGAGCGGAACTGGTCAAGGAACGTACTGCCCTCAAGCGAGCGGCCTCACGTGCCAACGGCACCAGATTCGGGCGACGCAAAAAGGTCGCCGACTCGGCCCACGTCGCGACCGCAAGACGGATGAAAGCCGATGGGCACACCGCACGCGACGTGGCCAAATACCTCGGCATCAGCCGCCACCCTCTATCGGTACCTGGCCGACGACGCCGCATAGCCCCGGCGGGGGCATCCACCGACGTGCTTCACCCCCGGCGGGGGTATCGACCAACCTGCGCACCCCGGGCGGGGGTATCAACCAACCTGCGCACCCCCGGCGGGGCAGCGGACAAATTGCTCCACCCCCGGCGGGGGCACCGACAATCCGGGCAGTCAGTGACCCGGCGCTGAAACCTTGCACGACTTCAAGATTCGACAGCTTCCACTGGTGGCCCACGCGTCAGTGGATCTCATGATATTGACAACGGCTCAGCTGGACCGCGCCGCCGGCGTTCTGCTGTGTCGCGCCTCTTGGTGCGGGAACTGCTGGTCGACAGCGATGAGTCCGGTGTACGGGAAGCTGAGGCCGCGATCGAACGCTTGGCGGCTGTCCCAGTTCTCGACGGCTTGGCAATTCAGCAGATCACGCTCCGCGGCCGTGTCCCGATGTACCAGCGCGATGCCCAACGTCAACCGGGCGTTCGACGACGCGAGATCAGCACCGGATCGTTCGGCAATCCGTAGGGCCACGCCGCCCGCAGCCGTGCTGCTCGGCCCCCGGCATGTGGCGGCCCTGGAGCAGCTGCGGGACGGGCCGATGACGGTGGGCGACCTGGCGGCGCGGCTGGGCCTGACCATGTCCACGGTGAGCGGCCTGCTGGCCGGGCTCGACCTGGCGGGTTCATCGAACGGGTGCCGGACCCGACGGACCGGCGGCGCACCATCGTGGCCATCGCGGACAGTCAGGGGGCGACGGCTGAGGCATGGCTGGACGGGGTGGCGGCGCCGCTGGCCTGTGTCCTGGCTAGGCTGGCGGCGGACGAGCGGTCCGCCTTCCTGAAGGCCATGGACATGCTGGAGGCGGAGTTCCGCAGCGGCGGTGAGGACGGCGCGCCCGCCGACGGGCCGGCCGCGGACCAGCTGACGGCGGACGGCGCGGCGGGCGACTTAGCCGGGAGTGGCGGACCGCTGCGGCCCAGGCAGCCGTCTCGGGTGAGGTTCGGGCAGCCGGGCCGGGCGGCTGGTCAGCCGCAGCGCGGCCAGCACAATGAGCGCGGCCAGGGCCCAGCCGGCCAGCACGTCAGTGAACCAGTGGAAGTCACGCCATACCAGGGCGATGCCGATGAGGAAGCTCAGGGTCATCGCCCCGGCGGCCCAGCCTGAGCGCCGGGCGCGGCCCGCGATCAGCAGCGCGGCCAGCACGTAGCACACCGAGCGCGTGGTGGCGTGGCCGGACGGGAACGCACCCCACCCCCCGGGCGCGACCGGACCCAGCCCAGGTGACGGCCGGGCAATGATGATCTTCGCCGGGATCACGGTCACCAGAAGCAGGACGACCGCGATCCGGGCCGCGCCCAGCTGGCGCAGGCTGCGGCGGATCGAAGGTAGTGGAGCTGCGGCGAGGTCTAGTTTGCGAACGACTCTCCTTACACCGTCTGCACTAGCGATCGGTAATCCGTAGTGATCGTCCGCATAGTTTTTCCAGTCAACGGAGTCCGACGGGCCTGCACCGGTGGCTGTACGACATTCCTCGCGAAGTTCAAGCCAGCCTGGAAACTCGCTGGCTGCATCCGGGTAGCACATTCGTATGCTCTCTGCGGGGAGGGCGAACAACAGGTCATCCTCTGCCACTCCGAACCACTGGGGTGGTGGTAGGCCTTGGTCTTCGAACCTCTCGATGAGTCTGATGACCTTCTTTTCTTCGCCCGTACGCTTCTTCTTGGACCGGTCTGAGATGTGTGGGTAGCCGAGGAGGCGTGGACGACCCAACTGTAATCGAGCCGCCGTAGTATCCGCTTGTTGCGGGATGGCCTGCTCGGCGTTGACGCATGAAGACTGGGATTCTCACCGACAACACTGTCACCGAAACCAACCTTGAGGGCCTGATCGATGGCGAGTTCACTATCCGCCTCGGCTTCGTTCCGTGGATGGGAATTTTGGCACTATTGGCCCGCCACTGGAATCCGGGTGCCGTCCCGATGTTGGCGGCGTCATGACCGTCGCCGGCTAGGCGCGGCGTTTAGCCGATCGCGTGCACCAGCCCGGAGCGGCCGATGATGTAGACGCCGAGGGCGATGAATACCACGGGGATGATCCAGCGGCTGTAGCGCTGCAACACCTCGACGACGCGTTTATGTGCGACCAGCAGCGATGTGACCACACACCACACGGCGATACCGGCGGCGAACACCGTGACGGTCACGGTGGTGTCGGCGGGTCCCATGATGCGAAACGCCGCGGTGTAGACGGCGATGTTATCGGCGCCGTTGGCGAAGGTCACCGCGGCCACCTGCCACCACCCGGTGGCCATCACCGGCGCGGGCCCGTCGTCACCGCGCAGTGCGCCGAGGGTCGCGGTGGCCAGCATGACGATCCCCCGCGTCAGCGGGATCAGCCCCAGCAGCCCGACCCAGTGCAGCGCCACCACCCGAAAACCCGTCGCGGCTAGCAGCGCCACCACCACCATCAGCCCGACCCCGAGGTATTGGCCGACCCAGATATGGGATTGTCTGGGCGCGCCGGTGGCCCGGCGGGCGGCATGGAACACGGTGAGCACCACCGCGTCATCGATGTTGGTGGCCGCGAACATCACCGCCGCGGCCGCCACCGTGCCCGCGATCCCGTTGAGCACCTGTGACGCCGCGTTCCTACCGCGTTTGACTTGCGGGCGCGACCGGTCAAGTGGCGTGCGGGTCGAATGGTGGATGCGCTGACTGCGCTGGCGCCGGGGTAGCCCCGGGATCCGACGGTGCTGGCGGCGGGTCGGCGAACAGGGCGGCGGCGGTCACATCGCGCAGCTGCGCGCGCGTCTCGGCCAGTTCGGGCCCGAACTGGGTTTTCGCTCGTTCGGTGGCGCCGCTCACCGCATCGCGGACCTGCCGCAGGGTGCGGGTGGCCCAGCGCACCGCGTCGGGCAGCCGCTCGGGCCCAACGACAACGAGGGCGGCTACCAGCAGCATGAACGACCGGTCCCAGTTCAGCGACCCCAGCATCACCCCAGCGTAACGGTGTGATCTCGGGCCGGCAGCTGTGGTGGGCGCAGCGCAGTGGGGTGCGGGATAATCCCGGCTTGTTATGACACGACCGGCACGCGCGTCCTGGGACACCGAGGTGATACCGCGGGTGGGGGCGCCCCGGCATGCCCGTGCGGGTCGGGAACACCGCCAGCGCCGCGACACCGGCTGGCACCGGACGCGGGCCGGTGGGCGGGTGCTGGGCGCGCTGGCCGCGGTGGTGGTGCTGGCGGGCACCGGGATGGGTTGGGCCAGCTACCGCAATATCAGCGGCGGGATCACCACGTCGCAGGCGCTGCTCGGCGGGCCCGCCTCCCGCGGCGGCGATCAGAACATCCTGATCATGGGTTTGGATAGCCGGCTGGATCAGCACGGTCAGCCGCTGCCGCAAGACATCTACGATGCGCTGCACGCCGGGGACGAATCCGTCGGCGGCTATAACGCCAATGTGTTGATCGTGCTACACATCCCGGCCAGCGACGGGCCGATCACCGCGATCTCCATCCCTCGCGACGACTATGTGGAGCTGGCGGGCTGCCCCACCGCCGACTGCAAGGGCAAGATTAAACAGGCCTACGGGCTGGCCTACCAGCACGCCCTGGACATGGCCGCCAACCCAACCGGCGAGACGGGATCCGGCGCCACATCGAGCGAGGTGCCCGATCCGGTGGCGCAGGAGCAGATGGGGCGCGAAGCCGGCCGCAAGGCCCAGATCGACACGGTGCGACGGCTGTTGGGGATTCCGATCGATCATTTCCTCGAGGTCACCCTGGTGGCGTTTTTTCAGATCGCCCAAGTGGTGCAACCGATCACGGTGTGTGTAAACGCCGACACCGCAGACCCCTACTCGGGCGCGGATTTTCACCAAGGCACCCAGCAGATCGACGCCACCCAAGCCATGGCGTTCGTGCGGCAACGCCGCGATGTCAACGATGAGTTGTTCACCGACATGGATCGCACCCGGCGCCAGCAGGCGTTCATCGCCTCGCTAATCTCTGCGCTGCGCCACGGCGGGGCGCTGTCCAGTCCCCGCGCGCTGCGCCATCTGCTGGATGTGGCCCGCCAAAACGTCGCCGTGGATTCCGGGTTCGACCTGGCCGGGTTCGTCGAACACGCCTCGGGGTTCACCAACCGGGCGCTATCGCTCTACACGCTGCCGATCACCGAATTCGGCCAAGACATCGCCGGCGAAGACGTCAACCTCATCGACGTGCCCACCATCCGCGCCATTTTGCACAACCTCATCACCACCAGCGCGGCCACCCCTACCTCGGTGCCCGGGACCAGCACACTGGCGGTTCCCGCGGTGCTCAATGTCGTCAACGCCACCACTCACAAAGGGCTGGCCACTTCGCTGGTGGACAGTTTCGCCTCCCGCGGATTCACCCCTGGGCAGGCCACTACCGCGGGCACCCTGGCCGAGGCCAGCACCCTCGACTACGGGCCCGGCGCCCACGACGCCGCCCAAACACTGGCCGACCAATTCGGTCTGACCGCCAACCCGTCCGATGCGATCGGCCCCAACACGGTGCAGCTCACGCTCGGCGCCGACTTCCCGGCCAGCGACTACCCCACCGACACCGACGCAACAGCGGCCACCGCCCTGGCCGCGTCCCCGACGCCGACCACCCCGGTCACCACGGTGGCCGCCACCGCCACCGGCACCGCCGCCCCAGTGCCCACCGACCTATCCCGCATGAGCGCCACCGACATCCCCTGCGTGAAGTGACACAACTACCGTCCTCACCGATCCACCCACGGTCGCGATGGCGCGGCACTAGTTGCGTGCTGATCGTCATCGCGTTGGCGCTGACCGGCTGCTATCGGCTGCCGCCCGACCGCCGCACGCAAGCCGACCAGCTCACCAGCCAGATCCGGGCCATGCCCGGTGTCCTGGCCGCCAGCAGCGACCTGGCCAACAGCTTCGCCCAAGACAACGTCCATTTCTGGCTGTCGGTGCAGGTGGCCGAGGACATCACCGCCGATCAGCTCGCCGCGATCACCACCCGCTATCTGGACGATCTTCGCGCCGTCGACTACCCCGGCTACCAAACCGAACTCGACATCCGCCGCGGCTGGAACCTATTCGCCATCGACAGCGGCCAACACCCGATCACCAACGCCGACCAGGTCATCGCCCAAGCCCGCGACTGGGTGGCGCTGCGCCACGAATTCCCCAGCGCCACCGTCAGTTTGCGCGCCACCATCACCCATCCCACAGATGCGCCGGTCGACGCCGATCGCGGCCATCCCGACCTCGGGGCCATCGAACTGCCCGACCCCGCCGACTACATCGCCGTGACCGCCGCAATCACTACATTGGGCGCCCAATTCCCGCAACTGGCCAGCGGCACATGGACGATCAGCGCGAGTAAGACTCACCCCGCGAGCATCACCACGTCCCGCAGGCTGCCGACCTCCCAGGAACTGGGCGTGTGGAACACCCTCAACGCCGACCAAACCATCCCGCACATTGACGCGATGACCGTCAACGCACCACTTACCCCACCGGTCTGGATATCGGAGAAGACCGTCTCCCGCGACCCCGCGATCGCCACCGCACTCGCCGACAAGCACCTACCGATCGTGGCCATCCTGCCCGCACCGCTGCTCTACACCGCCACCGACCAGCTGCAAGCACACCGCAACTACAACGGCCACACCATCGCCCCAGTAGCCATCACCACCGGCGGCTGCACCCCACGCGACTACCGGCCCGACCCCACCGAACAGAAGCTCATCGACACCTACGAAACCTGCCGAGGATAACCCGCCAATAGTCCCAAGCCGCGCCCCATCGCTCACGAAGAACCCAGCCACCGCGACCGACACAGAACACACGCTGCTCGCGTTTCACAATGCGGTCGTCCCGCCGCCGCGATCAGGCGCCCAACCTCGATCACCCGGGTCAACACCGCGTCATCGCCTGCGTGCGCGCGGAATTATCTGCGAACGTGTTGACACCGAGCGCCTCAACTTCGTTCTAGCAGATAGGGCCGCCGTGGGACAGCCAATGCACCCGGCGAGCCGGCATCGCCGTCGCGGTGTTAGTCCTGCTGTGCTGCTTGATCTTTTCACTCGCACAGCGTTGCGCTCCGTGAGCGACTACAACATCGGCATCGCATTGCTTTCTGCCGTCGGGGCAGTCGGTGTGCGCGGCTCGGAAAAGCACCGCCACCACCCAGCGATCGCGGTCGCCTACGGAACGGCAAACGCCCTTGTCGTGGATGAACTGGCACTGCTGCTCGACCTCAAGAACGTGGTCGCACGACGGACGCGAAAGCGTCGACGTGGCCATCGACCTCATCGCCGCAGGAGCCACCTTTTCAGCGGGCTTGCCCTTCTGGCCGCACGCGCGCCGGATACTGCGCTCCTGCCGCGCGTGACTTCCACGTTCAGCGATTGAGAATGCCACGGCGGCTCTGAACCGTACGTTGCTGTGTGCGCAGCGCGTTGTGGCACAACGTCGATCGATGCCCCTAGCGCAGGGTCAACCACAGTAGGCTGCCACAGCCGGCGAGTGTGCAGTACACCGCGAACGGGGTAAGCGTGCGGGTTTGGAAGTAGCGGGTGAGGAAGCGTACCGCGACGTAGGCGGCGGCGAATGAGGCCACGCTGCCGGCGAGGACCTGACCGTGGATGCCCGCACCCAGCGGTCCAAACAAGTCGGGGATCTTCAGCACCCCTGCGGCCAAGATCACCGGGGTGGCCAGTAGGAAGGAGAACCGCGCGGCGTCGGCGTGAGAGAGCCCTCGCAGCAGCCCGGCCACCATCGTGACGCCCGAGCGGCTGATTCCCGGCAGCAAGGCCAGCACCTGAGCAAACCCGATCAGCAGTCCCTGCGACACCGGCAGCCGGGCAATGTTCGCGTCGGCAGCCGCCAATCCACCATTCTCGGTGCCGGTCGAGGCGTCGTGTGTCACCTCCCGCGCTGGATCGCGACGCCGCAGCCGTTCTCCCCCGAAAAGAATCACGCCGTTGACGATCAGGAAGACGGCGGCGGGCACGGGACGGCCCAATGTTGTTCGAAACAGATGCTCAAGCGCCAGGCCGCTGACGCCGACGGGGATGGTGGCCACGATGAGGAGCCACGCTAGCCGTTCAGCCGGAGTGCGAATCCCCCTGTGCCGCAGGGAGGTCACGAACCCACCCGTGATGGCCACCCAGTCGCGCCAGAAGAACACCAACAACGCCGCCGCAGTGGCTACATGAAGCCCGACGATGAATGCCAGATACGGCGACTCAGGGGCCGAGACGTCCAGATCCCGCGCCCATTGTCCGCCGATGAGTGCCGGTACCAGAACCGAGTGCCCGAGACTGGAGACCGGAAACAGTTCGGTGACCCCTTGAAACGCGCCGACGACCAGCGCCTCGAGATAGCTGAGGTGATCGCTCACTGGGCACCTGCTCCTGTCTCAACGTCTCACCTGCGTAACGGTCGGGTTCCGGCCCGCCGCGTTATATCGACATCCTGACCCGGCCCCAGTGTTATCCATCTCACCGCGCCGCGTCGGCCCGCTCGCAACCGAAAAGTGCCAGTGCAGTACGCACCACGCTTCGGTGTTCCAGTCGGCCGCGGCGTGCGATCAATCCGTTACGGCACATCGCGCCGCGGCAGCGTCGTCCTGGTACTGGCGGCCGCGCAGGCAGTGACGGCACTGTGGCTGTACGGCCGGCTCCCGGGCGTCACCGAGGCGCCGCGGTGGCTCGGCCGCGTCCATCGGACGACCGGGTTCGTGGCGGCGTACTGCCTGTACGGCTACGGGTTCGCCCCGGCGCCGTTGTCCGCGCGCACCCTGATCCACTCGGTCGCCGGTTGCCTGTTGTACGGCGCCTTCGCCGCCAAGGTGCTCTTCGTGCACACCCGGGGGCTCCCGAGGTGGGCGCTCCCGGCGACCGGAGCGCTGCTGCTCACCGCGGTCGTGGTGGCGTGGCTGACCAGCGCCCTGTGGCTCTTCCCAGTCGCCGGTCTCCACCTGTGACCGGGTCCCACGGTTTCACGTCGTCGCACGCTGCACGGTGGCGACCATGCCGTAGCACGCGAATGCCGACGCACCGGGCATGGCAGTACGGCTGTGGGTATTGCTGCTCTGCGGACTCTTCGGTCGGTACACACCGTCTTCGGCCGGGGCGGCGGCATCACCGGCGCTGTGTCCAACGCCGGGCACGCGCGCGCAACACCGCGAGCAGCTCGTCAAGCGGTGCCGACGCCGGCGTCAACCACGCGGCGGCCAACCCGCAACCCGACTCACGCAGAGCCGCCCCGTTGCGCGCGCTTAGCCATCAGCTCATCGAGCTTGGAACGCGCGCCACTTCGGCGTAGCCGAGTTGTGCACGCGCACTTGGGTGAAACCGCTAACCGACTCCCAACGAGTCATCTGCGTCTCCAACGCCCGCAAATGAGTCAACAACGGATGCGGACGCAACTGGCCACGAGAACCCGGCACCATAAACTCATCCACAGCCATCTGCTCACGCATCGCATCCCGCTCGTCATGCGCCTCACACAACCGCGTCAACACATCCCGATCGCTAACCGAGGACACCGGTGAGCCGGTGTGGTCGCCCTGGTACACCGGCCGTCCAATGTTGGTGACCGCCAACGACTATGGGCTGAAGCTCTACAACGGCGACACCGGTGTCGCCGTCGTCCGGGACGGGACCCTGCGGGCCGTCATCGCCGGCACCGACGGTCCGGTCGAGTTTGCGACGAGCAGGCTCGCCGACGTCGAAACCATGCACGCCATGACCATTCACAAGAGTCAGGGCAGTCAGGCGGCCGTGGTGACCGTGCTGATGCCGCCGGAGGACTCCCGGCTGCTGACCCGGGAACTGTTGTACACGGCGGTAACCCGTGCCAAGACGAAGGTCCGCGTGGTCGGGTCGGAAGCCGAAGTGCGCGCGGCCCTGGCCCGCCGGGTGAGGCGCGCCGGTGGGCTTCGGCAGCGCCTACGGTAATGGCTCACGTTGGGTTGGGCTGTTCCGGTGTATCCATGATCCGGTAGGTGGGGTCGGCCATGTAGATCGGCCGATTTCCCGTCTGGCGGGCCTTCCCGGTCACCCGCAGCACCTGGCCCGGCTGGAAATCGGCGCCACGTCCCTTGCTGAACTTGATGCGCAGGTCGCCGCTGTCGTCACCGATGACGATCACGTGTTGGCCGGTCTCGTCCGAGTCTTCGACCTCGCTGACCCGACCTTCGACGGTGGCCAGATGTCCCGGAAGCAGGCCGTCCACCGCGATGACGCTCGGCGGCGCATCGGGGTGTTCGTACTCGTCGAGGCGTTCCTGATCGCGCTGCGCCATGCGCGACTGGACCTTCTCCAGTTCCCGGGTCACCCGCTCCTCGAACAGATCCGGGAACGCTTCGCGGATACGGGATTGCACGTCGTAGGGCACGATCGTGGCCGCCGCGTCCGGGATTCGGCTGATCGCGCGAGAGATCTTGTCGGCCGTTCGGTCATGCAGCAGCCGCCCGAGGAATGGTGCGTAGCTTCGCCTCGGCAACAACACCGTCACATTGGTGTTGCGATACTCGGCCCGCGCCTTGGACACCAGGTCCTGCGCGGCGCGGGTGATTCGGCGATCGGGGCAGTCGATAATCCGGAGCGGTGTTTCGATGCCGAAGTACTCCCACCGCTTGCGCAACCGGTCGGCGACCGCGGCGTCGATCATGAAATGCACGGCGGTCAGATCGTCGGCGCGCAATCCTCGTCCGTAGCGCAACGCCTCGAGTACGGCCAGGTCGACCCCGTTCACCAGAACGAACACCCGGTGCCTGGCGTACTTGACGGTGTCGGGCCGATTGGTGCGGAACATCTCCAGGATCGCGGCCTCGGCGCGGTACTCGCGGTTGAGCCGCATCAGCACAAACACCAGCAACGGGAACACGACGACCACCAGCCAGGCGCCCTCGGTGAACTTCGCGATGGCGAAGATCCCGACCACGATCGTGGACACGACGGCCGCGGACAGGTTGATCGCGAGCCGGTGCCGCCAGCCCGGATCCTTGTGTGTCAGGTGGTATTTGGTCATGCCGTAACCGGCCATCGCGAACCCGGTGAACACCCCGATGGCATAGAACGGAACGAGGGCATTGACCGAGCCGCCGGTCACGATGAGCAGCACGATGGACAGCGCGGTGAGCACGATGATGCCGTTGGAGAACACCAAGCGTTGACCGCGCTTGGTCAGTTGCCGCGGCAGGAAACGGTCCTCGGCGACGAAGTTCGCCAGCGCGGGAAAGCCGTTGAAGCTGGTGTTCGCGCCGGTGAACAGGATGGCCGCGGTGGCGATCTGGACGAGTGCATACAGAATGTGGCCGGTCGGGCCGCCGCCGAACACCGCGCGGGCGATCTCCGACAGCACCGACGGGTATCCGGCGGCGTACGGCGGGGCGTGTGTGACGTGGGCAAGGTAGGAGACTCCGGCCACCAGGAACCCGAGGATGCAGGCCATCACCGTTAGCACCTGACGGGCGTTGGAGCCCTGCGGTTTTCGGAACACGCTGACGGTATTGGAGATGGCCTCCACACCGGTCAGCGAGGAGCCGCCGTTGGCGAACGCGCGGAGCACCACCAACAGCGTCGCGCCCATGATCAGCCCGTCACCCTGGTGGACCGGAACCGCTCCGACGATGTGTTCCGCATCGTAAACCGGGAGGCCCCAGAAGATCTCGCGGATGATGCCGGTCACTATCATGAGGCCCACCATGATGGTGAAGAAGTAGGTGGGTAGAGCGAACGGCCGGCCCGCCTCGCGCAACCCACGCAGGTTCGCGTAGCACATGATCACCACCACGCCCACGGTGATCTCCAGGCTGTACGGGCCCAGCGGGCGCAGCGCCGAGACCACCGCCACCGTTCCGGCGGCGGCCTGCACGGCCACCGTCACCACATAGTCGATCAGCAGCGCCGCCGCCGCGATCTGCGCCACCCGCGGTCCGAAGTTCTCCCTGGCCACGACGTAGGACCCGCCGGCCCGCGTGTAGATCATGACTACCTGCCGGTACGACCCGGCCACCAGCACGAGAATCACCAGGATCACCCCGGTGATGGGCAGCACCAGTGTGAAGGCGGCGAGCCCGGCGTACGGCAGCAACTCGATCAGGATCTCCTCGGTGCCGTACGCACTCGACGAGATCGCGTCGGGCGAAAGTACGCCGAGCGCAACGGGATTCGACAGTCGCTCCGACTTCAACTGTTCGGTGATCAGCGGCTTGCCCAGGAGCAGTCGCTTCAGCGAATACCCGACCGACTCCGGCGTCGTCGACCGGCCGGCCCCCGATGTGGAAACCACACACCTACTGTGCCAGCCGCCCGGCTCGTCGGGGACGACAACGACGCGTTCGGCCTGGACTACGCCGAGCTGAGCGCCGTGGAGGCGCGCCGGCTGCTCGCCGCCGCGCTACTCAACGCAGCCGATGAGCT